>NZ_JBITBX010000018.1:0-90811 GCF_044452725.1 Actinoplanes sp. NPDC051859 | reverse complement strand
CGGGTGAAACGGAACTCTCGACAAGCTCCACCTCACCCGGAGGTCCTCACCGTGTCAGGACTTCCGACGCGTTACCAACGTCCGTGGACAGAACACCTAGCGCGTGTTGCATCCCGGCCAGCAGCGGCGCCGCGTCGGCCGTCATTTCGCGGCGGTCAGGTCTCGCAGCCGAGTGAGCAGTTCCGCCGGGTCACCGACAGCCTTGCCCTGGGCGAAGGCGTCATTGCCGCCGCCTCGGCCGGCTAGGAGCACCTTGATCAGATTGCTGGCGGACAGGCCGCGCTCGATACCGGCGGGGTTGACGGCCACGACGATGCCTGACCCGGCGACCACACCGATCACGGCGGGCCGGTTACCGAGCCGCTGGCGGACCTTCTCGGCCAGGCTCTTGCCGTCTCCGGTGCTGGTGACGCCGACGTAGGCGATGCCGTCGACGTCGACGGCCTGATCGGCGTAGAGCTCCGCGTCCAGGTCGACCAGGCGGTTGCGCAGGTCGGCGGCCTCACGTTCGACCTGCTTCATGCGGTTCAGCAGGGCGGCGACCCGGTCCGGGAGTTCCTCGGGGCGGGCTTTGAGCTGCGCGGCGAGCCGGCCGACCAGGTCACGTTCGCGGGCCAGGTAGCGGAACGCCTCGATGCCGGTGACTGCCTCGATGCGGCGCTGCCCGGCACCGACGGACGACTCGCCGGTGACCGCGAGCGACCCAATCTGCGCGGACCGGTCCACGTGGGTGCCACCGCACAGTTCCCGCGACCAGTCGCCGCCGATCTCGACCACGCGTACGGTCTCGTCGTAGGTCTCGCCGAACAAGGCGAGCGCGCCCGCGGCGCGGGCCTGCTCCAGGGACAGGTAGCGCACGCCGACGGGCAGGTCCCGGCGGATGGCCAGGTTGGCGACCTCTTCCACCTCGCTGCGGGCGCTGTCGGACAGGCCGCCGCGCCAGGCGAAGTCGAGGCGTAGATAGCCGGGCCGGTTGTAGGAGCCGGACTGCAAGGCGGTCGGGCCGAGCACCTGCCGCAGCGCCGCGTGCACCACGTGGGTGCCGGAGTGCGCCTGCCGGGCTCCTGTGCGCCAGTCCGGGTCGACCATCGCCCGCACGTTGTCGCCGACGGCGAGGCCACCGTCGAGGACCCGTACGGTATGCGCGATCAGGCCTTTGACCGGCCGTTGCACGTCGATGATCTCGGCCCTGAGGTTGGGGCCGGTGAGCAGGCCCGCGTCGGAGTCCTGGCCGCCGGATTCCGCGTAGAACGGCGTACGGTCCAGAGCGACAGTGACGATTTCCCCGGCCTGCGCCGCACCGGCGGGCTGGCCGCCCGCCCAGATCGCGACGATCTTCGACTCGGTTTCCAGGCATTCGTAGGCCAGCCACTCGGTCGGTCCGGACGCGTCGAGCACCGTGCGGTAGGCGGACAGGTCGGCGTGGCCGGTCTTGCGGGCCTTCGCATCCGCCTTCGCGCGTTCGCGCTGCTCGGCCATCAACGCCCGGAATCCGTCGGCGTCGACCTGCACGCCCTGCTCGGCGGCGATCTCCAGGGTCAGATCGATCGGGAATCCGTACGTGTCATGCAGCTGAAAGGCCTTGTCGCCGCCCAGCCGGGTCTTGCCCGCCTGCTTGGTCTCGGCGATAGCGGTGTCCAAAATGGTGGTGCCCGCGCGCAGCGTGGAGAGGAAGGTGTCTTCCTCGCCGTATGCCGCCGACGCGATGCGGTCGAAGTCCGTGGCGAGTTCCGGGTAAGAAGGGGCCATGCAGTCGCGTGCGATCGGCAGCAGCTCCGGCAACGCCTTGTCGTGCCAGCCGAGCAGCCGCATGGACCGGATCGCGCGGCGCATGATGCGGCGCAACACGTAACCGCGGCCTTCGTTCGACGGGGTGACGCCGTCGCCGATCAGCATGAGCGAGGTGCGGACGTGGTCGGCGATCACGCGGAGTCGGACATCGTCGGGGTGGCTTTCGGAGGCAGCCGGGCCCGACTGCTTGCCGTAGGTCTTGCCGGTCAACTCGGCGGCCTTGGCCAGGATCGGGCGGACCTCGTCGATCTCGTACAGGTTGTCGACGCCCTGCAGGATCGATGCCATCCGTTCGAGGCCCATGCCGGTGTCGATGTTCTGCGCGGGCAGGTCACCGACGATCCGGAAGTCCTCCTTCGATGCGACGTCAGCGATCTCGACCTGCATGAAGACCAGGTTCCAGAACTCCAGGTAACGGTCCTCGTCCACCTCGGGGCCGCCTTCGGGACCGTAGGCGGGGCCACGGTCATAATACAGCTCCGAGCAGGGTCCAGCGGGGCCGGGGATGCCCATCGACCAGTAATTGTCGCGTTTGCCGCGGCGCACGATCCGGTCGGCGGGCATGCCGGTCTGTCGCCAGATGTCGATGGCCTCGTCGTCGTCCAGGTAGACCGTGGCCCAGATCCGCTCGGGGTCCAGCCCGAAGCCACCCTCGGCGACCGGCTTGGTGGACAGGTCCCAGGCGAGGGGGATCGCGCCGGCCTTGAAGTAGTCGCCGAAGGAGAAGTTGCCGTTCATCTGGAAGAACGTGCCGTGCCGGCTGGTCTTGCCGACCTCGTCGATGTCCGGCGTCCGGATGCATTTCTGCACGCTGACGGCTCGCCGGTAGGTCGGGGTGCGCTGGCCCAGGAAGAACGGCACGAACTGGACCATGCCCGCGTTGATGAACAGCAGGTTCGGATCGTCGATGGCGGGCAGGGGCGCCGAGGGCACGACCGTGTGGCCGTTAGCCTCGAAGTGCGCCAGGAAGCGCCGCTTGATCTCCGCTGTCAGCATCACTGCACCCCTTATTGCCGGCAACTGGCAACTGCATCGTATGGGTGACAGAGGTCCGCCGTTCCAGGACCCCTCGGCCGCGCTCCGATTCGCAACTCTTTGGGGGGATCGTCAGGTCCTGGCTGCTCGGTCGACAGGCAGTGTCGGCGGTGCGGCCGCCGCCCCGCGCTTCGCACGCCACCCGTGCGATGCTGCCCGGTGTGGATGCCGCCGGGTCATCTCGCCGGGATGTCCGTCGCTAAGCTGAGCCGCGCAGCTGGTTCGCCACAGCCCTCAGGTTGTGGCGTCGTAAGAGGGAACCCGGTGGGAATCCGGGGCTGCCCCGCAGCGGTGAGCTGGAACGACCGCCGTCATCGGCACTGGGCCTTGAGGGGCTTGGGAAGCGACGGCCAGTAGGAGATCGGATCGGTTCCGGTCGTGCCCGCGAGTCCGAAGACCTGCCACTGCCCTGCGCGTGTCCGCGCGTGGTGTAGTCGGTGACCTCGAGGGCGGGTCGGCGGTGCGCGAGGCGGAATTCTGTGTGGGCGACGGCGACGATGCCGTTCGTCCGGACGAGGCTGGACCGGAACCGACAGGGTTGAGTGCGGGCGCGGTGGCGCGCCGGCTTGGTGTCGCGCCGACGACGTTGCGGACGTGGCATCAGCGTTACGGTTTGGGCCCGAGCGGGCATGAGCACGGCCGGCATCGTCGTTACACCGCGGACGATCTCGATGTGTTGGCGGCGATGGCCCGGTTGACCGCGCGGGGGATGCCCGCAGCGGAGGCGGCCCGGATGGCTCGCCGGGCGGATCTTTCCGGATGTTCGGCGCCTGAGGGCGATCCCGCGACCGCTTCGGCGGCGCGGGGTATCGCTCGGGCGGCGCGGCGTCTGGATGTGCTGACCTTGCGGGAGACGTTGGCTGCCGCGGTGGCTGAGCGGGGCGTGGTGCCGACGTGGCATGTGCTGGCGGCCCCGGCGTTCGTGCATTTGAGTCGTGCGCGGGTGGTTGAGCCGTTGCGGGATGCGGCGCGGCGGGTGTTGGGCCGGTGTTTGAGTGAGGTGTTCGCCGCTGTGGTACGTCCGCCGGCCGGCACTGATGTCCGGGTAGTGCTCGCTGCGCCGCCGCGCAGCAGGGACTTGGTGGCTTTGGACGCTCTCGCTGCGGCTCTCGCCGAGCAGGGGGTCGGCTCTCTTCATCTTGGCGCGGTGCCGGACGCGGCTTTGCTCGCGGAGGTGGCGAGCCGGATTCGTCCGGCTGTTGTGGTGTTGTGGAGCCATGCCCCGCACGACGTGTTGCCGGACTTGGTTGTCGCGGCCGGTTCACCGCTGGTGGTGGGGGCTGGCCGCGGCTGGGACGGGCAGCCTGGTGTGGAAGTGGGTGCGACGTTGGCAGATTGCGTCGCGCTGAGTATCGCCGCGCTGCGCTGATGACGGAGGTCAGCGGTCGGTGAACGTCGGTGGGCGTTTGGCGACAAGCGGCCACGGCTGTCGGGCGGTCCTGCACGGCGAGTGGCTATCTCACTGTGACCTACGTAACGCCGATCGGGTTAGCCGTGTCGCCATGCGATCTACGAAGATCTCTGAGACTTGCCTCGCCGGCAACACCGGATGGGGTGCCGTTACCAGGAAGTTGCTCAGGGTGAAATCGACGAGGGCTCGTGATCGGTATTTTGACGCTCTGCGGGCGGCGGCGATCGTCAGGGTGGTGCTGCTCCACACCTTCTGGTCGTACATTCTGCAGGCAACCTTTCCGTCCATGGGCCTCATGTTCGCCATCGGTGGATCGCTGACTGCCGCATCGGCGGACCGTTCACCGCGGCGCGCGATCCTCACCCGGTTGCGCCGATTGCTGCCCGCTCTCTGGGTTTTTGGCCTGGTGATCGTGCCGCTGATGTTCTTACTCGGCTGGTCGAATGACCTCCAGTGGCCTACGCAGGCACCCGCCTGGCCGAACATGCTGTTCTGGGCCTTCCCGGCTGGGCTCCCACCGTACAGCGATCTCGGGCAGCGACTGGGCTTGGAGGTGCTGTGGTATCTCAATACGTACCTCTGGCTGGTCCTTCTCACGCCGCTGCTGTTGCGCCTCTACCGCAAGTGGCCTCTTCCGACGGTTCTCCTGCCGCTCGTGGGGCTGCTGCTCATCGTTGGCTGGCGGGACAGCATCAGCCACTATCCCACTTACTGGCACCTGCAAAATTTGCTCTCCTATGGAACGTGCTGGATGCTCGGAATAGCACACCGCGCCGGCGATCTCGGTAAGCTGCGGCCAGCGGTAGTGATTGGCGTAGGGACCGCCGCTATCGGTGGTGCGCTGACGTGGGCGATCATGCATCCGGTCGACGGTGTGTTCCTTTTGGCCGCACACCCTGTTGCGTTTTCCATCTTCCAAATCGGCTTCGTGCTCCTGCTGTTCCGCTGGTCGCCACCCATGGGTTGGCTAGCTCGGTGCCGGCCGCTCGACGGCTTCGTATCGATGATCAATAATCGGGCCGTTTCGATCTATCTGTGGCACATGCCAGCTATTGCGGTCGGCGTATATGTGGTCGATCCCTCGATCGTGACGCTGAAACGTCCTGATGACCTGCTCTCCTGTCTGATAGTCCTCGCCATTGCCCTGCCGCTGCTCGCCCTGGCGGTCCTCGCCTTCGGCTGGGTGGAGGACCTCTCGGCACGACGACCCCCACGCATCTCGCCGTTCGTCAAACGTGGGGCAGTCCGGCAACCTGATTCGGGGCCAACTGATCCGACGCTGACTTCCAGGCTCGGAGCGACCTAATTTCGCTTCGTCAGTCCAGCTCGGCGGCGCGGGCTTCGAAGATGGTTCGCTCGCGGGTGTTACGGGTCATTGCGGCGGCCCGGCGGAACTCCTCCCGCGCTTCGGTCGGGCGGCCGAGTTTGGCGAGCAGGTCGGCGCGGACGGCCGGCAGGAGGGGGTAGTGCGGCAGAACCAGGGCATCGACGATGGCGAGGGCGCGAATCGGGTCGTCAGCGTGGCTGATCGCCACGGCACGGTTCAGGTCCACGATGGGTGACGGTGCGACGTAGGCGAGGACCTCGTACAGTGCGGCGATCCGCTCCCAGTCGGTGTCTTCGGCTCTGCCGGCTCGGGCGTGGCAGGCGGCGATCGACGCTTGCAGGGCGTACGGTCCGAAGGTGCCCTCGGCGCGGGTGAGGGCGTCGAGTCCGCGCCGGATGGACAGGCGGTCCCAGCGCCGCCGGTCCTGGTCCTGCAAAAGGATGGGGGTGCCGTCGGCGGCGGTGCGGGCGGGGATTCGAGATGCCTGAAGTTCCATGAGCGCCACCAGTCCCTGCGCTTCGGGTTCCTGTGCGGCGAGTCCGGCCAGGACCCGGCCGAGCCGCAAGGCCTCCATGCACAGCGCGGGGCGCACCCAGTCGTCGCCGGCGGTCGCCGAGTAGCCCTCGTTGAAGATGAGGTAGATGACCTCGAGGACCGACGCCAGCCGCGGCGCTGCCTCGGACGGCGGTGGCAGCTCGATCGGCACCTTCTTCTCGGCAAGGGTTCGTTTGGCCCTGGTGATCCGCTTGCCCACGGTCGCTTCCGGGACGAGGTAGGCCCGCGCGATCTCGTCGGTGGTGAGCCCGCCTAGCAGCCGCAGGGTCAGCGCTACCCGCGACTCGGTGGGCAATATCGGATGGCAAGTGGTGAAGATCAGACGCAGGAGGTCGTCACCGACGTAGTCGTCCAGATCCGCAGCGATGTCGGGGTCCACCGCAGTCGGTGCCGACCGGCCGATCTCGGCCAGTTTTTCCGCATAGCGGCTCTGCCGCCGCAGCAGGTCGATCGCGCGGTGCTTGGCGGTCGCCATCAGCCACGATGCCGGGTGCTCTGGTATGCCGGCAATCGGCCATTGTTCGAGTGCGATGACTATGGTGTCCTGGGCAAGTTCTTCGGCCAGCCCCACGTCGCGGACCAGCCGGGTCAACGCAGCGACGATCCGGGCCGACTCCATGCGCCAAACCGTCGCCACCACGGTGCGAGAATCGGTGGGCGCCATAGCCACCGATCCTCGCACCGGACGGCCGCTGCGGTCAGGCAGGCGGGCCGAAGTCCTCGGGGCCGAATACTTTGAGAATCTCGGCGTCACCCTCCCACCCGGGCCACATGTCCCGGTGCAGGGTCAGGAACCGGGACCCCCATTCGATGGCCTCCTGCTTGTCGCGCAGCTCATACAAGGCATAACTGATTGTTTCCTTCGCCTCGGCGAACGGGCCGTCGGTCACGCTCAATCGGCCGCCGGTGAGGGACACCTTGGCGCCTGCGGCGCTGGGGGCCAGCCCTGCGGTGTCCAGCAGGACCCCGGCGGCGGTGGCGTCGGCGCCCAGTTTCAAGATTGCGTCCATGAGTTCCGCCGGGGGTGCGGTCGAGGGCGGAACGGCCTTGAGAATCATCAGGTATCGCATGATCGGATCCTCCCGGTTCGGGGTGATCGGCTCAGGAAGCCGCGCGGTAGAAGTGGTGGCAGATGGCCGCTAGCCAAGTCCAGACGAGCAGGACCGCGGCGACGAACACGACTGTGGCAGGGCCGCGGGAACCGCTGGCGATTCCGGCGAACGCTGCCAGGAAGGCGACTCCGGTGACGCGGGAATACCAGGCCATACCGGCGCGACCGGTATCGGCAAAATGCGAGCCGAGCACCAGGCACGCGGTGACGAGGCAGAGGAATCCGATGCCACCGGTCATCAGGTGCGCCATGCCGTGCCAGCTCACGGTGGTGCCTTCGGCCGCCCCGGCCGGGAAGCCTCGCGCAGGGTCAGCGGTGAATACTCCTGCGCCTACCATGCTGGTGCCGTACCCGAAGATCAGCCAGGGTGCCCACCGGCGGGCGCGGCCGAGCGGCATCGCGCGGCGCAGGCCGATGGCCGCGGCGCCGGTCATCAGCCCGGTGACGATGAAGTTGGTGATCTGGATCCAGCCGAGGCTGCCGTTCGCCAGCAGACTCCACGAATGTTCGTGCAGGCGAAAGCCCTCGCGGGTCAGCGCCTGGGCCAGGCTCACCACCACGTAGAACGGCCCGGCGATCAGGCCGTACCCGAGCAACGAGCGAGTGATACGGGTTGCCGGTGAGCAATAGTCGGTGCCGGTGGGGTGGAGATGGGTGGTCAACATGAGCTCCTTCGTGCAAGGTCCTTGTCTTGACCTCGAACGAGCAGCGCCGGTTCGGACCCGCCGCCCCGACATTGTGATGATCGATCTCAGGCGCTGGCTACGGATGAGAACAGCGGCCGCCGCCACCCGCAGGTGACGTCGGCCGCTGGACGTTGAGGAGTGGGCCGGCCCGGTGCGTGAGCCGGCCCACGGGGCATGCCCCCCATGCCCCTGCCGACCGCTACGGGCAGATGGTGACGCAGCCGTAGTGGCCGTCGACCCGGTTACTCGTCGTATACCTACAACTGGGTATACGAACCGCGTGACCGAGATCAACTTCTTGATGCGCCGGATCCTTATTGCTGCGATGTCGACCCGATGCCTGTCGGTCAGATTGCCGGCTCGGCTGCCTTGGTCCTGGCGTGTTGTTTCTGCGCGTACATCTGCATGTCCGCGGAATGCAGCAGCGCGTCGGGGTCCGCGGCCGAGCCGACCACCAGGCCGATGCTGGCGCGAACCGCAAGCGACCGCCCGGCGATGTCCGCCGGTGCCGCGATCAGGTCCAGGAAGCGATCCGCGATCCCCCGGGCGGTGGGCTCGTCGCCGCCCATGACCAGGATCGCGAACTCGTCACCGCCGAACCGGGCGACGAGTTCGCCGGACCGGGCCGCCATCCGCAGGCAGGCGGCGACGTGCAGGAGGACCTGGTCGCCGGCACTGTGGCCGTACGTGTCATTGATGCTCTTGAAGCCGTCGAGGTCGATGAGCAGCACCGCGGCGTCCTCCTGCTGGATTTCCCGCATGCGGTCAGCGAACAGGCGCCGGTTGGCGAGCCCAGTGAGGGGGTCGTGGGTGGCCTGGTGGCGCAGCTGCTCCTGGAGTTCGTGGGCCTCGGTGACGTCGTGTGCGTTGGCGACGATGCCGCCGATCGCCGGTTCGCCGGTCAGGTTGGTGGCGGTGACTTCGAGCCACCGCCAGGAGCCGTCGGCGTGGCGCCACCGGCTCCGGAAGGACATGACCGCGCCTGCCTCGGCGCCGAGTCGGTCCAGGCGCGGCCGGATCGCTTTCCGGTCGTCAGGATGGAGAAGATCGACGACGGGCCGGTCCAGCACCGCGGCCGGGTCCAGGCCGAGGATCCGCCGCAGAGCGGGACTCGCGTACGTAAGATGGCCCGCCCGGTCGATGACGGACGTGACGTCGGAGGAGTGCCGCAACAACGACTCGAGCCGTCGCTCCCGCCGGGTGATCTCCAGCAGGCTCTCGTCCAGGCGGTCGAGGAGGTGCTCGTTCTCGCGTAGTGCAAGGATCTGGCGGACGATCACCAGGCTCACGTTGAGGATCAGGCCCACGAGCGCACCCCAGGCCGACGGGCCGAGTCCGGTGGACAGGACTGCGATGAAGACGCCAAAGGTGACCGCGGTGGCGACGTACGGAAGGAGACTGAACCGCCGGGCATCGGTCCGGCGGCGGTCCGGTGTCTGGTGGCGGTCGTGGAGTTCCTGGATGCGTGGCCCGAACGCGAACAGCAACGTCGGTGCCAACAACAGCGACAGGTGTACGGGCAGCCGAGCCTCGTTGCCATCGCTGGGCACGACGATGTTCGCGACGCCCTGGGTGACCGCGGCCAGGATCATCGGCAGTGCGGCGGCGCCGACCATCGGACTGTTGCCGCCGAGGCCGAGTTTGGCCGCCGCGAAGACGCCGACCAGCAGCACTCCGGAGCCCACCACGGCGGTGAAGAACGCGTTCGGGCCGGCGTCGGACAACGCGGGTCGGGTGACCAGGCACCAGGCGACCACACCGACCGCTGTCATGATGGTGGCGGCGTCGAGGAAGAAGCGTGTCCGGGCCTGCCGGGTGCCCAGGACGTTCGGATAGGACATCGTCACGCAGACCAGGTACGCCGCGCCGCCGATCGCCGAGACCGTCTGCAGGGTGCTGGGCGCCAGCGTCCGGACCGCCGGATCGAGCAGGGTGAGCAGGAGCTGGAAGCTGTCGCCGGCGGCGAAGATCAGGCCGGTGACCGCGACGGCCCGCCAGAATCTTTGCGGTGCCGCGGTCATGGCGTCCTTGCGGTACACGCGGCGGGCGAGCAGATACAGGACCAGATCCGCGATCGACATCGCCGCCCAGCAGGCCACGACCATCGCGCGCGGTGTGCCGGTGCCCAGCGTCAACCAGCCGAGCAGGACCACGGAGGCCGCGAGGAGGCAGCCCAGAACCGGGTCGAGCCGCACGCGAGGCATGTCCGGTCCTATCGGCGCCGCCTGCGCGGATGTTAGCTTTCGGCCCTGGGCACCAGGTGTGGCGATCACTCTCGCGGTGTGCGGCGGGTGGGACCACACCACACCAGCGCACAGCATGAGGGCGATGACGTGCACGTGACGGTGCTGTTAGCGACTGAGCCGGACCGGTGGATCTACGACGACCGCCAGGAATTCATCGCCGAGTCTCTGGTCACCGATCAGGAAGACCGTCCGAAGCAGCAGCTTGCTGACGGGGTTTCGTTCCAGCTTCCGGCCGGTCTCTGTACATGGGGTGATCCGCTGGCCGGCGATCATGTGGCCTGTCTGCGCGGCGTCTAGCGCATCAGTTCAGGGGGCAGAGTCACTGACGCCGGACTTACCTGCCAGGTCGTCTAGTGCTGGATCGCCGGCTGCTTCGCGCAGGCCGGGAACCTCGGGGTCGAGGTCGCTGATCAGCCGGGGCGTCGACGGCTCCGGGATGGGAGAACGACACGGAGGGAGCCGCCGGCCGGGAGGACAGCGGCGGCGGCCACTGCGACGCTGCGATCTGCGCTGCGGTGACTGGCAACGCGGGCGATATCCGGTCCAGCAGGCGCTGTGCCAGCTGGGCGTCGATCTTGAGGTCGGCGCTGATCCGAACATCGGCAGCGGTAGCTAGGTCCACGACATCGTCGCTGGTATACGCATCGGCTGCAACGGTGCTGAGCCGCCGGGCGAATTCCCGCACATCGATCATTCGCAGTCACATCCTCGGGTTGCGGTTGAACCAGCGTAACCGCCGCTTGTGGTCGGCTGTTCCTGCCCCGACCGCAGGCGAGCGGAGGCCCTGGGCGGTGCTGGTGAGAGGAGTGCATCATGCCGGCAGGATCGAGCCCGAAGTGTGAACGGCAGTACCAGCACATCAAGGCCAGCGCGAAGAAGCGTGGCGAGTCCACTGACCGGGCAGCACTCCGGCTGGCCTGGTCGCCTTCCGCAAGCTCGCCGCCGACCCGACCTTCACCGTAGGGGCGTCTTCGCGCGAATCCGGCAGCGTGTGCGGACGCCCGCATCGGTGCATCCGCACACCGCCGGTGGGTGGATCGGGGGTTCTGAGAACGATCCTGTTCCGCCGCTATGACCGTTTCACCCCGGCATCATGACAGTTGTGTGACAAAGCAGCGCCATTGCCGGAGCATGACTCTGGCATTTCGATTTCTCGCAATGCAAAACGCGCGCGATCTCGCCTTCCTGAATTCTGCTGCCGTTTCGGGCGAACGCCTGAGGGGACATAAAAAGAGCGTGGGATTCTGGCCGAAAGGTGGAGGTTAGTGGTCGGACCCCTGCGCCTGAATCATCTTTAATGTCCGGTATGAGACCACTGATCTTGAGGAATCGGACGTGGGTACGGCGAGTAGCGACTCTGGCCGCCGCCGGTGTCGTGCTGGCGGCCGGCGGGGTGGCCGTGGCGGCGACGGTCGAGGACAAGCCCGCGGCGGGACCGTCGTTCAACGGCTCGGTGTATGCGGTGGCGTATTCCGGTGATCGAGTTTTCGTGGGCGGTTCGTTCACGGCGGCGATCGTTGCCGGTCGGAAAGTGACGCGGAATCGGTTGGCGGCATTCGACGCGCGGACAGGTGCGCTGCTGAGCTGGAATCCGTCCGCCGACCAGACGGTTCGCGCGTTGGCGGTGGCCGGGGACGTGGTGTATGCGGCAGGAGATTTCACCGCGATCTCCGGTGCCAAGCGGGATGCCCTGGCCGGCATCAACGTCGGATCAGCAAAGGTGACCGGATTCAAGCATGCGGTGTCCGGCCGACCGCATGCGCTCGCCGTCGGTAGTGGCCGGTTGTTCGTCGGCGGCCAGATCACCGCGGTCGACGGCAAGACGCGCGGCAACCTGGCCGCGTTCACGCTGTCGTCGGGTGCGCTGGCGAGCTGGTCGGCGCGCACGGACGACACCGTCTACGCGCTGGCGGTCACCGGGTCGCGGGTTTACCTGGGCGGGCGGTTCCACAAGACCAACGGGGTCAGCTCGACCCTGCGGCTCAGCGCCGTCGACACCGGCAAGGGAACTCTGGACAGTAGCTTCCGCCCCAAGCCGGGCTCCGCCGTGTTCGCCGTGACCGCTGATGCGACCGGCGTGTACGCCGGACATGGGGGGCAGGGTGGCCGGGCGGTCGCGTACAGCACCAAGGGTGCGGTGCGCTGGACCCGGGTCTTCGACGGCGACGTCCAGGCGATCACCCGGCTCGGCGGGACGACCTACGTCGGTGGACACTTCGACAACGCCTGCACCACCGGCGGCAACGGTGCCCAGGGCGCGTGCACCGGAGGCGCCGTCGCACGATTCAAGTTCGCCGCCGTGGACGCCAACGGCAGCCTGAGTGGCTGGGCGCCTGCCGCGAACGGTGTAGTGGGCGTGCGAGCCCTCGCCGCCGATCCGATTCGCGACCAGGTCGGTGCGGGTGGCGACTTCACCACCGTGCAGGGCAAGTCATACAAGCGGTTTGTGTCGTTCCGCGCCCCTAGTGTCAAGTCTGGAAACTCGACGTTCGCGGCGACGTACAGCTTCGACTCCACCGACGGCGACGGCGTGTTCGACGACGGCTCGGGCAACCAGCACGCTCTGCAGACGTTCACCCGTAACGGCGCCACCCTGCGGACTACGGCGCACGGCTCCGGACGCGCGCTGAGGTTCCCCTCGCCCTGTGCGGCGAAGACGTGTCCACGCCTGGTTTTGCAAACCTCCGAGGCCGCGGACCTCAACCCGGGAGAACGGCCCCTCCGGTTCGGCGCCACCGTGCGCCTGGATCACGGTCAGACGACCGATGGGCAGAACATCCTCCAAAAAGGACACTCTGGTACGGGCGGCGGCCAGTACAAGCTGCAGATCGACCACCGCGCCGGCAAGCCGAGTTGTGTCATGACCGGCGCGGGATCTTCCACCGTACGTCTCGCGAACAGCACAGTGACGGCCGCAGACGGCGACTGGCACGAGCTGGAATGCCGGCGATCGCCGACCGAGCTCAGCATCCTCGTTGACGGCAAAGTCCGCGGCCGGACCTCGCTGCCCGCCTCGCTGAGCGTGGCCAACTCCGCGGCGTTGGTGATCGGCGGTAAGGGGCTGAGCGACAACAACGATCAGTATCAGGGCGACCTCGACGACGTCTGGATCGCCATCGGCTGACCGGCTCTCCCGGTGGCGGCGCAACCGCAGGTTTCCCCGCCACCGGGCATGCAGCGGATTCCTGTCAGCGGTATGCGCGGGGACCGGTGCAGCGCGGCGAGGGCACCCTCAAGCGCCGCAGTGCCGTTCGCGTGTCCGGATATACCGGGAAGACGTCGTCCAGGTGCATGGTGTGCAGCACGGTGATGACGAACCGCGACGGTGCCACCAGGCACAGGACCGCTCCGCGCGGCTTCACGGCGCGATGGGCGCGGACCAGCAGGCCCAAGCCGGCCGAGTCGACGGTACCGGCATCAGCCAGGTCGAGGATCACGTTGCGGCCGCTGCGCACGGCCACATCAAGCGCGGGCCGGAGCTGATCGACGATGCGGTGTTCGAGATCGGCGTGCAATGTGATGATTCTGGTAAGGGTGTCAGCGGCGTCTTGCACGTCAATAAGACCGTCTGCGGTTGTCGCCTCTGTCGGCGCCGGCGCACACTCCGCGCGCACGGAGGTTTCGCAGCGAGGGCACCGGTGGGTGCCGGTCGCGAACGGAGATCCGGTCCAGCCGAGCTGCGTAATGGACGGCCACACCATCTCTTCGTCGTGCAGGACGTCGGTGGCTTCCTCCACCGTGCCGCAGGCGTCGCATATCACGGTCACGACGTGACCGTCGCCTGGCACGGCCGTCACGGTGTCTCCCTGCTGTCGCGCTTCCATCGGCCCCCGGCAGGCGTCCGGTCGGCGGTGACACCGACAGCGGTGACTGCCGCCGTCGCGAGCAGGAGCTGGAGACCGATCTCGACCAGGCCGGGACCGCCCGGCGCACTGTTCGTTGTGCGCGCGACGACGGTGGCTAGCATCGCGGCCGCGATGCCGGCGGCGACCGGCAGCCACCACGGTGCAGGCCGGCTCCGGGGAGCCACCACTCGGCCGGTGAGGCCGGTGACGAGGCCGACGGTCACTGCGGTGACCAGGCTGAGCGCCGTCATGACAGATCCTCCAGACCTCGATCGTGACAAGTTCAGCGTGCCGCGCCCGATCGACGAAACCTGCCCGCAGGTGTGACAGTTGCGTGACAAACCGCGCGGTGGACGATGCCGGAGGGCTGATGTCCCGGAGAACGGGCATCATGCGGGGTATGGGTGCCGTACTGCTGATCGAAGACGACGACCGGATCCGGCTGTCGCTGGCCATGGCGCTGGAGGACGAGGGCTACACCGCGTACGCCGTGGCCACCGCGGAGGAGGGCATCGCCGCGCAGCGCCGGCAGCCGGCGGACACGGTGCTCGTGGATCTCATGCTGCCCGGGATGGACGGCTACGAGTGCATCCGGCAGCTGCGCCGCGAGGACGACGTCCCGATCGTGGTAGTCAGCGCCCGCGACGACACCCACGACATTGTCGCCGCGCTGGAGGCCGGCGCCGACGACTACGTCGTCAAGCCGGTCGCGGTCAAGGAACTCGCTGCGCGGCTGCGCGCGCTGCGGCGGCGCGCACGGGCCGCCCAGCCGGCGGCCACGCCGGTCACCTCGGTGCTGTCCTTCGGCGATTTGGAGGTACGCCCGGAGGCGGGCGAGGTGCGGCTGCGGGGTGAGCCGGTGGCGGTCACCCGTACGGAGTTCAGGCTGCTGTGCGAGCTGGCGGACCATCCGGGCCTCGTCCTGTCCCGCCAGCAGTTGTTGCAGCGGGTGTGGGGCCACGAGTTCGGCGACGAGCGGGTGGTCGACGTGCACGTGGGTCGGCTGCGGCACAAGATCGAGACGGACACCGCAAGCCCCCGGTATCTCGTCACGGTGCGGGGCCTGGGCTACAAGCTGCAATCGTGAGCCGGCTCGGCTTACGGGCCCGGGTGAGTGGGGCCTTCGCCCTCGGGGCGCTGCTGCTCACGGCAAGTGTCAGCCTGGTGTCGTACACCTCGACCCGGAACACCCTGCTCGCCGAACGCGAGCGTACCGCCGTACGAGCCACCTACTACGACGCCGCGGTTATCAACGCGGGCATCGGCGGGACAGACCCGGACGTGCTGGAGTTGTTGCGCTCCTTGGACACCGGCTCGGACCGCTACGTGTTGCTGCACTACGCCGGCCGCTGGCATTCCCGCAGCGCCGACCTGGCCGCCGACACCGCCGTTCCGGCTGCGCTTCAGGCGTTGACAGCCACGGGCGAGGCGGGAGCGCAACGCGTGGAACGCGATGGTCGCCCGGCATTGATCGTCGGCATCCCGATCACCGGCTCGGCGTCCTTCTACGAGATCATCTCGCTGGACGAGTTGGACCGTACCCTGCAAGCCCTCGCTCTCGTCCTCACCGCCGTGGCGATCATGGTCGCGGCGGGTGGCGCCGCGGTGGGCTGGTACGTGACCCGGCACGCCCTGCGCCCGCTCACCGTCGTCGCCGCGGCGGCCCGGGACATCGCAGGCGGTGATCTCACCACCCGTCTCGATCCGGCGACCGAACCTGACTTGGCGCCGTTGTCGCTGGCGTTCAACGACATGGCCGACCAACTCGCCCGCCGCCTCGACCGCGACCGGCGGTTCGCCGCCGACGTGAGCCACGAGCTGCGCTCGCCGTTGCAGACTCTCGCTGCCACCGCCAGCGTGATCGACAAACGTCGCGAGCACCTGGACGCCCGCACGTCCGCAGCAATGCAGCTCCTTACCGCGGAGGTTGGCCGCTTCCAAACCTTGGTGGACGACCTGCTCGAACTCGCCCGCAGCGACCAGCCGATCCAGCGCGAGCTGGTCCCGGTAGCGGCACTCGCTCGCCGGGTCTGCCAGTCCCGGGACCTGCCCACCGACCTGGTCGAGATCACCCCGGCCGCCCCGGACGAATGGCTGATCGACCGGCGCCGCATCGAACAGGCCCTGGGCAACCTCGTGGACAACGCCATCCGCTACGGCGGCGGCCCCACCGCGGTGCGGGTCGGCGACGGCTGGCTCGAGGTCGACGACGCCGGCCCGGGCGTCGCCGCCGAGGATCGGGCCAGCATCTTCGACCGCTTCGTCCGCGGCCCGGCCGCACATTCCCGCGGCAACGCCGACGGCACCGGACTGGGCCTGTCCATCGTCGCCGAACACGCCGCCGCACACGGCGGGCGAGCTACCGCCGGCGACCGGCCAGGCGGCGGAGCCCGCTTCCGCATCGAGATACCCGGACACCAACCATGATCACCGTACGCGGCGCCGCCACGCTCACCGCGACCCTGCTTCTGCTGACCTCCTGCGGGGTACCCGCCCAGGACGAACCACACCCGGTCACCTTGCCCCGCCGTCCCCTCAACGCAACATCGTCGGCGACCGCCACCGATCCGGGCGGCGAGGTCGCCCAGGTGCTGTGCCTGGTGCGGGACAACCGGCTCGCGCAGAGCGTCCGCCGCGCCGCGGCGATGCCGGCCGCGCAGCAGCAACTCGACCAGCTGATTGCCGGCCCGACCCCGGCCGAACAGGCCGAGGGACTGACCACTGCTCTGGCCGGCACAGCTTTGGCAGTCACGGTGACGCCCGAGGTTGCCGTCGCCACCGTCGAGATCAGCGAGACCGAGGAGAACGCGGCTCGCAGCGACGAGGTGCTCGCGTACGGACAGATCGTCTGCACGCTCACCTCGCGTGCCGACATCGCGGCCGTGTCTTTCCACCGTGACGGGGAGCTCCTGCAGGTGCCCCGCGGTGACGGCACCCTGTCCAGTGATCCGCTGCAGGCAGCGGACTACCGCACCCTCATCGGCCCGGCATGAGGGGGCTGTCACCAGCGAATCAGGTCTCCGCCGAAGGCTGCTGGACGGCGGGGGAGTCCTCGACGGTGAGCACCTGATCTACTCGCGCCACCATGAACAAGCGCACGACCGCGGGAGCCGGGTGCCGCAACACCAGTCGCCCTCCGGACCGTTTCATCTGGCGATGCAAGCGCAGCAAGATCACGATTGCTGCTGTGTCGATCCGGGGGCAGGCGCTCAGGTCGACCACCAACCGGTCTGCCCCGGTGCGCGCCACACGGTCGAATTCCCGGCTCCACTGCGGCACGGTCGAGCCCGCCAGCGCCCCGGATACCGCCACGACAAGCTCGGGCACCCTGCCGGACTGCGCACGCACCATGATCCACCTTCGTGCCCTCTGACATGTCGGGTCAGGATCGCCCGCCCGTGCCGCGGTCCTCTCGCGAAACCGTGACATTTCCATGACGATGCCAGGCCTCCCCGACTGGTGAGCCTTCCACCGGCAGGCACGGCGGGGATACGGTGAGCAGCAGGTGTGCCGGGAAGCCTGGCCGGCGGTCCAGTAATCACACCGTCCGAGGTCTAGGCGGTGTTCAACGAACTGGCGGGCCGGGCACGGTTACCGGCGAAACTCGCGGTAGGCCCGCATACACCTCGCTGACCCGCCGCCGTCGACCCGTCGCGCGGCTCAGGCGGCGGGGAGCGGCAGGGCGACGACCGGGTACCGGTCGGCTAGCTGTCCGGCGGTGCCCGGCCGGCCGAAGTACCAGCCCTGACCGTAGTGCACACCGAGGGCAAGTAAGGTCGCGGCGTCGGTGGCGGTTTCGACCCCCTCGGCCACCACGCGGGCGGAACAGCCACGGCCGAATTCGACCAGTGACCGGACCAGGGTGGTGAGGATCGGGTCGGTGCTGACCCCATCGATGAGGCTGCGGTCCAGCTTGATCACGTCGGGGGTGGTGAGGACGATGTGGCGCAGAGACGAAAAGCCCGCGCCGACGTCGTCGATCGCCAGCCGCATCCCGCGGGCCCGAAGCGGAGCCAAGGCGGCGGTCAGGGCGGCGTAGTCGGCGACCGGGTCGTGCTCGGACAGCTCCAGCAGGACGCGCTCCAACGGCAACCGGGACAGCAGGGCGGCGCACTCGGCGGTGAGCAGCGTGTCGGGGGAAACGTTCATCGCCACGTAGCCGTCGATGCCGGCCATCTGCTCGGCGGCCCGTTCCAGGGCGGACAGCTCGAGGCGGTCGCCAAGGCCGACGCTGTGCGCGTCGGCGAAGCAGAGGTCCGGGGTCAGGCCCCAGTGGCGGGGGAACCGGCTGAGCGCCTCGACGCCCACGCGGTCACCGGTCAGCAAGTCGACAATAGGTTGCAGCACGATCTCCGGCCCGCCTGCGGCGAGTACGGGCACCAGCCGGCCCTCGATCTCACCGCGGCGGGCCTGCTCGCGTACCTGCGGCTCGAGGACGACCGAGGCGGCGTGGGCGAGGACGTCAAGCAGCGACTGGTCCCGTTTGGTAAGGCCCTTGTCCGAGGTGAGACCGGCGGCGCAAAAGGTGCCGTACAGGGTGCCGTCGCTGAGCGTGACGGGGACGGAGACGAAGCTGCGAATGCGCGGCATTCGGGCCGCCGGCAGCCGCATCGCCTCGGGGAAACGCCGGACGTCCGGGATGACCGACGGCAGCCGGCCATCCAAGATCGCCTGGCAGAAGGTGGTGGCCTGGGGAACGCTGGCACCCTCCCGGAACAGCACCGGGATCGAGGAGTCAACCACCTCGAGGTGCTGGGTGGTGCCGTCCATCCGGGTCATGAACGCGACGCTGAGCCCGAGCGAACGCTTGGCGGTACCCAGAAGGTCGGCGATCTGCCGGCCGACGTCCGTACGCTGCTTCGCCATGCCCGCCCCATCGGCTGACACCGACCCGGCCTGAGCTTCGCACCCATTCCGCAACGCGCCACAGCGCAGCGACCAGTGCATCGCGGGCCGGTGACGTCGGCGGCGGTCAACGCGGCGTCGATCAGATTCGGTGACTCCCGGTCATTCGTGCAATTTCGGTGCAAGCGCGGGCTGGGATAGATCGGCATGCCGGGCGCGCTGGTTTGACCGCGCACGCGAGTCCTCAGGGGCGATTCGCTATCGCTTCGTCAGCTGCCCAACGTTCAGCGAGGCAACCGCCTCAAGGAAGCGTTCCGCGCGGCTCGACTTCCTCGCAACGGGGTTGCCGGTCGTCTTCGACCCGGCAACCTCGGATGAGTGGGTGGACCGCAGGGGGCAGAAAGTCATGCCGGACTGAGCGATCGAGCAGTCCCCATCGGGACGATCGAAGAGATGACGTGCGGGTGTCCGGATAATCCAGGAAACCGCATTGTCAGGCATCGGTTGGGTGTATCCGACGCGTCCCGGGCGAATAGGGCCGATGCGTCCACAGTGGTATCACAATAGACGTACGCGCCCGATCTCGCTTGTCTGATCGGGCATCGGCAATCCGACCGGCGGCGTCTTCGATCTAGCTATTTGCATCTAGCAATGCTCCTGCGGGCTGTCGTAGGGTTCCCGCCAACACCCCGAAAGATGCACTTGACGGGCTGATTGCGCTCTCATTGACGCTGAGCGGTGGGCAGTGGTGACAATGGATCGTTCAACGAACAATTCCGCGGTACTGGACCCATCCTGGGTCGACGAGGTTCTGCTCGCCGGGCCTGCGGCCGACATCTGTCTGCGCCTTCCGGAGCCGGTCGACCGCGGCACCCTGCGTCACCTGATCGGCGCGGCGCAGACCCGCCTGACCGCCGCTGGGCTACGTGCCGGTGGTGCTGCCGCGCTGCGGCTGCCCCCCTCCCTGGCGTACGTGGTGAACCTGCTCGCCACCTGGCGCCTCGGCGCCCAGGCGGTCCTGCTCGACCACCGCCTCACCGACCACGAGGTCGACCGGGCGCTGGCGCGCCTCACCCCGCAGGTGGTCGTCGCGCCGGTGCGCAGCGGCGGTGGCGCATTGCGCGTCTTCGTCGAGGTGACCGAGGGGGTCGTCCCCTTCTCCGCGCACCCGGCCGTCAGCGGACACGCGGTCATCCAACTCAGCTCTGGCTCCACCGGTCCGTCCAAAGTGATCGGGCGTACCGCCGCGGACCTGATCGCCGAGGTGCGCCGCTACACCCGTATCGACGGAGTCGCCCTGCCGGGCGAGCGGATCATTCTGCTGCCTTCCATGGTGCACGTGCTGGGCCTGGTCGGTGGCCTGCTCTACGGGCTGCACGCCGGCGTCGAGCTGGTCGGACCGGAGCGGCTCGTCGGCGACGCCGTCCTCGCCTCGATCCGCGCGCAGAACACCCCGGCAACCGTGCTCGGTGTCCCGTTCCATATCGGACTGCTCGCTTCCAGCCGTGCCGACGGTCCACTTCCGCAGCTCGTCCGGATGACCACGGGCGGGGAACTGGTGCCGGCGGCAACCGTGCAGGCATTCACCGATCGCTTCGGTGTCCCGTTGGGCAACATGTACGGGATGACCGAGGTCGGGGTGATCGGCACCGACCTGTACGGCCGGAACCGGCCCGCGGTCGTGCCGGCCCCCGGCATCGAGGTGCGCGTGGTCGGCGGCGAACTCCAGGTGAGCTGCCCCGCCTCACCGTATGTCGGGCTCACCGACCCCGGCCGGTGGGCCGACGGCTGGCTGCACACCCGTGACGCCGGGATCGTCGACGCCGCCACCGGGCTCGTCACGATCAAGGGTCGGCTCGACTCGCAGGTCTCCGTCGGTGGGCTCAAGGTGGATCTCACCGAGGTCGAGGCGACCCTCACCGCGCTACCCGGGGTCGCCGCTGCGGTGGTGGTCCAGGACGACGGCATCACCGCCTATGTGCAGCCCGACGGTCCGCTGTCGGAAGCGGCGCTGGAGGAGTTGCTGGCGGAACGGCTTGCCGGCTACAAACGTCCGCGTACCCTGCACCTGCTCGACCGACTGCCCCGGACCACCACGGGCAAGCTGGTGCGTGCCGTGCCCGTACTGCGGGCGGCGCTCCCATGACCGGCCCGTGGGGTGGACGGCCGCGCCTGCCCGGGCTAACGCAGGAGCACCGACACCTCGCCGGCCGGCGAGGCAACCGCTACGGCCAGGACCAGCCCCGGTGGACCCGCCGGATTCCCGACCTGGACGTGCGCCAGCCCGGGCACCGGGCGCAGCAGCGCGCGGGGCGGCCCGGGCACCGGCGCGAGGCGTCGGAGCCCACCGTCGCGCAGCCCTCGGCCGAGCGCCTTGCCGACCGCCTCCTTGGCCGTCCAGAGCAGCAGGAAACCGTCCGCCCGGTCGCCCTCGCTCAGGCTCCGCAGCCAGGTGACCTCCGATGGGGCGTACCAGCGGCGGGCCAGTGCCACGGCGGGCAACCGGCGGTGGCGTTCGACGTCGACCCCGACCGCCCCGAACGGGCGGGCGGCGACCACCACCACGCCGTCGCTGTGGCTCACGCTGACCGCCAGCACGTCGGCCCCGGCCCGTACCCGGGGCCGGCCGTCCGGCGCGTGTCCGACCACGACGTCCCGTTCTGTCCGGCCGAGCAGCGCGGACCCCGCGCGCCGTAACAGCTGCCGTGCTGCCTTCGGCCGATCGCCGGAGTCAGCGCTGATCCATACGTGCACGGTGTCCTGACCGGACACCGGTAACTCGCCCATAGAGAGAGGTTAAAGCCATGCGGGACGAGGTCCGTACCTTCGTCATCGAGCAGCTCGAAGATATGAACTACGACGTCGAGGAGATCGACGACGCGACCACCCTCGGTCCGTCCGGGGTCGACCTGGAGTCGCTGGCCCTGGCCGACCTGGCCGTGCGGGTCGAGGACCGCTACGGGGTGAAGTTCGCCGAGGACGAGTCGGAGAAGCTCGCGCTGATGACTGTCGGAGAGTTCACCACCATGGTCGCCGCCCGGGTCGCCGGGTCGACCAGCGGCAGCCGCTGATGCCCAGGCAGTCCGACCTGGACCGAGCCGACCTGGTGGGCATGCTCGCCGAACTGACCGCGAAGCCGGTCGACCAGGTGCCGCACCGGATCGGTTCGATGGAACTCGCGTGGCTCGTACACCTGGTGGAACAACGCTACGGACGGCGGATGGAGTTCACCGACGACCAACTCGCCGGGGTCCGCACCGTCGATGACGCCCTGACGGTCTTCCGTGGCTCGCTCACCAGTCCCGCAGATGGGTGAGCGGGAGCCCGTACCGATCTCCGGAATGCACGCGGTCAGCGCCCTGGGCCGGGGCACCGACGCGCAGCTCGCCGGTGCGCTCCGGGGAGCGCCGGCGTTCCGGCCGGTGCGCCGCTTCGACACCACCGGTCGCCGGGTGACCGTCGCGGCGACCCTGCCTGATGTCGGGACGCTGCCCGACGAACTGGCCGCCGCGATCGACGCCGCCTGCCGGTCCGCCGGCCTGACCTCCGCCCAGCGTGCGGAGTCGGCGCTGCTGCTGGCCTCCCACGGTGGCCCGTCGTCCCAACCTGGCGCGTTCCGTGCGGACCGGCCGGTCCGCACGGGGGCAGCTCCGACCGCGGACCGCGACCGGGTCACGGTCACCGGCGGCCCGGCCCGGGGCCCCGGTGACGGCGTCGAGCCTGCCGGCCGACCGGCGCCCGAACTCGTCGCGCGTCTGGCCCGGCGGTGTGGGCTCGGTAGTCCGACGAGGACCTATGCCAGCGCGTGTGTCTCGGCGAGCACGGCGGTCGCCGACGCCGCCGCCATGATCCGGCGGGGCGACCGGGAACGGGTCGTGGTGGCCGCCGGCTACCTCGTCGAACCGGACCAGTTTGCGCTCTTCGACGCCGGCCGGGCGCTGGCCGTCGACGGGTCGGTCCGCCCGTTCAGCGTCGGACGCACCGGTCTGCTGCTCGGCGACGGCGTGGCCGCGCTGGTGCTGGAGTCCACGGTCGCGGTCCGGAGCCGCGGAGTCGAGCCGGTCGCGACCTTGTACGGCTGGGGGCGGGCCGGAGACGCGTACCACCCGTGCCGGCCGGATCCGGCCGGAGGCGGGTTGGCCCGGGCGATCGGGGCGGCACTGGCCCGTGCCGGACTGCCGGCCGAGGCGGTGGGCTACGTCAACGCCAACGCCACCGGCACCGGGTTCAGCGACGCTTCTGAAGCGGCAGGGCTGCGGCTGGCCCTCGGCGACCGGGCCGACCGGATCCCGGTCAGCTCCACCAAGTCGCTGCACGGACACGCACTGGAAGCATCCGGCCTGCTCGAACTGGTGGTCACCGTGCTTGCTCTTCGGCACGGCAAGCTGCCGGTCAACGCCGGCTGGCTCGGACCCGACGCGGCCTGCCCGTTGGACGTGGTCACCGGCGCACCCCGACCGGTCGCCAGCCCGTACGCGCTCAGCCTCAACGCGGCCTTCGGCGGCGCGAACACCGCTCTGCTGGTGGGCGCGCCGTGAACGCGCAGGCGGCGATGCCCGGGGTGCTGGCCGAGGCGCGTTGGCCCGAAGCCGGCGACGGTGCGCCGCCGCCGCTGCCCGGGTTCGTGCACTCGACGTTTCACCCGCTGGCGGCGGCGGTCGCCGAGCGGTGCCTCACCCGCCGGTACGGCGAGCGTCCCGCGCCGCCGCAGGTGTGCTGTGCGGTGGTGCTGGGCAGCGTGGCGGGGGACCGGCCCAGCGCCGAGCACGTCCGCGCCGCGGTCGACGCCGGTGGCCGGATCGGACCGCTGTTCTTCTTCCAGTCGGTGTCGAACAGCGTGGCCGGGCACATCGCGGCGCGCTGGGGGCTGCACGGCCCGGTGGTGTGCCTGAGCACCACGGAGGATCTGCGGGCCGACGCCACCGCCGCGGCGGAACTGCTGCTGTACGACGGCGACGCCGACGAGGCGCTGCTGGTCCTGATCGAACAGGCATCCGACGGCACCCCCACCGGGGCGGTCGCGGTGCTGATGGGGGGAGGAACCGGTTCATGAGGACCAAGGGACTTCGCGGGGCGCTCGCCGCTGACACCGAGATCGGCGCCGGCAACGTGCTCGCCCGGGTGCTGGCGCACGGGGCGGATCCACAGGGACCGGGATTGACCTTCGACACGGCCGTCGACGGTCACCCGGCCGGACAGCCGCTGACCCTGGGGCAGCTCGACGAGCGGATCGCGGCCCGGGCCGCCTGGCTGCACGAGCGCGGCGTACGCCCCCGCGACCCGGTGGCGGTCTGGGCGACCGGCGCCGCCGACATGGTGCTGAGTTTCCTGGCCCTGGCCCGCCTCGGGGCTGTCCCGGCGCTGATGAACGGCAAGCTGCGCCC
The DNA here is from genome assembly GCF_044452725.1 of Actinoplanes sp. NPDC051859. Taxonomy (NCBI): domain Bacteria; kingdom Bacillati; phylum Actinomycetota; class Actinomycetes; order Micromonosporales; family Micromonosporaceae; genus Actinoplanes; species Actinoplanes sp. NPDC051859. The sequence goes on along the minus strand of NZ_JBITBX010000018.1, from coordinate 66,575 downwards.
GGAGATCGCCGCTGAGTACATCCGCCGGCTGCGGGCCGTCGGGGTGCTCGCCGACGCCGCGCACGCCGAGCTGCTCGACGGTCACGACCTGGGCGCACCGCTGCTCGGCCGGCCCGCCGAGGCCGGTGGCGGCGACCCGGCCGCCGCCCCCGCGCACTACCGGCACCACGACGACGATCCGGTCGTCGTCACCCACACCTCCGGGACGACCGGCGTGCCCAAGGCGGTGCTGCACTCGCACGCCAGTCTTTTTGCCGCTACCCGGCATCTGCTGTCCATGCCGCAGGCGCAGGGAACCGGTCGCATACTCAGCGCGCTGCCCGCCCCGCACACCGCGACGGTGCTGATGGTCAATCAGGCGCTGGGCAACCGGGCGGAGATGTTCCTGCTGTCCGAGCAGGGCGGTGAGCGCGTGCTCGACGCCATCCAGCGGTGGCGTCCGGACGGGGTGTTCGGCTTCTCCGTCACCTGGGCGGAGCTGGCCCGATTCGACCTGTCCGGGTACGACCTGGCCTCGGTGCGGCTGTGGTTCAACACCGGTGACTGCTCGCACGAGCCGCACGTGCGCCGGCTGGTCGCGGTCGGTTCCCGCGACGTGATGACCCGTGCCGGAGTGACCCGGGTGCGCGGCTCGGTCTTCATCGACGGGCTCGGTTCCAGCGAGATGGGGCATTCGATGTTCCACGTCACGCACACCACCGACTCCGACCGGTACGGCCGGTGCGTGGGCCGCCCGTACGCGTTCGCCAGGGTCGCCGTGCTCGATCCGAACGGCAACGAGCTGCCCCCGGGGCAGGTGGGGTGGCTCGGGATCGACTCCCCGTCGTTGTTCCGCGGCTACTGGAACGACTCGCTCACCACCTACCGCTCCCGGCTGCGCGGCTGGTACCTCACCGGTGACCTGGTCCGCGCCGACGCGGACGGCCGCTACTACCATCTGGACCGGGCGGTCGACTCGGTCGACGCCGGGGACGGCCGGTGGTTCTTCACCGCCCTGTCGGAGGAGCGGATCCTCGCCTCCTGTCCGGACGTCACCGACTGCACCGTGGTCATCGTCCGTACGGGCGACACGGTGGTCACCGACGTCCTGCTGGAACTGGCCGCCGGCGCCGACCCGGAGCAGAACCGTGACCCGGCGGTACGCGCGGCGCTCGGCCCGGACCTCGGGGCGACACTGCGCCGGGTGCTGCCGGTGCGAGCCGACGACATCCCGGTCACCGTCACCGGCAAGGTCCGCAAGGTGGCGCTGCGCGAGCGCTACCTGAGCGAGGCCCCGTCGTGACCGCGGTCATCACCGGGATGGGCCTGTTCAGCCCGGTCGGGCGGGGCCCGGCGGCCACCTTCGACGCGGTGACCGGCGGCAAGTCGGGGCTGGTCCGCCCGCCCGAGGGGCATCCCGCGCGGGAGTCGCTGGAGGTCGCCGGCATGCTGCCGGCGATCGACCCCCGTACGGTCGCCTCCGGCCCGGAGACCCGGGTGCTGGACCGGGTGGTGGTGCTGGCGCTGCTCACCGCCGCCGACGCGCTCGCCGACGCCGGCATCGAGGTCGGCCGGGACGTCGACCCCCGGCGGATCGGGGTGATCGTCGGCGGGGTGGGCGGCATGTCCACCCTGGAGGCGCAGGTGATCGCCCGGGCCGAGCGGGGGCGGGCGGCGGTCAGCCCGTACCTGTTGACGGGGATCCTGCCGAACATGCCGGCCGCGCGGATCGCCATCACCCACAACATCCGCGGCTACAGCTCGTCGGTCGGTACCGCCTGCGCCTCCGGCGCCCAGGCGGTCGCCGACGCGGTCCGGCTGATCCGCGCCGGCGAGGCCGACGTGGTGCTCTGTGGGGCCAGCGAGGCGCCGCTGTTCGCGACCTTCGCCGACACCTTCGGCAACGCCCGGGCCCTCGCCCGCGGGTGGGCGGACCCGACCGAGGCCAGCCGGCCGTTCGACCGCCGGCGCAACGGGTTCGTCCTGGCTGAGGGGGCGGCGCTGTTGGTGCTGGAACGCGCCGAACACGCGGCCGCGCGCGGGGCCACCGGCTACGCGGAGATCATCGGGTACGGGGCGACGACCGACGCGTACCACCTGACCGCGCCTCGCCCCGACGGCGTGGCAGCGGCCGAGTGCATGCGGCGGGCGCTGTCCACCGGGGGAGTGGCGGCCGGCGACGTCGGTTACGTCAACGCCCACGGCACCGGCACCCGACTCGGGGACGTCGCGGAGACGACTGCGCTGGCCGCGGTCTTCGGCGCCGGCGGGGTGCCGGTCAGCTCCACCAAGGCGCTCACCGGGCACTTGCTCGGCGCGTCCGGGGTGGTGGAGGCGGCGGCCTGTGCGCTGGCGCTTGGCGCGGGCCTGCTGCCCCCGACGTACCACCTCGACGACCCGGACCCGCAATGCCCGGCGGACCACATCCGAGGTCAGGCCCGGCCGAGCGGTACCCAGTTCGCACTGACCAATTCGTTCGGCTTCGGCGGTCAGAACGTCAGCCTCCTGCTGCGGCGCGTTGCCGCGCCGGGCGCGCGGGCGGTCGGGGCGCCCGGCTGATCGACGCTCCACCCTGGGCGGCACGCGCCCGGGCAGCGGTTACGGGGAACAAGGAAGGGCCTGACAGATGGACATACATGCCATAGATCACATCGAACTGTACGTGGGGGACGCGCGACAGTCCGCCTTCTACTTCGGCACCGCCGTCGGTTTCCACCTGTGTGGACAGGGAGGCCCGGAGACCGGGCTCGACGGGCAGCGCTCCCTGCTGCTGACCCAGGGTGACATCCGGATGGTGCTCACCACGGGGCTCAGTGCCGCGCATCCCGCCACCGAATACGTGCGCCGGCACGGCGACGGCATCGCCGTGGTCGCCTTGGAGGTCGATGACGCCGCTGGGGCGTACGCGGAGCTGGTGGCCCGGGGGGCGACCGGGCTGAGCGCACCACGCACCTGGACCGGCGCGGACGCCGAGGTGGTGACCGCGGAGGTCGGCGGCTTCGGCGACGTGGTGCACCGCCTCGTCGAACGCCGCGGCGACCGGGCGGTGTTCCTGCCCGGGGCGGTGGAGCCGACTCCGCCGGCACGAACCGGGTCCGGGGCCGGGCAGCAGTTGTTGTGCGACATCGACCATCTGGCGGTCTGTGTGCCGCCGGGCCAACTCGCCGACACCGTGGCCCTCTACGCGCGGGTCTTCGGTTTCCGGGAGATCTTCACCGAACACATCGAGGTCGCCGGGCAGGCGATGAACTCGACGGTGGTGCAGAGCCGCTCCGAACGGGTCACCCTGGTGCTGTTGGAACCGGACACGTCGCGCCGGCCCGGGCAGATCGACGCTTTCCTCAGCGAGCACCACGGCGCCGGCGTGCAGCACCTGGGACTGCGTACCGACGACATCGTCACCGCGGTCGGTGCGCTCGGCGAGCGCGGGGTGCGCTTTGCCGGGACCCCGGCCACCTACTACGACGATCTGGAACGACGCGTCGGTGCGATCGCCGCGCCGCTGGACCGGCTCCGCGAGCTGGGCATCCTGGTCGACCACGACCATGGCGGCCAGTTGCTGCAGATCTTCACCGAGTCGATGCACGTGCGCCGCACCCTCTTCCTCGAACTCATCGAGCGGCGCGGGGCGCGCACCTTCGGCAGCGGCAACATCAAGGCCCTCTACGAGGCCAAGGAACGGGAGCTGGCCGCGGCCAGCCCGGCTCAAGGAGTTGGGGTATGACCACCACCCATCCGGCACTGAGCGCCGAGGAGCGGGAGCTGCTGCCCTCCGACGAGGATGTGCGCTTCTACGCCGAGCACGGCTGGTACCTGTCGAAAAAGCTGTTCACCGACGACGAGGTGGACGCGCTCACCGCGGCCACCGACCGCTACTACGACGGCGAACGCGACCGCACCTTGGGCGTACGGCCACCGAAACTGGCCTACTGGGAGCCGGCCAAGGGACCGGTGCAGCGGCACAACGACTACGTCCACTACGAACACTCCGCGATCGGCGCGATTCTGCGCAAGCCATTGCTCGGGGCGGTCGCCGCCCGGCTGGCCCGCGCCGCGGAGATCCGCATCTTCCAATCGACGCTGATCTACAAGCCGCCGATCGCCGGCGAGCCGTCGAACATCGTGCCCTGGCACTTCGACAAGCACTACTGGGCGTCATCCTCGTCCGAGGACATGCTCACCGCGTTCATCCCGTTCCACGACTGTGACGTGGAGATGGGCACCATCACCATGGTCGACGGATCGCACCGCTGGTCGGAGATCGGCGCGGACGACACCGTGGTGCGGCACTTCGCCGACCGCGATCGGGGCCAGTTGGAGGAGATGCTGGCCGAGAACGCGGCCCACAACGGCGCGGAGATCCGCAAGATTCCGATGGTGATCCCCAAGGGACACCTGAGCTTCCACCACTGCCGCACCTACCACGGCAGCGGCGCCAACGTGAGCGGGCGGCCCCGGCGTGCCATCTCGCTGCACCTGCAGGACGGTGCGAACGCCTGGCGCGAGTTCCCGCTTTCCGACGGTACGCACGCGACTTACAACCACGACGTCCTGGTCCGCCGCACCGACGATGGACGGCCGGACTACGCCGACCCCGATTACTGCCCGATCATCTGGCGCGAGAGCGCCCCGCAAGGAGGCTGAACATGTCACGGTACGAATGGGGTAAGACGCACCCGGGAATCGAACGGCTGGAGCGGGCGGTGACCGACCGCCGCGACGTGGTCGTCAAGCACCCCCTCTACGCCAACCTCGACACCCACGAGGCGCTGGTGACCTTCATGGAGCACCACGTCTTCGCGGTCTGGGACTTCATGTCCCTGCTCAAGTCGTTGCAGCGGCAGCTCACCTGCGTGAGCGTGCCGTGGATCCCGACCGGCCCGACCGGCAGCCGCCGACTGATCAACGACATCGTCATGGTGGAGGAGAGTGACGAACTGGGTGAGGGCTTCATCAGCCATTTCGAACTCTACGTGCAGGGCATGCGGGAGGCGGGAGCGGACACGACCGCGGTGGACCGGCTGATCGACCTGCTGCGGACCGGCCGCCCGGTGGGCGAGGCGCTGGCCGAGGCGGGGGTCCCCGCCGCGTCGGCCGCGTTCGCCGCCACCACCTGGAAGATCATCGAGTCGGCGCCGGTGCACTGTCAGGCCGCGGCCTTCGCGTTCGGCCGGGAGGACCTGATCCCGGACATGTTCACCCAGGTGGTCGCGGTCAACGAGCGCAGCGACCGGCTGCACACGTTCGTCGACTACCTGGAGCGGCACATCGAGGTCGACGGCGAGCAGCACACCCCGATGGCGATGCAGATGCTCGCCGACCTCTGCGGCGACGACGACGTCAAGTGGCAGGAGTGCGCCGACACGGTCAACCTGGCGCTGACGGCCCGGGCGAAGCTGTGGGACGACATCCTCGCCGCGGTGAAGGAGGGACGCGACACGTGACCGACGCCGACCCGGTCCGGCTCTACCACACGGTACGGCTGATCCGTCGCTTCGAGGAGCGGGCCATCGAGCTCGTCCGGGCCCGGACGATCGTCGGCGGCATCCACCCGTACCTCGGTCAGGAGGGGATCGCCGCCGGGGTGTGCGCCGCGCTGCGGGGGACGGACCTGGTCACCGGCACCCATCGCGGGCACGGACATGTGCTCGCGAAGGGTGCCGACCCGGCCCGGATGATGGCCGAGCTGTGCGGGCGGGAAACCGGCCTCAACCGCGGCCGGGGCGGGTCGATGCACGCCGCCGACTTCTCGGTCGGGGTGCTCGGCGCCAACGCCATCGTCGGCGCGGCCGGGGCGATCCTCACCGGAGCGGTGTGGGCGCGCCGGCAGCGCGGCGAGGACGTCGTCGGGGCGAGCTTCTTCGGCGACGGCGCGGTCAACGAAGGCATGCTGCTGGAGGCGTTCAACCTGGCCGCGCTCTGGCGGGTGCCGGTGCTGTTCGTCTGCGAGAACAACGGTTACGCCACCACCATGCCCGTCGACGGCGCGGTCGCGGGGACCATCACCGGCCGCGCCGACGCCTTCGGCATCCCGGCCGTCGTGGTCGACGGCCAGGACCCGCAGCGGGTGTGCGTGGCGGCGGCCGCCGCCGTGGATCGGATGCGCGCCGGCGGCGGACCCGAGCTGATCGAGGCGCGCACCTACCGTTTCGACGCACACCACACCTTCGAGCACGAGGTACGCCTCGACTACCGCCCGCCCGAGGAGGTGGCTGCCGGACGCTCCCGGGACCCGGTCGACATCCAGGGCGGCCGGCTGTCCGGCGCCGAGCGGGCAGCCGTCGACGCCGAAGTGGAATCCACCCTCGACGCCGCTGTCGCGTTCGCGCTGGAAAGCCCCGAGCCGGATCCGGCCGGTGCGCTCGATTATCTGTACGCCAGTGGGCTGACCGCCCGGACAGGAGGTGCCTGATGCCCCGCCTGTCGTACCGGCGGGCGCTCACCCGGGCGCTCGCCGACGAACTCGCCCGCGACGAACGGGTCTTCCTGCTCGGCGAGGATGTCCGGGTGGGCGCCTCACACGTGACCGCAGGACTGTTCGCACGCTTCGGAGCGGACCGGGTGCGGGACACACCGCTGTCGGAACAGGCGTTCACCAGCTTCGCGACCGGGGCGGCGCTGGCGGGCATGCGTCCGGTGGTGGAGTTCCAGATCCCGTCGCTGCTCTTCCTGGTCTTCGAGCAGATCGTCAACCACGCGCACAAGTTCTCCCTGATGACCGGGGGCCAGTGTGCCGCACCGGTCACCTACCTGGTGCCCGGCTCGGGCTCGCGTACCGGTTGGGCGGGGCAGCACTCCGACCACCCGTACGCGCTGTTCGCGCACGTCGGCATCGTCACCGCGGTGCCGGCGACGCCGACCGACGCGTACGGGTTGCTGGTCTCGGCGATCCGGCACGACGATCCGGTGGTGGTCTTCGCCCCGGCCGGCGCGCTGGACGTGCGGGAGGACGTCGACTTCGCCGAGCTGGGTCCGGTGCCGCTCGGTCAAGGCCTGGTCCGGCGCCGCGGTGACGATGTCACGGTGGTCGCCGTCGGGCACCTGGTGCACGACGCGCTCGCCGTCGCCGAGGAGCTGGCCGGGCAGGTGTCGGTGGAAGTTTTCGACCCGCGCACGCTGTACCCGTTCGACCTCGACGGGTTGTGCGCATCGGTGGCCCGGACCGGTCGGCTGGTGGTGGTCGACGACTCCAACCGGTCCTGCGGCGTCGCCGCCGAGATCATCGCCAGCGTCGTGGAGCGACTGCCGTTGGCTGCCCCACCCCGCCGGGTCACCCGCCCGGACGGTGCGGTGCTCCCGTTCGCCCCTGGGCTGGACCGGGCCGTGCAGCCCGGCCGGGCCGCCCTCACGGCCGCCATCCATCTCGTCACCAAGGACGGAACATGATCGATGTGAAATACCCGTGGCCGCCGGCCGGGCAGGCGTGGCAGAGCCTGCCCGAGCCGGTCCGGCGGGCGATGGTCGACGCCGGCGCGCGAGAGTCGGCACGGATCTTCCACGGACGTGCGACGTACAACCCACGGTGGCGGCTGGCCCGGCCGCCGGTGCTGACCGCCGACTCGTTCCGGGAACTCAACGAGGTCTGCGACCGGATCGCCCAACTCATCCTGGACGCCTGCCGGCGGCGGGCCGAGACGGCGGAGGAGCTGCGGGCACTGCTCGGCGTGCCACCGGGCGACACCCGCCTGCTCGACGAGCAGGAGCCACTGACCGAGGCGCTGCTGGCGGCGTACCGCCCGGATGTGCTGATCTCCGGCGGCGAGCCGAAAATCGTCGAGTACAACATCGACAGCAGTCTGGGCGGGGGTTTCGACGCCGACACGGTCATCGAGCGATTCGGCGCGCTGTACCGGGAGCGCGGCCTGCTCGACGGGATCTCGGCTCGGCCCGCACCCTCCCTCCTGGACCGGCGTTTCGTGGCGATCCGTGACGAGCTGGGGCTGGCCGAGGGGGCCCGAGTGGCCCTGCTGATGGATTTCGATGCCGACTATCCGGGCCTGGACGACCCCGCCGCCTTCATCCGGATCCTGTCGCCGCTGATCCCGCGGGCCGCCCGGTTCGGCATCGACCTGGTCATCGCGCCGGTCGCCACGGCCCGGCTGGACGACGCGAAGCGGCTGGTGGTGGAAGGTGCGCCGGTGGACGCGCTGTTCCGGCTCTTCGTGCCCAACCGGGTCACCCCGAGCGCCGGCCTGGATGCGGTGTCCGGGGCGTTGACGGCCGGGACTCTGCCGATGTTCGTCAGCGCCGCCGCCTGGCTGCTCGGCAATAAGATCAACTTCGCCTGGCTGTACGAGGACATCGACCAGCTTCCCGCCGACGATCAGGCGCTGATCCGTCGCTACGTCCCCTTTACCGCGGCGCTGACTGCCGCCGAGCTCGACCAGGCTCTCGCCGAGCAGGCACACCTGGTCGCCAAGCCGGCCGACGGTTCCGCCGGCCACGACGTGCTGATCGGCCCGGAGTTGAGCCCGGAGGCATGGGCCGATGGGGTGCGCGCGGCGATCGCCCGGGGTGGCGACATCCTGCAGGCGTACGTGCCGGCCGATCGGGTGGCGATGGACTTCGTGGAGATCGGGACCGGTGCGGTGGTCACCGACGAGGTTCCGTACAGCATCGCCCCGTACCTGTTCGGCCGCACCGGCTCCGGCGCGCTGGCCCGGGTCGGCTACCCCGGCGGCGAGGGAGTGCTCAACCTGGCCCGCGGAGTCCTGCTCACCGGTGTCCTGCTCATCGACTGACCGATCCCGGCGGCGAGACCGGGGCCGTGCACCTGACCCGCCGTCGGTGCCGTCCCGGTCGGCCACCCGGGTGCGCCCGGGCCGGTCAGTGCCCGGCGAGATGCGCGCCGAGCCGGCGTACCGTCTCCGCGGCGGCGATGGCGTCACTGCGGGCGCTGCCGTGCCGGCCGTCAGCGCTGTAGAGCGTCGGATCGGCCACTGCTGGATGGTCGGTGAGGTGCACGTGCAGACAGCCGAGCCGGGCCGCCAGCGCCCGGGTGTGTGTGGACAGCAACCGCATGCGCTCGCCGAGTCCGGGCCGCACCGCGGGCGGCACCGCCGGGCTGTGTGAGACGTCGAACATCCCGACCGTGAGTACGTCCGCGCCCGCCTGCCGCAACGGTGTGATCATCGCGGCCACCTCGACGTCCACCTCCGCCGGTACGAACGACGTCCGGAACGCGTCGTTGCCACCGCACACCACCAGCGCCAGGTCGGGGGCGAAGCGCAGAGCGTCGTCCAGTTGGCTAGCACGCACCTCGTGCGCCCGCAGGCCGCGCCGGCCCAGGTTGAGATACGCCAGCGCGGGTGCGGCCGCCCGCAGCTCGGCGGCGATCCGGTCGGCCCACTGCAGCTCGCTGTACCCGGTGACGGGTTCGCACATCCCCTCGGCGACGCTGTCGCCGAGCACCACGAACCTGCGCCAAGGATGTCCGCCAAGCAGGTCAGCGCTCTCGCCGGCGCGTAGGCAGAACGGATCCGTCAGTTCGTTCAGCGTCGATGGCATGCCGGAACGGTACCGGTCCTGCCGTCCGCCCAGACCAGACGAACGGCGGAGGTCGGGGACGCCCGATGGTTCAGCGCTGACCGGAGGCCGTCGGCTCAGGGGTGCGCCCACCCACGCGCAGCCCGCCGACCAGCAGTGGCAGCCCGGTCAGCACCAGGCACGCCGCCGCCATCACCCACAGTGCCGGCACCAGTCCAAGACCGGCCGCGGTCCAGCCGCCGAGCAGGGCTCCCACCGGCAGACCCAGGAACGCGAGCGAGCCGGAGATGCCGATCACCCGGGTCTGCAACGTCTCCGGCACGCGCTCGTAGAGCGCCGCGCCGAGCAGCGGGTTGACCGCGGCGATCCCCACCCCGGACAGGAAGGTCACGGTGAGCACGACGGCCAGGTCGTCGCTGAGCGCCAACGCGAGCAGCCGGGGGGTGCCGCTGACCGCCGCTCCCACCGCGAACGTCATCCGACGGGGCAGCCGCGGCCCGGCGACCGTGAAGATCAGGTTGCCGAGCAACGCTCCGCCGGCGAAGACCCCCAGCACCAGGCCGAATCCGGTCGGGTGGCCGAAGACCTCGGCCACCCAGAGCGGGATGTAGACCGCGACGCTGGCAGTGGCGAACAGGTTCAGTGCCGAGATCACCAACAACATCGTCAGCAACGTACGGTCGGTGCGCAGATAGGCGAAACCGCCGCGCAGCGCCCGCAGGTAGCTCTCCCGGGGAGCCTGCTCCGTCGGGGCGCTCTGGCGGCCCGCGACGGCGATCAGCAGGGCGCAGAGGGCGAAGGTGCCCGCGTTGATCCCGATCGCCCTGGTCACCCCGACCCCGTCGATGAGCAGCCCGCCGAGCACCACGCCGAAGAGCGACACCCCGCGGACCAGGCCGTCGTACGCGCTGGTCAGCCGGATCAGTGGCACGTCGGCGCGCAGGGCGGCCGGGCGGAACATGACGTGCTTGACTCGGTCGCCGATGCCGCGCAGCCCGCCGGCCACCGCGACCAGAGCCACGAGGGTGCCGAATCCGAGCCAGGGCGCGAGCGCCACCAACGCCACGACCACCGCGCTCGCCGCGTCCGCCACGATCGACGTGCGCCGTACGCCGAACCGGTCGGCCCACGGGGCGGCGAGCGCACCGGAGAGCAGGTACGGCAGGGCTTCCGCCGCCGCCACCACGCCCATCCGGGCCGGGCTGCCGGTGGTCTCCAGCACCAGCCAGGGGATCGCCACCAGGGAGATGCGGCTGCCCAGGTTGGAGATCAGGTCGGCGCCGACCAGGACGTAGAGTTCCCGACGCGGGGTCACGGCGTGGCACCGGTCGCCGCGACCTCCGCATTGCCCGGATGCGCGGCGGCGTACCGGGCGCGCAGGGCCTGCTTGTCCACCTTGGCCGCACGGTTGAGCGGAAGCGCGTCGACGAACTCCACCCCGCCGGGGGCCCAGGTGTCACTCAGCTCCGCGGTCACCAGCGTGATCAGCTCATCCCCGGTGACCGACGCGCCAGCAACGGCGACCACGTACGCGTACGGCAGCTCACCGGCCACCGGGTCGCTCACGCCGATCACGGCGGCGGCGCGCACCTCGGGATGCGCGGCGAGGACGTCCTCGATCGGGCGGGAGTAGATCGGCCAGCTGCGCTGCCGGGTGAGGATCCGGTCCTGCAGCCGGTCCACCAGGTACAGGTAGCCGTCAGCGTCGAGATGGCCGATGTCGCGGGTCCGCACCCAGCCGTCGACCAGGGTCTCGGCGGTCAGTTCGGGCTGGCCGTGGTAGCCGTGGAAGCTGAGGGCGGTGCGCACCCACACCTCGCCGTCCGCGCCGGCCGGCAGGACCCGCCCGTCGGTGTCACGGATCTGCACCGTCACGTCGCCGTACGGCCGGCCGCACGAGCGCAGCCGTTCCGGATGCTGCGGATCGTCGGTGAGGTCGGGCAGCGCACAGATCACTACGGCCTCGCTGAGGCCGTACACGATGCGCAGGCAGGGGCCGAACCGGGCGATTGCCTGACGCAGCCGCGCGGGCGCGGCGGGCCCGGCACCCACGTTGAACATGACCATGGTGGAGAAGTCCGCCCCGACCAGCGCCGGATGGTCGAGCACCTCATAGAGCATCGGCGGGGTGAGGAAGGTGGAGGTGAGCCGTTCGGCCTCGACGGTGTGGACGAACGCTGCCGGGTCCCACTGCTGGCGCAGGAACAGAACTCCGCCGGTGAAAAGGTTGAACAGCGTGGTGATCTGGCCGCTGGCCAGCCACATCGGCGAGTGCGACAGGTGCCGCAGCAGCGGCGGGCCGGCCGCGCGGAACCCGGCGGCCAGGGCGAGCACCTGCCGGTAGAAGCTCTCCCGGTGGTGCACCAGTTTGGGAGTGCCGGTGGTGCCGCTGGTCTGCAGGATCGACTCGGGTACGGGCACCGCAGCGGGCAGCGCTCCGCCCGGGGCCGGGGTCAGCTCCACGCCGAGCCGCAGCACCGGGACGCCAGGCAGCGCGGCGGCGATCTGCGCGCCGAGGTCGTCGTCGGCGTCGTGCACGAACACGTCGGGGCCGGCCAGACGCGCGAAGTCGTCGATCTCGCGGCGCGAGGTGACCGGGGCGATCCACATCGTCCGGCAGCCGAGCAGGTGCAGGGCGAGCTGGAGCAGCGGGGCCTGCACCGTGTTGCCGAGCATGACCAGCACCGCCGCGCCGGGCCGTACGCCGTGCGCGGTGAGTGCCCCGGCCAGGCCGCGTACCTCGGCGACGACCTCGGTGTAGCTGAGCCGGCGGCCGTCGCCGACCAGTGCCTCCCGCTCGCCGAAGGCGGCGAACAGCTCCAGCGCGTCGTGTACGTACGTCGTCGGCCGATCGGTCATCGTGCGGGCCCCCAGTCGATGCGTGGTGGTCAACTTCGCGGCGGCCTGCGTCAGGCGCCCGCGGCGACCGGCCTAGCGAGGCCTGCGGGCGGACCGAATACCGACGCGCCGGCGCGTGAGCGGGTGACCGCACCGCCGCCCCGTTCGAGCCTAAGCACGTGGCTGGGCCGACGGACAGAGCCGAACGGCGGCGCGGAGTCCACACAGTGGACATCGGGTCATGTCGATCAGGTTGATTGACGCTCGTCAGAGCCTCCGGCTAGGTTCCGTCCATCGCCCGGGCCGGGGCGATCATGGGCCGGCCCTGGGCTGCCACAGATGGAGGTTCCATGTCGACCCCGAAACGATGGCACGTCATAGCTTCTGCGGCTGCGCTGCTGGTCGTGAGCGCCCCAGCCATAACAGCCAGTGCCGGCCCCTCGGCCGCCGAGCGCACCCTCCCGCCGCGGGCGGAGTGGGCGGGCGGCTGGGCCACCGCGGTCACCCGCGGCAACACCGCCGGCCTCACCTACACCGGCCTGAACGACCAGAGCATCCGGATGACCGTACGCACCACGGTCGGCGGCGATCGGCTGCGGGTGCGGCTGACCAACCTCTACGGCGAGCAGGCCGTCAAGGTCGGGCACGCCACTGTGGCCCGCCCGAACAACGGTACGCCCGACGACCGGTCCGACATCGACGCGGCCACGCTGCGCGAGCTGACCTTCGGCGGGTCCACCTCAGCCACCATGAACAAGGGTGCCGAACTGCTCAGCGACCCGCTGAACTTCCGGGTCGCCGAGCAGGAGGAACTGATCGTCACCCTGCACTTCCCGGTGCTCACCGGCCTGGTCACCTTCCACGGCCAGTCCAAGGTCACCACGTTCATCGGGGCCAAGGACCTGACCACCACCGCCGACGGCGCCGGATTCACCATCCGGCCCAACTGTTGTTGGATGTTCCTCTCCGGTCTCGACGTGCAGCGGCGGCACAGCCCGGGCGCGGTCGTGGTGCTCGGCGACTCGATCGGCGACGGCAACGGCAGCACCGTCAACGCCCACAAGCGTTGGCCGGACCTGCTCGCGGATCGGCTGGTCGTCGCCCGCCCGGAGGTGAACACCCCCGGTGTGCTCAACCTGAGCCTGGCCGGCAACCGGCTCAACCACGAGGGGCCCGAGCCCGGCGCGGGCGGCTTTCCCGGTTACCCCGAGCTGGGACCGAATGCCCTCGCCCGGCTCAACGAGGATGTCTTCCCGCAGACCGGGGTGAAGACTCTGGTGACCCACCTCGGCATCAACGACATCTGGATGTCCGACGACTCCGCCGAGAACATCATCACCGCCCTGCGGCAGATCAACCGGCAGACTAAGGCGCGTGGACTGCGTAGCCTCGCCGCGACGCTCACCCCGTACGAGGGGCACGGCAACCCGGGCGTGTGGACGCCGGAGAAGGACGCGACCCGGCAGGCGGTCAACGCCTGGCTCCGCGGCCAGGGCAAGGCCGAGTTCGACGGCCTGCTCGACTTCGATGCGGTGCTGCGCGACCCGGCCCAGCCCAGCCGACTGCTGCCGGCGTACGACTCGGGCGACCACATCCACCCGAACGACGCCGGCAACAAGGCGATGGCGGACGCCGTACCGCTGCATCTGCTCGGTCTGTGACACCGGTGGGGCGGCGGGACGACCCGCCGCCCCACCGTCCGTTCCTGGGAGGAAGCTCCACCATGGACGTCGACGAGATCCTGTCCGGGCTCTACAGCGAGCCGGGTCGGCAGAACCCCTATCCCTGGTACGCGGCCCTGCACGCGTGGGGTCCCGTCAGTGCGATCCGGGACCGGCCCGAGCACCACACCGTCGTTGCCGTCGCCGTCGGATACGACGTGGTCGGCTCCGTGCTGCGCGATCCCGAGTGGCGCAAGGGGGCCGCGCCGGGCTGGGATGCGCAGCCGATCCTGCGGACCTTCATGTCCTCGATGATGTTCACCGATCCGCCGGAGCACACCCGGATGCGGGCGGTGTTCGCGAAGACCTTCACTCCGCGCCGGCTGGGTGCGCTGGAGCCGGTGGTCGTCCGGGTGGTCGACAGCATGCTGGACCGGATCGCCGAGGCCGGTGCGGGCGGCGCCGAGGTGGACTTCGTGGCCGGCTTCGCGCAGCCGGTGCCGGCGCTGGTGATGGCTGACTTCATCGGCCTGCCCGAGGCGGAGCTGGCCTGGTACCGGCAGCGGGTGGCGTGGATCGACGAGTTCATGGACGTGGCCGGCAAGACCGCCGAACGCCTCGACCGGGCCAACCACGCCGCCGAGGAACTGACGGCGTTCTACCGTGACCTGATCGCCCATCGTCGCCGCTGCCCTGGCGAGGACCTGATCAGCGGGCTGGTCGAGGCGCTCGATTCCGGCGAGGTCGAGCTGACCGAGGACGAGCTGATCGGCAATCTCATCGTGCTGTTCAACGCCAGCTTCGGAACCACCGCCTACCTGTTCAGCAACGGACTGCCGCTGCTGCTGTCCCACCCGGACACGGTCGCGTCGCTGCCCGGGGACGTCGCGCTGGCCCGCGGCTGCGTCGACGAGGTGCTGCGCATGCAGAATCCGGTGCACTTCCTGGCCCGGGCCGCCCCGCACGACACCGACCTCGACGGAGTACCGGTGCGGCAGGGGGAGAACGTGCTGCTGATCATCGCCGGAGCCAACCGTGACCCGCTCCGGTTCCCCGACCCGGACCGCTTCGATGCGCGCCGGTCCGGCCCGGCCTCGCTCGCCTTCGGTGTCGGCGTGCACTACTGCCTCGGTGCGGCGGTGTCCCGGCTGGAGGGGACGGTGGCGTTGCCCCGGCTCCTCGCCCGCTTTCCCGACCTGGCGGTCACCCGTACGCCGGTCTACAGCGGGAGCCTCTTCCTGCGCGGTATCGACAAACTCTTCGTCTCGACCGGCGGATAGGAGCCCGACATGCCCCTCGACCCCCAGGTGGTGGCGTACCGGGCCGCGCGGGCGGCGGCCGGCATCCCGCCGTTGTACACCCGTACCCTCGCCGAGGCCCGCGCCGCCGACCTCGCCGCGATCCGCGCCGGCGGTGGCGACGTCGAGCCGGTGCACCAGGTGCGCGACACAGAGGTGCCCGGTCCCGCCGGGGACGTCCCGGTGCGCGTGTACCGGCCGGCCGGCGACGGCCCGATGCCCACCCTGCTCTACTTCTTCGGCGGCGGGTGGACGCTCGGCAGCGTCGACACCGCCGACGGGATCTGCCGGAGGCTTGCCAACGCCACGCCCTGCCAGGTGGTGACGGTGGGCTACCGGCTTGCTCCCGAACACCCGTTCCCGGCGGCCGTGCACGACTGCCACGCCGCCACCGCATGGATCGCCGCGCACCCCGCCGACTTCGGGGCGGATCCGCGCCGGCTGGTCGTCGGGGGCGACAGCGCGGGCGGCAACCTCGCCGCCGCGGTCACCCTGCTGGCCCGCGCGGACGGCCCCCGCCTCGCCGGCCAGCTGTTGGTCTACCCGAACACCGACCAGCGGGCCGACCGGCAGCTGGCCGCCGACGAGGACCCGCTGCTGTTCAACCGGCACTCCGTGGCCTGGTACCGGGGCCACTACCTGCCCGATCCGGCCGACGTGACCCATCCGCTAGCCTCGCCGCTGCTCGCCGACGACCTCGCCGGTCTGCCGCCGGCTCTGGTCGTGACCGCCGAACACGACCCGCTGCGGGAGCAGGGGGAGCGTTACGGTCAGCGGTTGCGAGAGGCCGGCGTGCCGGTCCGGACCAGCCGCCACGACGGGATGATCCACGGCTTCTTCGCCATGCCGGGCGTTTTCGACGCCGGCCGACGCGCGCAGGCCGAGGCGGCGGCCTTCCTCCGCGAGTGCTTCGCCCTGCCCGGTACCGACGTCGGATGGTCGGCGGCCACTATGCCGGGAGGACCGGCCGATGACTGACCCGGGTGACATTCCGCCGCCGTCCACCGCGGGCCCGCCGGCCTGCCTCGCCGACTTCGCCGCGCTGGCGCGGGCCGTACTCGCTCCGGACATCTGGGACTTCGTCGACGGCGGCAGCGGCGCCGAGATCACCCGGGCCGCCAACCGGGCCGCCCTGAACCGGGTCGCCGTGCTGCCCCGGGTGCTCACCGGGGCAGGCAGCCCGCGCATCGGCGCGAGTCTGCTCGGCCGTGAGCAGGCCATGCCGGTGGCGGTCGCGCCGATGGCGTACCAGAAACTGCTGCACCCCGACGGCGAGCTGGCGCTCGCTGCGGCCGCCGGCGCCGCCGGCCTGCCCTACACGCTGAGCACGCTGAGCAGCGTCTCGATCGAGGAGGTCGCTGCCGCGACCGATGGTCCACTGTGGTTCCAGCTCTACTGGCTGCGCGACCGGGGCCTCGTCGCGGACCTGCTCGATCGCGCCACCGCCGCCGGCAGTACCGCGCTGATGGTGACTGTCGACGTGCCGGTGCTGGGTCGGCGGCTGCGCGACGTACGCAACGCCTTCGCGCTGCCGGCCCATGTCACGGCCGCGAACCTGCCCCGGGGCCGGGACGAACTGGCCCACGCCGGTACCCCGGGGGTCTCTGCGATCGCCGCGCACACCGGCGCGCTCTTCGCCCCGGCGCTGAGCTGGAGCGACCTGGAGTGGCTGCGCGCCCGGACCGAGCTGCCGCTACTGGTCAAGGGCATCCTCGATCGGCGCGACGCGGTGCGGGCGGTGCAGACCGGGGTGGACGCGGTGGTCGTCTCCAACCACGGCGGACGGCAGCTCGACGGGGCGCCGGCCAGCGTCAGCATGCTGCCCGAGGTGGTGGCTGCCGTCGACGGCCGTGCCGAGGTATTGCTGGACAGCGGCGTACGCGGCGGTGGCGACGTGCTGCGGGCCCTCGCCCTCGGCGCTGCCGGGGTGTTGCTCGGCCGGCCCCTGCTCTGGGCGCTCGCCGCCGGTGGCCGGGGCGGAGTGGAGACCGCGCTGGCCCTGCTTGCCGCCGAGTGGCGCGACGCGCTGACCCTCAGCGGCTGCGCCGACCCGGCCGAGGCCCGACGACTGCGTACCGTGACCGGAGGTTGAGCCGTGGACACACCGGTGGACCTGGCCGTCGCCGACCTGCACCCGGCGGTCGACGACCCTGCCCTGAACTCGATGAACTTCCTGAACGAAGTCGCCCAGCACTGGCCGGACGCGGTGTCACTCGCCGCCGGCCGGCCGTACGAACAGTTCTTCGACGACGACGCGCCGCGGCGGTGGCTGGAACGGTTCCGCCGCCACCTCGTCGAGGACCAGGGCCAGAGTCCGGCACAAGCGCGGCGCACCCTGTTCCAGTACGGGCGCACCAAGGGCATCGTGCACCATCTCATCGCCCAGAACCTGGCCGTGGACGAGGGCATGCAGGTCGACCCGGAGGCGGTGGTCGTCACCGTCGGCTGCCAGGAGGCGATGTTCCTGGTGCTGCAGGCGCTGCGCGCCGGGCCGCGCGACGTGCTGCTCGCCGTCGCCCCCACGTACGTCGGGCTGACCGGCGCGGCCCGCCTCGTCGACCTGCCGGTGCGCCCCGTCGCCGGCGGCCCGACCGGGGTCGACCTGGCCGACCTGGCCGAGCAGGCGCGCCGGGCCAGGGGCGAGGGGCTGCGCCCCCGGGCCTGCTATGTGATGCCGGACTTCGCCAACCCCTCCGGCGTCAGCATCGGTCTGGACGACCGTCGTCGGCTGCTCGAGCTGGCCGCCGAGCAGGAGCTGCTGCTGATCGAGGACAACCCGTACGGTCTCTTCCCGGCCGGGGACCAGGACCGGCTACCGACGTTGAAGGCGCTGGACACCCGACGTCGGGTGATCTACCTCGGCTCGTTCGCCAAGACGGTGCTGCCGGGCGCCCGGGTCGGCTACCTGGTGGCCGATCAGCGGGTGGCCGGCGTCGACGGCACTGTCGGCCTCCTCGCCGACCAGCTCGCCAAGATCAAAAGTATGGTCACGGTGAACACCTCCGCCCTGGCCCAAGCGATGATCGGCGGCGCGTTGCTGGAGCACGACGGTTCGCTGGTGTCCGCCAACCTCCGGGAGCGGGCAGCGTACGCACGCAACCTGCGGCATCTGCTCGCCGGCCTGGAGCGGCGCTTCCCGCCGCCCTCCCTGGCGACCTGGACAACCCCGGGCGGCGGCTTCTTCGTAGTGCTCAGCGTGCCGTTCCGGGTCGATGATGCGCTGCTGCGCCGCTCCGCCGAACGGTACGGAGTGCTCTGGACGCCGATGGCACACTTCTACGACGACGCGACGCCGGTCGGTGCGCTGCGGCTGTCGGTCAGCGCGGTCACCCCGGACCAGATCGACCTCGGCCTGGACCGCCTCGCCGCCCTGGTCGCCGACGAACTCGACCACATGCCGGCCCCCGCGCGGTGACGGGATGAACCCTCGCAGCATGCCCGGTGGGCCGGCGTCTGCTGCGGCTGGATCCGGATTCGGTCACGGCGCCGCAGGTGCGGTAGGTGGCGCCCGAAGCTCAGCTTGTTCGGCTTCACGACCGGAGGAGGGGGTAGGCCACCATCCGTTCGCCGGAGCTCGCTAGCAGCGTGGTTCCGACCGTTTGCATCTGGGAGTATGGCCGGTGCCGTTCCACACCGGCACTGCGTCCGAGGCGGAGGTGGCTGCTCGGGGCGGCCGGCGGGGGAGGGGCGGGTTCTGGCGGTGGGCCAGAATGCGGTCGACGTCCCAGAGGCCACTGAACTTGCTCGCGCGTCCGCAGTGGTAGTAGCACTCGGCCACGTGCACCACGGTGACGGCGGCGAGTCGGTCGCTGTGCGTCCACTCGGTGCGGAACCGCTCCCAACCGGGCTCACCGGGGCGCACCACCTCGGCCGTGCCGTTGATCCGGGCCGTTTCGTTCATGCCGGGGACGAGGAAGAGCAGGCCGATGGCCGGGTGGGATGCGAGGTTGCGGAACGTCTGGACGAGCCGGTTGCCGGGTTCCTCCGGGATGGCCAGCGTACGGTCGTCGAGTACCCGGACGAAGCCGGGCGGGCCGCCGCGGGGTGAGGCGTCCGCGTAGCCGTCGGCACCGGAGCTCGCCACCACGACGAACGGTGAGGTGGTGACGAATGTGGCGGCCCAGGCGTGCACGGTAGTGGAGATCTTCGCGCGTACGTGGGGCTCTGGTTCTTCGAACGCCGTCACGGTGTAAGCACCTTTCCGCCGTTGACACCGAGGGTCTGGCCGGTGACGTAGGCGCTGGCGTCGGAAACCAGGAAGCCGACGACGGCGGCGACGTCCTCGGGGCGGCCGACGCGGCCGAGCGGGACGGATCGGCCCTTCGCCGCGAAGCCTGCCTCGTCCAGGCCCGGCTGGGTGGTCTCGACCATGCCCGGTGCCACGGTGTTGACCGTGATGCGGTGGTCGGCGAGGGCTCGGGCGAGCGACTTGCCCAGCGCGATGAGACCGGCCTTGCTGGCTGCGTAGTGTGCGCCCAGAACCGATCCGGTGAACGCCGCCGAGGAGGAGATGTTGACGATGCGACCGCCGACCCCGCCGGCGATCATCAGGGGTGCCACCTGCTGAGCGCAGAGGAACGCGCCCTTGAGGTTGGTGTCGAGGACCCGGTCCCACGTTTCTTCGTCGAGGTCGGCCAGGCTCGCCCGGGGGAAGATGCCGGCGTTGTTGACCAGGATGTCCAACCGGCCGTACCCAGTGGCGATCCGATCGACCATGGCGGTGACCTCGGCCCGATGTCGCACGTCGGCGCGTATGGCGAGGCAGCCCGCCGGCAGACTGTCGGCGGCCGGCTCGGTGTGCGCGTCCGGATGGTTGACCACGACGTGGGCGCCCTGTCGGCACAGTGTTCGGGCGATCTCCCGTCCGATGCCCTGGTTGGCGCCGGTGACCAGGGCGACCCGGCCGGCCAGGGGAGCGTTGTCAGTCACGGTCTACCAACCGGTGTCGTACCTGGTCGAGGACCTCGTAGACGGCAAGGCACGCCGCCAGCGACGACGTGCTGGCCCGCCCGGCGACGATCGATTCCTGGAATGACGCGAGCTCCG
The DNA here is from genome assembly GCF_044452725.1 of Actinoplanes sp. NPDC051859. NCBI lineage: Bacteria > Bacillati > Actinomycetota > Actinomycetes > Micromonosporales > Micromonosporaceae > Actinoplanes > Actinoplanes sp. NPDC051859. The sequence continues at coordinate 46,267 of NZ_JBITBX010000018.1, read as the reverse complement.
GTCGGTAACCGGTGCGGTCGTATCCACCGCGCCGACTCGGCCAGTCGTAGCGCAGCGTCTCCTTGCGGTCGAGCAATCGCGGCCCCGGCGCGTCCCCCGGCCGGTGCAGCTGTAGGGCGTTGTGCTGGTCGAGGATCCCTACGACGCTCTGGTCGGTGACCAGCTCGCAGCGGTACTCCAGCCGGTTGGAGTAATTGCCGACCCGCAGCGTCGCCTGCCTCCCGTCGGGGTACCCCAGGATGATCCGCACGCCTTGGCGCACACCGTCGACCACCATCCGGTACGCGTCGACCGAGCCCGGCTGCCCTAACGTGCGGACGGCCAGGTCGACGGCGTGCGTGCCGAGGCCGTACAGGAGGCTCTCCAGCACCGTGGCGTGGCCGGGGTCGGGGGTGAGCGGCTTCGCCGAGATCATCGACACGTCGATGCCGCGTACCTCTCCGTGCGGCCGCAACCGGTCCTGGAGCAGCCGGTACGAGGTTCCGTACGGGAAGTTGAAGCCGACGAACGCAACCACGCCAGGAGCGGCTGCCTCACGCGCGGCCAGGTCGCGCATGACGGCGAGATCGGGGGCGGGAGGCTTCTCCGCGAAGACGTGGATGCCCGCGTCGAGGCAGTGCCGCAACACCCGGGCGTGCACCTCGGAGGTGGCCGACACGAGCACCGCGTCGACCACCGCGGGGTCCGCGAGTTCGGCCCAGTCGTCGGTGTAACGGGCGGCCCGCCACTGTCGGGCCGCGGCGGCTGCGGACGTGGTGCTCCGCGCCGCCACGCCCACGAGACGGCTGCCCTCGAGGAGGGTCAGCGCCGGCAGCAGGTTCTCCGTGGCATGCTCGCCCGGGCCGACGAGCCCGTACCGGACCAGGGGTGCCGGCTCGGGCGTCGCGTGCAGGACCATGTCAGATGATCCCGAGGCGCTCGAGTTCGGTGCACCAGTAACGGTATTTTGCCAGCGTCATCTGGCGTTCCGCCCGGCGTTCCTGCGACTCCCGGTCCTCGCCGACGCGCCAGAACATGGTGCCGACGCCGGCGCTGTCCGGCTCAACCTCGGACAGTTCGCCCCGCTCCCGCATCGCGGCGACGGCCTCGGCGCGACCGCGGGCCTCCTTGAACATCACCGGAGCCCGGTCCTTGACCGGGTTCCCGCGCAGCACCAGCGAGATCGTGCCCAGCTGGGTGAACGGCGTCGAGTGCAGCGCGTTGTGATGGATGGTGAAGCAGTCGCCGGCGCGGTCCTCGTGGAGCATGACCGGCTGGACGTCCTCGGGGACCGTGCTTTCGTCGAAGCCGTTGCGCGCGTAGTAGTTGCGGTGCAGGTACGTGCCGCGCAGCACGAGGTTGGTGAAGGAGAAACGATGGTTGTGCGCCAGCTGCTGCTGGTGGTCGGTGGACATCCGCAGCCGGATGCGCAGGCCCTTCGCCACGTCGTCCCAGAGCACGATCTTGTCCTCGACGACGTCCTCTTCGCACTTGGCCCAGAGGTACGGGTCGTGCTCGACGGCCAACAGCAGGCGCTTGAAGAGCCCCTTGTCGGCCGCGAACCTTTTGATCAGCGACTCGGTCAGGACAGCGACCTTGGGCAGGTCCGTCCAGTCGATGGGATCGACCTCGTCGAAGAGGTCGACCTTCGACGCGGCGATGTGGGCGCGGTCGGCGGTCTCGGTGGACATGTGTCTCCTCGGATCGGCGTTTTCGAAGGTGGGGTACGGGTTTCGGCTACGGCTTGCCGTCAGATGACGTCGAGGCCTTCCAGCCGGTCGCGGATCTCCCGGTACGCCTCGAGACCCATGACCTTCTCGCGTACCCGGTTCTCCGGCTCGTCCTGGCGACCGAAGCGCCACCACACGTCGCCGGTGTCGATGTCCATGATCACGGAGCGGTCCTTCTCCGCGGGGCCGCGGACGAACAGCGACACGGTGTCCGGAGTCGTGAACGTGGTGTGGATCGCGCTGTGGTGCAGGGTGTACGTGTTGCCGGGACCTTCCCAGCGCGTCAGGTGCGGGGTCAGTTCGGCCATGTGAGCGCGGACGTGGGCCCGCGGGTCGCTCTGGTGGCGGCTGAGGTAGCGGCGCGCCTCGGGGTCGTCACCCGGGTAGAGGTCGGTCGGCAGCGTGTACCAGGTGTGGGTGTAGCCGCCGGCGAGGATCCGGGTGGAGAAGGAGAACCGGTGGTCGTGCGGCCGGTCGAAGTGGTCGTCGGTGGACAGATGGAGCCGGATGCGCAGGCCCCGGTCGACCGCGTCGTAGACGACCAGGTAGTCGAGCAGTTGGTGCCGTTCGCACTTGGCCAGCAGTTCGGGGTCGTGCTCGACCCGGTAGACCAGCTTGCGCAGCGAGTCCTTGTCTTCGGCCAGACGCTGTGCCAGGTCGCGGGTGAGCTCCCCGGCCGCCTCGAAGTCGGTCCAGTCGACGGTCAGCTGGTCGAGATAGTCGATCATGATTGCTCCTCGCGGCGGATGGTGTGGTCGATGATGATGTCGGCGATCTGGTCGGGTGTCTGCGTTGCGTCGAGCCTCAGGACGAGCCAGCCGCGGTCGGCGGCCATCTCCAGGAGCCCGGCCCGCACCCGTTCCTGGTAGCCGACGAACGATGCGCGGGGCTCGCCGGTGAACCCGTCCCAGCGCCCCAGTTCCGTCTCGTGGAAGTGCGGGCGTCGGCTCCAGGCCACCTCGGGTGGCAGGTCGAGCAGGACGACGAGGGCAGGCTGCGGGGCGGTGACGAACAGCGACTCGACCCATGCCGGGTCGCACGGTTCCCGGATGACCGTCTTGACGATGTTCCGGTAGTACCAGCCGTCCATGACGCGGACGTCCGGGTGGTCGTCGGCGAGGTCGGCGCGCAGCCGGGGCAGTGCCGCGTACCAAGCGGCGATCAGCAGAATCCAGTGCGTGGCACCGAATCCGTCACGCCGGGCCTCCGGGGAGTTCCAGATGAGATCGCGCAGGGCGTCCACGCGGACCGCGGTCGCGGTGTCGGTCTCGTCGACTTCCTTCTTTCCCCGGTGGCCCCGGTCGCCCAGCCGCCGTGCCACCAGTGCCGCCACGGTCGACTTGCCGGCACCGTCGATACCCTCGATCACCAAGAGCACGCCGGCGCCCCCTGACCGGAGTCGGCCGCGGCGTTCTCGGTGGCGAGACCGTTGTCGGCGAGCAGGAAGCGCACGATCCCGTCCTCGTCGTGGGAGGCGGTGACGACCGTGGCGGCGCGGCGGACCCGTTCGTGGGCGTTGGCCGGAGCGACGCAGCGGTCCGCGACGGCGAACATGGGCAGGTCGTTGAGATGGTCGCCGCACACCGTCAGTGGAGCGTGCGCCAGGCCGGACATGGTGGCTAGATGTTGTACGGCCGTGCCCTTGTCGGCCGTCGGGTGTCGCACCTGCACCTCGCTCCAGCCGGACAGGTAGACGTGGGGCGCGCCGGTGACCAACGCCGCGTCCCGGGTCGCGGCACGCAGGCGGGCGACGAGTCGCGCGCGATCCGCATCCGGCACGAACGCCGTGACGGTGGCGATCTGGTCGGTGCGGGCCACCTCGGCCAGGTCAGAGGTCGGCCGCAGGCGGGGGTCGCCGTAGCGACGCTTCTCCTCGACGTACCAGGACGCGCCCGCATCGAGCCGGGCGCCGTAGCTGACGTGGTCCCTGTCGTGCCGGGGATCCCAGGACGTCAGGACCGGCGCGGTACCCGCGTCTTCCAGGCTCCGCAGTATCGCCGGGATGAGGTCACTCGGCAGGGTCCGTCGGGCCCGGTGCTGACCGGTGGTCAGGTCGGAGAGGAAGGCGCCGTCGAGCTCGACGACCGGCAGGCGGATCGGCACACCGGCGAGTAGGTGAGCCATGGACACGACGCCGCGGGCGCTGGCTACCGTGAGGGCCACCCCGGCCGCCAGCAGACGGCACAGGCCCGTACGGGCGTAGTCGCTCAGCGCGGCGTTCGCGCCGAGCAGGGTGCCGTCGAGGTCGCAGACGTAGAGGGGTGATGTCTCGGGGGTGCGCATGCTCCTCCTGATCAGCGGCCGGATCCCTGCGATCCACGATTGTTGAGAAACGCGACGTCACTGTGGACGGAGCGTTGTCGACGGGGCCGAACCTAACACCGGCTGTCAATTCACGTCCAACACCTGAGTGTTCGTTCAGCCATTCTTGAGGGCTGCCGACTCCTTATTGGGCCGATAATCGCAGATCAGGTAGGGCAATCGCGTCGATCCTCGAAAGAATAGACGTCGATCAAGTTGACCGCGATGTGCCGGCCGTATACCGTTCGCCTCTGATGTGGACGCCAGCCCTCCGCTGCCGGGCGAAAGCCCAGGTGGGAGGCCTTTGGCGGTCCCAGCGGCCAAGCATGCCCGCACCCGTGTCGGGTGGGCGGAGAGTTTGGTCGCAATTCGACCAACTGCGCAGGGTGGACGCTCGGTGGTATTCCGCGCTGCGCTGCCGTGCGGTTCACTGAGCGTTTACGGATGCGTTGCGCAGAGTCGAAAAGAGACGGAAGACGAAATGGGGAATCACTACATGTCAGTCGACGTCCGTGGCCGGGATAACCTTTCCGGACCGCAGCTCATGGCACCTGGGCTTCCCGTCGAAGTGCATTGTCATGGGCTTCCAGGCGTTGACTTCTCTGATTTCGCGACGTTTGATTTAGAGGAAGTTGAAAGGCAGTCGGCGCGGGAGGGGATTCTCTGCGTCCCGACGCTTTATCTGCACCGGGATCGGCTGGCCGACCTCGAGGGCCTCCTCCACCGCTACGACCGAATGTGGCGTGCGGGCCGGATCCCGCATGTGGTCGGGATAGCCCTCGAAGGACCGTTGCTCGCCAGCCATGGCGGCACTCCGGCCGCGACCGTGTGGCTGCCCACCCGCGACGAATGGGAGCGGCTGGCCCGACTCGGGGACTACGGACTCAAGTACATGGTCCTCTCCCCGGACACCTTCGGGCCCGACTCGGACCTGTACGGCCAGGCGACGAAACGGCACCCCGGCTTCGAGTGGATCCTCCCCGAGCTGCTCGGCCACGGCGTACGGCCGGCCCTCGGCCATTTCACCCGTGGCGACCCGGCTCGCAGCGCCGCGCAGGTGACCGAGCTGGTCGACCTGGCCTGGGACAGCGAGTGGAACGGCACCGGCGCCCGGGTGGTGACCGACCACCTCTTCAACGACATGCCGCTGGACATCCGGCACGCGTTCCGGTCGTCCCGGGCGCGGGCCACCAGGGACGCCGTGATCGCCTCCTACGACCTGCCCGGTTGGACCATCGACACGATGGACCAGATCGCCGGACCGGTCCCCGCCGCGATCATGAGTGCGGCGGCCGCGGGCCGGATCGCGGCCTGCATCAACTTCGACGGCGAGCACGTCGACCTCGCCATCGCGACCCGAGCCGCGGAACTCATGGGCCCGGGCAACGCGATGATGATGACCGACCGGTGCGACTCCGCCCGGCTCGGCGGCCAGGAGCTGCACCACACCGAGGAGAACGGGCTGTGGTATCAGGACGGTGGTATCGTCGCCGCCGGTTCCCAGCCGCTCGCCCGACAGATGGACAACGCCCGCCGGCACGGCTTCGCTGGTGACCCACTGTTCCAGCTGGTGGCCGGCACCGCCCACCACGCGTTCGGGATCAGCGTGGCGGACAGCGCCCACGACCCCGCGGTCTTCGACGCGGACCTGGCGTACTGGGCCGGCGGTGGGCAGTCTTGACCGCGGCCGTCCCGACCCGACGACCATTGCGCCGACTCTCCGACACCGGAGCGTTGCGGATCGGCGTACTGATCTCCGCGACCGGCGCCAACCTGCGCACCCTCGCCGAGCTCGCCCGTGTGGAACCCGCGTCGTTCCAGGTGTGCCTGGCCGCCTCCGAAAGCGCGACGACACCCGCGCTGGAGGTCGCGGCGGGGTACGGCATCCCGACGTGGCCCGGCGACTTCACCGTCCGCTGCGGCACGGCCACGGCGGCCCGCGACGCCGTATCGCGAGCGGCCTACCAGGACCGCGCCCGCGCCTGGCACGACAACCTCGATCGACGCCTGCTCGCCTGGGAGGACGCTAACGGACCGCTGGACCTCGTGGTGCTCGCCTACCACCGGTGGATCGAGGGAAACCTGTTGCAGCGCTACCGAGGTCGGATGATCAACCAGCATCCGGGTGACCTCGCCGTTCTCGACACCGAAAGCCGACGGTTCCTCACCGGTCGCGACCCGGTGGGCGAGGCCCTGCGGGCGGGCCACGACAGCACCCGCACCTCGTGCTTCCTGGTCGACGCGACCCACGACGGCGGTCCGATCCTCGCGCAGGGGCCGGCGCTGTCGACGGCCGGTCGTACCCCCGCGGACGCCGCGGACCACGAATGGGAGCAGAAGCGGGTCAGCGACCGACCCTGCCTGGAGTGGACCGTCCGCGCCTTTGCCGCGGGTCGGCTCGCACTCGACGACCGGACCCACCCGGACGGCAGTGCGGTCGTGCTCGTCGACGGGCGGCCCACCCCGCTCGGCGGAAGGAGGCTCGGCGATGTCGACGGCCACTGACGTCGACCGGGACAGCGCCGTGCAGGTCACGTCGCTCGCGGCGCTGACGGTCGACCCGGTCAAGGTCCGGACGTACCGGCACGACCCGTACGCCCGGGAAGGGCTCTTGGCGGCCGACCGGATCGGCGTCACCGCGGACACCCTGCGCGACCATACGTTCGTCGTCCTCAAACCGGACGCCGTCGTCGGACGACGCGGCCCCGACGTGCTCGACGTCCTGTACGAGCAGGGCTGGCACCCCCGGGCAGCGACGACCATTCGCTTCGATCCGTTGCTCACTCGCGAGCTGTGGCGGTATCAGTTCAACGCGGCATCCGTGGCCCGTATCGCCGTGGTCGACCATCTCCTGGGCTCCGGCGACAGCCTGCTCGTCCTGCTCGCCGACACCGAGCGGCCGGACTGGCTGCCCGCCAGCGTCAGGCTGACACAGGCCAAGGGCAGCGCCGAGCCGGCCCGCGCCCGCGCCGGCGACCTGCGTGCCCGGATCGGTCGGGTGAACGGCCTGTTCAACTTCGTCCACGGCCCCGACGAGCCGGTGGACGTGCTGCGGGAGCTGCAGCTCTTCTCGTACCATGCGGGCTGGTCGTGGTGCGCCGATGCGCTCGCCGATCCGGCGGGCGTGGACACCACCGCGGCCGCGGTCGAGACGCGGCAGCTGCTCGACGCCCTGCACGAGGGCTCGCCGGCGCACGACCTCGACGCGCGGGCCGGCCTTGATCGGCTGGCCGCCGCGGACCACGGGCTCTGGACACGGCTCGCGGTGCGGCATCCGAGAGCGGTCGACCGCTGGCTCGACGCGTTGTCGGCGGAGTCGCTGCCCGACGGTTCCGCCCGGTGGGATGTGCTGTCGGTGGTCACCGCGGCGATCGACTGCAACGAGCCCGGCGTGCGGCCGCTCGTGCATACCGCCACGGTCGACGACTGGCGTACCCGGTGACCGCGTCCGTGCCGTCGTTCGTGGGCGCCGGCAACCTCGTCTACCGGGCGGACAGGGTGCCGCACTTCGTCCGTGGCGAGGGCGCGTACCTGTGGTCCACCGACGGCCGGCGTTACCTCGATGCCGAGGCTGCCAACGGCAGTGTTCCGTTCGGCTACGACAGCGGGCTGCTCGACGAGGCCTTGCGGCACTGCCGGGACCTGCCGGCGCTCCCCTCGTTCTGCGAGTCCGAGCTCCGCCTCGACGTGCTCGCACGGATCGAACGCCTTGTCGGGGACGTCGTCGGCGAGCCGGGACGGGTCGAACTGGACCTCGGCGGCGCCCAGGGCATGGAAACGGCCCTGCGCATCGCCTTCAGCGCGGTCGGCCCGGGCGCCGTGGTGGTCTTCGAGGGCGCGTTCCACGGTCGTTCCGGCATGACCAGCATGCTCAGTTCCAGCCCGCGCTACCGGGAGCTGCTCGCAGGATGGGGCCTCGAGGTGGTGCGCCTGCCGACCCCGGACTGCGCCCGGTGCCCGCACGCGGTCGTCGACGCCGGCTGCACGACCGGCTGCCGGGCCGCGGTCCGCCGGTGGGGATCCGAGCTCAGCGGTGTCGGCGGACCGGATTCCACCCGCAAGGTGAGCGCGTTCGTCTTCGAGTCGATCCAGAACGTCGCCGGGATGGTCGAGCCCGACCACGCGCTGCTGCGGAATGCCGTCGCGCACGCGCGGCGCAACGGTGCCGTGGTGATCGCCGACGAGATCTTCACCGGCATGCACCGCACCGGTCCCCGCTGGGGCTTCCAGCGCAGCGGGGTGCGCCCGGACATCGTGGTGGCGAGCAAGGCCCTGACCAACGGCGCGGCCGCCCTCAGCGCCGTCTGGGCCCGCGAACCGTTGGCGGACCCGGCCCGCTACCGGCCCGGTAGTCACTCGTCGACGTTCATCGCCATCCCGCACGCACTGGGTGTCGCCCGGGCCGTGCTCGACCGGTGGGACCGCTGGCCGCAGGCTCAGGCCGACGTGGAGGCGCTCGGCGAGCGGATGGCCGTCCGCCTGCGCCGGTTGCGCGTCGGACACCCCGATCTCGTCCGTGACGTGACCACCTTCGGTGGGGCGGCCCGGATCGTGCTCACCGGCGACCACGCCGCCCGACTGCGGGGTCTCTGCCTGACCGCCGACCCTCAGGTGGGCCTGGTGGTCGCCGCCACCGGCATGTCACCGGACGTGATCAACATCCATCCGCCGCTGGTGATTTCGGACGCGGATCTCGACGTCATGACCGACGTCCTGGACACGTCGCTGCGCCGACTGTCCGAACGGAAGGAGTCGTCGTGACGGTGCCACCCGAGGCCGACCCGGTGATCTGCCTGTGCGCCCACGTCACCGAGCGAGAGATCACCGCCGCTTTGGACGCCGGCGCGTCGGACGTCGCCGCGATCCGTTCGGTCACCGGCGCGAACCTCGGCTGTGGGGAATGCGGCGACGACCTCGAGGACGTACTCGTCGCCAGCCGGACAGCGCCCACCCGACTGCTGATGGTCAACGGCGGCAAGAGCGAGCCGATCCGGGTCCTCGACGACGAGCCGGACGTCGAAGTGACAGTCCTCACCGAGCCGCGGCACCGCCACCTCTACCCGCCGGAGGCGAACGTCGTGCTCGTCGAGGACGTGGAAGACCTGGAGACGGCCCGCAAGGCCGTCCTGGCCGCGCTCGCCGGCCGCTCGATCGACCGCGTCTATTCGCCGACCGAACGCGGTCAGGTCGTCGCCGCCCATCTCGGGGCATACCTGGGCGTGCCGGGGAACTCCCCAGCCGCCGCCTTCGCCTGCACACACAAGTTCGCCATGACCCGTGCCCTGCAGGCTGCCGGCATCCCCGTGGCCCGCGCGATCCTGCTGACCTCGCCGGAGCAGCTCGCCGACCGTGCCGACGAGCTGTCCTGGCCGGTGGTCCTCAAACCGGTGGTCGGGTCCGGGTCGGCGCTCACCGTCGTGGTGCGGGACCGGGCCGAACTCGCCGAGCTGCTGTCCGGCCCGGTCGGCGCGGACCTGCGCGCCTGCGGCCACGCGATCGTCGCCGAGGAGTTCGTCGCGATGCTCGACGAGTATCACTGCGACGGTGTGGTCGTCGGCGGAACGACGGTGTTCGCCCTGGCCTCGCGCTACCTCGCCCCGCTCCTCGGCCGTCTCGACCGCCCGTCGGGCTCGATGACCGTGCCCGTGGACGACCTCGCCCGCGCCGAGATCCTGCGGCTGCACGAGCGGGTCGTCCGGGCCGTCGGGTTGGACCACGGCGCCACCCACGTCGAGCTCTTCCGGACCGCGTCCGGCTTCGTGGTCGGCGAGATCGCGTGCCGGCCGCCGGGCGGCGGCATCGTCGAGCACGTACGCCGGCACAGTGGCGTCGACCTGTGGCGCGAGTCGGTCCGCGCCGCCCTGGGTCGCCCGGTCCGGATCACCCCGCACTTCGCCGACGGCGTGTCCGCGCACCTGCACCTGCCCCCGGCGCCCGGACGCGTCGCCCACGTGACACCCGCCGACGAGCTGCGGGCACTGCCGGGCGTCACCGAGGTGGACCTGCGGGTACGGCCGGGCGACGTGCTGCCGGCAGCCACCCGGTCGTCCCAGCTCGCGGGCCTGATCCACCTGCGGTCATCGAGCTCCGCACAGCTCGAACACCAGATCCGGCGCGTCCTTGACGTCTACCGGCTCGACATCGTCCCCAACCCCACCACGGCGACGGATCGCAGCGAGCGACCCGCGTCGTCCCAGAGAGGAACCCCCGTGCGCAGAATTGTCGTCGTCACCGACTGTACGGACGTCTCCTTCAACGAGATGTGCGGCGCTATGTATCAGGAAGCGAGGGCGGCCGCTCACCACCTGGCCGTCGAGCTGGTGCCCGTGCAGAACTTCTCGGAGATCAACGCCGCTTTCCTGACCCGGCTGGTGGCCGACAACTACCCCGAGGGCACGGTCATCTACACGCTGGTGTCCAAGTCGGACAACGTCCTGGACCGGCACGAGGTGATCTGGGGCGAGACGCTCGGTGGTCTGGTGTTCGTGGGCTCCAACTTCGGCTACTTCGGCTGGCTGGCCCGGGACCAGGGGGTCAAGCGGGTATACGAGGTGCCGAACGTGCCGCAGACCCCGTTCTCCGGGAAGACCTTCATCGCCCCGATCGTCGCACGGCTCGCCATGGGCGACGAGGCGGAATTGTCGCGGCACCCGTACGCCGAGGACCGCATCGAGGACATCGGCATGGTGCCGGGCACGGTGGTGCACGTCGACAACTTCGGCAACGCCAAGGTGTTGGCCGACCTGGGCGACCTGCGGCACCGCGACATCCTGAGCCTGCACCTGGGCGACCGGCAGCTCTGCGACGCGTCGTTCATCTCCAGCCAGATCTACCTGGAACGCACGCAGGGCGATGTGGTGTGCTACCGCTCGACGTCGTTCGACCACATGACCGACATCGGGATGGTCCGCGGCAACTTCGCCGACGCCCACGGTGTCCGGGTCGGCGACGTCCTCACCTGGCGTGTACGGGAGACGGCGTGACGGCCGCGGTGCAGGAGCGCATCGCCTGCCTGCGTACCCACTGGTGTGCCGTGCTGGGCGTGGCAGCGGCGGAGCCGGCGCAGAATTTCTTTGAGCTCGGCGGCGACTCGTTGGCCGCCATGGAGCTCATCCGCCGGGTGTCCGTCGGGACCGGCTGGGAGCTGCCGATCGAGGCTCTGTTCACCGTGGGCACGCTCGCCGAGCTGGAATCGCTGGCCGATGAGGGCGCGTCGTGAGCTACCTGTACGAGATCCTCGCGCGATGTCGTCGGGCCGATTCGGCGCTCGACACGTCCCACGGCGTGCACACCTACGGCGACCTGCTCGACCGCGCGGCGGAACTCGAGGTCGTCCTGGGCGAACACGGAGTCACCCCGGGCACGCCGGTCGGTCTCGCCCCGCTGGACGGGCTGGACCTCTACGCGTCCGTGGCCGTGTTGTCACGGCTGGGTTGCGCGGTCGTCACCTTCGCCGCCAACGACCCGGTGAACGAACGTCGTCGGCTAAGCCGACTGGGCGTGCGCCACCTCGTGGTCGCGGGCGCTGACGGCCGGACGACGGTCGAGGCGCTCGATATTCCGGCGGCCGGCGGCGCCCGGGTGCCGGCCGGCTGTGCGTATGTCATCAGCACGTCCGGCTCCACGGCCAGCCCGAAGAACGTCCCGATCAGCGACGACAATCTGCGCAGCTTCGGCGCGTACGTGCAGGGCCTTTCCTGCCTGTCGGCGCGCGACCGGATGGCGCAGAACTACACCACGACGTTCGACGGGTTTTTCCTGATCGTGGTGCTCGCCTGGAGCTCCGGCGCATGCGTCGTGCTGCCCCGGCTGCGGGAGAACTTGCTCGTCGCCACCTTCGTCGAGGAGCGCGGCGTCACCGTCTGGAACAGCGTGCCGTCGCAGCTACGCCTGGCACGCCGGCTCGGTCGTCTCGGTGCGGGGTCGATGCCGGGGCTGAGGCTCTGCGTTCTGGCCGGGGAACCGTTGCTGCCCGACCTCGTGGCCGAGCTGCGCGCGGCCGCTCCGGGCGCCACGGTAGTCAATCTCTACGGCCCGTCCGAGGTCACCATCGGCTCCACGACGTACGTCGTCGCGCCGGGGGAGGAGCTGCGGCTCGTCGACGGCAAGATCCCCATTGGCCCGGTGTTCCCGCAGGTCGAGTCGCTGCTGGTACCCGCGGACACCGACGAGGACGGTACGCCGCTGTTCGAGCTCTGTCTGCGCGGCCCGCAGCGACTGGTCGGTTACGCGGACCCCGCCGACGACGTCGGCCGGTTCTACGCCGGCGAGACGGTGGCCGACCTGGTGGCGACCGACACCCCGGACGAACGCTCCTGGTACCGCAGCGGTGACCTGGTCACGCCGTCCGAGTTCGGGCTGGTCTACCAGGGCCGCCGGACCCGCGAGGTGAAGGTCATGGGCCGGCGCATCGACCTGGCCAAGGTCGAGGCCGCCCTGCTGCGCGATCCCCGGGTGCTCACCGCCCGCGCTCTCGTGGCGAACGACCAGGTGGTGGCCGTCGTCGAGGGCGAGCCGGGCGACGGCGCCGAGATCGCGGCGGGCGAGCTCCGGCCGTACGCGCGGCCCGCGCGCGTCGTCTGGACCCCGGCCATGCCGACGCTGCCGAATGGCAAGACCGACATGCGTGCCGTCGACCGGATGGTCGACGACCCGACGCCGACGACCGAGGAGAGGACCAGCATTGCGAAGTGATCCCGCGCTGCGACCCGTGCTCGACTATTACCGCCACGTCGACGCCGACGAGGTAGGTGCCCTGGTGGCGCTCTTCGCCGAAGAGAGCGTCTACCACCGCCCCGGTTACCCGCCGTTGCGCGGCCATGCCGACCTCCGCCGGTTCTACACCGCCGAACGGGTCATCGCGGGAGGCCGGCACCGACTCGCGACGATCGTGCGCGACGATCGGACGGTCGCCGTGTCCGGCACCTTCGACGGGACCCTGAAGGACGGCACGGCGGTCTCCGTCGGATTCGCCGACTTCTTCACCCTGACGGCCGACGGTCGGTTCGCCGAGCGCCGTACGTACTTCGACGCCGCCGCCGTATGAGGACCGGCCTGCCGGATTTCGCGGTCCGGCACACCAGCGAGCCGCTCGCCGCGTCGGTGGTCACCGCCGCGGCGGCCGCGGCATCGTTCGGCGACGTCTTCACCGAACACATGGTCGTCGTGGACCACGACCTCAAACGGGGTTGGCACGACGCCCGCGTCCTGCCGCTGGGCCCGATCGAGCTGCATCCGACCACCATCGGACTCCACTACGGACAGTCGGTCTTCGAGGGCCTCAAAGCGTACCGGCGGCGCGACGGCGGCATTGCGGTGTTCCGGCCACTCGCCAACGCGGCGCGGTTCCGTGCGTCGGCACGGCGCCTGATGATGCCCGAGCTGCCGGACGAGCTGTTCCTTGCCTCGATCGAGCACCTCGTGCGTCAGGACCACCGGTGGGTGCCGGACGAACCCGGCCGGAGCCTGTATCTGCGACCGCTGCTCATTGCCACCGAACGAGTCCTCGCGCTCCGACCGGCCCGCGAGTACCGCTACCTGCTGACCGCCTTTCCCATGGGCACCTACTTCGGTGGCATGGCCCGGCCGGTGACCGTCTGGGTCAGCCACGAGTTCAGCAGGGCCGCGGCCGGCGGAACGGGCGCCGCTAAGTGCGCCGGCAACTACGCGGCGGGGTTGGCCGCCCAGGCCCAGGCCGCCGAAATGGGCTGCGACCAGGTCGTCTGGCTGGACGCGGCGGAGCGTCGCTTCGTCGAGGAGCTGGGCGGCATGAACCTCTTCTTCGTCGTCGGCGCCGGACGCGCGGCGCGCCTGGTCACGCCGCGACTGACCGGCACCATCCTGCCCGGCCTGATCCGCGACTCCGTCCTGCGGCTGGCGCAGGATCTCGGCCTGACCACCGAGGAGCGCGCCGTGACCCTGGACGAGTGGCGTCGCGGCGCCGCCTCCGGTGCCGTCACCGAGACGTTCGCCTGCGGCACCGCTGCGGCGGTCACACCGGTCGGTGCCGCGCGTGCGTCGGACGGGGAATGGACGATCGGTGACGGCACCGAGGGGCCCGTGACCCGGCGACTGCGAACCCTGCTCGGCGACGTCCAGCACGGCGACGCCCCCGACCGACACGGGTGGATGCACGAGATCGTCGCACCGGCCGCCTGATCTCCCCGACCCCCCTGACATCGAGGATTCCCATGCACGACACCTGGCACGACGTTCCGCACCGGATGAGCATCGGCCTGCGCCGACAGGAGCGCGCCGACGGCTTCGTCGCCTCCGAGAGCATCATCTGCAACGTCTACCACTTCCCGGGTACGACGGTCGACACCGACCGGCTCGACGCCGCCGTCCGTCGGGTGGTGGCGGCCAACCCGGCGCTGCACAGCGCGTACCGGATCGGGGCGGACGGGGCTGTCGAGCATCGCCTGCTGCCGATCCCCGTACCGCTGGTGGAGTCGTCGCCTCCGGACGGGACGACCTGGGACGACGTGTGCGCCGAGGCCCGGACGATCGCGGCGGCCGAGTCCGCGGTCGTGCTCGACGTGCGTACGGGCCGGCCGCTGCGGATCGTCCACGTCGGCGCTGAAGCCGTGGGATTCGCCCTGGTGATCCGGATCGACCACTCTGTCTGCGACGGGCTGTCACTCGCCCAGTTCCTGCGGGAGATCGGTGAGGCCTTCACCGACGACGCGGGGTACGCCTCCGCTCATCGGGACCGGGCTTCCCTCGCCGCGGTCGCCGCCGCGGAACGCCGCGTCCTCGACGGCGAACCCGGGCAGCAGGTTCGCGAGGCGTGGCGGGGGCGCCTGCCCCGAGGCGTGCCCGAGGTCGTGCTGGAGCGGCCGCTGCCGTGGTACGAGGCGCCACCCGAGGGCGACTACCAGACGTACACGCTGCAAGGTGCCGAATATGAGCGGCACCGCGACGAGGCGCGGCGCCTGCGGGTGACGAGCTTCGTCCTGGCCACCGCGAAGGTGCTCGTCGCCCTGCGGCCCCACGTGCTCGGGGACGACCTGGCCTTCTTCAGCCCGCTGCCGGGCCGGTTCGTGCCCGAGGCCGCCGACGTGGTCGGCAACTTCATCAACCTGCTGCCGGTGACCGTCGAGGCGCCGCGGGAGGCGGACGTGGCGACCACGGTCGCGGCCGTTCGCGACGGCATGCTGTGGACACTCAGGCACCAGGGCATGCCATTCGACGCCATCATGGACGAGGTCCGGCACGTTGACGCGACAGGGGAGAAACTGCCCCGCAACCGCCGGTCCATCTTCGTGGCCGGGTTCCCGCCCGACGACCTCATCCTGGACGAGGTACGCGCGCAGACCGCGCTGCCGCGGCTCACCACGGCGCTTTTCGACTTGAGCCTGTGGATCTCGGATGACGGTGAGCGGTTGCGCGGCATGGCGGTCAGCCGCCGCGCGCTCGTATCCGCTGAGCGGGTCGCTTCCTGGCTCGACGCTCTACGCCGCCCGGTCGCATCGTCCGGTGGACCGTCGTGACCTCTGCTCCGGTGCGGCCGAGCGGGGCGCGGCAGGCGGTCCGGCAGGCTGTCGGCGGATTGCCGGCGGCGTTCTGGTGGCTCTGGGCGAGCTCTCTGATCAACCGGATCGGCGCCTTCGTCGCGACGTTTCTGGCCTTCTATCTCACCGCGGACCAGGGCTACCCTGCGTCGTTCGCCGGTCTGGTCGTGGCGCTGTACGGCGGCGGCTCAGTGGTGGCCTCCCTGATCGGCGGCGTGCTGACCGACCGTCTCGGACGCCGGCCCACCATGCTGGTGTCGCAGGTGGCGACGGGGGTATCGGTAGCGCTGCTCGGTTTCGTGCAGGCCCCGGTTGCCGTGTCGGCCATCGCTTTCGTCGTCGGCGTGGCCTCCAACGCGTCCCGCCCCGCGGTCCAGGTGATGATGGCCGACATCGTGGCCCCGGCCGACCGGGTACGCGCGTTCTCCCTCAACTACTGGGCCATCAACCTGGGCTTCGCCGTCTCGGCCGCGGGCGCGGGACTGATCGCCGAGGTCAGCTACCGTGCCGGCTTTCTTGTGGAAGCGGCCCTGACACTGTGCTGTGCGGTGCTGATCTTCATCAAGGTGCCCGAGTCGCGGCCCGAGCCAACGGCTGTCGACGCCACCACTCCCCGGCCTGGCGGCCCCGTCTGGCGGGACAAATCGTTCATGACGCTCGTGACGGTGTCGTTCGTTGTCGCGCTGATCTTCCAGCAGGGTTTCGTGGGGCTGTCGCTGACGATGGCCGACCAGGGTTTCTCCAGCGGCGATTTCGGCCTCGTCATCGCGCTCAACGGCATCCTGATCGTCGCCCTGCAGATCCCCGTCACCCGGCTGATCGAACGCCGCGACCCCCGGCGACTGCTCGTTCTGGCAGCGCTCGGGGCGGGTGGGGGTTTCGCGTTGACGGCTTTCGCGCACTCCATGGTCGGGTACGCGGCCACCGTACTGGTGTGGACGGTCGCCGAGATCGTCAGCGCGCCCACCCAGAGCAGCCTGGTCGTGGCACTGTCCCCGCTGCACGGCCGCGGCCGCTACCAGGGGGTGTTCGCCACGTCGATCGCACTGGCCGCCGTCGCGGCACCCGCCATCGCCGGCCTGGTCGTGGCCCGGTTCGGCGCCGACTGGCTCTGGGGTCTGTGCGCCGTCCTCGGCGTGGTCGCGGCGCTCGGCTATGCGGCGTTGAGCGTACGGATCACCGCCCGCACGCCGACGCCCGAGGAGGGCAGGACTTCATGAGCACCGACGATCTGCTCGCCCATGTCACCGCGCAGGTGCGGTGCCGGCCCGACGCCGTTGCCGGCCGCGACCCCGCGCCGCTGACGTACTCTCGCCTGGATGCCCTGTCTGACGACCTGGCGGCGCGGCTCCAGGCGTGCGCCGACCGACCAGCGCCGATCGTCGGCGTCCACCTCGATCGCGGCAACCGCCTCCTGGTGGCGCTGCTGGCGATCGTCAAGGTCGGCGGCACCTACTTCCCGATGAACGCGGAGCTGCCGCGCCGACGCCTGGCCGCCATGGTGGACGACGCGGCGCCTGACGTGATCGTGACGGCCGGCGCGTCGCCGTTCCCGGACCGGCCGACCGTGGACCTGGACGACACCTCCGGTCCCGCGCCGGGCACCGGGCCGGCCGGCTCGGCAGCAGACTTCTCCTACCTGTTGTTCACCTCGGGTTCCACGGGCGGCCCGAAAGGAGTCCTTAGTGGACAAATGGGCCTGCTCAACCGCCTCGAATGGATGCAGCAGGCGTTCGCCCTGTCCCCGGCCGACCGCGTGGTGCAGAAAACGCCGTTCAGCTTCGACGTCTCGCTGTGGGAACTCCTCTGGCCCCTCATGTACGGCGCGACGGTCGTCTTCGCCCGACCGGGCGGTCACCTGGACGGCCGGTACCTCCGCGACGTGATCGCCGCTGAGGCGATTACGATCGTGCACTTCGTACCATCGATGTTGGAGGCTTTTCTCCGGACGAACCCGGCGGACGCCCGCGACCCGAAGCTCGCGACGATCCGACTGGTGGTCACGAGCGGGGAGGCCCTGAGTGCCGCCACCGCCCGGGAGGCGATGCGCCGCTTCCCGGCCGCCGCCGAACTGCACAACCTCTACGGGCCGACCGAAGCCTCGATCGACGCCACCGCTCACCGGGTCGACGCGGCAGACCTCGCGTCGGGCGTCGTCCCGATCGGTCGGGCGATCACCGGGATGTCCACCTACGTGGTGGACGCTGACGGTCGGCCGGTGGCGGCGGGCGAACCGGGCGAGTTGTGGCTCGCCGGGACAGGGCTCGCCCACGGCTACCACCACCGTCCCGAGCTGACCGCCCGCGCGTTCCCGACCGCTCCCGCGCACATTCCGGCCGCACGTGTCTATCGCACCGGCGACCTCGTCCGGGACCGTGGCGACGGCGTGCTGGAGTTCCTCGGACGCATCGACCGGCAGGTCAAGTTCCGGGGCGTCCGGATCGAGCTGACCGAGGTCGAGGAGGCGCTGACGGACTACCCGGGGGTGGTGCGGGCCCACGCCGTGCTGACGGGCAGCCGGGGCACCGACCGGCTGGTCGCCTTCGTCGAGACGGAGGAGGACGGCCACGCCCCGGACGCTCCGCTCTCGCGTCGGCCGGATCTCGCCGCCGAGCTGCGCGACCACCTCGCCGCGCTGCTGCCCGCGGCGGCGGTGCCGACCCATTTCGCGTACGTCACCTCGTGGCCCACCACGCCCCACGGCAAACTCGACGGTCGCGAGCTGGTACGCCGCTTCGACGCGTTGCCCGCCGGATCCGCGTCGACGCCACCGGAAACCCTGACCGCCCGGGTCCTGACGCTCTTCCAGGAGGTGCTGGGCACCACGGAGATCGCCGCCTCGGACAGCTTCTTCGACATCGGCGGTGGCGACTCGCTCACCGCGGTACGGCTCGCCGGACGCCTCCAGGACGAGGTTCTGCGCCTCTTCGGGGTCGACATCTCCGGCGACGCATCCATCTTCATCAGACCGACCGCGAGGGAGCTCGCCGATGACATTGAAAGACGCCTTGTTGAGGGCCAGCGGCCGGGAGTCGTTTGACGAGCTCGACTCCGCGCTGCTGCGGCTGGCGGGTCACCCCACCGCGCTGCCGCCGGTCTCGGACCGGCTCTACGCGCGGGCCGAGAGCCGACGGGTGGCCCACCTGCTCCACGACGCCGACGCGGGCTCCGCCGGGGTACGGGTCAACCGGCGATTCGGGGCGGTCGCCGGCGAGCACCACCGGCAGACGTGGCGCGAGGTGGCGCCCCTGTTCGCCGACGCGGGCATCCGGGTGGCAGGCATCAAGGGCATCTTCCTCGCCGCGCTGCTCGACCACCCCGAGGGCCGCGACCGGATCACCACCGACCTCGACCTGCTCGTCGCGCGCGACCAACTGGAGGCGGCCCAGGAGGTGCTGCGGGCCGCGGACTTCCACTCCGGACTGGACGTCACCGACCACCGCTTCCTGCGCATGGGGCAGCGCAGCATCGCCGCGCTGGAGGCACTTCCCGGCTCGTACGGGCAGGTGGCACCGATGGGGCGCCTGCTGAAGCTGCCCGAACTCGACGACGTCGACCTCGCGCGCTGGCTACCTGGTCGCAAGCTCGTGACGACCGCCGAGGGCACACGGTCGGTGTCCGCGGTCGACCTGCACTACGACGTCGGCCATCTCGATGCCGCCGGTGTCGCCCATCCGATCCCCGCGCAGGACCTGCTCGAGGCCGCCGTCACCGTCCGCCACCGGGGCGGCGAGGTGCGTACCCTGCCGGCGACCACGATGGCCTGGCTGCTCAGCTACCGGGCCTTCTGCGACATCGCGATCTTCGGCGAACGCCGGTTCAAGTTGCTGGCCGACGTCGCCGAGCTCGTCGCGCGCGGACACTGGTCGACGGCCGTAGTCCGTGAGGCGACCGAACGCTACCCGTTCGTCACCGAGCCGATCGCCGAGACGCTGCGCTTCCTGCGGACCGAGTGCGGGCTCACCCCACCCGCCGACGACGTCCGCGCGGATTCCACGCCCGCACCGGTGCCGCAGGACCGTCGGCGGGGGACCTTGATCGTCTGCCACGGGTGGGGGCGGGGACGCGATTCGTCCCCCTGGATCCGTCGGCTCCGCAGCCGCCTGGCCGCGTACGAGGTGACGATGGTGGAGATCGCCCCGTTCCCGGCGGAGGACGACGCCATGCCGTTGACCACGGTGGCCGCCCTGCTGCGTCGAGAGGTCGACGAGGCACGCTCGCTCGCCCCAGACGGCTCGGTCGGCCTGCTCGGCCTGAGCCTCGGCAGCGCCGCGGCACTCGCCGCCACCATCTCAGGTGCGTCGGTGGACTATGTGGTGACGGCCGGCACAGTGCTCGGTGACGCGATCGGCCCGGTGGACGGTACGCCACGTGCCCTTCTGGCCCGCCCGACCGCTGCGGGCGAGTCAATACCGTTCCTGACCGGCCGGGTCGGTCGCCACTTCCTCGAAGACCTGATCGCCGCGGTGCCACGGGACGTCGAGGCGCTCGAACCGCCGGTGCTGGTACTGCGTGGCGGACGGGACGATGCCCGACGGTTGACCGACGGGCAGACGCTGGCCAAGACGTCGATGGCCCACAACGCCACTTCGGCCGTAAGGGATCTGCCCGCGGGAGAGCACTACCTGGACAACGTGCCGATCGGAGCCGCCGCGGCGGTCGTCGACTGGCTGCGTACCCTCGGTCACCTCGCGGACGACGAACGCCGTCAGGTCCTGGACGCCAGCGCGCTCTAGAAGCGCGCCGCGGCGAGCCGCTCGACGGTACGTTCCGGGATCAACACTTGGGATACCCACACGGTGGTCGCAGCCAGAGAGCTGCCGTGCACAAGTTGACTCAGCGTAGGTCTAACGGCCCCAGTGGGTCCAGGGGACGTCGCGCCGGTGACTGACTCCCCCGACAATCGAGGGCAGCGCGAGGTTCGGACCCGGCATGGTCCGGGCCTCGATGCGTCAGGGTTCGAGGTCGCGCAGGTCGAAGGCCACCCCGTAGAGTCGTGCGCGCTCAGCTCCCTCGATGAACGGAAACAGTATGCGCAGCCTTCGTGTTGTGGCCGCCGCGGTCCTCGCCGCGCTGGTTCTGACCCCCACCGCCGCCTACGCGGACCCGCCGGCGTCCACCATCGTGGACGAACGTGTCCCCGGCAACCATTGGATGGTGCGCGGCTATTCGGACGGCGACCTGCGGTGCTCGGGTACGGCCCTGAACCGCTGGTGGGTGCTCACCGTCGAGGGCTGCGTCGGGCCCGGCCCGGGCAGCGAGATCGAGGCCGGCGGCCAGCGTTTCCCGGTCGCCTTCGGTGCCCGCCACGGCCAGATGTATCTGGCCCGTCTGGGCCGCCCGATTCCCGGCCAGCCCGACGCGGTTCTTCCGCTGGCCCGGCAGAGTCCGGCGATCGGCACGCGGGTCTTCCGCTACAGCGGCAGCGACACCCGTTTCTACCGGTCGAGCCCGGTCACCATCCTCGAGAACGCCGACGGCCGCGACTACCGCGACCCTGACCTGGTCACCTCGGGTGGTGACGGTCTGCCCACGTTCCACGCGGGCGGCGCGGTGATCTGGGGCGGCGTGCTGGTCGGCGTCTCGTACTGGTTCACGCGGATCAACCCGGACGGCTCGTGGGACTTCTCCGGCCCGATCTCCGCCTTGGGCATCGCCCCGCACCGTCAGTGGATCGTCGACACGATGGCCGCCTACCCACCCCTGGTCATCACGCACCCACAGTGCCCAATCTTCCTCTGCGGCTGATCACGGCCCGGCGCGCGGCGAACAGCTCGCGCAGCAGCCCAGCCACCGGGCCGTGCCCTTCTCCCGGTGGCTGGCGCGGCGCCTAACCGGCCTGGGCGCACCGCAACGGCCTGGTCTGACACCGCGCTGACAGCCGGCGTTGGCGATCGCCCGACCGTTCGATGCATCGTGCTCTATCGTGACCGTGATCGATCTTGGGTCAAGGCTGGAGCCGCGCGTGGCGGTGCGTGGCGCCACGGGGGTGGCTAATTCGGGACCCGTTGATGATGCTGGTCGGGGTGGGGGAGACGGGTGTGATGGGCGAGGGTACGGCTGCGGCGCCGTTCGGGGTGGCGCTTCGACGGCTGCGTCGGCGTCGGGGATTGACCCAGGAGCAGCTTGCCGAGCGGGCCGGGCTGAGCGTCAACGCGATCAGCGCGCTGGAGCGTGGCGAGCGCCGGCGGCCCTATCCGAATACCGTGCGGGCGTTGACCGGTGCGTTGGAACTTGATGAGCAGGACGCCGCGGCGCTTGTCGGTGCTGCTGGCCAGGTGGAGGATTCGGCGGCTGCCGTGCTGCCGCGGCCGGGTCAGTTGCCGGTGGCGATCAGGTCGTTCGTCGGCCGAGGTGAGCATCTGGCCCGGATGGACGGGTTGCTGGACGCCGTCAAGCCGGTAGGACCTCAGCTGGCGGTGGTGCATGGGACGGCGGGCGTCGGCAAGACGGCGTTGGCGGTCGCGTGGGCGCATCGCGTACGTCATGTCTTTCCGGATGGTCAGTTCTACGTCGATCTTCGCGGGTTCGACGAGCAGCCGCCGACCGATCCCGCCGCGGTGCTGGAGGATTTTCTCCGGGCGATGGGTCTGGGCCCGGAGCAGATGCCGAGCACTCTGGAGGGGCGGGCGGCGATGTGGCGTTCGGTCACCGGGGAGCAGCGCATCCTGCTGGTGCTGGACAACGCGTCCGATGAGACCCAGGTCAGGCCGTTGCTGCCCGCCAGCGCCGGCGGCATGGTCGTGGTCACCAGCCGGCGCAGCATGCTGGGTCTGACCGTACGCGACGGCGCGGAGTCCATCGGCCTCGACGTGTTCACGCCGGCCGAAGCGGTGTCGTTGGTGCGGGCGGTCGTGGGGGCGGATCGCGCGGATGCCGAGCCGGCCGCGGTGCGGGAACTCGCCGAGCTGTGCGCCCGGCTGCCACTGGCGGTGCGGGTGGCCAGTGAGCGGGCGGCCCTGCAGTCGCAGGATCCGCTGCGCGTCTCGATCGATCAGTTGAGCAACGAGGCGTACCGGCTGGAGGTGCTCAGCTCCGGGCCGGACCTGGGCATCGCCGTACGGTCGGTGCTGTCCTGGTCCTATCGCGGGTTGCCGCAGCGGCCGGCCGGTCTGTTCCGGCTGCTGGGTGTCCATCCGGCTCAGCAGGTCAGCGCGGTCGCCGCGGGGGCGCTGGCCGGGATGAAGATCTGCGAGGCGCGTCATCGGCTCGGGGAGCTGGCCGAGGCGCACCTGGTCGAGCGCGAGGACGGTGACACGTTCCGGCTGCACGACCTGTTGCGTGCGTACGCCCGGGAGCTGTCGGACGATGAGCCGGCTGCCGACGTACGCGATGCGGTGAGCCGGCTGGTGGGTCTCTACCTGCACTCCGCCGCCGCCGCCAATGACCGGATTCATCCGGGCCGGGAGCGCAGTCCGCTCACGGCGGCGGAAGCGGAGGGGCCCGCCGATCCGCCCGGCTTCGACAGCTTCGAGGCGGCGCTGGCCTGGTGCGAGGCCGAGCGGGCCGCGCTGGAGCCGATGGTCCGCCTGGCTTCGGAACACGGACTGCACGAAGCGGCGTGGAAGCTGGCCGACAACCTGTGGCCGTTCTTCTATCTGACGAAGTACTGGGACGACTGGTCAGCGGTCTGCCGGGCCGGACTTGCCGCCGCCGAGGCGTGCGGCGACGACCGCGGGCGGCTGCGGATGCTCAGCGGGCTGTCCGCCATCGACCGCGACCTGCATCGCTTCGACGAGGCGATCGCGGGGTTCACCCAGGTGCTGGAGATCGCCCGGCGGGCGGTCGACCGGCGGGCCCAGGGTTCGGCGCTGCTCAACATCGCCGACGTGCACATCGGGGCGGGGCGGCACGTGCAGGCGCTGCCCTTCGCGCAGCAGGCACTGACGACCGTGCAGCCGCTCGGGGACGTCTACCTGGAAGGTGTCGCGCGGGGCAACGTCGGGGAGGCGTACCTCGGTCTCGGGCGTTATCGGGACGCACTGGACGCGTTCGGCACAGTTCTCGTCCTGTGCCGCCAGATCGAGCACCGGCACGGCGAGGCGATGACCCTGCTGCACCTCAGCGAGGCGTACCTGGGGCTGTCCCGGCACGGCGCTGCCGCGCGCCACGCCACCGAGGCCATCCGATTGAGTCGGGGCAACAACGACCGCCACACCGAAGCCCTGGCCACCGACCACCTCGGCCTGGTGCAACGCGCCGCCGGCCGGCCGGCGGCGGCCCGCCGGTGCTGGCACTCCGCCCTGGTGATCATGGAAGAGCTGGGACTACCCCGCGCCGGCGTCGTCCGCGGCCGCCTGCACGCCGCATAGCCGGGCGCCGCACACACTCGCTGTGTGGGTCGCTGTGTGTGGTCCCCCCGCCGGCACTCGGGCACGCTCATCCACCGAGGACGGTGACGGCGCCCCGAGGGGCGTTCGCCGGCAGCAGGAGGAGGAGCCATGCGGGGGCAAGCCGACACAGCGGCCACCACCGGTACGAGCCGGACGCCGGCCCGTGGTCCCCGGCCCCGGCTGAAGGCTGTGGTGTGGGAGCGTACGGGCGACGAGCTGCGCGTGGTGTACGACCGGCGCGAACAGCTGATCATCGACGACGAGGCCGGCGTGGTCGAGGCGCTGCTGGAGCTGCTGCACGCCGGCGGCCGTACCGTTGCCGAACTCGCCGACGCGCTGACGGCGGCCGGCCGGCCGGTCGGCGCCGACGACGTGGCGGAGGCGGTGGCCGCGTTCGACGCGCACGGCCTGCTCGAAGACGGCGATCGACTGGGCCGGCTCGCGCCGGAAGACGCCGAGCGCCACTTCAGCAGCCTGTCGTTCTTCCAGTCCTTCGCCTCGCTGTCACGCAGCCGGGAGGACTTCCAGGAGTCGCTGCGCAACGCGCACGTGCTGGTGCTCGGCACCGGAGGCTTCAACTCCAACCTGCTGCCGCACCTGTGCGGCCTCGGCGTGGGGCGACTGACGTTGCTCGACCGCGACGCCGTGGAACCGCGCAACTTCGCCCGCCAGTACCTCTACCGGTGGTCGGAAATCGGGCAGCGCAAGGTGGCGCGGGCCGTCGAATGGGTGCGCGCATTCGACCCGTCGATCGACGTACGCGGCATCGACGCCGGCATCGAAGGGCCCGAACAGCTGGCCGACCTGCTCGACGAGGTACGCCCGGACGTGGTGGCCGACGGCATCGACCATCCCGGCGAGGTCGACTCCTGGGTCAACGCGGCATGCGTGTCGCGCGGCGTACCGTTCGTGCGTGGCGGGATGTGGGTCACCGAGGGACTGGTCTGGTCCGTCGATCCCGGCCGTAGCGCCTGCCTGCAGTGCGCGTCGCTGCCCGACCCGGACGCCGCCGACCTGGACGCGGCCACCGCGACGGCGCTGGCCGGCCTGACCCTGCACGACGTCCGCCAACCCCGGACCAACCGGGGCATCGGTCCGGTCGCCGGCCTGCTCGGTGCGCTGGGCGCCTTCGAGGTCCTGCGCTACCTGACCGCCTTCGAACCTCCGGCGTACGCCGGCAGCTCTCTGGTCATCGACTTCGCCGCCGGATGTGCGATGCGCCAACAGTCGTGGCCGCGGGACCCGGCCTGCACGGTGTGCGGGCCGACGGCCCTCGGCGCCGGTTCCGGCGTCCATCGCGATGCGGTGGCCGCCCCCATCGGTGGAGGGAGGTGATCGTTGTGAAGCTCACCATCCGCCGTGTCGAGAACACCCGGCTGACGTTCCCGCCGGTGTGCAGCCCCGCCGGCTGCACGACCGACAGCTGATTCACCGGTGTGCCCCGGGTTTCGCCCGGGGCACACCGCCTGTCCACGAGAGCGCGGCATTTGTCCGCGCCGAGACTGCCGCGACAGCGCGGAGGCGCCATGCAGCCCGACAGTGATCGGGTCGACGAGATCGACATCCAACGGCGGGTGGCCACCATCGTGGTCACCGACGACGACGAGGGCAGCCTGCTCGGCCGGCCCGACCTGGGCCTGTACGTCGTGGTGCCCGCACCGGGAGGCGTGTTCGTCACGGCTCTGCAACGCGGCGCCGGCCTGTCGGAAGCCACCGATCTGGCCAGCCGGGCGGCCGGCGAACCCGTCGACGGCGCCGACTTCCTCCAGGGCCTCGACGACGCGGGCCTGCTCCTGGCGACCACAGCGACGCCGGCCACCGAGATCGACGGCCGCCGCATCACCTGGATCGAGGGCGTGTCACCGGAGGCGGCCCGCCGACTGTTCGGCCCCACCGCGTGGACCGGGTACGCGCTCGCCGCCGTCTTCGTGCTCGCCACCCTGCTGGGGCGCCCCGACCTGCGCCCCAGCTTCGAGCAGGCGTGGTTCCTGCCCGACCCGGTGCTGTGCATGCTGCTGTTCACCCCGGTCGCCCTGCTCCTCGCGGCGCTGCACGAGATGTGGCACTGGCTGGCCGGCCGGGCCATCGGCGTGCCGGCGGTGTTCCGGGTCAGCCGCCGCGGCGTCTTCCTGGTCTTCGAGACCGACCTCTCCCAGATCGTCGCCGTGCCGCGGCGCCGGCGCTACGGCGCTTTCCTCGCCGGTATGGCGATCGACGGCGTCGTCGTCGCGGTGGCGTTGGGCCTGCGGCTGCTGTACCGCGAGGACCTGATCGCCCTGCCGCCGACCGTCGACCGCGTGCTGGCCACCGTGATCCTGGCCCAGACCATCGCTCTGGTGTGGCAGTGCGCTGCCGTCTTCCTGCGCAGCGACGGGTACGCGGTCCTGGCCAACGCCCTCCGCTGCCACAACCTGTACCGGGCGACCTGGCTCACGCTGAAAAGCCGACTGTGGCGGCTCGGTGCCGGCGAGACCGCCGAACTGGCGGACATCAGCCCGCACGACCGGCGGGTGGCGCGCTGGTTCGCGGTCGTCTACGCCGCGGGCATCCTGGTCACCGGCTGGCTGGTGGTGGTCATCAGCGCACCGTTCCTCATCTCGATGGTGTTGTGGCTGGCGGACAACATCCGCAGCCTCGCTGTGACGACGGCGGCGTTCTGGGAATCCGTCGCGGTGCTGCTGCTCCTCGCGGCGCAGTGGTTGGCACCGCCCCTGTTGGCGCTGCGCGAACGCCGGATGCGGCGGACGGGGGAACTGCTGTGACCACCCTCAAGGAACGGGCAGCGTGGTGGCTCGCCGTCCTGGTGACTGCTGCCACCGCCGCCACGGCCGTCACGCTGCAGTCGGGAAGTTTCCTGATCGGCTCCGTGACCGGCTCGGCGTCAGGAACACGGGCCGCGCCCTGCCTGCCGGGCAGAGAGATCCCGGTGATGGACAGCCCGCACATCGCCGAATCGCAGATCGCGGCGGTGCGCTACAACTCCGTACCGCCGACCTCGGGCCCGCACTTCTCGTTCACCGTCGCCCCGGGCATCTATCCCGATCCGGTGCCCGACGGTTTGGCCGTCCACGCCCTGGAACACGGGCACATCGTCATCCGCTACGGCGACGGCACGTCACCGCAGGCGGTGGACCGGCTCCGACGACTGTCCAAACAGTACGGGCGGGATGTGGTGCTAGCTCCGTACCCCTCGATGGGTTCGGTCGTGGCCCTCACCGCGTGGGGCCGCCTGGCCGAGGTGCCGGCAGACCTGGACGATGCTCGCGAGCGAGAGATCGTCGATTTCGTCGAGGGTCTGCGTAACCGGTACGTCCACACCTGGACCCGCGCGGACGACTGCCCGCCGTCTGGATGACGCCGGCTTACCAGGGCATTGCCGCCCTGGTAAGCGGCACTACGGCCGGTGCGCTCGATGAATATTCACCACACTGGTCATCGTCCTGACCGCAGCTCGCTTCATGGCGGTCGGGACGATACCGAGTGGTTATCTACCCTCTTCGGGTGACCCATGGCAAGCCGAGGTGCCCCTGCATCATCTGCCGCGACTACGGCGATCGAGATGAACTCGAAGCCATCGACCGCAACACCATCGGTCACGTCGAGGAGCATGGCTGGAGTGTCGTGCAGATCCCCGGAGACGAGCATGGCCCAGGCTGGGCTTTCACCGTAGGCCTCTGGCACACCCACCGTCTCCCCGAGCTGGCGACCTTCGGCCTGGAGATCGGCGCAATGAAGGACTGTCTCAACGTGGTGGGGGAGCAGGCCGTCGCCGGCTGGCCGCCGGAGATCGACGAGGAGCGCAGCCACGTCATCGACGGCGATCCGGTCCTCTTCAAGCCGCCGGTGCCGGACCGTCTCTGTTTGCAGGGCATCTTGTTCGTGCTGCATACCGGGATCGGCTGGGAAGACTTGCCGCAGGAACTCGGGTTCGGCTCCGGGATGACCTGCTGGCGGCGGCTGCAGCGTTGGAGCGAGGCCGGGGTGTTCGACCAGGTGCATCAGATCCTGCTCGCCAGGTTGAACTCGGCGGGCCGGATCGACTGGTTGGGGGCGGCGATGGACGGCAGCCACATCGACGCGAAAAAGGGGGTGCCGGGACAGGCCCGTCGCCGGTCAACCGCGGCAGGGCCGGCTCCAAGCACCATCTGATCTGCGACGGGTTCGGCACGCCGATCTATGTGCTCACCTCTGGCGCGAATGTGCCCGACATCAGCCGCGCCCTGGACCTGCTTGACTGTTACCCGCCTATCGCCGGCCGGCCCGGTCGGCCACGACGCCGCTTTGCCACGCTGCTTGCCGACAAGGCACTGCTCCGGCGTAGCCGCAGGCGGCCGGACCTGTCGCCCGACCAGATCAGGGGCACAACGATTACCCTCTCGCGCCCCGTGGGGGAAACGGAGCGTCGACGGCGCCGCAGGGCCCTACCCGGCATCTCGAGCTGGCCGGTACGGGGTGCCTACGGGTCCGCGCTGGTAACTACGACCCCGCCCGGCTAGAGCGTTCACGTTTCCGTATTTAGGCATAAGTCTGAATTGGTACAGTTCGCCCATGCCTCTCAATCGATCATCTTCCGTGCGCCGGTTGCGGCTGGTCAGCGCGGTCGGCCTCGCGGCGTCGGTGTCGGTGTTCGCGCCGGAAGTTGCCTGGGCGGCAGTGCCCAGCCCCCAGACGTGGACCGACACCACGCAAGTGATCAACGAGACCGTGCCGGCGTCGGTCTGCGAGATCGAATTCGATGTGAGCGGAGGTGCCGGGGGCGCGACTGCCTTCCCCGGGTTCGAGCAGGACGGCGGTAAGGCCGGCAGGGTCGTGGCATCAGTGGCGGTGACACCCGGTCAGTCATTCACCCTGTCGATCGGTGCCAGCGGCGACAGTAACGGCGTCGGCGGTCAGAGCGGCGGTGCGACGTCCGGTGGCGCCGGCGGTGACCGGTTCGGTAGTCAGTACGGCGGCGGAGGCGGCGGCGCGACGTTCGTGACGATCGGGGCCTCTCCGACGCCCGTGATCGTCGCTGCGGGTGGTGGTGGGGCCGGGTATGCATCCGGGGCTGGCGGGGATGCCGGGCCGTTGGGTGTAGCCGGTGGTGACGGCTTCTCTCCGACCGGCGGCGGCGGGGGCACCTCGCTGGGGGCGGGCCTCGGCGGCGTCGGTGACCAGGCCGGACGCGAGGGCCAGGATGGCAATGGGCCGGTCGGCGGCGACGGTATCCGTTCGTCCGGCGGTGGCGGTGGCGGCTGGTACGCCGGTGGCGCTGGTGGCGGCGCCCACGATCATGGTTCCGGCGGCGGCGGTGGCGCGAACCTGGCTCCGGGCGGTGCGAGCGTCAACAGCACCACGACGACCGGCCTGTCGCGGGTGACCGCCACCTACAGTGCCTGTACGGCTCCTCCGGACGCGCCGACCGGTCTGTCCACCACGCCGGGCAACACGACGGCGAGCCTGGTCTTCACCCCGCCGGTCAACGATGGCGGCAGCGCGATCACCAGCTACGAGGTGTCGACCGACAACGGCGTGAACTGGACGACGATTCCCACCTCGGCGGGCAACGGCGGGACGCGTACGGCGAGCTTGTCCAGCCTGACCAACACCACGACCTACCAGGTCAAGGTTCGGGCGCGGAATGCCATCGGCCCGGGTACCGCGTCGTCGGTGTCCCCGGTCACCCCGGACCTGCAGGTGCCGGGCGCCCCGACCGGCCTCTCCACCTCGCCCGGCAACAGCAGCGCCGAGCTGACCTTCACTCCGCCGGTCGACGACGGTGGTAGCTCGATCACCCGCTACGAGGTGTCGACGGACAACGGCGTGAACTGGTCCACGATCGTCACCGCGCCGGGTAACGGCGGCACGCGCACCGCAACGGTGTCCAGCCTGACCAACACCACGACGTACCAGGTGAAGGTGCGCGCGGTGAACAGCGTCGGCGACGGCGCGGCTTCCACGGCCTCGCCGGTCACCCCGGCCGCTCAGGTGCCGGGTGCCCCGACCGGCCTGTCCACCACCCCGGGCAACACGTCCGCGACGCTGACCTTCACCCCGCCGGTCGACAACGGCGGCAGCTCGATCACCAGCTACGAGGTGTCCACCGACAACGGCGCGAACTGGGCGACGATCGCCACCAGCCCGGCCGGCGGCGGCACCCGCACGGCGACCGTGACAAGCCTGACCAACACCACGACCTACCAGGTGAAAGTACGGGCGAGGAACTCCGTGGGCCCCGGCGCGGAGTCGACAGCTTCGCCGGTGACCCCGGGTTCGGTGGCACCGGACGCCCCGACCGGCCTGTCCACCACGCCCGGCAACGGCTCGGCGGCCCTGGTGTTCACTCCGCCGGTCAACGATGGCGGCAGCGCGATCACCAGCTACGAGGTGTCCACCGACAACGGCGTCAACTGGACGACCATCGCCACCTCGGCCGGCAACGGCGGCACCCGGACGGCGACCGTGACCGGCCTGACCAACACCACGACGTACCAAATCAAGGTTCGGGCCCGCAACGCCGTTGGACCCGGCGCGGCCACCTCGGCCTCGCCGACCACCCCGGCCGCGCAGGTGCCGGGCGCCCCGACCGGCGTGTCGACCACGCCGGGCAACGGCTCGGCGGCCCTGGTGTTCACTCCGCCGGCCGACGACGGCGGCAGCACGATCACCCGCTACGAAGTGTCCACCGACAACGGTGTGAACTGGGCGACGATCGCCACGTCGGCGGGCAACGGCGGCACACGCACGGCGACGGTGACCGGCCTGACCAACACCACGACCTATCAGGTCAAGGTGCGGGCGGTAAACAGTGTCGGCGACGGCGCCGCCTCCACCGCATCATCGGTGACCCCGGCTCCTGTTGCGCCGGGCGCGCCGACCGGGCTGACCGCCCTGCCCGGCGACACCACCGCCACGGTGACCTTCACCCCGCCGGTCGACAACGGCGGCAGCGCGATCACCGACTACCAGGTGTCCACCGACAACGGCGTCAACTGGACCACGGTGCAGACGACCGCCTTCGGCAGCACCCAGCGCCGGACGACGGTCACCAGCCTGACCAACAACCAGCTTTATCAGGTACGCGTCCGCGCAGTGAACGGCGTCGGCCCCGGCACCCAATCGGCGGCTGCCACGGTGACCCCCGAGGCGCCAACCCCGCCGCCCGCCGCACCGGCCACCGCGCCGGTCGCCACAGCCGGCATCTCATCGATCTCCGTGTCCTGGCCGGCAGTGCAAGGCGCCGTCAACTACAAGGCGCAGGCGTCACCCGGCAACGCCTTCTGCCAGGTGGACGCGCCCGCCACGTCGTGCGTGCTCGGCGGCGTCGCCGGCACGAGCTACACGGTCACCGTGGTCGCGATCGGCCCCGGCGGCACCTCCCTGCCCTCGGCGGCATCGAACCAGGTGACGGTGCAGGAACCGGAACCGCCGGCCACCGTGCCCACCGACGCGCCGCTCACCCTCACCACGGACAAGGGCAAGCTGGCGCTGGCCGTACCGTCGCAGCAGATCGTCGTCATCGGCACCGGCTTCGCGCCCTACTCGACAGCCAAGGTCACGATCTACTCCGACCCGATCGAGCTCGGCACGGTCACCACCGACGGCAACGGCAACTTCTCCGTGCCGGTCACCGTCCCCGCGGCGCTCGCCGCCGGGCCGCACACTTTCCTCGCCGTCGGCGTCGACCCGCAGGGATCGTCCCGCAAGATGGCGCTGCCCGTCACCGTGCCGCCGACCAGCCCGGACACCACCGGGCCCGGCGACACCAACAAGACGACCCTGCCCGTGCCAGCGGGTGGCGGCATCACGCTGCTCGACGCGAACAACAACCCGGCCACGACCGTCGTGATCCCGCAACAGGGCACCTACGCCCTGGACGCCACGACGGGAGCAATCACCTTCGTCCCGGTCACCGGCTTCACGGGTACGGCCACGTCCGTCAAGTACCGCATCACCGACTCGATCGGCACGATGGTGGACGGCACGTACACGGCAGTCGTGACCGGTGGCGGCGGTGAGAACCCTGGACCGGGACCGTCCACCGGCTCGGTCACGGTCAAGGTGTCCAAGCTGACCGTCACCCGCGGTGTCCCGGCGAAGGCGACGGTGCCTGTTGCGGTGTCGTTCTCCGCGGCGGTCCGTGGCCGGCACACGGTGGTGCTGTGGAGCACGGTGTCCGGCAAGCGGGTCATGCTCGGCACCGGCCGTGCAGTCACCACGCAGGCCAGCCGCTCGGCGGTCGTCACCGTCACGCTGAACCCGCTCGGCCGGGCCATGGCCGCGCGACTCGGCGGCTATCCGATCGCGGCGGCGATCACCACGGTGCCGACCGGTGGCGGGAAGACGTTGCGGGGCAGCAGTCGTACGCAGCTCGTGCTGAACAGCTTCACCGCGGCACGACCGGTGTACTTCGCCACCGCCTCGTCGACGATCAGTGCCCCGCAACGCCGCTACCTGGGCACCTTGCGGAGCAACCTGACCGGTATCCGGTCGATCACCTGCGTCGGGCACACCGACGACCGGGGCAGCGCCGCCGCCAGCCGCGCCCTCGGTCAACGCCGCGCCCGGGAGGTCTGCCGCACGCTGGCTGCCCGCGCCGGGATCCGCACGTACGTGATCACCAAGGGCGAGGCGAACCCGTCCGGCAGCAACAGCACCGCGGCGGGCATGGCCCGCAACCGGCGAGTGGACATCACCATCCGCTACTGAGCACCAGCCGCTAGACATCAGGGCCGCCACCTTCCGGGTGGCGGCCCTGACTGCCTACCAGGCCCTCGACGCTGACCCGTCATTGGACCAGAAGCGACTGGCAAGAAGCGCCGACGGGTTCGCCGGGCTTACCTAATCCCTCCCGGCCGACGTGCGTGTTCTACCTCGATGAGTCGTTCGAGCAGACGTGCGCCATCAGACCGCCCGTGCCGCCGAGTCGAACTTTCACCGCCGACGACAGGCGTAGCTGGTACGCCGTCTGATGATCTGCTCGGCGTACCCGGCGAGCAGATCATCGGACAGGAGCCGACCCTCGAGGGCACCGACGCCGTGATTCTGCGCTGGAGCAGCCTGGGCGCCGACGACACTGTGCCCGGCCCGCGGTCCCCACGTCCGGGTTACAGGCCGAACGCGCCACCCTCGATGAGGATGAGCAGGCCGATGCCGATCAGGACGACGGGCAGCAGGACGTGCCCCCAGCGGCTGAGTGCCTGAGCGATGATCGGGCGGGTGGCGAAGAACCGCCCCGCGGCAACCCACACGGCGACCAGAAGCAGGAAGTCGATCACGTAGACGGTCATGCCGCCGGCTCCGGCGGTGGCGAAGACCGGTACGTAGACGCCGATGTTGTCCCCGCCGTTGGCGAACGTGACGGCGGCGACGGCGAAGATGCCGGGAGCGTCGTTGGTCGTCTCGGTCGGGTCGGCGTCGTTGTGGTGCCGCCGGGCTTGGACGGCGGCTTTGATGCCTAGTGCCAGCGGGAGCAGGCCGAGGTAGGGCGGGGCCTGATCGGGCAGGAAACTGGCGCCGAACGCGGCTGCAACGGCGACGGCGAGGATGCCGGCGAAGCCGAGGTATTGGCCTATAAGGGCGTTGCGGGTGGTGTGGCGGTGGCCTGCGCCTTGGGCGAAGAACAGGGCCAGGATCAGGATGTCGTCGATGTTGGTGACGGCGAACAGGCCTGCGGCCGATCCGATGATGCTCAGGTTCATGATCGTCGCGCCGTGGTGCTCGACGGCGCCGCACCCGGCGTGCTGGCCTGCATCACCGCCCTGGCCGCCGGCGCGATCCTCACCATGATCGCCGACACCATGATCCCGGAAGCGTTCGAACACACCCACCTCGCGATGGGACTGATCCTGCTGGCCGGCTTCCTCAGCGCCTTCGCCCTCTCCCAGCAGCAGTAGCCGCGCCACGGGGCTGGCGAACGACACCGCACCGCACGCGCATTCCCGGTCGGAGCGCCCGGCACCGGCGCGATCCGCCAGTATCCGTTGCAGCGTTTTGGCCGATCATGGGCGGGCATTCCCGCCGCATGACTGAATCCCGGACTCTGCGCGTCGTCGTGCTCGGCTGTTCTCTGAAGTCTTCCGGCAGCGAGTCGAGCAGCGAACTGCTCGGCCGTCAGGTCCTCACCGCGCTCGCCGACCATGACGTCGCCGGTGAAGTGGTCCGGGTCGCTGACCACGACGTCAAGTTCGGCGTCAGCACCGACGAAGGAGACGGCGACGCCTGGCCCGCTCTACGGGAGAAGATCCTCGCGGCGCACATCCTGGTCATCGCCACGCCGATCTGGATGGGCCAGCCCTCGGCCATCACCAAGATGGTCCTCGAACGTCTCGACGCCGAACTGTCCGAGACCGACGACCAAGGCCAGCCGTCCATGTACGGCAAAGTCGCGGTCGTCGCGGTCGTCGGCAACGAGGACGGCGCCCACCACGTGTGCGCCGAGGTGTTCCAGGCCCTCAACGACGTCGGCTTCACCATCCCGGCCGCCGGCGGCACCTACTGGGTCGGCGAAGCCATGGGCAAGCTCGATTACAAAGACGCCGGCCCGAAGCCGGACACCACCGGCAGTGCGACCAAGGCCCTCGCGGCGAACGCCGCCCACCTGGCCCGGCTGCTGGCGGCATCCCCCTACCCGGCCCCCTGACGACCTAGCACCCCACGACGGGCCTTGGCTCCTTCGACGCCAGTTCCGGGCGGCCATCCATTGGCTGGAAACGTCCACGCGGCTGAGCAACGACGTTGAGTGCATCCGGGTGGGCAATGGGGGAGGCCGGGCACATTGGCGACCCGGCGGCCGTCTACTGGCTCTCCCCGGTTTGACCATGACCGCTGCGGGAAGGCGTTACAAGTACTTCACCAGAACAATTAAGGGGCGTGGGGGCGCGTGGTCAAGTTCGGTTACACCTTGATGACGGAGCAGAGCGGGCCGAAGGACTTGGTGCGCTACGCCGTGCAGGCCGAACAAGTCGGTTTCGACTTCGAGGTCTCCAGCGACCACTACTCGCCCTGGCTGACCGAGCAAGGCCACGCACCGTATGCCTGGACAGTGCTCGGCGCGGTCGCTCATGCCACCTCGAGGGTGGAGCTGGCGACCTACGTGACCTGCCCGATCCAGCGTTACCACCCCGCCGTGGTGGCACAGAAAGCGGCCACTCTGCAAGTGCTGTCCGACGGCCGGTTCATCCTCGGGTTGGGTGCCGGGGAAAACTTGAACGAGCACGTGACCGGGGACGGCTGGCCCCCGGTCGCCCAGCGCCAAGACATGCTGGAAGAAGCTGTCAACATCATCCGTGAACTGCACACCGGTGAACTGATCACCTGGGAAGGCGACTACTTCCGCGTCGACTCAGCCCGCATCTGGGACGCCCCTGAAGGGGGCGTGCCGATCGCGTTGGCCGTCTCGGGTGACAAGTCGATGGAACGCTTCGCCCCACTGGGTGACCACCTCGTCGCCGTGGAACCGGACGCCGACCTGGTGACAGGCTGGAACAAAGCCCGCCCGCGGGGCGCCGGTAAGTCCCGCGCTATCGGCCAATTGCCGATCTGCTGGGCCCCGGACAAGCAGCAGGCCATCGATCTGGCCCACGAACAGTTCCGCTGGTTCGGCGGCGGCTGGGGCGTCAACGCCGACCTACCCACCCCGGCCGGCTTTCAAGCAGCCAGTCAATTCGTGCGCAAAGAAGACGTAGCCGATTCGATCGCCTGCGGGCCGGACCTGGATGAACTCGCCGAAAGCGTCAAACCGTTCCTGCAAGCTGGCTTCACTGACATCGCCCTGCTCCAGGTCGGTGACGCTCTCCAGCAGCGCTTCCTCGACGAAGCAGCCGGCCCGCTGCTGGAACGCCTCCGGCAGCTCAGCTGATCGCGTAATACCCGGTGCTGATGTCTACGAATCCGTCGCATCAGCAGCCGAGAAGACATGATTAAGATCATCCCGTACCGCGGTGGACTGGGGTGTCACCTTCTTCGACACCGCTGAGGCGTACGAGCCGTTCGAGTCAGAACGCATCTCGGGGAGGTCCTACGCCGGGTGCGCGACGACGCTAGACAACGAGCCGTAACGTGCCTACGCAGGCGAGCTGCGCTGACACCCGCGAAGAATTCGTATGGCTCACAGCCCGCCCAACTGGGGGATTCGCTGACACGGTTGGCCGAGCCTCAGCCGGACGGCGTACATCCGTCCAGCTTCACGGTGACACCAGCCGCGCGATGCGTTGCCGCCGTCGCACACTGCACGTAAGAGTCCGCTTTGCTGTACTCGCGGCCTCGGATCGAGGTGATCGGTATGTCCACCACGATGGACGAGATGCAGACCGCCGCGTTCGAGGACTGGCTCTCCCACGGCCCCGGCCAGCCCCGCATCCGCGGCCGGCGCCGCGTATCAGCGGCCGATGCGGGGTTGCGGTTCGCGTTCTACGGCCGCACCTCCACAGGCCGATTCCAAGATTTGGCGTCGTCGCGCGAATGGCAGCGCGAGAACGCCGACCGGACCATCGCCGGCCGCGGCCATATTGTGGCCGAGTTCTTCGACGTCGGCTACTCCCGCAGCCTGCCTTGGCGTCGCCGGCCGCCGCGCTGCTGCGCGCGGTGGCCGACCCGCAACGCGGCTTCGACGCCGTGGTGATCGGCGAGTTCGAGCGGGCCTTCGCTGCCGATCAGGCCCGCAGCGTCATCGCCGAACTGCACGCCTACGGAGTCAGTGTGTGGCTGGCAGAGTTCGGCGGTCCGGTCCACCTGAGCGACATCACCCACCAGTCCCTGCTGTCACTGCTCGGGTACCAGGCCGAACGGGAGGTGCTGCGCGCCCGCCGCCGCACCATGGCGGCGATGCGCGCCCAGGTCCGCACACAAGGCCGGCACCTCGGAGGTCGTCCGCCCTACGGCTACCGCCTCGACGATGGGGGCCCGCACCCGAACCCGCAGCACGCCCGGTGGGGCAGACGCCTGCTGCGCATTGACCCGGACCCGGAAACCGCACCGCACGTGCGGTGGATGTTCGCGCAACGACTCGCCGGGTACAGCGTCGCCGGGATCGCAGGCACGTTGAACGCCCAAGGGGTGGTGCCGCCATCAGCGTACGACCGGGACCGCAACCCGCACTGCAGTGGCGCCGCGTGGACGGTCCGCACGGTCGCGGCGATCCTGGCCAACCCGCGCTACACCGGCCGTCAGGTATGGCGCCGCCAGCACATCGACCAACACGAGACCAGGCCGGGCGACAAGTCGAGCCGGCCGCGGGGCAGCAAGCCGACGCGCTGCTGGAACCCTCGTGACCAATGGGAGTTCTCCCGGCCAGGCGCGCACCCGGCGCTCGTCACAGACACCGACTCCCTGCGGGTGCAGCAGGTCAACGCGCTCGCGGTACCAGACGACGCCAGCACGGACCGCTACCAACTGACCGGCCTGGTGATCTGCGGGCTGTGCGGACGCTGCATGGAGGGGCATCGGGCGCACGGCAGAGCCCGGTACCGGTGCCGGCACGGCTACACCAGTGCCAGCGACGCCCAACTCAACCGGGCCAAAGTGCTGTATATGCGTCAGGATCAGATCGTAGCGCAGGCCCGGATCCAGTACGCGCACCACATCGGGGTGAACCCGGAAGTCCTCGAGCTACGGGACCTGGCCCAACGGGTTGCGGGCCGACCGGATCACGATCGTCTGCACGCCGGTCAGCATCACCCTCGACACCGGCCAAGAAACCGAGCCTGATGAGACCGCCTCAGCTGAGGCAACCGAGACCGGTCAACTCGTTCTCACCGGTGCGAACTTCGGGCGATAGATAGCGAAAAACCCCCACCAAAATCATCCGCTAAACGTGAATGACTTTGGTGGGGGTTAACGTGTCCGAGGGGGGACTTGAACCCCCACGAGTGGTACGGATACCACAGGGCATCCGTGTTCATGTGCTGAATCCTACCGGTCGTTCTGTCGGCGGCGTCGTCTCCCGCGAGGGCGAGCGGTTCAGTCTGCCGCCTGGTGGCGATGTTTCGGTCAGGTTTGGGTGGGCGTGGTGAGGAAGTTCCGCACCGACCTACTGATCGAGTTTGCGGCTTCGTCCAGCAAGTGCTCCAGAGCGCTGGCCTCCGCTGACCGATCGATGTCAATCATCCTCGACCAGGCGGCGGGCTCGTACCGTGCGAGGGATGACAGCGCCAGTAGCGTTGCCCACAGGGCTAGGAAGGGGTGCATGCCTTGTTGCATCGTTCCCAACGGCGGGGTAACGAACCAGTCATCTTGGGCGCGGTATGGGACCAAGCCCAGACTGCTCGTGTCTTGAACTGGTGCGTGCGTATGTGGCGCGTTGCTGGATCGCCATTCCACATCTATGGCGAGTCCTAGCGGCTGTTCGATCCACCTCACTGCCCCGGTCATGATGGAGCTCGAGGTGAGATCGCTGCCGCGTAGTGCGGGATAGAGTTGCAAGAACTCCCTCACTCGTGAAGCGCTTGAGCCATAAAATTCGCGCACCCATGGCGGAATCCAATGCAGCTCGGCCTGCGCGAAAGGGCCGCGCTTCGGCCAATTCTCCGGCATGAAAAGCAGAGCAGGCGCCGAGAGATCTCCCGGCAATGTGACGCCCACCATCTCCGGAAGCAGCGGCCATAGCTCGCGCACGGTTACCACGTCGGCAACGCCGAGGGGCTCTACCTGCAGGGCCGCCGCAACAGCTTGGAACAGGCCAGTTTCAGATGCTACGACTGCAGTGTCGGAGACGGTTGCGGCGCTGGTCCGGGAACTGAGTCCGTGCCCATGCACACTCCACTGCTGATTGCCGATGTGTGGAGATGCCGCGACTATGGCCCTACCGGCCTGCGACAACGCGTAGAAAAGTTGTACTGGCCTGGTGGAGTAGCCTGCCTGGCTACCAGCGGCCAGGAACTGCTCGCACTGCTCGACGGCGGCCTGGAACGTTGTCCGGCGGGACCCCTTCTTCGCATAGCCGGGCGGATCGTAACGTAAAGATCTCAGCTCTCGG
Organism: Actinoplanes sp. NPDC051859; assembly: GCF_044452725.1. Taxonomy (NCBI): domain Bacteria; kingdom Bacillati; phylum Actinomycetota; class Actinomycetes; order Micromonosporales; family Micromonosporaceae; genus Actinoplanes; species Actinoplanes sp. NPDC051859. The sequence continues at coordinate 7,458 of NZ_JBITBX010000018.1, read as the reverse complement.
AGTACGGCTTTGGGCTCGACCATTTGACCTCCCCTTCTTTGACGCGTGATCCGAGGCCCTCGACGAGGCGCGGTGTGAAATCCCGGCGAGCCAAGGCAGACGACAGCAGTCGTGTTGCGTAGTAAGGTCCTCACTCTTGGGTTGAGCTAGGCATCAGGTTCGCGCGGGACTGCTGCAATGATGGCTGCCGGATCGGATCCGGGTAACAGGCGTATGGCGTGGCCAGCTTCGACGCCGTCGAGGTCGGTGGACTCGGCGAGTCGCGCGGCGCGGTACAGGACACGGCGGTCGAGGTCGAGCTCGATGCGCTCACCGCTGAGGGCCACAGTGAGCGGTCCTGTATTCATGAGTGCGAACTCTGTCCCTCCGGCTGGTGGCAGGTTTTCCGGTGTCGTGACGGTCAGCTCGACGTGGGTCCAGGACACCTCGATCTGCTCTCCGCGCAGGAGTCTGCCGACCCTGAGGATCTCGTTGATTTCCCCTGTCGGGACCGTATCGACGTCGGGCACGGTGACCCGTCGAACAGTGTGCTGCTGGATTTCGATCAGGGCTTCGAGGAGACGAAGATGCCACCGGGCGGAGGCGCTCAGCGCCGAGTCTTCGAGGTGCCACACGGACGTCAGAGCAGGCCCGCCTCTGACTGCGAGCAGGAGGCCGACATCCTCGGCCATCGCTGCGGCCAGCTGCATCGCCGGCAGGACACTGAGCGGCGTCCGGCCAGTCAAAGAGCGTGGGGTGATTCGAACTTCGTCGCTTCCATCGGGTCCCTGCATGAAGAATCCGACCTCCAGGACACCGGTCTCGTCTCGCCCTGCGATCCACCATCCGGGTCCTGCAGGTGCGCGTGACACCTGGACACCCGATAGCGGAAGTGCGCGTTGGGTGTTGCCGTGCGAGTCGACCAGCCGGACTTCCAGATCAGGTCGCTCAGCAGCTTGGTCGTTGGCGACCATGAAGGTGAACCGTCCGTCTCCGGTGGGTTGGCGCATGCCGGGCGGGCCGGTGATCGACGTGACGGTTGCCGGGAGATCGTCGAACGGAGCGCCGAACTGGATGAAGTCTTCAATCGCCGCCTGGTCAGGAGTGCCAGCGGCTGCTTCGAGGCGCAAATCGATGCTGATCGGATGCAACTCCGGGGCGCTGGGGTGCCGCGCGAGGATCCGCAGGACTTGGAAGCGTTCCTCGTCGACCTGAAGGTACCGTTCGAAAACCGTGGCCGGCCTCAGGCCAGGCTCTTGCAGCTCGAGGTCGCGCACGCGCCCGTAGCGGATCTCGAATTCGTACCGGTAGAACGGGTCGACCTCGTTCAGGGCATCCGAGAGCGACAGGTGACGGACGGCGACCGCGTCGAGAAGGTCCTCGCCGGCTAGCCGCTGTGGGACATCGCGTCCACCCTGTAGGACGTCGGTCATCAGGCGGTGCAGACGTTGTCCGCCGTCGCCGAAGTAGTAGTCGACGAGGGCTAGGTTCTGCGCCGCGAGTACGTCGAGTTGCGTACGCCCCATCCAGTTGACCGTGATGTCGTGACCTGCGGTGAGGTCCTGAAGCCATTCCAGGCGCTCGTTCGTGGGGTCCCATGGACACGTCAGACTCCAGGAACGCACCGGTAGGATCGGCAGGGTATCGCGGACGAACGTCTTCCAGGATTTCTCCACCTGGGCTCGCTGCTTTGCGTCCAGGGGCCCGTGGAAGCGTTTAATCTGATGGATGTCGAAGCCCTCGGCGGTCAAAAGGCGCACGTCGACACCCCGATCACCCTGTGAGGGGGTGATGCGGTTGCCGGGGCCATCGTGGTCGAGCAGCAGCAGCGCTGACACGAATTCCTCGACCTTCTCACCCGACTCGCGTTCCCAGTTGACGGTCGTCACGACCATGAGCAAACCAGGTGCAGGGCCATCGATGCGATTTCGTGGGTACACCCGCTCACCCATACGGGTGAGCGGGTGTCTGAGCTTCGGCTCGAGCAGGGCGCAACCCGATACGCAGGACGCTCTTGGTGTGCATGGCGTCATGCACAGCTGACGGCCGGGGGCGCGAGGATCGTGCCAGTCCGGGGTGAGTTTATCCGGGGCCCGGGGCCAGGGCCGGCACGAACCTAACCATAAACCCGGCGTTCTTGGCCATCCGTGGTCCGCCATCGCCTGGCGTGGCTGGCTGGGAAGGAACCTCAGAACGCTTCGCGGTGCGTCTCGAGGCGAGGCTGCAGCCGGCGGAAGGCGAACAGGATCGCTGTCCCTGCGATCGCAATGGCAGCGCCGCGTGTATGCGGTACACCACGAACAGCGTCCGGCAGGTTGGCGGCTGCCCAGCTCGGCCAAGCCGCCGAGGTCAGAGTCCGAACGCGTCGGCCATCGACGGTGCCCGGGTTGCGGGCGCCATCTATCAGTTTCGCCACGCCCTGCTCCAGGAACACTTCGAGAACCAGCGAAGGCATCGTTAGTTACATCAACGACCGAAGGCAGGCGGCTGGCAGCCATGCTCGCTTCGTTTGGTGCAGTCAGGCTTGCACGCCCGGCTTGGCCCATCCCGCTCGCGCCGCCCCCGCCCCGCCCGCCGCGCGCAAAGATCGAACCGGCCTTGGGCCTGTGAACCCCGACAGGATTCGCATGAGCGGAAGCCCGGCGAGATGTGACTCAATTCTTATCATCGGTATCCGTTACTAGACTGTGGTCGCCCTGTGGCCGTATATCCCCACCACGAGGTGAACGATGCGGAACGGTCGACCGGGTCGGACGCGGCGTTCGCCGGATGTGCCCGCGACCTGACCCCGCGCGGCGCGCGCCGCGGACGACGAACGCCGTTGGCGGGTGGGTGGTGGGCGTTTGGGCGCCGTAGCCCCAAAGCGACCGGGGCAGGGCAAGGGCTCCCCTCGTCACCTTGCGGCCTTCCGCATCAGCGTCCGCCCTTGCCCGGACTGTGAGCGCGGGGGCAGGCTGCCCGGCCGCCAGAATGCCCGCAAGACGCGAGCTGCCACGCGCCGAGAAGCGAGTCTTAAGGGTTCGGGGCGCCGTGCACGATCACCCCCGCCCGTTCGAGTCCCGCGAGCATTTCCCCCGTTGGTCGTCACGGGTACCTCAACGGCAGTTCATCGAAAATTCCTAGGGTCGGCGCCTATCCTCACCATAAACTTGGGATGGGTGGATGGAGGGCCATGGTTGTCATTGCGGAATTCGATCGTCGGGTGTTAGGTGCTCCTACGCCGGACCTGGTTGTCTCTGGTAATTCCGGGGCGGGGTATGGGCCGCTTCCGATGGTTCTGGATACCTCATGTGTGCGTACCGGACTTCACGCTCAGCTGAGCGAAGGCATACCACCCGCGTCGGTGCGTGCTGCGCAGAGCGGCGCCCTGCGCCTGTTTATGGAGTACGCCACGCTGGCGGAGACCATCGGACGACTGCCGAGATTCGCGAAGCAGTTCAAGGTTCCCGAGGATGAATTACGCCGCATTCTCAACGAGGACTGGTTGCCGCACATCGAGGTGGTGAAGATTCCCCTCTCATTGCGCGGCATCGATGAACGCGCTGACGGGGTAGCAGCTCTGGACGCCGACGATTATCCTGCGGCAGCGCTGGCGGCCCTGCTTTCGCCCTGCATCCTCCTTACGCACAATTACAGAGACTTCGGCCCGCTAGGTGTCGTCAGTCCTTCGCAGGGCGTGGACGGCCTTCTAACTCTGATCCGGCGCGATGAAAGTATGACGCAGGCTCAAGCTCTCGTCGCGGTGCCGATGCTCTCGGGCCGTGCGATGGCAGCCACGACACGTTGGGCAGCGCAGCGGATGGGCTCATCCGTATGGCTCACTCTGGGGATTCTCGCGGCGGGTGGCGCGTTGTGGATCCTGCAACTGCCGCCCGAGAAGCGAGCAAGAATGAAGCGATGTGCGGCGACCGTGGCGTCATTCGCCTTACAGCAATACGGAGACGTTTTCATAAAAGTACAGCGAGATCAGGCCCAGCTCAACGGATTCGCCGTTCCCGCTCCCGGCATCCGCAGCGCCGAAGCGGCCATCATCCGCTCCCTTGCCAATTCGCCGGAACCGCTGTCCGCGTGCCGCCTTTTTGAAATTGCGGACCCCCGCCCAGATCTTCCTGTTGCTGGTATTCGCGCCTTTCTTAGGAAGAACGACCAGACGTTGTTCAATCAAGTGCGTCGGGGTAGTTTCATGCTGGGCCGCCGATACGATCTCGCAGAGTTCGCGTAGCCCGTTCCGCCGATGGCCTCGGCGTGCCATCCAGGGGCATCGAGACTCGGCCGACCCACCCCCAGGCTCCGCCCGAAACTTCGCGCGGTCGCATCGTCGCGAAGCAAGCGGCGGCGGGGGCTGCGGCGGCTGCGGCTTGAATGCCTCAAGGGCAGCAAGGTTCACACGCCGCCAGCAATGGAAATCGATGGGTGGGGGCGCGGGGTGTCGACCGGGCCGCTTATGCCCTTATCCTTGCCGCGTGTCGCTTTCAGGAAGCCTGGATCCATTTGCCGTCGCGGATACTGAGGACGGCCATCTTCGCGATGGGGCGCGTGCGCTGATCCAGCTGCTGCTCGAACTGCCGTACACGAACAGGCCTGATCAGAGCGTCCGCGAACGCGTGTACGGTAGTCGCGTCGTCGGACTGCGAGTTCCGCGCGGCGTCGGCGGAGGCTATGAGTGGGCGACCGGGCCGGCCGGGCGCCTGGTGCTGCGTCAGGTCCTCGACTATCTTCGCGCGGGCGGTAGCCCTGTCCTGAGTCCTGGTGATCTGAGTGCGTTGGTTGGCCCCCTGGACTTCTCCGCGCAGACCTGCCATCGCCAGCTACATCGACTGATGGCCACCACCGCCGAGATCAGGGCCCTCACGGGGGCTGTGATCAGCCGCCGGCCAGTAGGAACTTTCAGCGATGAAGGGATCCAGCTGGCGGACTGGGTTGCCGAGGCGGCGCGAGCCCTTCCCGCGCTGCCGAGTGTCGCCGCGGTGCGAGACGTGGCCATGACCAGCCGACTTCAGTGGCCACTACGTAGCAACGCGCCGCCCTCGCCCGTGCCGATCGATTTGATGCACTGGGTGGCGCTGGTCGCTCCCCAGGTCCGTGCCACGGTAACGGTGCCACTCACGGACGTCCAGCAGCACATCGGGACCGAGACGACGAGTAAACACGCCAGCGTCAGATTCCTCGACAGGTCGATCGAGGGGTGGATCCCGGCCATCGATGACCAGTTCCCCGGTCTCGGCGTGAGGCTGACGGAATCTGCATTGACGTTGACACCTACTGACCGGAGTGAGGACGGCTTCGGCGTGGGTACCGAGCTGGCGAGCGATGCCGAGGATCCTGCTGCCGCACCTCGAACCCGGCGATGCGACATCGCGGTGTACGGCATTGACAGCGTGTTGGACCAGCGCTTCAGCCGACTCGGAGCCATCAGCAATCACGGGCCAACTCGCACCAGGCAAGAGGTGATCCCGCGATGACGAACGAAGCACACCCAAGGCCAGTGCCTGACGGCACCCAGCAGGAGGATTCGCACGACTCGACCTCAGGGAGCCCCGAAGCAACCCGGCACGCACCCGAACTCGTCACGTCAGATGGAATACGCCTCGTCCTGACGGTGACCAGGCGTGAGGTGAGCGTCCCAGAACTCGTCGATTTCGGCGAGCGCTACTGGTCGATCGAAGGCATGGACGCCGATCACGGCGGCGTCGTGTGGCGCTTTACCATCAACGAACTGGCGCTCGAATGGGGCGAGACGCTGAAACGCTGCGACGTTCTCGCCGCAGCAGGGGTCTGCATTACCTTGCAAGGCTTCGAGTGCGCGGGATGCGGCCGAGCGCCATTGCTGCGATCTCGCGCGGATCTTCACGACTACTTGATTAATAGGCCGCCCACTCGGTGTCTGCAGTGTGACAAAGGGTTCGCCCAGGCCATCGAGCGCGAGTTCGACCCCTTTGCGCAAGAACGTCGGGAAAGACGTCAGCAGCGCGCCCAGTACGCGGCGAAGCAACGATTGGCGCGAGACCGATGGACAGCCCACCAGAGGTCGCAGATCGAAGCCGCGTTTCCCCTGCGCCTTGAGCCCGGAGGTGCAAAGGACCGGCCAACAGCATCCGTACGAGCAGAAGCAGCGGCGCTGCTGATGGTCGCTATCAGTTCCGGTAGGGCCACGGTGACAGCGGCCCATGACACATTTCTCCCGCCAGCACCCACCACCGGATTCCTGAGGTCGCTGCTGGAAGAATGCTTGGCCCAGGATGTCCTGCGCATTCACCCCGACACACCGACTCGCGCATGGGCATGGCAGCAAAGCTTCGAACAAGCCCTCGCGCAGGCCGACAGCCCCGACAGCGTCGGCGAACCCGCGCGCGGCGATGTCGACCTATTGCAGGTGCACTGGTACGCGCCTTTCGGCGACGGCGGACAGATCGCGGCCGACGAACTCAACCGCGCCTTGTCTGCCCGGCTGGCGGCAAAGCAACTCGACGGGCAGCGCCGACAGGAGATGCTCGAACTCTGCACGGAGCTGATCCACCTCGAAGCGATCGACGATTTTGAGGTTCGCCTTCACGAGGCCGGACTTCCCCGCCTATCAACTGCACAGAGGCAGCGACTCTCCAACGTCTGGGCAAACCTCGCCGAATTCCTCTCCTTGGCACAGTGTTCGACGCTCGCCTCGCGTGCGATCCGCGGGCGCCCCGACGGCGGTACCGGCCAACGCCTTGGCTCTCACCCTCGCTACACGAATTACGCCATCGCGTGGCTTGGCGACATTATCAACAAACCGCTCGCGTACGACCTCGCCGGCGTTCCCCCCGCAGTCGATAACCACTACACCTCGATGATGACGAGCATGATATTCGGGCTGAGCTGCGGCATTAACCCATGGCGCGCCTCGATGGCGGCTGTCGCCGAAGAACTTTTCGAACGACAGGATCAGACCGAGCAACTAACCGACATCGACATGACCGAGGCCATACATCTGCTCCTCGACCGCGAGCTGCGCATCGATCCGCACGCCGTCTACTAAGCCCTTGAAAAGCAGCACCAGCGCAGCGGCGGCGTGATGCGTGCCGCTGCGGCTCACCTCATCGACCTCATCGACCTTTACCGGGCCGGAGGCGGAACCCTCCGAGAAGCCCTAGCAGCCGCCATGAGCGCCACGACCCTCATCCCAGGACGATTCCCAGCGACGGCAGGAATCGGCACGATCGCGAGCCGCCTCGCCGACATCATGTACAACGCCGCGTTGGACTCCGTAGCTGGCCTGCCTCCCTGGAAGCAGGCATCGGCCTCATCATCAGCCAGCTAGAAACCTTCCCATGACATCGAGGCCCCGCGAGTTCGGCAACTGGCTGGCCTCGGAAACTGATGCTCAACGCACCCTCGAACCCTCCGGCAATAAGAGCTGCTAACACGATCTCTGCTGGCGGGATTTGATCAGGCGTCGCCAGCAGATGAGGGCGCAGGCGAGGCTGACCAGGCTGTCGTGGATGT
>NZ_JBITBX010000017.1:0-97106 GCF_044452725.1 Actinoplanes sp. NPDC051859 | reverse complement strand
CCTACGACCCCGCCAAACACGGCGGAGCCTCGCGGTTCACCACCTCCCCGCCGCTCGCTCAAGCGGCGTGAGGTTGACACAGGGGGTGTCATGCGTCTCCCAGCAGCACGCGTACCTCGTCATCGGACAGCGCCGCCACGTCCCGGTGCAGCGCGGCGATTTCATCCAGCTGGCCGGGCCTCGGCTCCAGCCGGTACAGGGCCTCGGCCAGCGCCGTCACGGTCGGCGCCTCGAACAGCGCCCGGAGGGGCACGTCGACGTCGAACAGCGCCGATACTCGGGCGAGGGCCTGCGCACCCAGGAGGGAGTGACCGCCGAGCCGGAAGAAGTCGTCGTGGGCACCGACCCGGGATACGCCGAGCACCTCACACCACACGTCGGCCAACACTTGCGCGACGGGGCCGGCCGGGGCGACGTACTCTCCCGCTTCCGCGTCGGTCCAGGTCGGCGGGGGAAGCGCCGCCCGGTCCGTCTTGCCGTTCGCGTTGCGGGGCAGGTCCGCCAGCACCATGGCTGCGGCCGGCAGCATGTACTCGGGCAGCCGAGCGGCGAGCCTAGGCCGCAGCACCGGCCACAGCCCGTCGACAGCACCCGCTCCGCCAGCCGGCACGAGGTAAGCGACCAGCCGCACGTCGCCGCCCCCGCCGTCCCAGGTGGTCACCACGGCATCGGCAACTTCCGGTTGGGCCCGCAGCAGCTCCTCGATTTCGCCGAGTTCGATCCGGAAACCGCGCACCTTCACCTGATGGTCGGCGCGGCCCAGATACTCCAACCGCCCATCGGGCCGGTACCGGGCGAGATCGCCGGTGGCGTACAGGCGGGCGCCGGGCCGGCTGGCGAACGGGTCGGGCCGGAAGCGGTCGGCTGTGAGTCCGGGACGGCCGGGGTAGCCGCGGACCACGCCGAGGCCGCCGATGTGCACCTCGCCGACGACCCCGGCCGGCACCGGCTGACCGGCCCGATCGAGCACGTAGAGGCGCGTGTTGGCGATGGGGACGCCCAGGTCGATGCCCGCCGGGGCGGGTGGGACCTCGGCCGCGGCGGACCACACCGTCGTCTCGGTCGGCCCGTAACAGTTCCACAGGGTGGCGTTTGCACCGCCCAGCGCATCCGCGAGATCGCGGGGCAACGCCTCGCCACCGCACAACCGCAACCGCAACCCATCAGGCACGCCGCCGGCGGCGAGCAGCAGCCGCCACGTAGCCGGAGTGGCCTGCATCGCGGTGATCTGCTCCGCGGCGAGCAGACCGCGCAGGGCAGCACCGTCGGCGGCCATCGCGGAGCCGACGACGGTGAGCCGGGCGCCGGTGACCAGGGGTAGCAGCAACTCCAGCACCGAGATGTCGAATGACAGGGTGGTGACCGCCGCGAACCGGTCGGCGGGGCCGAGGCCGACAGCGTCCACGAAGCCGACGAGCAGGTTCACCACGGCGGCGTGCGGGACCGCCACACCCTTGGGTGTGCCGGTCGAGCCGGAGGTGTAGATCAGGTACGCGAGTCCGTCCGGGTGCGCCGGTGCGGGCGGCGTGGTCGGGTCGGCTGCGGCCAGCGCGGCGGCGTCGTCGTCCTCGTCGAGGCAGACGACCGTGGCGACGCCGGCCAGCGCCGCGCCCAGGCGGTCCCGTACGGCGCGCTCGGTGACGAGCACCCGCGTTCCCGAGTCGTCGATCAGGTAGCGCAGTCGGTCGGCCGGAAGCGCCGGGTCGAGGGGCAGGTAACCGCAGCCGGCCGCCCAGACGCCGAGGACGGTGCTGACGAGCCGGCCACCTCGCTCGAGGCAGATAGCGACGGGACTGTCGGGGGTGGCCCTGCGCTCGCGCAGCACTGCCGACAGTCGGGCCGCGTCGCCGTGCAGCCTGGCGGCGGTCCACCGGCCGTCCGGGCCCGCGACGACCGTAGCGCTATCCGTCTGATCCGGTTCACCGAACAGTTCCAGGACGCTGTCCACCGGCGGCAGCTCCCGGTCGGTGGCGTTCCCTTCGACCAGCGTCCGCCACCGCTCGACCCCGCTGAGCAGCCCGATCTCGGCGACCGGCCGCTGCGGGTCGGCGATGCCGGCGGCCACCGTCGTGAGCAGATGCCGGACGAACCGTTCCATCGTGGCCGCATCGAACAGGTCGGTGCTGTACTCCACGGCAAGCCGCAGGTCGTCCCCGTCGGGCATGCCGACCAGCGTGAGGTCTACCTTCGCGGTGCCGCTGTCCAGTGCGAGCGACGTGGCCTCGGTATCGGCGAGATCCAGCGTCGCGCTCGGGGCGTTCTGCATGATCAGCTGCGCCTGGAAGATCGGGGCGTGGCCGAGGCTGCGGGCGGGACGCAACTCCTCCACCAGCTTCTCGAACGGCAGATCGGCATGGCTGAGCCCGTTCAGCACCGCCTCCCGGGCCCGGCCGACCAGCTCGGCGAAACCCGGGTTCCCGGCAGTGGAGACCCGCATCGGCAACGAGTTCACGAAGAAGCCCACCAGCGGCTCCACGTCCGGGTGGGAGCGTCCAGCGACCGGGGTGCCGACCACCACATCGGACTGCCCGCTGTACCGCGCCAGCAGCGCCTGGTAGGCCGCGAGCAACGTCATGAACGGTGTGGCCCCGTGGACCCGGGAAAACTCGTGCAACCTGGCCGTGAGCGCCGGACCGGCCGTCGCGTAGTGCACCGCACCCCGGTACGACTGGGTCGCGGGGCGAGGCCGATCCGTCGGCAGGCTCACCAGTGCAGGCGCGCCGGCGAGGGCGGTACGCCAGTAGGCGAGCTGGCGGGCGGCCTCCTCGCTACCCGGGGCGAGCCGTTCCCGCTCCCACACCGCGTACTCCCCGTACTGGGTGGGCAGGGCCGGCAGCGTAGGTTGAGTGCCGGCCCGGGCAGCGGCGTACGCCGTATTGAGCTCGGCCTGCAGCACGCCGAGCGACCAGGCGTCGGAAACGATGTGGTGCAGGCAGATCGCGAGGTAGTGCACCTGATCGTCGGCGCGCACCAGCAGCGCGCGCAGGAGCGGACCGGCAACGAGATCGAACGGGCGGGCAGCCTCCGCCCACATCAGCCGCTGCGCCTCGGCCTCCCGAGCCGCCAGGTCGGCGTCCGCATCGGCCGCAGCCAGGTCGGTGATCGTCAGTTGGGCCGGGCTCGGCGGATGAACGAGTTGCACGGGTTCGCCGCCGGAATCGGCGAAGGTGGTCCGCAGCGCCCCGTGCCGGGCCACGACGGTGTCCAGCGCGACCCGCAACGCGGCGGGATCCAGCGGGCCGGCAATGCGGAAACCCACCGGAATGTTGTAGACGGGGTCGCCAGGATGGAAGCGGTCCAGGAACCACAATCGGCGCTGGCCGGACGACAGTGGGTAGGCCCGTGGCGTCTGCGCTCGCCGGGCGAGCAGTCTCGCCACCTGAGCGCGCTTGTCCTCGTTCATCACACCCCCTGCGGCTGCGGCGCGGCGACAACGCCCGGGTCGGTGGCCGGGCCGACCGTGGCGGTGGGACCGGCGATTCCGGCGACCGCGGCGACCGCCGGGTCGGCGACCGGGGCGACCGCGGCACCCGGCTCCGGAAGGCCCCAGCGGGCCGCTTCGGCCGCCACCCGGCGGCGCAGCCCGGCCGGGAGCACCTGGCCGAACAGCCGCAGGTAGGCGGCGACGAGGTCGCGGTCGCCCGCGAGGAACGGAAAGTCGGTGACCACCATGTGCCGGATGGCGAGCAGCGGCAACGGGCTGCGCAGCGGCCGGAAGTCCGCGTTCCACAGCCCGGCCTTCGGCGGCGGACCACCATGAAACTCACCGATCATCAACCCGTCCGCGACGTACTGCGGTTTGAGCCGCTCCTGGATGGCGTCGACCACGGCGGCCGCCGCGTCCGGCAGATCCGGGAAGACCAGCAGGATCGTCTTGAACTGGGCGCCCGACCCGGTCACCGGCTCCAATTGCCGAAACCAGGTCCGGTAGTCGCCGAGCAGGTGCTCCAGGGCCGCGGCGTCGATCGACCTGCCCCGTCGGACCGCGAGATAGAAGGTGCCGCGCTCCAGCGATGCCTGGGCGTACGGGCAGACCGGCCCGCGCCGGCCCAGCTCGGGGTGCGGCCGGCAGAGGTATTCGCGCGCCCACCGCACGACCGCGCGGAGTTGGTCGACGGCGCCCGCAGCCGCCGGATGGGGTTCGGTGGCGGCCAGGTCGGCGACCTCGAAGAGCAGGGTGCCGGGATGGTCGGGGTGCGTCAGCATTCGGTCCTCACCGTCGTCCGGAGCGGCGGCGCGCCGCCGCATAACTGCCGATGGCCGCGCCCGCCGCGGCGAGCACGGCTGAATAGCGCAGGATCCGGTCCTGCCACCGGGCCCGGGCGAGCGCATCGGCGTACGGGACCGTGGTGTGGGCGACCATCGTGTAGAGCGGGGTCCAGGCGCGCGGGGCGAGCCGGTTCAGCATCCGGTCGGCGGCAGCCTTGGCGGCGTACGCCGGCCGGTGCACCCGGTCACGCAACTCCACGAAGTTGCGCACCGACAGGTCCGCGAGCACATCGGTGTGCGGCCGCCGCCGCCGTTCGTACGCGGCCAGCGCCCGGCTCACGTCGGTGGGGTGCTCCCCCAGGCACTCGTCCAGCACCAGGCAGTCCTCGAAGGCCGAGTTCATGCCCTGGCCGTAGAACGGGTACACGGCGTGGCAGGCGTCGCCGATCAGCACCACGGTGCCGGCGTGCCGCCACGGCGCCGTGCGGACGGTGGTGAGTTGTCCCACCGGATGGTCGAAGAACTCCTCCACCAGCCGGGGCATCAGCGCTTCCGCGTCCGGGAAGTGTCGGCGGATGAAGCCGCGCACCGCCGCCGGGGTCTCCAGCGTGGCCAGGCTGGGATCGCCTTCGAACGGCGCGAACACGGTGCAGGTCAACGATCCGTCGACGTTCGGGTGGGCGACCATCATCGCCGCTTCGCCGGGCCAGACGTGCAGCGCGTCGAGCCGGACCCGGGGGCGGCCGTCGACGTCGGTCGGGATGGTCAGCTCCTTGTATCCCCAGTCCAGGAATTCGCGGTGCAGGTCGGCGCGGCGGCCCTGCTGCAGCTGCTCGCGTACGGTGGAAAACGCGCCGTCCGCGCCCACGACGAGGTCGGCGGCGATCTCGGTGGCAGCGCCCGTGGCGGCGTCCACGACCCGGACGGCCGGGGTGTCCCGGTCGAGCCGGTCCAGCCGGTGACCGAAGTGGAACTTGACGCCGTGCTGGGTTTCGGCGGCGTCGACCAGCAGCGCGTTCAGGTCGCGGCGCAGCACCGAATGCAGGATCTGGTGCTCGGCGACGCCGTACGGCTGGAATGCGGTCGTGCCGTCGGGGTGGTGCACGACCCGGCCGCGCATCGGCACGCTGCGGGCCAGGACGTCGTCGAGCAGCCCGGCGCCGGCCAGCGCGCGCATCCCTCGCGCGGACAGGCCCAGGTTGATCGACCGGCCCTCCCCCGCGTTCGCGGCGCGCGGGTCGCCCCGGCGTTCGAAGACCTGCACCGAGTAGCCGCGCCGGGCCAGGTAGCCGGCGGCGAGGGAGCCGGCCAGGCCCGCCCCGGCGATCACCGCATGGGTCATCCGTTCTCCTCCGCGATCAGGGTGTCCAGCAGGTTGTCGATCTCGTCATCGGAGAGGCTGTCGAGCGAGGCGGCCGAGTCCGGGCCGGCGGCCCAGGGGGCCGGACCGGGGACCGTAGTGGTCGCTCCCTCGGTCAGCTGCTCGGACAACCCAGCGATCGTCGGCGTCGCGAACAACGCCCGCAGCGGCAGCGCCACGCCGAACTCGGCCGTGATTCGCGCGATCAACCGGGTGGCGGTGAGGGAGTGCCCGCCGAGATCGAAGAAGCTGTCGTGGACACCGACGGCGGGCAGGCCCAGCACGGCACACCACAACGCGGCCAGTCGCTCCTGCACCGGACCGCGGGGCGCGGCGCTGGAGGTGCCGTGGTCACCCCAGTGCGGTTCCGGCAAGGCCCGCCGGTCGATCTTGCCCCCGGGGGTACGCGGCAGTCGGTCGAGCGGCACCAACAGAGCCGGGATCATGTACTCCGGTAGCACGCGGGCCAGGGCAGCACGCACCTCAGGCCACACCGCGTCGTTGCGGCCGGCATCGACGACTTCCGCGTACGCGACGAGCCGGACGTCCTCGGCCGCACCCTGCCAGGCCGTCACCACGGCGTCGCGCAGCGCCGGCAGGGCACGCAGGGCCGCCTCCACCTCGCCCAGCTCGATCCGGAAGCCGCGCACCTTGACCTGATGGTCGGCGCGGCCCAGATATGCCAACCGCCCGTCCGGCAGCCAGCGCGCCAAGTCGCCGGTGGCGTAGAGCCGCCCGCCCGGCTCGGGGTCGAACGGATCCGGGCGGAACCGGTCAGCGGTCTGTCCCGGCCGGCCGTGGTAGCCCCGTGCCACGCCGAGGCCGGCAAGGTGAATCTCGCCCACGACCCCGGATGTCACCGGCCACATCGCCGCATCGAGCAGGTACAGCTGCGTGTTGGCGACCGGCCGTCCCAGGTCGACGGGGCCGGTCGGGCCGACCTCGCCGAGCGTGGAGTAGACGGTGGTCTCCGAGGGGCCGTACCCGTTCACCAGCCGGGCACCGTCGGTACGCAACGCGTCAGCCAGCTCCCGGGTCAACGCTTCGCCGCCGCTGATCCGCAGCCGTACGCCCGCCGGCACCCCACCGGCAGCGAGCAGCATCCGCCAACTCGCCGGCGTGGCCTGAACGACGGTGACGCCGCGGCGGGTCAACTCCGCCCGCAGCAGCACCGCGTCGCGGACGGTGTCGGCATCGAACACTTCCACTCGGGCGCCGGCCAGCAGGGGCAGGATCAGCTCCACCACGGAGATGTCGAAGGCTGGTGTGGTCAGCGCCGCGACCCGGTCAGCCGGCCCGAGCGCGAGGGTGGCGCCGACCCCTACCAGGAGATTGACGAGCGACCGGTGCGTGACCGTGACGCCCTTGGGAGTGCCCGTCGACCCGGAGGTGTAGAGCAGGTACGCCAGCCCGTCCGCAGGCGCGACATCAGGCGACGGCGCTGCCGGACCAGACTCCGCCACATCGAGCACGGCGACGTCGGCCGGCCAGCCGGCAGCGGTCCGGGTGGACTCGTCGGTCAGCAGCACCCGGGCACCCGCGTCGGCAGTCATCGCGGCAAGGCGCTCCGCAGGCAGGCTCGGATCGAGCGGCAGGTAGCCGGCGCCAGCCTTCCAGATCGCCAGGATCGCGGTGACGACGGCGACGCCACGCGGCAGGCAGAGCCCGACCGGTGTGTCCGAAGTGACCCCGGCGGCGCGCAACCGTCCAGCCAACTGGTCACTGCGCTCGGCCAGCTGGCCGTAGGTCACCGATGTGCCGTCCGCTGTGGCAGTCGCCACGGCGGTCGGGCTGCTGGGCCACCGGTTGCGGAGCAACGTCGCAAGATCGGTGTCCGGCAGAGCGAGAGCGGTGTCGTTGTAGCCTGCCGGGGCACCGCCACCGGCAGACGGCAGGATCGCGTCCGGATCGGCCAGGGCCACACCGAGCAGGTCGGTGTAGTCGTCGGCGAGCGCGGCGATGCGGTCGGCGTCGAAGAGGTCCTGCCGGTAGGTGAGCCGCAGACTCCATCCAGCCGTACGCTGCTCGACGGTCAGCGTGAGGTCGAACTTGGCGGTGCCGTTCTCGCACAGCTCGGGGGCGATGTGCAGGGCCCCGGCGGTACGCGGTTCCTGCTGCCGTTCCAGGGCGAACATGACCTGCGTCAGCGGGGCGTGCGCGAGACTGCGGCCGGCGGTGACCGCAGCGACCACCCGGTCGAACGGCGTCTCCTGGTGAGCCAGGGCGTCGGTCATCGCCAACGAGGTGCTGCCGAGCACGGCGCGGAAGGTCGACTGCGGGGCAAACCTGGCCCGCAGCGCCAGAGTGTTCGCGAAGAACCCCACCACCCGGGTGGTTTCCGACCGGGGCCGGCCGGAGACCGGCACCGCGACAAGCAGATCGTCCTGCCCGCTGACCCGGTGCAGCAGCGCCTGGAACGCCGCAAGGAGCACGGCGAACGGTGTGGTGCCGGCGGCCCGGGCGAGACGGTCGACGGCAGCGGCGACACCGTCCGGCAGTGCACGACGGACCAGCCCGCCGGCCCAGGACGGCTCGGCCGGACGCGGTCGGTCGGTGGGCAATGCGAGCACCGTGGGCGCGCCGGCGAGGACCGCACGCCAGTGCCGGACGCCGTCGTCGAAGTCACCCGCCGCGGCCCGCTCGCGCTGCCAGAGCGCCACATCGGCGTACTGCACGGGTGGCGGGGGCAGGCCGGGGTCGCCTCCTGCGGCGTACGCGGCGGCCAACTCCTCGAAGAGAGTGTCGAACGACCAGCCATCGGCGACGGCGTGGTGCACCACCAGCACCAACACGTGCCGTTCGACGCCCAGCCGCAGCAGGCGGTGCCGCACCAGCGGGCCGGTGGCGAGGTCGAACGGGCGGGCGCCCTCGACGGCGGCGAGAGTGCCCGGATCGGCGCCCGGCGACACCTCGGTGACGTCGAGGGTGACCGGCCACGGTGGCCGAACGAGCTGGACCGGCGCCCCGTCTTCCGCGCCGAGCACCGTACGCAGGGCCTCGTGCCGGTCGAGCAGCCATCCCAGGGAGCGAGCCAGCACCGCCACGTCCAGCGGCCCGGCAAGCTGCACCGCCCAGGTGATGTTGTACGCGGGACAGCCCGGGTCGAGCTGGTCGAGCATCCAGAGCCGCTGCTGGTTGGCGGAGGCCGGCAGGGCGTAGGACCCTGGGCCAGCGTGCAGTGTCATGCGGAGCCTCCCCGGCGGGTGTCGACCGCTACGAAACGGAACTCGGCGGAGTACCTGGCGCCGGCGGTGTCGGACAGCCAGAGCTGGTCGGGGCCGGGCAGCATCTCGCTGATGCGCAGCGCCGCGTCCGGGTCCGCCCCGGCGAGCGTGCGGCGTACCGCCCGGGCCAGGACGTCGACGGCGGCCAGGCTGGCGAAGTCCACGTAGAACGGCTTCTTCTCCACCGGAGTCTTGACGAAGGCGAAGCGCGGCAGCCCGAGCCCGCGCTGCCAGCGCCGCACCTCGGCGAACCGGGTCGCCTCATCGCCGGTACGGGCGAAGGTGAGCTCGGCCGCCCGCAGCCGCCAGCTTTCCCGGGCCACCACGACCCGGTCGACGGTGATCCGCGGCTGGTGCGCGGCCGGGCGCAGAATGTCGAATCGCTGCAGGAGCTGGATCATCAGCGGCTCACCGACGACGTCGGCGAGCGGCCGGTCGAGGCGTCCGTCGCGGCTGCGGACCATCAGTCGGCCACCCCGGTCGGCGAGGACGCAGTCGGCCACCGCTACCGCGGTCCGCGGGTCGAGGCCACCGCTGTCGTGCCCGAAGACCAACCGCAGATCCTGGCTGGTGACGAGCTTGTCGGTGAGCCGGGCCGGGGCGCCCCCGTCGGCATCGGTCGCGGCCAGCACCACCCGGGGTGCCGGCAGGTCCGCAGTGGTCGCCGCGAGCAGCTCACCGGGGTTCGGGTGCTGGGCGACGAAGAGCGCCGACCGCAGGGTGTTGACTCCCGGGTGCACCTCACCGACGACCCAGGAGTAGTCGCCGCGGCGGATGGCGTCGGGGCCGCTGGCGGCGAGCATCACGTCGGGACTGTGCTGCCACGCGCCGGGCCAGCCGGGCGCCGGGCAGGCGAACGCCCGAGCCGCCGCGGTGCGGATGTCCGTGGCGGCGACCTGCACCCGGCGGGCACCGGCCGGAGCGCCGACCAACGCCGCCCACCGCTCCCGCAGCCCGCGCACCACCGGCGCAATCAACCGCTCAGGCAGATCGAAGATCAGGTCGTTGGCCCACAACCAGAAATCGGCGAACGGCACCTCGGCGGTGCCGGTCCGGGCGGCCAGCTCCTGATAGCGGTCCCGGCAGGCGCGGCGGAACAGTGCGGCTCCCGCGCAGGTGAACCAGCGCGCGCTGTCCAGCAGGAGCCCGAGCGCCGGCCACAACGTCTCCAGCATCGCGTCGGACAGGGTCACCTCGGCACCGGAACGGCAGTCCTCGTAAACCAGGGTCCGGCCGGCGTAGACGCCGCCGGCGCGGCGGGTCGCCGCCCGGCCCGTCCGGGTGGTAAACTCCTCGGCCAGCTCGGACAGGGAAGCAGCAAGCCGATCGGGAGAACCGGCCGCGGCGGCCACCGCATCCCGCCGAGAGGTGAGCGCGTCCAGCGCGGCCAGGGACCGATCCCGAACAGCCTCATCGGGTACGGCGGCGAGCCGGGACCGCACCGCATCCTCGGGGTGCAGGTCCTCCTTGGGCACTTCCAGCGACCACGTGATCCGCTTCTCGTCGTGGAGCTGCCCGAGCAGGGCGTACACCTGGTCCTCGGCGCTGAAACCGAGCGCCGGATCGGCGACGAGGTCCGCGGCGATCGCGGCGGCGGGCCGGATCCCGTCGCAGAGCTGCACCAGACGGGCCGTGCCGGGTGCCAGGGGCACCGGCGGAGTGAGCGGCAGCAGCAGAACGTCTCCGCCGTTGCGGCGATCGACGGCGACGAACGGAAGTCGGCGCGGCACCAGCCAGGGACGCAGACCGGGCTCCTGCCGAGTGATCGCCTCGGCCAGCTCGACCACGGCCCAGCTTTCGAAATAGACGGTACGTTGAGCGAGTTCGCGGCCGTGTCGCACGGCGAGCGGACTGGCGTTTTCTCCGCGGATCCGTGCCCAGCCGACCGGGCCGAAGAAGCCGACGGTGTCGTTCTTGGCGCAGTAGCGCTGGAGGTAACTGGCGACCAGCGCCTCATGCTGACGATGCTGGGAGCCGCCCGGGCCCACGGCCGGATCTCGCTGGGCAACCGGATCCAGGGCGGTCCGCAACGCGTGCAGGTTCTGCCACGTCACGGCTTCCCGGACGGCGGGGTCGCTGGCGGCGGCGCGCAGGCGCACAGACCGATCGGACGCTGCCAGCTCCGCTGCTGCGGTGTACGCGGCTGCCGCCTCAACGCGCCGGGCGCGGGCGTCGGCGTGCCGCGCGGCCGCGGCAACCACCTCCGGCCCGGCGATCCCGGCAAGCTCCACTTCGGCATCGCGAGCGGCAGCGCGCAACATCCGGTTCCAGCGACTCCGCTCGCTCACGACAGCCGACGACATCGCCGCAGCTGGCATCGCTGCGGCAGCAAGCGACGCCCCGGCAGCTGACGGCGCTGCAGCAACCGGCGACGGTGCGGTCGCGGCTCGGCGGGCGGCGTGCAGCAGTCCGGTGAGTTCGGCACGGGCCGCGGTGAGCGCGTCCTCCGCATCCGCGAGGGCGTCCGCGGCGGCGACGAGCCTCGGATCGCCGAGGGCTACGAGCGGGGCCATCGGGAAGCCGGGGCGACGCAGGCCGGCCCAGCGCCACAAGCCCCAGGTCCCGTCCCCGGGTCGCACAAGATGCCTGGAATCTCCCACGGCCGGCGCAGCTCCGTCGTCGTCCGCAGCGGACTCAGCCTGTCGAGGTGCCGCCTGAGCGGCCAGCATGTCCCGCTCAGCAAGCGCAGCGCTGTCCTGCTCGACAAGTGCGGCGGGGCGGACACGGAACGCTTCCCGGCCCCGGGCGACAAGCGCGACGGCCGGGGTGGGGGCCACTCGCTGCGCTTCGATTTCGGCGGCGAGGCCGGCGAGCGTACGCCGGTCGTACACCGCTCGGATCGGCAGTTCCACGCCGTATGCCGCGGCGATGTCGAAGATCAGCCGGGTAGCGAGCAGCGAGTTGCCGCCAAGGGCGAAGAAGTCGTCGTCAGCGCTGGTGGGCGCGGAGGGGAGGAGCCGGGTCCAGCTTTCGGCAAGCGCTGCCTGCACCGGCCCGAACGGCGCAGTGCGAGGGCTCAGCGGACAGGTCACACCGATCGGTGGCAGCGAGCGCCGGTCCACCTTGCCGTTGCCGGTCAGCGGCAGTCGGTCGAGCACCGCGTAGCCGGCCGGGTGCAGATATCCGGGGAGCTGCCCCACGGCGTAGCAGCGCACCTCGTCCGCGATGGCCTGCTGGTCCGCCGGTTCGAGGTGCCCCGCCGTCGGCACGAGGTACGCCAGCAGCCGCCGCTGCTCCCCCGCACCGGCCACGATGACGACGGCATCACCGACGCGCGGGTGGCGGCGCAGCACCGCCTCGACTTCGCCGGGTTCCACCCGGTAGCCGCGGAGCTTCACCTGACCGTCTGCACGCCCGAGAAACTCGAGAGTGCCCGTCGGCAGCCAGCGGACCAGGTCGCCGGTCCGGTACATCCGGGCGCCCGGCTCCCGCGCGAAGGGGTCGGGCACGAACCTTTCCGCGGTCCGAGCCGGCGCACCGAGGTAACCCCGGGCCAACCCGTCGCCGCCGGTGTACAGCTCGCCGGGCACCCCCACCGGCACCGGCCGCAGCCGGTCGTCGAGGACATACACCGTGGTCCCGGCCACCGGTCGGCCGATCGGCACGGGATCGCCGACCGCGTCCGGGTCGGTCAGGACGTGGCAGGCGGTGAACGTGGTGTTCTCGGTGGGCCCGTACCCGTTGATGACCGGATGGCCCGGACGGGCGGCGAGGGCGGCGCGGACCGCGTCCGGTGCCAGCACGTCGCCGCCGGCGAGAAGCTGGTGGACCCCGGTGAGGCAGCCGGGATCGTATTCGACCACTTGGTGGAAGAGCCCGGCGGTCAGCCACAGGGTAGTGATCCGCTCGGCCCGCAGCAGTGCGGCGATCTCGGGGACGCCCAGCGGGCCGGGCGGCGCGACGACCAGGCTCGCGCCGGTGAGTAGGGCACCCCACACCTCCAGCGTGGCGGCGTCGAACGCCACGGGGGCGAGCTGCAGCACCCGCTCGCCCGGTCCCAAGCGGAATTGGTCGGGGTCGCACACGAGGCGCAGCACCGCGCGGTGCGGGACGGCGACGCCCTTGGGCTCTCCCGTCGAGCCGGATGTGTAGCTGACGTATGTCAGGGATTCCGCTTGTGCAGCGTCGGCGAACGGCGTCGCAGGCTGGGCGGCAAGCGCTTCGGCAACGGCGTCGAGCTGCAGCGATTCAGCGCCGGCCGGTAGCCGTCCGGCGTCGGCCGTGGTGGTCACGGTGAGGGCTACCCCAGCGCCGGCGAGCAGCCGGGCAGTCCGCGCCGGCGGGTCGGCCAGGTCGAGCGGCAGGTAGGCGCCGCCTGCTTTCAGCACCGCGAGAAGCGTGACCACCAGATCCAGGCTGCGCGGCAAGGCGACCGCGACCGGATGGTCCGGCCGCACCCCGCGTGCGGCGAGGAGGCGGGCGAGCCGGTTGGCGCGCTCGTCCAGCTCGGCGTAGGTCAGGGTGTCGGCGCCGCACCGGACCGCCTCGGCCCGCGGCGTACGGGCGACCTGTGCGGCGAAAACCGTCGGCACGGTGCCGGTGCGGGGATGCCCACTAGCTCTGCCCTGCCAGCCTCGCACCACCTCGTCTCGCTCCGCACCGTCGAAGAGCGGCAGGGCGTCGACCTTGAGCGCGGGCTGGCGGCCGAGGGCTAGCAGCAACGTGCGGAACTGCCGCAGCATCCGGTCAGCCAGCGCATCGGTGAGGCGACGCCGATCGTGGTAGAGCAGCACCCGCAGCTGGGGCTCGCCAAAGACGCAGACGGTGATCGGCTGGGCGGGGTGGCGGTGCACCCGGACCGGGCGGTGCTGCCAGGCGGCATCGGCGTCGGTGAGCCGGCCGTGCAGGTCCCGGTGGTCGTACATGAGCAGGCTGTCGAAGAGCGGCACCTCGGTCGGGAGCCCGCTCAGTGCGCGGATCTCGGGCAGCGAAGCGTGCTGGTGCGCCCGGACAGCGACGATCCGTTCTCGTACCTGGCCGAGCCATGCGTGGACGGTGGCGGCACCGTCGACGGTGAGCCGGAGCGGCACGGTGTTGACCAGCATCCCGATCATGTCTTCGGCACCGCTGACGGTGGCGTACCGGCAGGAGCGGGTGGTGCCGAAGAGCACCTCGCTGTCGCCGCTATACCGGTGCAACAGGATGGCCCAGGCCGCGGTGACCAGGGTGCTGAGCGAGACGCCGGCCGCCTCGGCTGCCGCGCGTACGGCGTTGGTCTCGGCTGCCGACAGGTCGGCCGTGATCTCACGGATCGCGTCAGGACAGCGGGGCGGCGTCGTCTCTGCCGGACTGAGTGGCAGGGCGGTCGGCGTGGCTCCGGCCAGCTCAGCCTGCCAGAACAGTCGGTCGCCGGCGGTCGGCCGGCTGCGCCACCAGGCAACATAGTCTCGGTACGGACGTCGGATCGGCGGTGACCAGGGCACACCCTGGCGTAAGGCTTCGTACTCAGCCACCACCTCGGCGACCAGCAGCCGGACGGAACGGCCGTCGAGAATCGCATGGTGCAGGCTGAGCACCATCGTGAACAGCTCGGGTTCGTGGTGGAGCACGGTGACCCGCAGCAGCGGCGGCTCGGCGGGGTCGAAGTCGCGGGTGCGGTCGGCGAGCAGGAATCGGCGCACTCGTTCGTCGATCGGGGCCGGCATGGCGCTGGTGTCGACCCAGGTGACCGGAACCCTGATCGCATCGCTGACCGCGTGGCACGGCCCGGCGGCCTCGCCCGGCGGGTCGGCGTCGGTGGCAACCTCGGTGCGTTCCCATCGAAAGGCAGCGCGCAACACGTCATGCCGGGCGGCCGCGTGCTGCCAGGCGCGGGTCATCGCCGCCTGGTCCAGCGGCTCGGGCCAGTCACAGACCACCTGCAGGACGTCCACGCCCGCGCCCTGCTCGTATCGGTGCGCGAAGAGCAGACCCTGCTGGATGGCGACCGTGTCGTACCGATCCTTGGTCGAGGTCAACGCGCCTCCTTCGGGATTACGCAAAATGGCGGGCGAAAGCGTTTCTCCGGCATTCACGCAGCCATTTTGGCGCGCGGAAACAATGGACGCCGGGGACCCGAACGAGTGTCGACAGTGCGCATTCTTGGACCATGCGCGATCGTCGAGAAGATGCGCACGAATGATGTCGTAGCTTCGGGGCGGGTGGGCCTACCCAGGTCACCTGTCCCACGCTGACGCCGACGACAAGTCACCGCTGGTTGGCGCGCACATCCGGCGCACGTCCGCCGCCCGACCGAGCTCCGCGTCGCCGCCCGCCGAACCCGCTCTAGCCCCGCACGGCAAGCCATTCTCGCAGGCTACGAGGGCGAAGATCGGTCCACACCTCGTCGATGTGCGCCAGGCAGGCCGCGCGGTCTCCGGCCATCCCGACCGACCGCCATCCGGGCGGCAACTCCCCACCGGCCGGCCACACCGAGTACTGCTCTTCGTCGTTCACGACGACGAGGTACCGGCGGTCATCCACCGAATCATCCATGTCCCCCACCTCGGAATGCGGTAAATGAGCGATGACAATGGACTATACGCGCCGCCGCCGGGAATTCAATGTCGGAAATTGCGCTGCGGAAACCCGCACGCCGATTAAGCGCTAGTTTTAACAATTAAACTCCAGGTATCAACCAGCCCGCCCGGATAGCGGCCGATGGCGGGCATTTGGCTGCACCTGCGGCTTTGCGCGCCCGCCACCTCGCCCCCTTATGAGGGAGTCGGGGACTATGTCGCTTGGGTGAGGATCCACATGGGATGGTCAAGAGCCCAATTGCCCGCGGGAGTGGCTGCCGTCACGCGGATCGCGCTTTCCAGGCGGAAGCGGTCGGCGCGAAGGTGGATGGGTGGCATCGTTCCACGACTCGCCGGCCACCTGAGCCGACAGCCGCTCACCGACGTGCGGCGGGTCTGGATCGGTGCCGACCGGGTCCGGGTGGCCCGCATCGACACGCCGGAGCAGTTCACGCTGCCGCCGACCCTCGGCGTCCAGCATGCGACCACCCGGCTCGGTTTCAGCGACGGCACCGCCACGGCCGGTTTGCTGGCACTGCGCCGGATCGGCTTCTTCCGGATCGCCAACGGCGACCGCCTGCGCGGCCTGCGCCGCGGGCTGTCGCATCGACCCGGCACCGGCGGTGCGGCACGGCACTGCTGACGGGAAACGACCCGACATGTCCATGATCACAGTGGGTTTAGCCGGCCGAAATGAGCGCGCTGCACCGGCACGGCACCGCACACCGCGCGCCTGATCGAACGTTGTCGCTGCTAGGGCCCGATTCGCCGGGCAGCAGCGGCGAGACGCTACGTGAATATTCTTCGGCTAGCCACTCGGAATGGCTGTTGGATCTGTCACGGGGATCGATGAATGCCTGGGGTTCCCCCCGCCGCTGCGGCGCGCATAGGGTCGTCGATGGAACAACACCCTGAGCCGGTTCTGTCCACAGCTGACTGTCCACTGGATGACATGTCGCGTTTCCCCCAGGTAAACGCACTTATGCTGACCGGCTCACCAGCTCCGAGGATGCCATGAACGCCGATTCGCTGTTTCCCCTGACCGCCTACCAGCGCGACATCTGGGTGGCGAGCTCGCAGTCTCCCGGACTCCCCCGGTTCAATGTCGGGGCGACCGCCCGGCTGGCGGGAAATATTGACGTCTCGGTGCTACAGGAATGTTGCGGACGGGCCATCGCGCGCAATGATGCCTTCACCATCCGGTGCGGTGAGCGGGATGGCGAGCCGGTGCAGTGGCAGCAGCACGAACCGGCCCGGATCGACGTGCGGGACTTCTCCGCCGCGGCGGATCCCGCTGCCGCATGTCAGTCCTGGATGGCGGAAGCGGCCCGCCGCCCGCTCGATCTCGCCGGCGGACGCCTCTATGAGCTGGCCGTGCTGCGCGAGAGCGACGCGGTCACCCACCTGTACGCGACGATGCACCACATCATCGTCGACGGCTGGGGTGCGCACCAGCTCCTGCAGCAGATCCTGGTCGATTACGCGCACGTCACGCAGACCGGTCAGGCTGCTGAGCTCACCTCCGGTTCCTACCTGGAGCACGTGGCAGACCACGCGCACTACCAGGGATCGGACCGATGGGAACGGGACCGGGAGTTCTTCCGCGACGCGCTAGCCGATGTTCGTCCGGCACTGTTTCCGATCCGCAGACCGGCTGCTGGCGAGGCCGGGGCACGCCGCAGCGCCCGGCACAGTTTCCTCCTGGAACGCGACCTGATCGACCGGATCCGGCGGCAGCAGCCGTCCGTCTTCGCCTTTCTGACCGCGGCGCTGTCCACCTACCTGACGCGGGTGCACCGTACCGAAGAAGTGGTGTTGGGAATTGCCCACTTGAACCGCCACAATGTCCGGGAAAAGCGGACAGTCGGCCATTTCGCCAATATGCTCCCGCTGCGGGTTCCGATGCCCGGCGCCCGATCGATGGCTGCTGGCGCGGCGGAGATCGTGACGGCGACAGTCGCCGCGAAACGTCACGAACGGCTGGCACTCGGCGATGTCCTGCGGGCGTTGCCGGCCGCAACGGATGGGCCGCACCGGCTGTTCGATGTCACCGTTTCCTATCTGCGACTATCCCGGTCGGACGAGGTTCGGGGATTGTCGGTGGAGAAAACCACGCTGGCGCACGGACACGACCAGGATGTGCTGACGGTGTACGTCCGGGAGTACGACGACACCGGCGCCGTCCGGGTCGACCTGGATTACGCGCTCGACGTGTTCGACGCGGACTTCGCCATCGAGGCCGCTGCGGGGCACCTCGAGACGCTGATTCGGCGGGCGGCCGACGAGCCGCACACACCGGTCCGACAGCTGACGATGATCGCAGACGACGAGCTCGACCGGCTCGTCCAGCGCAACGACGACACCCGGACGCCGTACCAATCGGATGTGACCCTGCACGCCTTGATCGCCGAGCAGGCCGCACGGACTCCCGATCGCCTCGCGGTCGCCGGCACCGGGACGGACAGCGACCTCACCTACGCGGACCTGGACGCGCGCGCCGCCGATGTGGCGCTGTCGCTGCAGAAGCGCGGCGTACGCCCGGACGACCGCGTCGCCGTGCGGATCGAGCGTGGTCCCCAGCTGATCATCGCGCTGCTGGGCGTGCTGAAAGCGGGCGCGGCCTACGTGCCGATCGACCCGGGCTATCCGAGCGACCGCATCGAGTTCCTCCTGGCCGACAGCGCCGCCCGGGCGGTCCTGACAGCAGACGACCTGGCTACGCAGCCGGCGATCGCGTCGCTGGCCCAGCCGGAGGACGTCGCGACCGCGCGCCACCTCGCGTACGTGATTTACACCTCCGGGTCGACCGGGCGGCCCAAGGGCGTCATGATCGAGCATCATTCGGTGGTGAACCGGCTGGCGTGGATGCAGCAGCGCTACCCGATCGCTGCGGGCGACGTCGTGTTGCAGAAGACGCCGAGCTCCTTCGACGTGTCGGTCTGGGAGCTGTTCTGGTGGGCCATCGAGGGTGCCCAGGTGACCTTCCTGCCCCCGGGAGCGGAGAAGGAACCGGACCGCATCCTGCACGCTGTCGGCACGCAGGGCGTGACCGTGCTCCACTTCGTACCATCGATGCTTGGTCCGTTCTTGGATCTTCTGGAGAGCGCGCCGCAGCGGCGGGCGGAAGCGATGTCGCTGCGTTATGTCTTCTGCAGCGGCGAAGCGCTGCCGCCCGCCCTGGTGGAGCGGTTCTCCCGGGTGTTCGCAGGTGCGGCAAGACCGCAGCTGGTGAACCTCTACGGTCCGACTGAGGCGACCGTCGACGTCTCGTTCTTCGACTGCCCGGCCGAGCCGGTGCACCGGGTGCCGATCGGCCGGCCCATCGCCAACCATCGGCTCTATGTGCTCGGCCTCGACGATCAGCCGCAGCCGGTCGGGGTCGCCGGGGAGCTGTGCATCGCCGGCGTCGGGCTCGCGCGCGGCTACCTCGACCGACCCGGGCTGACCGCGGAGAAGTTCGTCGCCGATCCCTTCCAGCCGGATGAGCGCATGTACCGCACGGGCGACCTGGCACGCTGGCTCGCCGACGGGACCGTCGAGTATCTGGGTCGCCTCGACGACCAGGTCAAGATCCGCGGTAACCGGGTCGAGCTCGGCGAGGTGCAGAACGCTCTGGCCCGGACGAGCGGGGTGACCGGCGCGGTCGTCGTCGACCGGCACACCGCGGCGCGCGGCCGACACCTGGTGGGCTACTACGTCGCCGACACCGCCATCGATCCGCTGCGCCTACGCACCGAGCTCGCCATCACCCTGCCCGACTTCATGATCCCGGCATACTTCGTCCGGATCGACCGTGTCCCGCTGACGCCCAACGGAAAGGCCGACCGGCGCGCTCTGCCCGCGCCCGCGCTGGACGGCGCCGAGGCCGACGCGCCACCCCGCACTGAAGTGGAGGCCACGCTCGCCGCCATTTGGCGCGACGTCCTCGCGACGGGCACGGTGGGAATCCACGACAACTACTTCGGCTTGGGCGGCGATTCGATCCTGATGCTGCGCATCCGTGCCGCGGCTGCCCAGCGCGGACTGCACTTCGCCCTGGCCGACCTCATCGCCCAGCCCACCATTGCGGAACTGGCGACCTGCGTCACCAGCACGGCACCGGAGGCCAGTCCGTCCCTGGCTCCGTTCGCGCTCGTCGCGGGCATCGATCGGGCGCGGCTGTCGGCGGCGCAGGACGCCTATCCGATGACCCGGCTTCAGCTCGGCATGCTCTTCCACAGCCGCGAGCAGGACAACTCGGACGTCTATCACGACGTCTTCCGCTACACGCTCCGGCTGGCCTGGGACGAAGCCGCCTTCCGGCAGGCCTGCGCGCGGCTGGTAGCCCGCCATCCCGTCCTGCGGTCCTCGCTGCACCTCGCTGACTTCTCCGAGCCGCTGCAGGTCGTCCACCCCGCGCCCGCGGCAACCTGGGGCGTGCAGGACCTGCGGTCGCATTCGGAGCCGGCAGCGAACGAGGTCATTGCCGAGCATATCGCCGCCCGCCGACACCACCGGTACCGCTTCGAGTCACCCGAGCTGCATCTGATCCGGGCACATGTCCGGCCCACCAGCGTCGACCTGGTGGTCAGCTTCCACCACGCGATCCTGGACGGTTGGAGCGTCGCCACCCTGGTGGGCGAGCTGGTGCAGGACTACCTGCACGCGATCGGGGCAGCCGTCGAACCGGTCGCGGCGGCCTGCTCCGGAGCTCCGGCCGCCTACGTACGGGCCGAGCAGCAGGCGCTCGCGGACGAGGCAACCCAGCGTTTTTGGCGGGACCGCCTGCAGGATGTCGCGCCTGTGCCGCTCGAGAGCTTCCGGGCGTACGAGGCGCCGGGCGACGACGCACCCGTGACCCGGCGGGTGCCCCTGCCGGCGCGGCTCGACCGCGCGGTGCACCGTTTCGCGGCTGTCCACGCGTTGGCCGTCAAGTCGGTCCTGTTCGCCGCGCATTGCCTCACCCTGCGGCTGCTGACCGGCGCAGCGGATGTGGTGACCGGACTGGTCACCCATGGACGGCCGGAGGAGCCGGATGCCGAGCGGCTCACCGGGCTGTTCCTCAACACGGTGCCGGTCCGGCTCGGCCCCGACCGGCGCAGTTGGCTCGACACCGTACGCGCGGTCTTCGACGACGAACGCGCCGGCTACCCCCACCGGCGGTACCCGCTCAGCGCGATGCACACCGACCTGCAGACCGCGTTCAACTTCGTCCACTTCCACCAGCTCACCGGCCTGCTGGCGGGCACGGATGTCGAGCTGTGCGACTTTGAGATCTGGGAACGGACCAACTTTCCGCTGCTGGTCAACGCGATCACCGACCCGCGCAACGGTCGGCTGAGCCTGCGCATCGACGGCGATGGCCGCACGGTCACCGCCGCGCAGGCAGACCTGTTCGGGCGGCACTTCCTGCAGATTCTGCGCCGGATCGTCGACCGGCCCGACGAGACCGCCAACCTCACGTTCCTCGCCACCGGCGGCGCGGACGTGGTGCGCCGGTTCGAGGACCAGGCGCTGCAGAGCCCGCAGGCAGTCGCCCTGTCCTGCGGCGAAACCCTCTGGTCCTACGAGGAGCTGGACGAGGCTGCAGACCGCGTGGCGCACCGGCTCATCGCACTGGGCACCGCGCCGGGCGCGCGGATCGGCGTTGCCATGGACCGTTCGCCGGAGTTGATCGCCACGGTGCTCGGCATCGCGAAGGCGGGCGCCGCCTGTGTTCCCCTCGACGTCAGCTATCCGCCGCAGCGCCTCGCCGCCATGGTCGGCGTGGCCCGGCCGGCCCGGATCATCGCGCACGACCGGCACGCCCACCTCGTCGACGATCCGGCCCTCGTGCTGAGTGCGGAGACGGTGACCGCGGCCGGTCCCGCCGACGAGCAGCCCCCGCTGCCGGCCATCGCACCGGACAGCGTGGCCTACGTGCTGTTCACCTCCGGCTCCACCGGTGCACCCAAGGGCGTGGCAATGCCCCATCGCGCGCTGGGCAACCTCATCACCTGGCAGAACGGCCGGGCCAGCGGCGCAGTCGGCGGCACCACACTGCAGTACGCACCGCTCAGCTTCGACGTGTCATTCCAGGAGATCTTCTCCACCCTGTGCGGCGGCGGAACCCTGCGCCTGGTGCACGAGGACGAGCGGCGGGACATGCCTGCACTGCTGCGGCTGCTCGACCGCGAGGGCGTCGAGCGGGTCTTCCTGCCGTACGTGGCGCTTCAGCACCTCGCCGAGACGGCGCAGACCCTGGCACTGCACCCGCACAAGCTGCGGGTGTTGATCTCCTCCGGCGAACAGTTGCGGGTCACGGCTGACATCCGCCGGTTGTGCCGGGCGCTGCCCGGTGCGCTGCTGGAGAATCAGTACGGTCCGACCGAAACGCACGTCGTGACCGCCTTCACCATGAGCGGCGACCCGGACAGCTTTCCGACGCTGCCGCCGATCGGGCGCGCTATCGACTCCGCCGAAGTGCACCTGCTCGACGCGGAACTGCGTCCGGTGCCGGAGGGATCGCGCGGTGAGATCTATGTGGGCGGCGTGTGCCTCGCGCAGGGTTACGAGGACCGGCCGGACCTGACCCGCGAACGCTTCCTGACGCACCCCGCCGGTCGCCTCTACCGCACCGGGGACCTCGGCCGCCGGCTCCCCGATGGCAACATCGTCTGCCTCGAGCGGGCCGACACGCAGGTCAAGATTCGCGGCTTCCGAGTGGAGCCCGCTGAAGTCGAGCTGGCCGTTCTGGGCCTCGCCGCGCACCACCCCGGCATTCGGGAAGTGGCTGTGGTGGCTCGCCGCCGAGACGAAGAAACGTATCTGGTGGCGTTCCTGGTAGGCGACGAAGCGCAAGCAGACCTGGACGATGTGCGGCGTCGCCTGCGCGCGACGCTGCCCGCGCATCTCGTGCCGGCCCGGTTCGCCTGGCTGCCCCGGTTGCCCCGGACGCCGAGCGGCAAGCGGGACGACGCGCGATTGCGGGAGACTCCGCTGGCACCCGCGGCCATCGGGGCGCAGCGCACGCCGCCACGCGACGAGTGTGAGCGCGTCGTGGCCGAGCTCGTCGCCGACCTGCTCCGGGTGCCCACCCCGGGCGCGCACGACGACTTCTTCGCCCTCGGCGGCACGTCGCTGAGCGCCATGCGGATGGTCGTCATGATCGAGAAGCGGTACGGCCTGAATGTCCCCCTCTCGGCGTTCGTGCAGGCTCCGACCATCGCGGAACTGGCCGGCCGGTTGCGGGGCGACGGCGTACTCTCCCCCTTCGATCCCCTGGTGCCGATCCGGACCGAGGGCAGCCGGCCACCGCTCTTCCTCGTCCACCCGATCGGCGGCAACGTGCTGTGCTACGTACGGCTGGCCCAGGCGCTGCCCGCGGACCAGCCGGTGTACGCCCTGCAGGCCGCCGGAACGGAGCCGGGCACCGAGCCGCTGCGCGACCTGCCCACCCTGGCGCGCAGCTATCTGGAGGCGATTCGGCGAGTGCAGCCGGACGGCCCGTACACGCTGGGTGGCTGGTCGTTCGGTGGGTTCGCCGCGTTCGAGATGGCCCGGCAGCTGCGGGCTGCGGGCGCGGAAGTAGCAAACCTGATCCTGCTCGACACGATCATCCCTACGGCCGACGGACCGCCCGCAGTGGACCGGGACCTGCTCTTCGAGTGGTTTCTGTGGGAGCTGCTGTGGCTCGAACGCGGTGGCGCCGCCGCGACGGCCACCTTCCCGCGGGGACTCACCGACGATGAGGCTTTCGAGGTCATTCTGCGGCACGCAGTCGACGCCGGTGTCCTACCAGCCGAATGCTCGGCCGCCCACGTGCGCCGCCTGTTCGGGGTGTTCGAGGCCAACTGGCAGGCGCTGCTCAGCTACCGGCCGGCTCCGGTCGACCAGGACCTCACGCTGCTGCGGGCCAGTGCTCCGCTGCCCGCGGTGCTCGCGCCCGCCCATTCCGCGGTCGGCAGCATGCACCTCGACCCGACGAACGGCTGGTCGACCTGGACGACCGGCCACGTCGAGGTGGTGGACGTCCCCGGCGACCACCTGCAGATGATGGAACCGCCGCACATCACCACGGTCGCCGGACGCATCCGTGATCTCACCTGCGCCGAATGGAGCTCGCGATGACCGCGCACCAGCCCCGGGTGATCATCGTCGGTGCCGGGATCGGCGGGTTGACGGCGGCGGTCGCGTTGCGCCGGGTCGGCGTCGACGTGGCGATCTACGAACGTGCCCCCGAGCTTGCCGCAGCCGGCTCCGGACTGTCGATCATGAGCAATGCGGTGTCCGCTCTCGCCACCCTCGGCATCGACCTGCAGTTGGAGCGGCACGGCCAGGCCATCGAGTCGTTCGAGTTCCTGACCCGCGACGGGCGAGAGATCCGGACGCTGCCGTTGAAGGAGATCGGGGACCGGCTCGGCGCGCCGAGCATCAACATCGGCCGTACCGAACTGCAGCAGGCGTTGCTGGCGGGCCTCGACGGACAGCCGGTCGAGCTGGCCGCCACGGTGACCGACGTCGAGACCACCGCCAGCGGCGTTCGCGTCACGTTCGCGGACGGCCGCGAAACGCACGGCGACGCACTCATCGGCGCTGACGGTCTCCACTCGGTGGTCCGCAGTCGGATCTCCGGTCCCACACCACTGCGCGAACCCGGCTACGTGTGCTGGCTGGCCGTCGTGCCGTTCCGCCACGACCGGCTGCCCGCCGGGGCGGTCCGCCACTATTGGGGGGCCGGCCAACGGTTCGGCCTCATCGACATCGGCCACGGCCGGGCCTACTGGTGGGGCACGAAGAACATGTCGGCCGCGGCGGCCCGCGGCTGGCAGGGCGACAAGGCCGAGATCGAGCGAGCGTACGCGGATTGGGCCGACGAGGTCGGCGAGGTCATCCGGGTCACGCCCGCCGAGGCGATCATCAGCGTCCCCGCCCAGGACCGGCCCTTCCTCGCCAGGTGGGGAGCCGGCCCGGTCACCCTGCTCGGCGATGCCGCCCACCCGATGCTGACCAGCCTCGGCCAGGGCGCGGGCAGCGCCATGGAAGACGCGGTCGTGCTGGCCCGCAGCCTCGCCGGAGTCGCCGCCGCGGACGTCCCGCTGGCGCTGCGCCGGTACGAGCGCACCCGCCGGGCACGGACCCGCCAACTGGTCCAGACGTCCCGCGCGGTCAGCCTGATCGAGCAGGCGGAGCGCCCCCTGGCGAGGCGCCTGCGGGACGCGTACTTCCGCTGGGTGCCCGGTCCCGTGTTGTACCGGCAGAACGCGGCTGTCCTGACGTTCCCGGGCGGTGGCAGCGCATGAGAGCGTTGAGCCCGCTCGAACGCTGGTATTGGATCGCCGACCAGATCTCCCCGCTGCACGTCGTCGCCCGGGTGCGGCTGCGCGGCGAGTTCCCGCCGGAGTTGGCGCGGCGTTCGCTCGACGGTCTGCAGGCCCGGCACCCGCTGCTGCAGGTGGCGATCGTCGAGGACGGCCAAGGCGTGGCCTTCGTGCCGTGCGGCGCCCCGATCGCGCTGCGCCGGGTCACCGCGTCCGACGCCGACACGAGCTGGCAACGGGAAATCAACGACCGGGAGCTCGTCGACCGGCTCGACGTGGGCACGGGGCCCCTGCTGCGCGCCGTGATCATCGACTATGGCAACGCGGTGCAGGACCTCATCCTGACGGCCGCGCACTGCATCGCGGACGGCACGACCGCACTGGCGCTGCTTCAGCAGTGGATCCGAATCGCCGACGACAACCGCTCCGGCGCGACGTCACCGGGCCCGTTACGGAGCCTGCCCGCTCCGGAGGACATGTTTCCGCACCGCCAGCGCGGCGCTCTCGCCATCGTCGCCGCTCAACTGCGCGACCAGCTCGCGCGGTGGCGGTGGCGGCCGCGGCGGCTCACGGCCAGCACCCCGGTGCCGTACGGTGACCGGCGCACCGGATTCCTCCACCGGTCGCTGTCCCCGGCGCAGGTCGACGCGCTCGCCGAAGCCTGCCGGCGCGAGGCAACGACCGTGCACGGTGCGCTCGCCGCGGCCATGGCAGCCGCCGTCGCCGAGGAGGGCCGCCCCGGCCGAGGCGGGCACGTCATCGTCGGTTCGCCGATTGACTTCCGGCGTGACCTGACTCCCCCGGTGGAATCGGATGAGGCAGGTGCCTACGTGGCGACGGTCCCCTCGCTCGTCGGCTACCAGCCGGGGGCAGCGCTGTGGCCGGCGGCCCGGGCCGTCAGCCGAGACGTCGCCCGACGCCGCCGACGCGGCGAGCATCTCGCCATGATCAGCCTGCTGCGCTGGGCCGGACCGGCCAGCGTCGCCAGCAGTATGCCGTTCGTCCGCCGGGTCGAACGGCAAGGACCGGGCAACCTGTGCCTGTCCAACCTCGGCCGCCACGACTTCCCGGACGAGCTCGGCCCGTGGCGGTTGTCCGGCGCGCAGTTCATCGCCGGCATCTCCGTGTCCGGCTCCTTCGTCGCCACCGTGAACACCACCCACGGCCACCTGTTCTGGAATTTCACCTACATCGACGGCATCGTGCCCCGGGACCGCGCCGAGCGGCTCGCGGACGCCTGCGTCACCACCTTGCTGTCCGCTCTCCCGGCGGACTCGCCTCGAGAAAGGACCTCTGTTGTCTGAGCAGCTCGCCGGGCAGGGCCGTGCGGTCGTCGTGTCCGGCGCTTCCAGCGGGCTGGGTCTCGCCTGCGCCCGCCAGCTGGATCAGCTCGGCTTCCGCGTCTTCGCCGGTGTCCGTCGGCCGGCCGACGCCGACGCGCTCCGGGCCGCGGCGTCACCCCGACTGCACCCGATCATGCTCGATGTGACCAGCGAGGAGTCCATCGCGCAGGCCCTGGCACTGGTGACGGCCGAGGTCGGCGACCGGGGCGTGTGGGGCCTGATCAACAATGCCGGCATCTGCGTTTCCGCCCCGCTGGAATGTGTGGCGCCGGAGCAGCTTCGCCAGCAGCTGGAGACCAACCTGATCGGTCACCACGCGATGATCCGGGCGTTCTTGCCGCTGACCCGTACGGCCCGCGGGCGGATCGTGAACGTCAGCTCCGGGCTCGGCCGGGTCGCCAGCCCGTACCTGGGCGCCTATGCCGCGTCGCAGTTCGCCAAGGAGGGCTACAGCGATTCCCTCCGGCGGGAGTTGCGCCCCTTCGGCGTGCACGTCGTCGTGGTGCAGCCGGGTGCGATCAAGACGCCGATCTGGGGAAAGGTGTCCGAGGTGGGCAACCAGACGCTCGAGGGTGCACCGGCGGCGGTCGCCAACCTGTACCGCGAGTCATTTCTGCGGTTCCTGGCGGGCAACGACCGGCGCGCGCAGGCGAGTGCCACCCGGCCGGAA
The DNA here is from genome assembly GCF_044452725.1 of Actinoplanes sp. NPDC051859. Lineage (NCBI taxonomy): Bacteria > Bacillati > Actinomycetota > Actinomycetes > Micromonosporales > Micromonosporaceae > Actinoplanes > Actinoplanes sp. NPDC051859. Next base: position 70,525 of record NZ_JBITBX010000017.1, on the reverse strand, counting down.
AGCTTCGCGGCCGCCGTCGCGGACGCGCTCACCGCTCGCAGCCCGAAGTCGCGGTATCGCGTGGGCCGCGACTCGCGGCTGACCAGCGTGGTCTATCGCCTCCTGCCCGACAAGGTCCTGGACACGGTTTTCACCTCCGTCGTGGGCACCGCACGCTGACACTCAGCAGGCGGCGACCACGGCGGTGTTGGTGATCGAGGCGTACGGAATGTCGACGGGCTCGGCGCGGCCGGTGACCTTGAGTCGCAGCCGCTGCCCGTCGCCGGAGGCCAGCGCGCCGCACGTCGTCTCGCTCCCCTGTTCTACCCGCAGGAACGCCGGCGGCTTGGTGGGTGCCGGCGGCGCCCACCAGGACAGGCCCACCCCGGTCAGCAGGAACAGCAGTCCCGCGCAGACGGCGCGCCGGGCGACATCGAGGCGGTGCGCGGCCCGGACAGCGGTGGCTACCCGAAACGCCTGCACCGAACCGTGATCGCGGCGGATGTCGGCCAGGGTGAGCGACAGGAACCTGCCGCCGGCCTGGGCTGCCAGCGCTTGCCACAGGCCGACCACGCTGCACGCCAGTCCGATCGCCACACACGCGGTGATCGCGATCCGCCAACCGGTCGGCACCGCGCTGGTCACGTCGCGACCCTTGATCACGAGTCCGGTGGTGACCAGGGTGATGAATGCGGCCAGACCGGTCCGCCACTTCTCGGCGCTGGCCTGCACCCGCGGCAACGATTCGCGGACCAGCTGCTGAAAGTCGTCCCGCTCGGCCAGGTCCGCGGGGGTCGGCGGCTTGTCGGGCAACGTCGGCCGGTAGGTCACGCCGGCTCCTCGTCCATGGTGAGCTGCACTCGGAACGCCACGCCGCACCCGGTCACCTGTTCGGGTGCGTTGGGGTGGGGCCGGCCGCAGCCGCAACTCACGTCCAACACCACAGAGCGCGGTCCGGCGCCGACACCCGCCGCGCCGCGCACCTCGGTGACCGCGCTGCCCACCTGGCGGTCAATGAGGTGATGACCGCACCTAGGGCAAGGTCCGGACAGCTCTGCCGACACCACACCCCCGACCTCCACGGTACGGACCACGACCGTCCCCGCAGCCACGAGGTGAAACGCCCGCTCGGTCCACTCGAAAGCGGTGGTGCGGCAATGGGGTACGTCCTGTTCCGGTTCCGGCACAGTGGACTCCTTTCGAGCGGTCCCGGTTGCTCGCCATGATTCCAGGCCGCCGATCGATGCCATAATGGCGCGGTGCGCGGACGGTGGCGACGGCACCGCGCGGGCTCGGATGCGTCACCACTGCCTGCGGTGCTGTGGTGGGACGGCGACCCGGCAACGGCCGACGAGGCGATCGACGCCGCCCGCGCCGCCTACGGGTCGGCTCCTCGGCTCGATCCGGTCTGGTTCGCTGCGGGCGAGCTGCTCCAGCAACGGCTGATCAACCGCGCACACCGGCGGGCAACCTGGGCCGATGTGGACGAGGCCATCGCCGTGCTGCGGGAGCTCACCGCAGCAGGATCACCGACGCCGGATCTCCTGGACGCGATGGGCAATGCGCTAGCCACCCGGTACGAGTGGTCGGGCCGACTCGTGGATCTCGACGACTCGCTGCGGCACCTCAGACACGCGGTGAACCGGACCGCACTGGACCATCCGCAGTGGCCCGGCCGCATGGCGAACCTCTCGATGACCCTGCGCCTGCGGCACCGGCACACCCGGGAGCCGGGCGATCTGAGTTCGGCGCTGGCGGCAGCCCAGGCGGCTGTAGGCGGCCTGCCGCCGAACAGCCCACATACCGCCATCCTGCACTCGAACCTGAGCATCCTGCACCTGTCCCGCCATGAGGACAGCGCAGCGGATGCCGACCTGGCGACGTCGATCGAGCACGCCCGGATCGCAGTCGGGGCGCCCGGCGAACCCGATGATCGGCGGGCGATCCAGCTGTCGAATCTCGGCCTGGCACTCAGCCTGCGGTGGGCGGCGGCACACGACCCCGGCGACCTGGCCGAGGCGGCGGATGCCGCTCGCCGCGCGGTGGCCCGTACCCCGGCGGGGCATCCGGCGCTGGGCCGACATCTGGCGCTGCTCGGCAACGTCCTGCTCGACCAGCATCGGCACCACCGGGACGACGCGGCCCTCGAGGAGGCGATCGCCACGCGCCGCCGCCTCGCTGATCTGCCCACCGCACGGCCGGCGACCAGGATCACCGCCGCGGTGACCTTGGCCGCCCTGACCGGCGATGCGGATGCGGCGTTGGCCGGCTGGCGTACGGCGGTGGAGCTGCTGCCCCTGACGGCCTGGCACGGGCTGGACCTGACGACCCGGGAGCAGGCGCTGCAGGATGTCCGCGATGTCGCCCGAGAAGCCTGCTCGGCGGCGGTCAACCTCGGTCGTCCCGAAGCGGCGGTAGAGCTGCTGGAGCGGGGCCGATGCGTGCTGTGGGGACAGTCGCTGCGCCTGCGGGCGGACCTGAGCCGACTCGCCGAAGTGGCACCGGAGCAGGCGGGGCGCCTGCAGGTCGCCAGTGCGGGCCTGGACAACGAGGGCACCGACGGCGAGGAACGCATCCGGCTCGGCCGGGTCTGGGACGACACGCTGGCCGAGATCCGCGCGCTGCCCGGGTATGCCGACTTTCTCGCGCCGATGCCGTTCGCTCGGCTCCGCGAAGCCGCCGCCAACGGCCCAGTCGTGGTGGTCAACGAGTCTTCGCAGGGCGCCCACGCGCTGATCGTCACCGACCGGGTCACGGTGGTGCCGCTGCACCTCGACAACCTGATCGAGCGGACCAACACCTACCTGGAGGCGATGTCCTACGCCGCCCAGGCTGTCGGTCCAGGCGGCTATCTGACCCGCGAACGGTTCCGGCACGCGCTGACCGACACCCTCGCCTGGCTGTGGGAGGCAGTCGCCCTCCCGGTGCTCGCCGCGTTGGAGATCACCGGGCCACCCACGGACGGGCAGCCGTGGCCCCGGCTGTGGTGGTGCCCGACCGGAGCGCTGACCTTTCTGCCCCTGCATGCGGCCGGGGTGCCCGGCGACTACCTGCCGGACCGGGTCATTCCTTCGTACGTCACCAGCCTGACTGATCTGACCCGCGCCCGGTTGCCCCGCCCCACCTGCCCGCCCCGGATGCTGGCTGTCGGCGCGGACCACCTGCCCGGCCAGCCGCCGCTGCCCGAGGTAGGGCGGGAGCTCGACAGTCTCCGCCAGCTCCTGCCACCCGACCAGCTCACCATCCACACCGGTGCGCACGTGACCCGGGCAGCCGTACGGGCGGCGATGCACGAACACTCGTGGCTGCATCTCGCCGGTCACACTCGGCCGCAGCCGGAGCAGCCCACCCGCACCGGCGTGCTGCTGCCCGACGGACCGCTCACCGTGCTGGATCTTGTCGACCTGCGGCCGGAGCATGCTGAACTGGCCTACCTGTCGGCGTGCATCACGATGCTGGGCAGCGGGTCGCTCACCGACGAGGCCCTGCACCTTCCGGCAGTCCTCCAGCTGGCCGGTTACCGGCATGTCATCGCCACCCAATGGCACATTCAGGACCATCACGCCGCCGATGTCGCCACCGCGGTGTACCGACAGCTGATCGCAGGCGGCCGACCGGACGCCGAGCATGCCGCAACGGCCCTGCACCACACTCTGACTGAGCTCCGCCGAACTGGTCACCCGGTCGACTGGGCGCCGTTCATCCACACTGGACCTTGATTCCCGCCGAAGGAGATCTGTGCGCAGACGTGAACGCAAAGCCGTGGAACGCGCCGTCGAGCAGGCTCGCCGGACCGGTCCCGCCGACACTGCCGCGGCGTTGTCGGATGCGGGTGAGGCCTACCGCGAGGCGGGTGACCAGGACGAGGCGTTGCACTGCTTCCACCAGGCCCTCGCCCTTTATGGCGAGCTGGATGACGTCCAAGGGCAGCTGGTCGTCCTCACGAAGGTGGCACTCGTGCAGCGTGCCGCCGAGCGATTCACGGATGCGGCCGACGCCTATCAGCAAGCTCTCGCGCTGTCGGTCGCCCTCGACTGGCAGACAGTCACGCCTCTCCTGCAGCTCAAGGTGCGGGCAATGGCCGCGGCGGAAACGGCAGGCATCGACGTGCCGGACCAACTCATCGAGTCGGCGGCATCCGCGGGCCCGGGCCGCATGTGGGTGTACGAGGTCGACGACAACCTGGTGCCGAAGGGTGCCACGCAGATACCCGCGCAAGCGATCAAGCGGGGCTGGGAGGTCGACGACGGGGAGCTCACCGGGCTGATCATTCCCAACGTCAACTACCGCCCGAGGTAACTCCCGCTGAGCAGTAGTGAACCATCGTGGACACCTGAGAACCTGGAAACTGAGCACCGGTCGATCGAAGACTGCTCGGCATGTCCCTCGCTACGAGCGTCCCCGCCCCGGGAGTCACGGCCCGACACCCCCGAGCCGTCGCGGTCCTCGCCACCGCTCAGTTCCTCGTCCTGTTGTCGACCTCGATCGTCAACGTCGCACTGCCGTCGGTGCGGGATGGGCTGGGACTCGGCCCCGCGGCACTGACCTGGGTCGTCAACGCGTACGTCCTCGCGTTCGGCGCCCTCCTGCTGCTTGGCGGGCGCCTCGCCGACGTCCTCGGCCAGCGGCGCACGTACGTCATCGGCCTCGGTGTCTTCCTCGTCTCCAGCATCGTTGCGGGACTTGCTCCGACAGCCGGAGTGCTGCTGGCGGCACGGGCCGGGCAGGGTGTCGGCGCGGCTGTCCTGTCCCCGGCGGCGCTGGCCCTTCTGCTGCGATTGCACCCCGGTCGCGAGGAACGCGGCCGGGCACTGGCTGTCTGGGGTGGGGTGTCGGCGGCCGGTGGCGCGGCGGGGGTCCTGCTCGGCGGCCTGCTGACGGATTCCCTCGGGTGGCGCTGGGTCTTCCTGGCCGGCGTACCCCTCGCTGTCGCCGCTTTGCTGCCGGCGCTGCGGGTGCTACCGGCAGATCCGCCGCGCACCCGCCGTTCTCTCGACGCCGGCGGCGCCGCGCTGGTGACGGCCGGGCTGGTGCTGGCTACCTACGCCGTGGTGCAAGGCGGCACGAACGGCTGGCTCACCGCGACCACCGCACTGCTCGTGCTGGGCGCAGCCGCCCTGCTCGCGGCCTTCGTCGTCGTGGAACGGCGGCAGCCTGCGCCGCTGCTGCCCCTGCGGCTGTTCGCCAACCGCGACCTCACCCGGGCCAACTTCGCCATGACGCTGCTGGGCATGGTGTGGGTCGGACTGTTCGTGGTGCTCCCGCTCTATCAGCAGCAGGTCCTCGGCTGGTCGCCGCTGCAGTCCGGCGTCACCCAGTTGCCGCTCGCCCTGGCAAACATCGTCGCCGCCCAGCTCACCCGGCACGTCGTCGCCCGAACAGGGGCCACGGCGACCACGGCCGGCGCGCTGGTGCTGCTCGCCGGCGGCCTCGCGTGGCTCGGCACCGCGGGGACTGACGGCACCTTTCTGCGTACGCTGCTGGGCCCGTCGCTGTTGATCGGTCTCGGCATTGGTGCCGCGTTCGTCCAGCTCACCGCCGCGGCGACGACCGGGGTGGCCGCGGGCGACCTCGGTGTGGCCGGCGGCTTGATCAACACCACCCGCCAGGTCGGCGGCGCGGTGGGCCTGGCGGTGATGCTCGCGATCGCCGCGGCCCGGACCACCGCATTGGACCACCTTCCCCCGGTCGAGGCCCTCGCCGCGGGTTATCGCGCCGCCCTGCTCAGCGCCGCAGCCGTCGCATTGCTAGCCGCCGCCCTGTCGGCGGTGCGGCCACGGCAGCCGCGGCCCTCCCACTGACTCACCGTCCCGCACTCACCGCAAGGAGAATCGCCATGTCCAGCACCACCGCCTCGTCCCTCGGCAGCAGCGCAAAGCCGTACCTGCACGCACACTTCGAGCCCGTCGTCGACGAGATCAGCGCGACGTCGCTGACCGTGCACGGCACCCTGCCGCGCGAACTCGACGGCCGCTACTTCCGCAACAGCCACAACCCGCTGCCCGGGGTCGTCCCCTCGAACTGGTTCGCCGGATCCGGCATGATCCACGGCGTTCGGCTGCGTGCCGGGCAGGCCGAGTGGTACCGCAACTCCTGGGTGAAGACCCCGGCCCTGGACGGCGCCCCTTACCGCCGCCCGGACGGCAGCATCGACCTGACCGCGAGTGTCGCCGGCACCAACATCATCGAACACGGTGGCCGCATCCTGGCCCTGCAGGAGCAGAACCTGCCGTTCGAGATGACCAGAGACCTCGGCACCGTCGGCCCCTACGACTTCGGCGGCAAACTGCGGACCGCCATGACCGCGCACCCGAAGGAATGCCCAGTCACCGGCGAGCTGCACTTCTTCTCCTGGTCGCCGTACCCGCCGCACATCACCTACTACGTCGCGGACCGCTCGGGCGAGATCGTGCGCGCCGTGGGAGTCCCCACCACCGGTCCGACGCTGCAACACGACTTCGGCCTGACCACGAACCACGTCGTGTGGCTGGACATGTCGCTCGTCTTCGACCACACCAACCCGGGACTGCCGTTCTCGTGGAGCGACAGTTACACCCCGCGCATCGGAGTCATGCCCCGCACCGGCTCGACCGAGGTCACCTGGTTCGAGGTCGAGGCCGGGGCGCTGCTGCACGTGGGCAACGCCTACGAAGATGCCGCCGGCAACATCGTCATCGAAGGCCCGCGCTACGACCGCAGTGCCTGGGAGGTAACCGACAAGTTCAGCATCGGTGCGCCCGGCCACCTGGGCACCCCGAACGGCGGCGCGGTGCACACCCGCTGGATCCTCGATCTCGCCACCGGCAAGTCGAGCGAAGCCGTCGTCGACGACCTGGTCACCGAGTTCCCCACCATCAACGAGGAGTTCCTCGGCCGAGCCCACCGCTTCAGCTACGCCATGGCCTTCCCGGGCGGCGGCCTCGACGAGTACGCCGTCGTCAAGCTGGACTCCGCCACCGGCCAGACGACCGTGTCGCGGATGGGCGACCGCCGCATGCCCGGCGAGGCGGTGTTCGTGCCGGCGCAGGGCGGCACCCGCGAGGATGACGGCTACCTGCTCACCCTCGTCAGTGACACCCGGGCGGACGCTTCGCAACTGCTGGTCATCGACGCCTCGAACCTCGACACCGTCGCCGCCGTCGAACTGCCCCGCCGGGTGCCGTCCGGGATTCACGGCAACTGGATCCCGGACGCCGACCTCCGCTGAGCACCCGTTGACGAGCAGGGAGAACACAGCATGAGCATCCGTACGGACAACCGGCCGAGCTACACGTCGTTTGGGCTCGCGTGGCTCATGGGGTACGGCGCCCTCGCCCTCGATGCGGGCAGCGATCCGATAACCGACCTGCCCGGCCAGCTGCCCGGCATCCTGCTGGCGGTCGGCATCGCCGCGGCCCTCGGCGTCACCTGCGTCTCGATCATGAAAGCGCAGCGTGGCGTCGAGGGAACCGCCGCTCTGCAGGGCACCCTGTCCGGTGCCGGCTGGGTCGTGGGCTTCACCGCCCTGTTCCTGCTCATCACCTCCCTCGAGGGCTTCCTCGCGGAGCACCACGTCGGCACGGTGCTGTGGCCCACGGGATCGGCGCTTGTCGTCGGCCTGCTCTACCTGCTGGGCGGCACGATCGGCCGGGATCTGCATCAGTACGCCCTCGGCGTCTACCTCGCCCTCGTCGGCGGAGCCGCGGCCTTCCTCGGCCTGACCGGGATGTACGCCCTGCTCGCCCTGGCCGGCGCCGCGGGCTACTTCATCGCCGCGGCAGCGGAGCGCCGGCGACTTGCGGTCGCGGTCTAGCGCATCACCTGCAGTGCAGGCACGCCCGGTGCGAAACTCTTGTACCGGGCGTGCGGCGTTGCCGCGGCCAGATCTTTGCCATAGGACAAGCATCTGGGCGATAATTCGTCGCGGAGGTGGTGGCTTGAAGGGGGCTGAAGCACGGTGGGCAGGCACGCTGCACCACCTGTGGCGAGCCGTCGCGGAGATCGAATCCCGCGAGGACCTGGCCGCACTGGTACTTCCCGCGCTGCAAGCTCTTCCCGGCGTCCACGCCGCCTGGGGCATCCGGTATGCGGCAGACGGGAGCGTCGCCCTCCATCGCTGGGCGGGACTACCCCTGGAAGGGCAATTCCGGACCCTTGCGGAGCACCTCGCCGCGCCGACGACGGAGGACGCCGTCCGGGTCGTCGAACCCACCGGCGCCGGTGCCGAGCAGCTCCGGGCGGAAGGTGTCACGCAGGTGCTCGTGGCCCGGCTCGACGCCGGACGTGAGCCGCACGGAATTTTCCTGGTAGCCGTCGACAACCACGCCGACGTGGCCTTCGTGTCCACGTGCCTGGTCCAGGTCATCGAGGTCACCCGGGCAGCCGTGCACCGGCTCGCCGCCACCCGTACCGCGCATCAGCAGCAGGTCCGCGACGCATTACTGGCGGAGGCGTCGCTCCAGATGGACGCGGTGCTCGACACCACCCAGACGATGTACCGGGTGCCGCGGATGGCGGTTCCGGCCATCGCCGAAGGTTGCCTCGTCTACGCGTACGACGACGGTGTGTTACGCATGCAGAGCTCCGTACACGTGGACATGCGCCGATTGTCCGGCTTGCTGGCCGACCAGGGGGTGGTCAGGCGCCTGGATCTTCTGGTGGCTCAGGCAGTCAGCGGTGCGCCGGCGCGGGCGGACGACGCCGACGCGACGGTCCTGGCGACCCGAGTCGTCACGCTCGAAGTGCTGCGGGCGCGAGGTCGGGTCATCGGGGTGATGGTCCTGCTGTTCGACCGCAGCGACGAGCAGATTCCACCCGCCACCTTCCGGCGCGACCTCGCCGCCCGGGCTGCACTGGCTATCGACAACGGCACGCTGTATGAACAGCGCCGCCGCGAGGTGGTCACCATGCAGCAGCACCTGCTCCCGTCCACATTGCCCCAGGTCGACGGCGTGTCCTTGGCAGCGTCCTACCGGGTCGGTGACCGGGTCCTCGAGGTCGGCGGTGATTTCTACGACGTGGTGATCCGGCCCGACGGTTCCCTGGCCGCCCTGATCGGCGACGTGTGTGGGCGCGGGGTCGACGCTGCGGCGCTGACTGGAATGTCCCGGCACACTCTGGCCGCCCTGCTCCAGGAAGGCCTGTCACCGGTCCAGGCGCTCACTGCGCTCAATGCCCGGCTCCGCCTCGACGGTTCGTGGCGGTTCGTCACCGCGGCGATCGCTCTCTGCCGGTTCACCGCCGAAGGGCTCGCCGTGGAGTGGACATCGGCGGGTCACCCCGTCCCGATCCTGCAGAGCCGGAGCGCCGGGGCCCGCCCGGGGCGCGGCGGAGGCGTGCCGCTCGGGGTGCTCGCCGCACCGAAATTCGGCCGGTCCGACCTGGTGTTGACGCTGGGCGACACACTGCTGATGTTCACCGACGGGCTCACCGAGAGCCGCGACGCCGACGGCCGCATGTTCGAAGCCGAGCAACTGGGGAAAGCATTGGAGGCACTCCACGAGGTGCCGGTCGACACGCTGGTCGACGAGCTGAGCCAGGCGTCGGCCGCGCACGGCACCGGTGGAGCCGACGACATCGCCGTCCTGGCGATCCGCGCAAGGGAGTGACCCCGTGACCGCACCGACCGAGCACCTCATCCTGGTCGTCGAAGACTCCGACGAGGACGTCGAAGCGGTCCACCGCGCGATCAGCCGCTCCCACCCGCAGCTGCGGCTCGAATTCCTGCACTCCGGCTCCCAGGTCCTGCCCCGGCTCACCGCTCCGGACGCCGAGCGGCCCCGCCTCGTCCTGCTCGACCTCAACATGCCGGGCGAGGGCGGCCTGGAGGTCATCCGGCAGGTACGGGCACACGCCGACCTCGGCGACCTCACCCTGGTCGTCTTCACCTCCTCGGAGAACCAGGCCGAAGCCGAAGCCTGCTACCAGGCCGGTGCCGACAGCTACATCTACAAACCCATCAATTTCTCGCTGTTCCAGAGCGTGCTCAGTCAGACGCTCGACTACTGGTTGTCCCGACCGTCCGTGCCGAAGGTCGCCCAGACGGTCGTGCCGCCGCCCGCCGACTCCGCGGCCCACACCTGACCGCCGTGCCGTTCCACGATCCGCCGCACAATCGCGAGGCCCGCACCCGACCCGTCGCGACCCGCCACCGGGTGCAGCCGCCGGAACAGCTGGAAGGCCTGCTCCCGCAGGTGTGCGGGCATGCCGATCCCGTCGTCCTGGACGAAAACGGCTTCGCAGTGCGCACCTGACGGGTCGGCCACCACCGACCGGCCGACAACGACCCGGCCACCACCGCCCGGGCGGGCATACTTCGCCGAGTTCACCAGCAGGTTGACAAGCACCTGGTCGAAGAGGATCGGATCGGCCGACACCAGCACCGCCGGAGCGGGCAGGTCGACAGACACTTCCGACTCCCGCAACCGCGGACCCGCCACCTCGAGCGCCCGCTGCACCGCGGCACGCAGGTTGACCGGCTCCCGCCGCAGCTCCGTACGCCCCAGCCGGGCGTAATACAGCAATGCGTTGAGCAGCTCGTCCATCCGGGTCGCCAGCCGCTGAATGGAATCCAGCCGACGCAGGGTGACCGCGTCCATCTCCGCAGCGGCGTCCTCGACGATGAACGTCGCCGTGTTGGCGATCCCGCGCAGCGGCTCCTTCAGGTCGTGGGCCGCCGCATGCGCGAACGAATCCAGGTCGATGTTGCTCCGGCGCAGCTCGAGGTTGAGCGCGGTCAGCTGCTGCGCCTGCCGCACCGCGATGCCGAGGATCGCCCGACCCAGCTCCACGGCCATCGCCGCATCCGTTGCCGACCAGGGCTGGCTCCGGCCCCGCACCGACGCCAGGAAGACGGCGGTGGAACCGCGCGGCGTCAACCGCTGGCCGTGCGGGCCCAGGACGACGGCCTGGCGCGGATCGGCAGCCCAGCGCCGGGACACCGTACGCTCCCCGCGCAGCCACACGATGCAGTCGCCGTCGGTGCCGGCGGGCAGCACCAGCGCACCAGCGAACGGGCCGCTGCGCCCCGCCAGTTCCGGCAGGTCCTCCCCCAGCCGATCGCTGTGCCACACGTCGCCCTCGCACGGCAATGCGGCCAGCACACGATCCAGCACTTCCGGGCCGGGATCGACGCCGTGCACCACCGAGGTCCCGCCGATGCGCACGACGACCGCGTCGCACTCGACCACCGCTTCCATCCCCTGCGGGACGTCCGGCCAGGAAATCGACGCTTGCGCGGAGAGGCGTTCGAGCAGGCGCGCGATCAACGCCCGCGACCGGTCCCGGGCGGCGACATCGTCGCGCTCCCGCAGCGCGGCCAGATGCAGCGACAAGGCGACGCCGAAGAACTCGCAGGCGGCCCGGGTCTGCGGACTCAATGCCTTCGCCGCCCGACCGTGGCAGGCGATCAGCCCCCACAACTGGCCGTCCGACAGCAGCGAGACGGACATCGACGAGGTCACGTCGATGTTGCGCAGGTATTCGAGGTGAAAGGGCGACACCGTCCGCAGCACCGACAGCGACAGGTCCAGCGGCTCGCCAGTTTCGGGCAACACCTCGGGCACGAGCCGAGACGTCTCGTCATCCACGTCCGCGATGACCCGGATCCAGTTGCGCTCGTACAACCGGCGCGCCTGCGGCGGAATGTCCGTCGCCGGGAACCAGAGACCCAGCCACGGTTCCCGATCGGCGGCCACCTCTTCGGCGATCACCTCGCCGGGCCCGTCCGTCGATTCGAACCGGTACGCGACCACCCGGTCGTAGCCGGTGATCGCCCGAACTTCCCGCACCGCCGCGGCACAGGCTTCCAGCACGGTCGACGCACGCTGCAGCCGGACGAGTGCGTGTTGGATCGGTGCGAAGAAGTCGGTCACTGTCTGCTTCACCGGCGCCGGCTCGAACTCCAGCACCAGCATGCCGTCGGCCCGGTGCACCGTCACATCGAATGGCCGTGGCCCCGCATCGGCGGCGATCTCGACCGGCAGCATCGCCGTCTGCCCCGTGTCGGCATCGACCAGTTGGTCCAGCGCCGCCGCCTGAGCAGCGGTCAACAAGCGCTCCACCGGCGCTCCGGGCAGGTCGGCCACGCCGAGAACGGCTTCCGCATTGGCGCTCACGACGGCGATGCGCTCCTCCTGCACCGCCACCAGCGCGCCGTACGACTGCACGCCGCCCAGGCGGTGAATCGGCTCGCGGACGCAGTCGGACAGGTCGAACGACGTTCCCGCTTCCCGCTCAGCGGCGGCCTCCCGCGCCGACACCCAGCCCAGCCCCTCAGCACCCATGGCATGACCCTAACGAGAGTCGCTCAGCCTGGCTGCCGGCCTGCCGATGGGGTGTCAGAAGGTCGACCTGTCGTCGTGACGGAGCCGGTGATGAACGTGATCGGGGCCGGGGTGTCTCCCCTCGGGACGGGGCAGAGTCTTGCCGACGACGCGGCAACGGCTGCGGCCGAGGCCGTCACGGCGGCCCTGGGCGGACGGGTGCCGGCCGCAGGTGACCTCGTGGTCGTCTTCCCCACCTTTGACCAGGACCCGCACGCCGTGCTCTCTGCGGCACAAGCGGCCGCGGGTGCGGCGACGGTGGTGGGTTGTTCGTCGTACGCGTCGTTCACCACCGCCGGCCACGTGCGGTCGGGTTGCGTCGCCACCTATGTGCCGGCGCAGGGTGCCTCGATCGGGGTCGCAGCCGAGGAGCCGTTGGGCGCTGACATCGCTGGTGCCTGCCGCCGCGCCGCCGAGGCAGCCCGTGCGCAGGCAGGCACCGCACACCCGCATTCGGTCCTGATGGTGCTTTCTGACGGCCTCGCCGGTGATCAACGCGAGGTGCTGCGCGGCGCGTACGCGGTCGCTGGCGCCCTCGTGCCGATCGTCGGTGGTGCGGCTGCCGAGCCGCTCCGGATGGAGCAGACCTATCAGTTCGCCGAGGGCCGGGTGCTGCGCAACGGCGTCGTCGCCGTCTGGTTCAACTCGCCCGACCCGGTGGGAGTCGCCACCGAGCATGGCTGGCGCCCCACCGGCGAGACCATGATCGTCACCCGGGCCGAGGGCAACATCATCCATGAGATCGACGGACGGCCGGCCCGCGAGGCCTACCTGGAAATGCGCGGCTGCGACCCCCGGGACCAGGCCGGAATGGCCTTCGGCGGGCTCGTCATGGACCGACCGTTGGGATTGCCGAACGCGTCCGGGCGCTTCGACGTCCGGCACATCCTCGACTGCACGCCCGAGGGTGGTCTGGTGATGTTCGGCTACGTCAGCGACTACTCGGTCGTCCAGATCATGGAGAGCGGGTTCGACGAGCTCATCGACGCCGCCCGGCAAGCGACGGCCGCGGCCGTCGCCCAGCTCAGCGGGCCGCCGCGCGGCGCGCTGGTGTTCAGCTGCACAGCGCGAACAGCGCTGTTCGGCGACCGCGTGACCACGGAGGCGAAGGCGGTGTCGGCGGCCCTGGCCGGGGCGCCGGCCGGCGGCTTCTTCACGTACGGGGAATTCGCCCGGGTCACCGGTTCGAGCGGATTCCACAACGCCACCGTCGCGGTGCTGGCGTTCTGATGACCGACACGATCCCGGATGCCGTCCTGGGCACCGACAGCCTGGAACTGGATCAGCTCCGCACGGAGGTACAACGGCTGCGCGCCCAGATCACCGCGTCACAGACCACGTCGGCGCGGGCACTCTCCCGCGCCACCCGCCTCGCCCAGGTGGTCAGCGTGCTCGGGCAGCTCACCGACGTCGATGACATCTTCGCCCGGGCCGCCGGCGAGGTGGCCGAGCTGTTCGCCGCCGACATCGCCCTGTTCTGGCTGGTTCGCGACGGTCGCACCGAGCTGGCCGGTTCCTGGGGTGTTCCGGCGCACGACCTCACCGCCGACGCGGCCGAACTCCCACCCGGCATGCCGGCCACCACCGGAGCCGCACCGCTGATTGCCGGCGCCGTGGACCGCGTCCCGGTGCCGTCCTGGCTGGCCGCCTACGATCCGCGCCACGTCGTCTGGGCGCGGCTCGCCACCGGCGACGAAACTCTGGGCTACATGCTCCTCATCCGCCGCACCGAAGCGCCGTTCGACAGCGCCGACGCGCTCGAGCTGCGGGCCGTCGCCACGCGGGTCGCCCTCGCCGTGGAGAACGGGCGGCTGCAACGTCGTACCCACGCCCAGCTGCAGCAGCTGCATCGGCTGCACGAGCTGACCGCTCAGCTGGTCGGCATGCTCGACCTGACCGAGGTGGTGCCGGCCATCGCGCGGATCGTCACCGCCGAGGTGCCGGTCGAGGGCACCGCCGTCTACCTGCAGCGCGGGGCAGAGTTCCCGGTGGCCGCAATCGCCGGTACGGGGCTCACCGGTCTCGACCCGGCAACCCCGGGGGTACGGGTGCTCAGGCTCAGCGCCGGCGGCAAAGAACTGGGGCTCCTGGCGGTCCGCGGCGCCCCGCCGGTCGATAGCGAAGCCGATGCCCTGCTGCGGCACCTCGCCGACCTGGCCGCCCTCGTCATATCCAAGGCGCTGCTGTTCGAGCGGGTCAGTGACCAGGCGAACCGTGACCCGCTGACGCGGCTGGCGAACCGTGCGCTCTTCATGGAGCGGCTCGAGCAGGCGGTCGCCCACGCGCAAAGCACCGGCGGCTCGGTGGGAGTGATCTTCGCCGACCTGGACAAGTTCAAGGCGGTCAACGACACGTACGGCCATGACGTCGGCGACGCCCTGCTGATCGGGGTGGCGCAGCGGCTGGCCGGGGCGATCCGGCCTGCTGACCTGCTGGCCCGGCTGGGCGGTGACGAGTTCGTCGTGCTCTGCGAAGAGCTGCCGGGGCCGCGGGAGGCGCGGGCCGTGACACGGCACCTGGCCCAGACACTCGCCCCGCCCTTCGACATCGGCGGCACCCGCCTCGTCGCGGGCTCCAGCTTCGGAGTCGCGCTCACCGACGAGGTCGGCTACGACGCCGAAGCGCTGCTGCGCGCCGCCGACGAGGCGATGTACCGGGCCAAGGGGTCGGGCTCGCGAGGCCTGTCATGACCAAACTGCTCGGACGACTCCTGCACCGCAACGGCTTCCCTCCGGCAACCGACCGCACCACCGCGGACCGGTACACAGGAAACGTGGACACTCCCGGCCCGTCTCGGCGCAAGCTGTCGCGCCCACGCTGGCCGGCGCACCGCTGGTTCCTGGCCGGCGGCGCCCTGGGCAGCCTCACCATGCTGCCGCTGACCGGTCCGGCCGTGTACGCCGTACTGACACCCCTGGCGCTGGCGTCGGTGACGGCAATGCTGGTGGGTATCCGCTGGCACCGGCCGCGCTGGCCGCTGCCGTGGTATCTCACCGCCGGTGCGGTCGGCGCCGCTCTGCTCGGCAATCTCCTGCACGTGCTGGACGGCGGCACCGGGCGCCTGGAGTGGGCGGCGTTGCTGCTGTCACACCTGCGCGGGCCGCTCCTCGCGCTCGGCATGGCCTGCTGGGTGCGCCAAGGACTGCGTCGCGCCGCCTCGGTCGACGTCGCCATCGTGGCATTGGGCGCAGCGATGTGGTGGTGGGCCCTCATCATCGAACCGCTGCTCTTCGCCGGCTACTACCGCGGCTGGGACCTGGTCAGCTCACTGGCGCTGACCCTGGGCGACCTTGTGGTGCTGGTGCTCACGGTCCGGGTCGCACTGGTCAGCCGCATCCGTACGCGCGCCTACGCCCTGCTGTCCGCCGGCTCCGTCGGTGTGGTCCTGGCCGGCATGGTGCGCTGGATCGAACGCGCCGACGGCGGCGGCTCGGGCATGTCCACGGTCTCGATGCTCGGCTGGACCACGGCGCTGGTGCTGGTCGGCGCCGGCGCGTTGCACCCGTCGATGGCGCGCACCGCCGGGCAGGTGCCGGCAAAACCAGCCTCGGTGTCGCCGGTACGGCTCGCCCTGTACGTGTTGCTGGTCGTCACCTGTGGGGCGCTGGCCGCGTACACGCTCACCGCGGAGTTGCGCCACCACGACAGTGTCTCCTTCCTGCACATCGCCATGCCGGTCATCCTGCTCTCCGGCATCGCCACGTTGCTGGTGATCCGGCTGAGCCTGGTGGCGACCCTGCTCGGCCGGCGCGTCCGCCAGGACCCGCTGACCGGACTGGGCACCATGACGCTGCTGCGGGAACGGCTCGAGACGGGCCGGCACGCCGATGCCGCCGCCCTGCTGCTGATCGACCTGGACGGCTTCCGCGCCCTCAATGACAGCTTCGGCCACCAGGCCGGCGACGACATTCTGCGCGAGGCCGCCAACCGACTGCGCGCCAGCACCGGCTCAGCGCAGGTGATGCGCCTGGGCGGCGACGAGTTCGCCGTCCTGCTGCACGCCGACGCCGCCGGGGGCATGCAGCTCGCCGAACGTACCCAGCAGTCGCTCGGTGCGCCGTACCCGGTGCCCGGCGGGGAAGGTCACCTCACCGCCAGCATCGGCATGCGCGCGTGGCACGGCCGGATCAACGCCGGCGATGTTCTGCGTGAGGCCGATGTGGCGCTGGACGCGGCCCGCGCCACCGGCGGCAACCAGATCGTCGTCTACGACGCAGCGCTGCACGCGGACCGGCTGGAGAACACCCGCATGGTCGCCGAGCTGCGGCACGCGCTGGCCGCCGGCGAGTTCACCATGTACTACCAGCCGATCGTCGACCTGACGACCGGCCGGGTCGCCGCCACCGAAGCATTGCTGCGCTGGATCCGCCCGGACGGCAGCTTCGTCTCCCCGGCCCGGTTCATTCCCCTGGCCGAGCAGAGCGGCGCCATCGTCGGCATCGGCGACTGGGTGTTGCGGCAGGTCTGCGCCGACCTGGCCGGCTGGTACGCCCAGCACGGCGTGCCCTGCACGGTGAATGTCTCCGCCCAGCAGTTGCGCGACCCGGCGTTCGCCAGCCGGGTTCTCGAGCTGGTGGCTGAGTCGGGCCTGCCGGGCGCGGCACTGATCGTGGAGATCACCGAAACGGTGCTGGTCACCACCGTTGCCGACGCCGCCACCGTCATCGCGCAGCTGGAAAGTCTGCGCGAACGCGGGATCCGCATCGCCATCGACGACTTCGGCACGGGCTACTCGTCGCTGTCCTACCTGCGCCAGCTGCCGGTCGACATCCTCAAGATGGACGGCTCCTTCACCACCGGGCAGCTGGAGACCGGCAATCCCCGCGACATCGCCTTCATCCGCGCCATCGTGCAGCTAGCCACGAGCCTCGGCCTGCGCACCATCGCCGAGGCCGTCGAGACCGGCACGCAAGCGCACCGCTTGCAGGCGCTGGGCTGCGACTTCGCCCAGGGCTACCACTTCCACCGGCCCGCCCCCGTGGCCACCCTGCACAGCGTCCTGAACGATCCGGTTCGCGGCTCCGCCAGCGGCAGTGTCGGCGCGCCCAGTGCCTCGCCCGCGCTGTCCGGCGCGGAGTCCGACAACTGACGGGCTCATCCGAAATCGGTGGCACGCCCCAGGTGCCGCATGCGACGGTGCTGATCGTGCCGCAACCTGTGCTTCGTACAGATCGCCTGCTGCTCGTCCCCCTGGCAGACCGTCACCTCGACCTGGAAGTCGACCTCGACGCTGACCCCGAAGTGCTCCGCTTCCTCTACGGCCGCGCCCGCTCCCGCGCCGAGGTAGCCGAGTCGCACACCGAACGGATGGCGCTCGGCCGCGCAGCGGACGGGCTCGGCTATTGGATCGCCTTCGGCACGGCGGGCGGCCGACGGGGGTCTCACGCCCCGGACGACGAGCAGGCGGGCGAATTCGTGGGCCTGTTGATGTTGCCGCCCGCCCATGGCCCGGACCAGCCCCGCGACCCGGCCATCTGCGACCTCGGCTACCGTCTCGTCCGCCGGTTCTGGCGGCTCGGCCTGGCCAGCGAGGCGTCCACCGCGCTGCTGCGCCACGCCTTCGACACGATCGGGCAGGAGCGGGTCATCGCCCAGACCATGGCGGTCAACGCGGGTTCGCGCGGTGTCATGCAGGCGCTCGGCATGCGCTACGTGCGCACCTTCCACCCGCGGTGGGAGGAACCGCTGCCGGGCTCGGAACAGGGCGAGGTCGAGTACGAGCTGACCCGAGACATGTGGCAGGCGTCCCGCCCCGAGGTCAGCGCACCAACGGGCCAACTTCCTGCGCGGTGAACCGTACGAAAGCTTCAAGGTCGGGTTCGTCGGCAGTGGGTTGCAGAATCACCGCGTCGGCCCCGGCGGCTCGGTAGCGCTGCACGACGTCGGCGATATCGGCGGCGGTGCCGACAGCCGTGACACCAACCTTGTGCGATTCACCCCAGAACTCGAGCTCTCGGGCCATGCGGGCTGCGGCGTCCGGCCCGGTCGCCGCATACACGTAGACCGTGATGGCTTGAGCCAACGGCCTGGCGGCCGCCACCTCGTCGGTGGTCGTGCCGGCGGTCAGCAGGATTCCGTCGGCCACTTCACAGGCAAGCGCACGCGTTTTCGGTCCGGTCGCACCCGCATAGATCGGGGTCGTCGTCGCCGGCGGATAGTCCAGTTTGACCCTGTCGAGCTGAACATACCGACCCGCGGTGGTCACTGTTTCGCCGGCAAGCAGCGACCGCAACGCCTCGATGTGTTCGCGCAGCAGGGTCAGAGGGGAGGCGACCCGGGCGCCGACCTGGCCCATCCAATCCTGGACGCCGTGGCCGAGGGTCAGGATGGCCCGGCCGGGGAAGAGCCGGTGCAGCGTGGCGGCCTCCATGCCGAGCACCGCGGCGTTGCGGAACGGCACCGGGAGCAGGCCGATCCCCACGGCCAGCCGGTCAGTCCAGGCGAGAGCCGCGGCGGCGGTGGCGATCCCACTCTCGAGGAAGCAGTCCTCCCAGAGCCACAGCTGGTCAAGGCCGGCCTCATCGGCGGCACGGGCGACGGATCGGAGGCGTTCGGGCGGGTTCTGCGGGCGAAAGACCACACCGAGAGTCGTCATACCAGCCGAGCCTAGCCCGCGTACGACGGCTGGTCCGCCTGGACACGAGGCGCACACCGACGGAGCTCGCCTCGACCCCGGATCGACCCGGAATCGAGCCGGCTCGCGGATCGTCGAAGCCATGCCGGACCAGCACCCCGCCTCGCCCGACACCCTCACCGCGCTCGCCGCTGCGGGCGCACGCGGCGATCAGGACGCCCTGACCCGCCTGGTCCGCGCCACTCAGCAGGACGTCACCCGCTTCCTCACCCGGCTGTGCGCACCCGCGGACGTCGCGGACCTCACCCAGGAGACCTACCTGCGGGCCATCCGCGCGCTGCCCTCCTTCGCCGGGCGTGCTTCCGTACGCACCTGGTTGTTCGCGATCGCTCGCCGGGTCGCCGCCGACCAGGTCCGGACGGCGATGTGCCGACCCCGCCTGGTCGCCCTGCCCGCAGACCAGGACGCCGTTCTTCCCGGTGCACGCTTCTCGGGGCCGCGCGAGCGACACCGGTTCGATGAGCAGCATGCCCTCACCGACCTTCTGCAGCGCCTCGAGCCGCAGCGGCGGGAGGCGTTCCAGCTCACCCAGCTCGCCGGCCTCTCCTACGCCGAAGCCGCAGCGGCGTGCGGCTGCCCGGTCGGCACCATCCGGTCTCGGGTGGCTCGCGCCCGCGAGGACCTGATCGCCGCGCTGGCCGTCGACGACAAGGCACACACCGCGGTCGGTTAAATCACGCCCGGCACTGCTCAGGAGTCCGGCGAGTCCCGTCGCTTCCGCAGCTCACGACCATAGTGGAGATCCGCTTGCTCGCGCGAGTGGTCACCGAGGGCTGGTACAGGGTTGGACCAGTGGGTCCTCCACCGGCATTACTGTCGGTCGCATGGCTATCCAACGGAGCGCGGATCGGGCGGTGGGCGAGCGGATTCGCGGGCGCCGCTTGCTGCGCGGTTGGAGTATCCGGTACGCCGCCAGCCGGGCCGGCGTGTCGCACGCCACCTGGAGCCGGATCGAACGGGGGCTGCAGGCGGCGAACAACCGGTTCATGCTGGCGGCCATCGCGGGTGCGCTGGACTGTGCGCAGGACGAGTTGGCCGGCACGGGGGTGCCGGCTCCGGACCGGACCACCGCGGCGGCACGGGCCGGTGTGCTCGACCTGCGCCGGGCGCTCATCGATATCGACCTGACTGAGCCGCCCGCCGGGTCCGCACCGCCGCTGGCCGAGTTGCGTCGGAGCGTGACCCTGATCGATGCGCTGCATCAGGCGTGTGACTATGCCGGTGCGGCACGGCTGCTGCCTGACCTGCTGCGTGACTTGCACACCGAGACGGCCGGCCCGCATCAGCGCGAGGCGCTGCGGCTGCTCTGCGAGGCCACCTCTGACGCTTCTTCGGTGCTGCGCAATCTGGGGCAGCCCGCGGATGCCTGGCTGAGCGCGGAGCGGTGTCGCGACGCGGCGGACGCCACCGGCGACCCGGTCCTGCGGGGACATGCCGCGTACGCGCTGGCCCGGGCCGCGACGGCATGCGGGTCGTACCAGCGGGGGCAGACGATCGCCGAGCGGGCGACCGATGAGCTGAGCCGCCATCTCGCCCTGCCGGGCGCACCGGAGGTGCTCGGCTCGCTGTTCCTGGTCGCCGCGTTGTCCAGCCAGCGCCGGCAGCGGCTGGAGGACAGCCGGGACTGGCTGACCGAGGCAGCGGCGCTGTCCCGGCGGACCGGCGAGACCGACACCATGAGCATGTACTTCGGCCCCACCAATGTGAACATCTGGCGGATGAGCATCGAGGTCGACGACGGCGATCCGGCTGCGGTGGTAGCGATCGCCCGGCGGACCGATCCGACGGCGATCCCGGTGAGTGTCCGTCAGGTCTTCTACTACGCAGACTCCGCTCGGGCGCTGGCCCGCGTCGGCGGTCAGGACCGCGAGGCGATCCGGT
Organism: Actinoplanes sp. NPDC051859; assembly: GCF_044452725.1. Lineage (NCBI taxonomy): Bacteria > Bacillati > Actinomycetota > Actinomycetes > Micromonosporales > Micromonosporaceae > Actinoplanes > Actinoplanes sp. NPDC051859. Next base: position 49,729 of record NZ_JBITBX010000017.1, on the reverse strand, counting down.
TACTCCTCACGGCCGAACGCATCGCGCCGCAGCACGTCCGCACGTCGGCAGAGCTCGAGCAGACCATTCTGGCGCTGCTCGAACGGTCTCGCCGACAGGCCGGCGGCACCGAACTGCGGGGCTTGTTCGAGCGCGTACGGAGAGCGTGATGTCTATCGTGCCATCGGCACCGACTGGAGCCGGCGCATCATCGCGAGTGCTGTGTCACCGGCCAACGTCGCCGGTGTGAATTCTCTGTCTGGCGACGCTTCTTTCAAGACTGCCTGGACCGACGGTGACGCCGCATCCAGAAGTCCCATTGACCAATCTGGATAGTCGCGTTCGGTGATGTCATCCACGCGCAGCAGGCACACGTCCTTATGCCGCTCGTCGGCGGCGATCCGGGCGAAGGCGGCGGTCACCGTCACCCGCTCGCCTTCCAGCAGCTGCACGAAATATGAGCGATTGAACAGCAGAACCCCGGTCAGCCCGTCGCGGGCGTTGTTCCGCTGTGCCTGCAGATGAATGTCGAAGATCTCACCGGACGGCAAGGGATTCTTCACGCTGGCGTAGAGCAGCCGACTGAGTATCACCTCAACACGATAGCCAATTTCGCCTGCTATGTCCGGTCACCCACAGCCGGCAGCGGCGGCGATAGACCGTTGGCGGGTCACTCTCGAGGTGTCAGATTCCTGTCGTGGCCGGGCGGCCGACCGGCGGGAAGGCGCCACTGAACTCGCCCTCGACCGATCGGTGGCCCAGACTCTGGCCGCGAGTACCACATTCGACGGCGGCAAACTGTGGCAGCATCCATCTACCGTGATCATTGTGCAGTCCCACCTTCTCCGGTCAGGCTGGCCGGAACAGCTCCTCGCCGGGCGATACACCCTGCGTGCGGACCGTCAAGTCGGCACCGTGCGGGTGCTGGCCGGGCTGATCGACATTGCGACCATCACCCGCGACCGCGCGGGGGCCTGGGCGCCGGAGCCACCGGGACCGAAGGTCGTTGCGGGTGATCCGGCCAGCCCGCTGATCACCCTGCTCGCGCACGTTCGGCCGCAGCTGCCTGCCGAGCCGACGACGGCGTCGGACCGGCTGGCGCTGCTCGTCGATCGCCGGCTTGCCGTACGCACCCGGTTGCGTCGCTCGCTGAGCGACCTGCGCCACGCTTACCTGACGCGCAAGCCACCCGTGCCGACCTGGGATGTTCTCGACAACCGCTTCGGCCTCATCGTCGGCCGGTTGACGCGGCCCGGCGCTGACCGGCCCACCGACAGTCGGACGTTCATCAAGGACCTGACGGGTCGGACCAGGGCGGTCATGGTGGAGCCGCACGGGTCGGGACGCATCCTGTTCCTGGCCCGCAAGCGGCCGGTTGCCTTCATCGCACAGCAGCACGAGGAGCAGCTGGTCGATGTCACCGCGACGAGCCAAGCCGGGTTGGACCCGCGGCTGGTGCTGGCTTGCGCGATCTTGCGGTTCGCACCTGCGGGTGCGGAATAGGCGGCGTCGGCTCCGCACGGCGAGCCGCCTCGATGCCGCGTTGCATGGCGGCGTGCAGGCGCGGGCCGAACGGGACCTCGATCAGGCGGTAGACCAGCCAGGCAGCGCCGAGCAAAATGACGATTGCGCCCGCGACGAGCACGCCCGCGGGCAGGCCGGTGTGCTGGTGTCCGTACTGGATCAGCACGTTACCGACGCGCCGGTGCAGGAGGTAGAAGGGGAATGTCAGCGCGCCCGCCACGGTCAGCCACCGCCAGTTCCACCGATCGGTGTAGCCCAGCGCGATCAGCAGGAGCGCACCGTACGCCAGGGTGATGATGAGCAGCGCGGGCCAGATGGCGACCGTCCACCCCGGGTTCACCACGGGTCGCAGGCTGAAGTGGTACATGTTGATCAGCCAAGTGAAGCCGACGATCGCCCACAGCAGCGGCGTGGGACCGTACCTGCGCATCAGGTACATCGTGATCCCGGCGGTGAAGAACGGCGCGAAAGCCGAGAGCGTCGCCATGGTGTAAACCGGGTGGTTGATCGCCGGGGCCGCCATCGCGGCGACAATCCAGACCACGCAGAAGATGACCGTACGCCGGTAGGTGGTGCCGGGGACGACGACGAAGACAGCGAACAGCAGGTAGAACCGGAGCTCGGTCCAGAGTGTCCAGTACACCGGGTCGATCGAGGCGGCACCCAGCGGTTCCTGCAGCATGCGGCCTCTCCGGAGTAGTACCGGCGCAGGCGGCGTCGCGCGCGCAGCAGGCGCAGGCTGAGGGCGGGGGTGGAGATGCCGAGGACCCGGGCGGCTTGCGGACGGGAATATGTCTGACAGATCGCCGCCGCGGAGGACCTTGTTCGGCTGTTGACGGCGGCTGGAGCCCGGCTTGAGGGCGGACGCCGATCGTTGCAGCATGACCGTCGCGCAGCTCCCCTCCCCCGCCACTCAGGCCGTGCGTGACGTATTGCGCGAAGGTGCCGTACAGATCGTGTTTCAGCCGATCGTCCAGCTCGAAGACGGCGTCGTGAACGGCTACGAAGCGCTCGCCCGGTTCACCGGAGAGCACTTCACCAACCCCGCCGACGCCTTCCACGCCGCCTACACCGCCGGCCTCGGCGTCGACCTCGAAATCCTCGCCATCGAACGCGCCCTGCTGCGCATCAGCGACCTCCCCACCGGCGTCTGGCTCAGCCTCAACGCCTCCGTCGAAGCCCTCCTCGAACCCCGCACCATCACCATGCTGCTCGCCCACGCCCACCACAGCCTCACCGTCGAACTGACCGAACACACCCAGGTCACCGACTACACCGCACTGCGCGAAGTCATGGACCTGCTCCGCGCCGCCGGCATCAAAATCGCCGTCGACGACGCCGGCTCCGGCTTCGCCAACCTCAGCCAAATCCTGCAAATCCAACCCGACATCATCAAACTCGACATCTCGCTGACCCGCGACATCGACCAGGACCCCGTCCGCATCGCCCTCGCCCGCGCCCTGTTCTCCTTCTCCGAAAGCGTCGGCGCCGTACTGGTCGCCGAAGGCATCGAAACCTACGCCGAACACGCCCAACTCATGGCCCTCGGCGTCCGCCACGGCCAGGGCTACTACATCGCCAAACCCGGCCCCCTGCCCAGCCGCCACATCGAGCCGCTGCTCTAGCGAGCACGGGGCCGGTCGGCCGCAGCGTCACCTCGGCAAATGAAAATCGTTGCTATTAACGTTGCCGCATGACGTTGGGAGAAGCATGTCTAACCCGCAGAGAACGGGTCTGGCCGAAGCCCCGGGCCTGACCGTCGCCGTTGCCACGCCTGCCGACCTGGCCGAAGCGGGAACGGTCATGCGTGCCGTGCTGCATGCCGACCTCGGCGGCTACCGCCCGCAGTGGCACTCCGATCTCGACGACCTCGAAGCGGCCTACCTGCGCCGGCCGGGCTGTGTGCTGGTCGTCGCCCGGGACGAGAGCGGCATCGTCGGCACCGCCGCCGTCAAACCGTGCCTGCTGGCCAGCCCGCCCAACCCGGACTGGCTCGCCCACGAGTACAACCAGCCGGACGTCTGCCAGCTCGTCCGCGTGTGGGTCGCCGCGCGTGCACGCCGGCGCGGTGTCGGTCGGGCCCTCGCCGGGAAGGCTGTCAGCTGGAGCACCGGCCCGGGCGGATACCGCCGGGTCTACCTGCATACCGACGCCAGCGTCCCCGGCGCGGAAACCTTCTGGCGATCGCTGCCCACTCGCGAGATCCACGATTGCCGGCCTGATCCGTACCACACGGTGCACTTCGAAATTGACGTCGACGCGCTGCTGCGGGCGCCCGGATGCTGAGCGTGTCCACCGCCCCAGCCTGGGACGTCAACCTCCTCGCCAGCCGCATTCTCGACGTGTACGAACGGTTACGAGCCGCCCCGGACCTCGCTCCCTCGCCCGCGCTCAACGCGCTGTTCGCGGACTTGGTCAGCGCCTGCACCGGTGCTGACGCCGCCGACACCGCGGCGGTGCTGGCCGATCCGCGCGTCGACGCCGTACGCGATGAGTTGATCCGGTTGTGCGCCCAGGGCGAGTCCCTGCTCGAGAGTGCCTGGGCCCGTCAGGCGCTCGCCACCGGTTCCGTGGCTGCCTTCCCCTACCTGGAGAATTACGAGCAGCTGGCTCGATTGGAACTGCACGCACTCGCCGGCGCCGGTCATCGGCCGGAGGCCACGCGCCGACTGTGTTTCATCGGCGGCGGTCCGCTGCCGCTCAGCTCCATCCTGCTGCACCGCGCTTTGGGGGTGCCCGTCACGGTGGTCGACCGCGACCGCGAAGCCGTCGAGCTCTCGCGCCTCGTCGTCGACCGCATCGCCCCGGCCCGACAGATCAGCGTCGTCTCGGCCGACGCGACCTCCTCGTCCGACCTGGCCCGCATAGTCGCCGACTGCGACGTCGTGGTGCTGGCTGCCCTGGTTGGCACGACCCGGGAGCAGAAACAGGCGGCCTTGCGCGCCATCGGTGCGACGGTGCAGCCGGGAACCCATGTCGTCATTCGTAGTGCCGACGGCCTTCGCGCCCTGCTGTATCCCACGGTCGACCTCGACGACGTCCAGGACGCGGGCCTGGTGCCCCAGCTGCTCGTGCACCCACTCGGCGAGGTCGTCAACTCAGTGCTGGTGACCCGGCGTTAGATCGTTCGGCGAATTTTCCGCGCAGAACGACGTCCCGGACGCGGGTGAGCGCGAGCACGTCACTTTCCACCACGCCGTCGACCACGAGCACATCGGCCACCGCGCCGGGGCGGAGCCAGCCGACCGTCTTTGCCAGCCCGCAGGCCTCGGCGGCCACGGAGGTCGCGGCCGCCACTGCGGCCGACACCGGCAGGCCGGAGCGAACCAGCTCGCCGATCGCGTACGGCAGCACGCCGTGCGGCTTCGCCGGATGGATCCCGGCGTCCGAACCGGCCAGCAGGGGCACCCCGGCGGCGTACAGCCCGCCGACCTGAGCGAACCGGGCCTCGAGCGTCATGCCGGTCCGGCGCATCACCGCCACCGCCTGCGGAGATGGCGGCAGCGTGGGCAGCCGGCCGAACGTCGGGCACACCATGGTCCGTCGTGCGGCCAGCCGGGCCGTCACCGCCGCCGGGGTGTGGATCCCGTTCGCGGTCAGACAGGTGCAGTGCTCGATGGCGTCGACGCCCGCGGACAGGCACACCTCGACCGCGGCGACCGGATGGGCGTGCGCGGTCACCGGAATTCCCCGGCGGTGCGCCTCTTCCACCACGACCCGGACGTCGGCGGCAGCGAACTGCAGGCGGAGCAGGTCCGAGCCGGCGGTCATCGCCCCGCCGGAGACGATGACCTTGACGACGTGCGCACCGTGTTCTGCCCGCTCCGCGACGGCGTCCCGCAGCGCAGCCGGCCCGCTGGCCTCGCCGCCGAGCGCGGCACAGTGGCCGCCCACCGAGGTGATCGGCGGGCCTGCTCCGAGCACCGATGGCTCGTCATCCTGCACCTTTCGGTCCAGGACGGCGTACCGGTTGTCGCCCAGATCCCGCACCGTCGTCACCCCGGCACCGACCTGGGCGAGCAGCGCGCGCCTGATCACCTGCTCACGTTCGGCGCCGGACCGGTCGGCGTCCAACACCAGCGCGTCCGGCTCGTCCCCGGCCACGAGATGCACATGGGTATCGATCAGACCCGGCAGCACGGTGGCACCGGGACGTTCCAGCACCGGTAGTCCCGGCGGGAGCGGCGCGTGCTGCGACCGTACTGCCACGATGCGATCGTTGTCGATGTGGACTTGCGCCCCGCCGGGAAGAAACGCCGCCCCATCGAACGCATGGGCCGCTCTGATCACATAGGAGCTGTCCATGCCCGGAACGTAGCGCCTTCGGCCGGCAATCACAACGCCGCGTTACTGAGCGGCTACTCAACGATCATGGTGCGGGAAAGAGACGATCATGGTGCGGGAAAGAGTCGAGCGACGAGAAACTTCGGGGCCTGCTCGCAATAGCTGTCGGTGACCAGCTCATCGATCTCGGCCCAGTCCGTGTCAGCGTCGAGCACAGCCGCGGCCACATTGTGGCCCCACGGAGCGCGAAAGAACGGGAAGCCACGGGCGGTCAGACCGAGCAGATCATCCAGGGGTACGCGAAACGTCAGCACCGTCGGCGCCACCCCGGCAACAGCGTGCTGGGCGTAGACCGGATAGCGGGCCACGTCCGGCGTATAAACGTGGGCGATCGTCCGGGTGCGGATCCGCCACCGGATGCCGATCCACGCCGGCTCCTCGTAGGCCTCGGGCAGTCGGCCGCAGGTGAGGCGCAACTGCTCCAGGATCTCCGGCGGCACATCGCCCGGACCAGACATTGGCCGACAGTAGCGCATGCGGGCGTCTGGCCCTTTCCCCGCACCGACGTCGGTGCCACGGTGGGAAGGGCGCAGCCGCGACCGTGGCTGCGCGGCGATCCCACCAAGGAGATGGCTCGTCATGACGATCACGACCGCCAACGACGCCCCGATGCTCGACTCGCTGCGGGAGGTGCTGGACAACGCCACGGTGGGCAAGGTCTTCGGCTCCCCCATCCACCACGACGGCGTCCTGGTGCTGCCCGTCGCAAAGATCGGCAGTGGGGGCGGCGGTGGCAGCGGCACCGGCCCCGCGCCCGAGGGGCAGGAGGCCGGCGGGACCGGTGGCGGATTCGGTGTGTCCGCGAAGCCGCTGGGTGTCTTCGTGGTGAAGAACGGGCAGGTGTCCTGGCAGCCCGCGCTCGACCTCAACCGGATCATCCTGGGCGCCCAGGTCGTGGCGGTCACCGGTCTGTTCGTCCTGCGCATGCTGCTCCGAGCGCGTCAGGCCACGGACGTCAGGCGATGAGATTCCATTGCCAGACAAACCAGACCAGCGCCGCGTGCCCAGCCAGCAGCGTGACCTGATGAGTCCGGGCGACCACCCCGGCACCTGAGCCACGCCAACTCTGCGCGGTCAAACCGACCGCGGCCACGGCCACGGCTGTCGCCAGGACGGGCACGAGGAGCAGCAAGCGAAAGTGCAACGGCACGTGGAACAGGAACTCGTCGGTGTTGCCGGCCAGGATGACGCCGAGAACGACGAGGAACACCACATCGAGGAGAGCCGCACCCACCGCCACGCCGCGGGCCCTCCGCCACCTGCGAGTGGTCCGGGCGGCACGGCGGCGGACCACCCGCACGATCGCGCCGGCAAGCAGGACGAGAGTGCCGCTGGCCGGAAGGAGGACGGCCAGCAGCACCGCCATGTTGACCAGCGGCGTCTCGGCCGCCGGCATCAGTTCGGCGGCCGCGCCGTCGGTGGCTACGTACCGGCGGCCGTCCGTCCCGGCGAGAAAAACCAGGCGGTCGCCGTCGGGCGCCCGATAGAGGTCCCCGCCCTGCTGCGCCCAAACCTTGCCCCGGAAATGGACGGCCCCGTCGCCGTCGATGGTGAGCCGCGATGGCGACACCAGGGTGGTGAGCTTCTCGAACGTCGTCGCGTTGTGCCGGGTCGGTTTGTAGAAACCGGGCGTCGGAGCGCTCGGCCGTGCCAGGCCATCCGGAGACGAGCCGACTGCCGGCGCAGGGGATCCGCCTCCTTCCGGGGCGAACCGGTCGAAGAACGCGTCGATGATCGCCTGCATGTCGGGCCCGGCGCCGCTGCGGCTGTTGGTCGTGAAGAACAGTCCGAGGTCACAGTCCGGTACGAGCATCATGACGCTGGCGAAGCCCTCCCACCCGCCGTCGTGCAGGAGAACCCGATGCCCGTTGCTGGTGCGCTCTTTGAAACCGTGGGCGTACCCGTCGATGCGCGGATCGGCGGTGAACGAGCGCTGGTGCATGCGTGCGGTCGTCTGCGGGTCGAGGATGCCGTCGTGTAGGTGGGCGTTCATGAACCGCGCCATGTCCGCGGCGGTGGTGGACACCGAGCCGTCCGGCGGCATCTGGTCGAAGGTGAACGGGTACGCCGCGGGTGGTGTGACCTCGGTGTCGTAGCTGCGCGCCAGGTCCGGGGCCAAGGCTGGCGGCACCGGCTCGGCGGCGGTGCTGCGGGTCATGGCGAGCGGAGCCAGCACGTGCCGGTGGAGGTAGTCGTCGTACGTCGTCCCGCTGACCTGGCTGACGATGTACCCGGCGAGGGCCGCACCGTAGTTCGAGTAGGCGGAGATCTCGCCGGGCGGCCGGATCCGGGCGGGCAGGTGCTCGGCCAGGTACTGCCCGAGCGGGGGCACGTCGGCGGGATCCCGGGCGGCCGTGTCGACGCTGAAGTCCTCGAAGCCCGCGGTGTGGCTCATGAGATGGCGCAGCGTGATCGGCTGCGGGTACGTGCGGGGGATGGCGAATCCGGTCAGGTACCGGTTCACGTCGTCGTCCAGATCGAGGCGTCCGGCCGCGACCTGTTGCATCACCGCTGTCCAGGTGAACAGCTTCGAGATCGACGCTATCCGCACCAGGGAACGCGTGGCGTCGAAGGGGACGTGGTGCTCGACGTCTGCCAGCCCGTACCCCTTGCTGAAGGCCGTGGTGCCGCCGGCCGCGACGGAGACCGCGGCGCCGGGCACCCGATCGGCCGCCAGCCGGCCCGGCAGCCTCGTGTCGAAGAATTCTGCGACGGCGCCCGGGGTGGCGGTCCGGCAGCCGGCCGGCGCCGCCGCAGCCGGTGTCGCCAGCGGACCCAGGGCGGGTACGCCGGCACACCCGACCAGCAGCCCGAGCAACGTACGGCGGATCTGGACCTTCATCTCTGCTCCCGGAGAGTGCGTCGTTCGGTGGCAGCGCCCAGCCTCTCGGAACCGGCCAGGCCGCCACATCGCCGCGGAGTCGCCGCCAGCTGCGACGAAAGTCGTATCCGGGTAGTCCCGAACCGTCGACCAAAGGCGGTGGGGTCGGGGCTCGCCCGCTCGCTAGGCTGCCCGCATGTTTCGTCAGGGAGCCCCCCGGCTGATCGACGGCGCCCTGGTCGCCGGGTGCCTGCTAGCGAGCGGGCTGGCGGTGAAAACGCCGTGGTCTCCCCTGCCCTGGCCGATCGTGCTGGCGGCTGGCTTGGTGGGCAGTGCGGCCCTGTGGCCGCGGCGGCGCTGGCCGTTGTGCAGCGCCGTGGCTGGTGCGGGCGCCTTCGCGCTCACCGGCAACCCGGTCCCGCTCCTCGGCGGCCTCTATGCCGCCGGCCGGTACGCACCTCGACGGCGGGGCTGGCTCGGCGGGATCGCCGCCTGGGCCGGTTATGCGACGTGGTCGTGGCTCGATGCCGGGCGGCTGACACTGGATGAGGCGATCTTCCCGCCGCTCGGTGTCGGGTTGGTTCTTCTGATCGGGGTCCACCAGGCCACCCGGGAGGCGCTGGTGGTGTCCCTGCGCGAGCAGACCCGACTCATCGACACGGAGCGACTGCTGCGTGACGAGCAGGCCCGTGCCGCCGAGCGCGCACACATAGCCCGGGAGATGCACGATGTCATGGCCCACAAGGTCTCGCTCATCGCCCTGTACGCGGGAGCTCTCGAGCTGCGCGCCGACGACGATCCGAAGCTGCGCGACAGCGCTTCCCTGATTCAGACGACGGCACGGGAGGCGCTCACCGACCTCCGCGATGTGTTGGGCATTCTGCACGACGGACTCGAGCCTCCGGGTCCGGAGGCGACTCTCACGACGCTCGTGGCGGCGTCCGCCCGGGCCGGTCAACCGATCGAGCTGAGCGACGACGCCGGCGAGTTGCCGGCGGCCACCGCGCGCGTGGTCTACCGGATCGTGCAGGAAGGCTTGACCAACGCCCGCAAACACGCACCCCAGGCACCCACCACGGTCTCGGTGTGCCGCGCCGATGACGGCAGCGTGGCCGTGAGCGTGTGCAACGAGCTGACGGCCACCGCCGGCCCGACCGGGAAGCTGCCCGGAGCTGGTTCCGGGCTGGCCGGGCTGGCGGAGCGCATCCGGTTGGCCGGCGGCTCGCTGCGCAGCGGTCCCGTGCACGGCGGCTGGCGGTTGTCCGCTGTCGTACCCGGGCAGCACCCGCACGCGGATGTCTCATGATCTCGGTGCTGATCGCCGACGATGAGGCGTTGGTCCGGGCGGGACTGCGGATGATCCTGGAGACGACCGACGACCTGACGGTCATCGCCGAGGCGGCGGACGGGCAGGCGGCCGCGGCAGCCGTGGACCGGCACCGGCCCGACGTCGTGCTGATGGACATCCGGATGCCCCGGTCGGACGGCATCGCGGCCACCGCGGCGATCCGGCACCGGCCGCAACCACCCGCGGTGATCATGCTGACGACCTTCAACACCGATGAGGACGTGTTCCGGGCGCTCGGTGCGGGCGCGGCCGGCTTCCTCCTCAAAGACACCCCGCCAACCGACCTGCTCCGGGCGATCCGACTCGCCGCCGCCGGGGACGCCATGCTGTCTCCCCAGGTGACGCGCCAGGTGATCCGCCGCGTCACTCTCCAGGACCGGTCGCAGGCGCGGGCCGAAGCGCTGAACCGGCTCGCCGCGGTCACGGAGCGGGAACGGGAGATCCTCGTGCAGATCGGCCTGGGGCACGCCAACGCGGCCATTGCCCGCACCCTGCACCTGAGCGAGGCCACGGTGAAGAGCCATGTCACCCACCTGTTCGAGAAGTTGACCGCCACCAATCGGGTGCAACTCGCCCTCGCCGCATTCCGCGCCGGACTTGTCGAATAGCTCCATAACGGGCGGTCCCATGCCGGGCCGTGCGGTCACAGTTGACCGCGACGTGTTGCTCAAAAGACTCCAGGGTGAACATTTCGGTGCCGCCAGGCGCCTCCCGCTCGTTCGACACGATTCCTTTACCGAGGTCAATCTCGTCATATCGATAAACGTGCTCTAGCGTGTCATCGACCATTCGAATTCTGTCTCCGGACGAGGCGGCGCCACTTCACGGTCGTGAACCGACGCTGACTCGTCTGGGAGTTGCAGCCCGCATATTGGAGGTCGGGGGCGTCGTCCCCTGCGCTCATGAAACGATCAACTATCGCGACCGTCGCCCTGTCGCTGGCCGCCGGCGGGCTCGCCGCGCCGGCGTATGCCAACCCGGCGGGAACCGGCCTGGTCATCAACGAGGTCTACGTCAACGGCGGCTCGTCCGGGGCCGCGTACAGCAACAAGTTCGTCGAGCTCTTCAACCCGACCGCGAGCGCGATCTCGCTGGCCGGAACCACCCTGCAGTACCGGCCCGCGACGAACACCACCACGCCCAGCGGCGGCTCGGTGTTCGCCCTGTCGGGTTCGGTTGCCGCAAACGGTCACTTCCTCGTCCAGCTGCCGGGCAACGGCTCGACCACCAACCCGGGCGCGGCGCTGCCGACGGCGGACGCGAGCACCGGCACCGGCCTCAACCCCGGCGCCGCTGGTGGCACCCTCTACCTGGCGGCGAGCACCACGGGCGTGCTGCCGACCGACGCCACGGTCACCGACCGGATCGGCTGGGGCACCAGCAACGCGCCCGAGGGCACGGCGTCGACCGGCAACTCGGTGGTGCTGAGCTACCAGCGAGGCACGGCGGGCGCGGACACCGACAACAACACCGCTGACTTCCGTACGGCCGCGCCCACCCCGCAGAACGCGGCATCGGACGGCGGCACGACGCCCCCGACCGGCGTGACGGTCACCGGCCCCGGTACGCAGAACGCGACGACCGGCACCGCGATCACGCCGCTCACGCTGGCGGCGACGGGCGGCGCCGCGCCGTACACCTGGACCGCCGTTGATCTTCCCGCCGGCCTGGCGCTCTCGACGGCGGGCGTCCTCTCGGGAACACCGACCGCCGCTGGCACCTCGAAGGTGACCGTCACGGCGACGGACTCGGCGGGGCTCAGCGGCACGGCGACGTTCGACTTCCAGGTGAGCGCGCCCGCCGCGGTCGTGACGATCGCGGCCCTGCAGGGCACGAACACCGACACCTCGCCGTACGCCAACCAGGCCGTCACCACCGAGGGTGTCGTGACCGCTGTCTACGCGACCGGCGGTTTCAACGGCTTCTTCCTGCAGACCGGCGGCGACGACACCACTCCCGGCGCCTCGGACGCCGTGTTCGTGTTCGGCTCGCAGGTCGCCACGCAGGTGACCACCGGCGACTCCGTGCGGGTCACCGGCAAGGCCGTCGAGTTCCAGGGCCTGACCGAGATCACCGGTCCGACCGTGACGAAGCTCGACACCGCGCTGCCGGCCGTGGCGCCGCGGCAGCTGCCGTGGTCGCAGCTCACGACGGCGGAGCAGAAGGAGGCCCACGAGGGCGAGCTGGTCGCGCCGCAGGGCACCTTCACGGTCGCCAACAACTACAACGCGAACTTCTACGGCTCCTTCACCCTGGTGGCCGGGGAGGAGCCGCTGCGGCAGCCGACCGACGCCGGTCGGCCGGGCAGCGCGGCGGCGAAGGCCGCAGTGGCGGACGCGGCCGCGCGAGCGATCACCCTCGACGACGCGTCGACGCTGAACTACAGCACGAGCGCCAACAACGGCACCCCGCTGCCGTGGTTCACCCCGGAGAACCCGGTCAGCGTGGGCGCGAAGGTCACCTTCCACCAGCCGGTCGTGCTCGACTACCGGTTCTCGGGCTGGAACTTCCAGCCGACCGCGCAGGTCACTGGCAACGGCTCCGCCGTGGCGACGTTCAGCGACGTCCGCGCCGGCAAGCAGCAGCCCGCCGCGGTGAAGGGCAACGCCCGCCTCGGCACGTTCAACGTGCAGAACTACTTCCCGATGACCGGCGAGCGGTACGTCGCCGCCGGCCTGGGCACCTGCACCTACTACAACGACCGGGCCGGTAACAAGATCGCCGTGAACCGGTGCGCCGGTCCTGACGGCGCCCCCGGCCCGCGGGGTGCGGCGACCGCCGAGAGCTTCGCCCGGCAGCAGTCGAAGGTCGTCACCGGCATCAACCGCCTCGGTGCGAGCATCGTCTCCCTGGAGGAGGTCGAGAACTCGGTGAAGTTCGGCGAGCCGCGGGACACCGCCCTCGCCGGCCTGGTCGACGCGCTCAACGCCGCAGCCGGCTCGCCCGTGTGGTCGTACGTGCCGTCGCCGGCCGCCGACCAGCTGCCGCCGCTGGGCCAGCAGGACGTCATCCGCACCGCGTTCATCTACAAGAAGGCGGACGTCGCGCCGGTCGGCCCGTCGGTCGTCCTGCTCACCGAGTCGGACCCGGGCGAGCCGTTCTCGATCGCCCGCCAGCCGCTGTCCCAGGGCTTCAAGAAGGCCGGCGCCGCCGACACGGACGCGTTCGTCGTCGTCGCCAACCACTGGAAGTCGAAGAGCCCCGGCACCCCGCTGTACCCGGGTGACGAAGAGGACAAGTCGTCGCCGGACGTCAACCAGGGCGCTTTCAACGCGACCCGGGTCCGTGAGGCCGAGGCTGTCATCACGTTCGCCGCCCAGACCGCGGCAACGCTGCGCACCGACCGGATCTTCCTGCTCGGCGACTTCAACTCGTACACGCACGAGGACCCGATGGAGAAGCTGTACGCGGCGGGTTACCTCAACCTCGGCAGCATCTTCGACGAGCACGCCCACTCGTACATGTACAACGGTCTTGCGGGCTCTCTCGACCACGTCCTCGCCAGCCCGGCCGCGAAGGCCATGGTGACCGGCGTCGACGTGTGGCAGATCAACGCGCAGGAGGCGGTGGCGTACAACTACAGCCGCTACAACTACAACGCGACGCTGCTGTTCAACGGCACCGACCCGTTCGCGGCGTCTGACCACAACCCGGAGGTCGTCGGCCTGAACCTGCCGTCGACGCCCGCGTGGACCGCGTGGAAGATCTACCATGAGGGCGATCTGGTCACCCACGAGGGCAAGACCTGGCGCGCGCTGTGGTGGACGGCCCTGATCGCGCCGGGCTTCGTGTACGGCCCGTGGGAAGAGATCGCGGTCGCCGCGGACGGCACCGCGCAGTGGACGCCCTCGGGCGTCTACGAGAAGGGCGAGGTCGTTTCCTACCAGGGCAAGAAGTACGTCGCCAAGTGGTGGAACCGCAACCTGAAGCCGACCACCACCGGTCCGCTGTCCGCCTGGAAGCTCGCTTCCTGACCTCGGCTACCCACCCGATCGGGCCGCCTTCGCATCGTCGAAGGCGGCCCGTTCGCTTCCTCGGACGCGGCGGGCGATCCCGCCTGCCATCCCAAGTGGAGTGTCGAGGCGCAGGTCACCGCCGCACTGGCATCCCAGCTTCCCGACCGGCCGGCAAACGGTACGCCGATCCGCCGAGGGTCCCTACATTGACGCCTGCCACAACGTCAACGGTAGGGAGAGCACCACATGTTTCGTCGAATCGCGGGCCCACTGCTCGCCTTCGTCCTGGCCCTGAGTGGCGGCCTCGCCTGGGCGGCCCCCGCGCAGGCGGTCGACCGCGAGTGTCCGGACGGCTTCGTCTGCTTCTGGGTCGACGAGTTCCGCAACGGCGCCAAGGGCAAGTTCGAGGGCAACAACCCGCGCTGGGGTGACTACCGCCAGGGCTCCTGCGGCAACGAGACCTGGGACAACTGCGCGTCGAGCATCATCAACAAGGGCCGTACGTGCACGGTGCGGGTCTACAGCGGACCCAACTACGGCGGCGGATCCATGGACATCCAGCGCGGCCAGTACATGGATAACCTCGGCTTCCGGACCGAGGGCCTGGGCTGGAACCAGAACTGGGGTGACCGGATCAGTTCCAACAAGTGGATCTGCTGACCTCCGCTTCGAACCACGAGAGTGACTTGCTGATGCGCCACGCGCTGACCTGCACGCTGGTCGCCGGCATGATCGTCGGGGCGGGACTGCTCGCCGGCTGTTCGCACGAGCAGCCGGCGGGCTCCCGCACCATGCTGCGACTGGACTCCGCAGCGGTCGATCTGGTTGCCGGCACCGCCACCGAGCACGATGAGGCCCGACTACTCGCCAGGGCCGAGAACGAGCTGATCCGCCGGTGCATGGCCGCGCAGGGACAGCCGTACGCCACGGAGCTGCCACGCACCGAGTCGGCCACCGACGCCGTCACTCGTCCTGATCTGGCGTCGCGGCGCAGCGTAGGCTACGGCCTCGCCGCTGCCTACGCCCGGACCGGCGGCGAGGATCCGCTGCGGGCCGCGCTTCCGCCGGGCCGGCAGGCCGGCTACGACCAGGCGTTGTCCGGCGCCGGCACCCGTCAGCGGTCGGTCACGATCGACGGGACCACATTGGGCTATGACACCGATGGCTGCATCGCCACCAGCCGCGCGGACCTGTATGGCAATCTGGACCGTCAGGCCGTGCTGATCCTGGTGCAGCAGAAGGCGCGACTGCGGATTGACGTCGCCGTCCGGGACGACCGCCGGTATCGCGCCGCGGTCACGGCCTGGTCCGGGTGCATGACGGCAACAGGACACCGATTTGCCACACCGGACGACGCCCGCAGCCGGCTGAGCGAACAGTTTGCCCAGCACGGAGCCGGCACAGCATTGCGCCAGACGGAGGTCGCTGTAGCGGTTGCAGATGCGAAGTGCGCCGCCGACAGTGGACTGGTGAGCGCGGCTGCCGAGGTGGCTCGAGACTTCCTGAGCCGTCTGCCCGACGAGATTCTGCAGCACCTGCCGGACGCCGTCGATACCCGCCGGGTTGCCCTGGATCGGGCCGCCGCATTGGCGCTGCCAGCCCAGTGCACCCCGGCCGCCTGTCATGGCGCCGACACTCATCGTCAATGAATGTATCGGTCGAATAAAGCTCACCGGAAGCCCAGCCTAAATTCATGAGGCAATTCTTAAAGATATTGACGCTCATGTTTCGCTACTTGAGACTGGCTCTCGCTCGGCAGTCGAGCGATTTCCGCTTACGTCGCGACGGCAGAAACTCACGGGGACGCCCGGCCTTCAGCGCCGCGATTCCTTCGCGCAAGGAGCACCGTTGAAACACAAAGTCGCGGTGGCGACCGGACTGGCGGCCGTCACCGTCGCCGGTTCCCTCGCCCTCACCATGCCGCAAGGCAACGCCACCACCACTGCTGCGGCACGGCCCGCCGAACCGGTGCCGACGACCGTCGCCACCGCCCGCGCCACCACCTCGGCGTCGTCCCTGGTGGCGCAGAAACCCAAGAACTTCTTCAAGGGTACGCACGACGAACTCGTCAAACGCCAGGTCGTCAGCCAGCACGGCCTGCAATACGTCGCGTACGAGCGCACCTACCGCGGTCTTCCCGTCCAGGGGGGCGATGCGGTCGTGGTCACCGACACCGCCGGAACGGTGCTCAGCAGTTACGTGGCGCAGGACCAGGCCCTGTCGACCGGCACCGAGGCCCGGATCTCCCCGAGCGCCGCAACGAAGACTGCCCGCAAGCAACTGGTCAAGGTCACCTCGGCGAGCAAGCCCACGTTGACGGTGGTGGCGCAGGGCGCAGGCATCCTGGCGTACGAGGTGGTGGTCGCCGGCACGAAGCGCACCGAGCACGGCACGGCGCCCAGCAACCTGCACGTGTTCGTGGACGCCGGCACCGGCAAGGTGCTGGCCGACCTGACCCGTGACGACGTTCTCGACGCGACCGGCCGGGGCGCGTACTACGGCACGGTCACCATCGGCACGCAGGGCTCCGGTGGCCGGTTCACGATGAGCGACCCGCAGCGTCCGGGGCTGCAATGTGGCGGGCAGAACGGCGCCGCCTTCAGCAGCACCACCGATTCCTGGGGCACCGGAACCGCCACCGACCTGGTGACCGGCTGCGTGGACGCGATGTATGTCGTGGCCCAGGAGTGGAACATGCTCCGCGACTGGCTGGGCCGCGACGGCATCGACGGTAACGGCCGAGCCTTCCCGATCCGGCAGGGCCTCGACGACGTCAACGCCTTCTGGAACGGCTCACGGGTCGAGATCGGCCGCTCCTCCGATGGTCGCCGGCTGCTCAACAGCATCGACGTGCTCGGGCACGAGTTCGGTCACGCCATCAACCAGTTCACGCCCGGCGGCTCCAGCGGCGGCAACGAGGCCGGCGGACTGAACGAGTCCACCGGGGACATCTTCGGCGCTCTGACCGAGTTCTACGCCCGCAACCCTGCCGACCCGGGCGATTACACCGTCGGCGAGTTGGCGAATCTCGCCGGGGACGGGCCGATCCGCAACATGGCCGACCCGTCGAAGCTCGGGGACCCGAACTGCTTCTCCAGCAGCATCCCCAGCACCGAGGTGCACGCCGCCGCCGGCCCGCAGAACCACTGGTTCTATCTGCTGGCCGAGGGCTCCCGGCCGACCAACGGCCAGCCCGCGAGCCCGACCTGCAACAACAGCTCGGTGACGGGCCTCGGCATCGAGAAGGCCGGCAAGATCTACATGGCTACGCTGATGCGCAAGACCAGCGGCTGGACCCATGCGAAGGCGCGCGCGGCTTCAGTCGCGGCCGCCGCTCAGCTGTTCGGCACCGGCACCGAGTGCGCCACGGTGAAGGCGGCATGGGACGCCGTCAGTGTTCCGGCCGGCGCGGGCGAGACCGCCTGCACCAGCGGCGGCCCGGCACCCACCCCGACCGCAACCCCGACCGCAACCCCGACGCAGGCTCCCACGGGCGCCTGTCAGGCGGGCTACTCATCGCACGACAGCGGTGCGGTCGCGGCCGGCAAGACCGCCGTCACCGAACCGTTCACGGCGGGCGCGGGCCGGCACACCGCTTGCCTGTCTGGACCCGCCACGGCCGACTTCGACCTGTACCTCGACAAGAACGTCGGCGGCCGGTGGACCGCTGTCGCCCGGTCGACGGGCGACACGTCCCGCGAGTCCATCACGTACACCGGCTCGGCGGCCTCGTACCGCTACCGGATCGTGTCCTACGCCGGCTCGGGCGACGCGGTCCTCGGCTGGAACGCCCCGGCCTGAGGGTGAGCACGGAGGGGGGCCGGACCGCCGGTCTCCCTCCCCCGCCCCTCGGAGGACGATGGGAGCATGATGCGAAAGTCACGAACCTCGGTGCTGGTGGCGGCGGCCCTGCTGCTCGGCAGCGTCGGTGCCTGCGGCAACCAACCCACTACCCCGGCTGCGCAGCCACCCACGACACCGACGTCCGCGGCGGCGCCGTCACCGACGACGACCTCCGCGGCCCCGGCGACCACCGACCCGACCCGGCCCCCGACGGAATCGACGACCGCACCGGAGCCACCACCCGCAGCGGGAGTATTTCCGCTCACCGTCTCCCGCCGAGGCGGGTTCGCCGGCGTCAACGACCGCGTCGCCATCAAGGCGGACGGCACCACACTCGTGACCCGCGACGGTCAGCAGACCACCCGGACCACCCTGCCCGCCGCCACCATGTCCGAGCTGCGCCGACTCCTGACCGCGCCGGACTTCCCCCGACGGGAGAAGTCGTCGGCCGTGTGCAGCGACGGTTTCGAGTACGAGATCAGCACCGCATCGACGACAGCGGTCATGGAGGACTGCGGCCCCGCGCAGGAAACCTCGATCGACAAGGTGGTCGCCATCGTGCAACGCCTGCTCAACGGCTAAGCGGGCTGCGTCGGAGTCGACCGGCTAGGTTGTCCGCATGAGTCTGCTCGAGGACGTGGCGAAGCGAGATGGTTGGCGATGCTGGGTGTGCGACGAGCCGGTCGACGCCGACATGTCGGTGAACGACCCCCGTGGCCCCAGCGTGGACAGCCGCACCGCCGACCGGAAAGCCAAGGTCACCGAGCGGCTCGCCCACAGGGCCTGCAATACCCGCAAGGGCGCGGTCAAGGTCGTCATCGCCTGGCCGGACCACCTCCATGTCATCGAGCCGGCGCCCCTGATCACCGTCGCTGAGCGCCTGGACCGCAAGGGCGGTCGGGAGCTGGTCGCCCGCTGTCCGAGCAAGAAGGATGCACAGGCGACCGCGGACTGGCTCGTCGACCGCTTTTCCCGGCTGGCTCCGGGCCTCGCCGTCACCGCGACCGTCGACGCCGGCGGCGGCCAGTTCCTCGTCACCCTCGCCGCCGGCCGCCGCTGACAGCTAGGGATGTTGTCCGTCAGCGCCACGCCGCGCGCTCTGGTCGGCGGGCGAATCACGCTGAGTGCTGCCATCATCAACGGATGCATGTCGGACCCGTCATCGCCGTGACCGATCTTGCCCGCGCCCGCGCCTTCTATGAGGGGTCACTCGGGCTCGTAGGTCGGGAGACGCCCGGCGGCTGGGTGGTGGAGGCGGACGGCGGGACGGTGCTCTATCTCCTGCCCGACGTGTCGGACGCCGGGCAGGCGAGCTGGCCCGTCGCCAGCTTCCGGGTGTCGGACGTGCACGCCACCGTTCGCCGCCTCCGTGCGGCAGGCGTGCCGTTCCTGGGCCCCGACGACCTGCCCTTCGACCTGGACGCGGACGGCGTTTCCGGCGACACCGGCGGCCTCGAGGTCGCCTGGCTGAAGGACCCCGACGGCAACATCCTCACCGTGTTCAGCCGGGGCTAAGGGCTGCACCAGCGAAACTGGCGGGTCGTTGTCGCGAACCAGCGGTCGGTGCGCCCTTCGTCGCGCATGCCGAGCCGGCGTGCGACGGCCTGCGAGGCGATATTGTCCTGATCGGTCAGGGCCAGCACGCTGGTGTGGCCGGCCTGCGCGGCGACGGTCAGAAGAGCCTGGGCCGCCTCCGTGACCAAGCCTCGCCCCTGATGGTCGGGATGCAGATTCCAGCCGATCTCCACTTCGGTGGTCAGGCCCGCAGCGTCGTGCAGCGGCAGCAGCAGCACCGTGCCCCGCGGCGCCGCACCCGTCGAGGGCACCACGAGCGCCCACAGCCCGAAGGGCAGCGGCAGTCCGGCTTCGCGCGCTTGTCGACGCGCGAAGCGCTGCCGGGCGTCGTCCAGGTCGGCGACCACGCGGCGCGGGTGCGGACCGAGCCACCGCATGATCTCCCACCGCGAGTAGATCTCGAAGTACGCCGCAAGGTCCGCCTGCTGCCAGCGCCGCAGCAGGGTTCGCGAGGTATGCAACAGCTCCACGCGGTAAGGCTACGGGGCGGGCAGATCGGTCCGGGTCGCGATGAGCTCGGCGCCCACACCGGCTGCCGGGTCCGCATCCGGGCGGACGAGTTCTGCGCGCACCTCGTGCCTGCGCAGTTGACCGCTGAGGATCTCCTCGGCGAAATGACACGCCACCCGCTGCCCCGAATCGTCGAAGACCCGCAGTTCCGGTCGCGCGTCGGCGCAGCGGCTCTGCGACCAGGGACACCGGGTGCGGAATCGGCAACCGCTGGGCGGAGCGGCGGGCGACGGCAGATCGCCGGCGAGCAGCAGTCGCTCCCGCCGGTCTTCCACCCGCGGGTCGGGGATGGGCACGGCCGACAGCAATGCCCGGGTGTACGGGTGCAGCGGCCGCTCGTACAACTGGTCGCCGTCCGCCTCCTCGACCAGTGCGCCCAGGTACATGACGCCGATCGTGTCGGAGATGTGCCGGACGACGGCGAGGTCGTGCGCGATCACCAGGTAGGTCAGGCCCAGCGACTCCTGCAGGTCGCCGAGCAGGTTGACGACCTGCGCCTGGATCGACACGTCGAGCGCGGAGACCGGCTCGTCGGCCACGATCAGTTCGGGTCCGAGGACGAGCGCCCGGGCGATGCCGATCCGCTGTCGTTGCCCGCCGGAGAACTCGTGCGGGTACTTGTGCAGCGCCGACGCCGGCAGGCCGACCGAGTCCAGGGTGGCGCGCAGCCGCTGCCGCATGGCCGCCTTGTCCTTGTGCAGGCCATGCGCCTTCAGACCCTCGACGAGCAGTGACTCCACTGACTGCCGCGGATCGAGGCTCGACATCGGATCCTGAAACACCATCTGGATCCGCCGGCGAAACAGCCGCAGCTGCTCGCCCTTGAGTGAGCGGACGTCCGTACCGTCGAAGGCGATGCCCCCGCTGGTGGGCTCGACGAGGCGCAGCAGGCCGCGGCCCAGCGTCGATTTGCCGCAGCCGGATTCGCCGACCAGGCCATAGGTTTCGCCGCGCCGCACTTTCAGCGACACCCCGTCGACGGCGTAGACGAAGCCGACCGTACGGTCGAACAGCAGTCCGCTCTTGATCGGGAAGTGGACTTTGAGGTCGTCGATCTCGACCAGGGCGTCGCTCACGCCGGCACCTCCTGCGGAACGGGGTTGGTGCAGCGCAGCGCGCCGCCCCGGCGGGCGGGCTGCAGGGCGACCGGCGCGCCGATGCAATCGTCGATGACCCGATCGCAGCGCGGCGCGAAGGCGCAGCCTTCCGGCCACGGAATGTTGTCGCTGACCGAGCCGCGGATCTGGTGCAGCCGGCCGCCGCGGTCACCGTCCAGCCGAGGCACGGACTGCAACAACCCATGGGTGTACGGGTGCCGCGGGTCGCCGAACAGGTCGTGGCGGCCGGCGCGCTCGACCACCTTGCCGGCGTAGAGGACGTTGACGGTGTCGCAGAGTCCGGCCACCACCCCGAGGTCGTGGGTGATCATGACGAGGGCCGTACCCGACTGATCGACCAGGTCTTTGAGCAGGGTGAGGATCTGCGCCTGGATGGTCACGTCCAGGGCTGTCGTGGGCTCGTCGGCGATGAGCAGGCGCGGCTTGCAGGCCAGGGCGATGGCGATCAGGGCCCGCTGCCGCATGCCGCCGGAGAGTTGGTGCGGGAATTCCTTGAGGCGCCGGGTCGGGTCGGGAATGCCGACCGCGTCGAGCAGCCCACGCGCTTCCCGCAGTGCAGCTTGCCGGGTCCGGCCCTGGTGGCGTTCGAGCACCTCGGCGACCTGCACCCCGAGCGGGATCACCGGGTTCAGCGAGGACAGCGGATCCTGGAAGATCATGCCGATGTCGCGACCCCGCCGGTCTCGCAGGTCGCGCGGGCTCAGCCGGAGCAGGTCGGTGTTGTCGAAGCGGACCTCGCCGGTGACCTTGTTGCCGCGGCGCGGCAGGAGACCCATGATCGCCAGGCTGGTCACCGATTTGCCGCAGCCGGATTCGCCGACCAGGCCGACGGTCTGACCGGGTTCCACGGCGAAGCTGACACCGTCGACCGCGGTGAAGGGCCTGGCGCCCTTGCGCTGGAAGACGACCGACAGCTCACGGACGTCGAGCAGAGGCATGACAGCTCACCGCCGGTTCTTCGGGTCGAGTGCCTCACGCATGCTCTCGCCGAGCAGGGTGAAGCCGAGGGCCACGAGGATGATGGCCAGGGCCGGGAAGTAGGCCAGCTCCGGTCGGACCTCGAAGTAGCGGACGCCGTCGACGCCGAGCATCAGACCCCACTCGGCCCGGTTGATGTCCGGGTCGCCGAGGCCCAGGAACGACAGGGCGGCCGCGTCGAGGATCGCGACCGCGAACGTCAGCGTCGCCTGCACGATGACCGCGGTGAGGGAGTTCGGCAGCATGTGGCGCAGCACGATGTCCCGCCGCTTCACGCCCAGCGCACGAGCGGCTAGGACATGATCGCTTTCCCGTTGCGCCAGCATCGAGCCGCGCAGCAGGCGGGCGAAGATCGGCACGTTCACCACCGCGACCGCGATGATCACCGTCCACTGGGTGGAGCGGCTGGCGAGCGCGACGAGCGTGATCGCCAGCAACAGGCTGGGCAAAGCCAGCATGACGTCGGTCATCCGCATGATGAGCACGTCGACCCAGCCGCCGAAAGCGCCGGCGATCGCGCCGAGCAACACCCCGAGCAGCAGACCGATCAGGGTGGCAAGGACACCGACGAAGAGCGTCTGTCGGGCGCCGTAGATCATCCGGGACGCGAAGTCACGCCCCAGCGGGTCGCTGCCAAGGGGATGCCCGGCGGTCGCGCCCGGGATCGAGTCGACGGTGAGGTCCTCGGTCAGCTCTCCGAAGCGCTGCACCGGGTCGTGCGGCGCCACCAGCGGCGCGAAGATCGCGATGATCAGGAACAGCAGGATGATCGCCGCGCCGACCATGGCGGTGGGATTGCGCAGCAGTCGACGGCCAGCGTCCCGGATCAGGCTGACCCCGCCGGCCTCGGCGGTCCGCGCGGTCAGCTCGTCGATGCGGCGGCGCTTGTGGTCGGCGAGCGTCGAGATTCCGCCGGTTGGGCTCACTGCACACGCACCCTCGGGTCGATGATCGCGTACGACAGGTCGACCAGCAGGTTGACCACGACGAAGACGACAGCGGCGAGCAGGATCAGGGCTTGCAGCACCGGATAGTCACGGCCGCCGCTGATCGAGTCGGTGATCAGCGTGCCAAGGCCGCCCCAGTTGTAGACCTTCTCGGTCAGCACCGCGCCGGCCAGCAACGCTCCGGTTTGCAGGCCGATCGTGGTGACCACCGGCAGCAGCCCGTTGCGCAGGACATGCCGTTTGCGGATGGTGGGGTTGCGCAGCCCCTTCGCCTCGGCCGTACGGATGTAGTCCTCGTCCAGGACGTCGAGCACGCTGGCCCGGGTGATCCGGATGATGATCGCCAGCGGGATCGTCGCCAGGGTGCAGGCGGGCAGCACCAGGTGCCACAGGGCGTCGGCGGAGGCATCGAACTCGCGCGTCAGCAGTCCGTCCAGGACGAAGAAGCCCGTCACGTCGGTGTTGCCCAGTCCGGTGGAGACCCGGCCGGACGGCGGGAAGAGGTGAATGTCCTGGGTCAGCCAGTCCTTGAGCAGGTAGCCCAGGAAGAAGATCGGAATCGAGATGCCGATCAGGGTGACGATGATGGTGGCGTTGTCGAGCAGCCGCCCGCGGTGCCGGGCCGCGAGGTAGCCCAGCGGGATGCCCAGCCCGATCGCGATGATGATCGCGGCGAGGGCGAGCTCGACGGTGGCCGGGAAGGCCCGGCCGATCACGTCCAGCACCGGCTCGCCGGTCCGGATGGAGTTGCCGAAGTTGCCGGTCACGACGTTCTTCAGGAAACGGCCGTACTGGACCCAGATCGGCTGGTCGTAGCCGAGCGCCCGGGTCAGCAACTCGCGGGTCTGCGGGGTCGCGCGTTCGCCCAGCAACGCGTCGACCGGTCCGCCGGGAAGGCTGCGCAGCCAGAAGAAGACCAGGGTCGTCAGGGCGATCAGGGTGACGGCCAGCTGGATCAGGCGGCGCAGGACGACTCTCACCATCAAGGCATCCTTCGCAGGTTCGCGCCGGACGACCCGGACCCGTCGGTGCGGGTCCGGGCCGCGGCGGCGTTACTTGGTGATCGAGACGGTGTTGAACTCCTCCGCGGTGAGCGGGCTGGCTACCAAGCCTTCGACGTTCTTGGTGGTGACCACGGCCGGCGGGGCGTGCCAGATCGGAACGGCCGGCAGCCACTTGGCGGCGAGATCCCGGTTGACCTGCTCGAACGCCGCCTTCTTGCCCGCCTGGTCGACGGTCGCGTCGGCCTTGCCGATGGCGGTGAACATCTCGGTCATCGCCTGGTCGCCGAACTCGACCTTGCCCCGGCCAAAGAAGGTGCCGACGAAGTTGCCCGGGTCGTTGTAGTCGCCGGTCCAGCCGAGGATGTGCAGGTCGTGCTTGCCGAACTGCTGCACGTCGTCCTTGAAGCCGCCGTTCCACGGCCGCGGCACCCCGTTGACCTTGATGCCGGCGGCCTGCAGGTCGTTCGCCAGGACGGTGAAGATCTCCTGCGGATTCGGCATGTACGGCCGGGACACCTCGGTCGGGTAGTAGAAGTTCAGCGTCAAGCCGGTCGCGCCCGCCTCGGCCAGCAGCTGCTTGGCCTTGTCCACGTTGTAGTCGTACTTCTGGACGTCCGGGGCGTAGCCGAGCACCGATTCCGGCAGGAACTCGTCGGCGACCTTCGAGCCGCCGGGGCCCTTGGTCTGCACGAGCTGGCCGCGGTTCAGCGCGTACGCGATGGCCTGCCGGACCCGCAGGTCCTTGAGCTTGGGGTTCTTCTGGTTGATGCCCAGGTAGAGAATGTTGAAGGCGGGCCGGTCGAGCACCTGGTAGCCCTCGCCGGACAGCGCCTTGCGGTCGGCCGGGGCCGGGAAGTCGATGGCGTGCACCGTGCCGGCGCGCAACTCCTGCTTCCGGGTGTTCTCGTCCTTGATGATCTTGATGATCGTCTTGTCGACCTTGGCCTTGTCCCCGTAGTAGTCCGGGTTCTTGTTCAGCATGATCTCGCCGGTGGCCTTGTTCCAGCCGCCGAACGTGAACGCGCCGGTGCCGGTCGGGTGCTCGTTCGCAAACGCGCTGTACGAGAACGAGTCGCCGTTCTGCGTCACCGTGTCCGCGTCGTACTTCTTCATCGCCGTCGGGCTGGCGATGGAGAACGCGGTCAGCGTGAACGCGCCCGGGAACGCACCCTTGTATTTCGTCATCGTCACGACCGCGGTGCCGGCATCCTGCGCCTTGCAGTTGTCGTAGACCGCGTCCGGACTGCCGGCGAACCCGCCGAAGACGTCGGTGTAGTAGATCATCTGAGACTGGGCGGCCTCGCCCTTCATGGTGTACCAACGGTCGAAGTTTGCGCAGACCGCCGTGGCGTCCAACGCGGTGCCGTCGTGGAACTTGACGCCCTGGCGCAGCTTGAACGTCCAGACCTTGCCGGTCGGGTCGTTGGACCAGCTCTCCGCCAGGCCGCCAGTCAGCTCCGCGGTGCCGGCCTTGTGGGTGATCAGCGTGTCGTACATCTGCCGGATCGGCCGAAACGACTCCCCGTCGTCGTTGAAGATCGGGTCGAAGTTCTTCGGGTCGCCGGCGCCCGCGAAGATGAAGGTGCCGGTGCCGGCCTTGCCCTCACCGCCGCGGTCGCTGTCCGCGCAGCCCGCCGCGCCGATCACCAGCGCCGCCACCGCGCTGGCCGCCACGATCGTCCGGATCTTTCTCGATGTATGCAACGCACTCACCTCGTCCAATGGGTACGAACAAGCACAGCGACGGCGATCGATCACCGCTGGCGCGACACTAACCACTCAGGACGGGCAGAACGTGAGTTGGTATCGGATTGTGTCCTACCCGTTTCCCCGCACCGGGCGGCGCGCGCCGAGACAGCCGGCGTCAGAACCGGTCCCGACGTATCCTGGCGAGCCGTGCACACCGTTGAACTCCTCCTTGACCCGCAGCTCGAGCGGCACGTGCGGGAGCTCTGGGATCGCCTCCACGACGCCGGCCTGCCGAGCCTCGCCACCCACCGGCATCGGTCGAACCGACCACATCTGACGGTCATCACCGCCGCTACGCTGACCGGGGTGCCGTCGATCCCCCTCCCCCTGCCAGTCGAGCTCGGCCCGGTCCGTTTCCTCGGCCGCGCCCTGATCCGATCCGTCACGCCCTCGACGGCACTCGACGACCTGCACGGGAGCTGCTGGTCGGCTTTGCGCGACGCTGACCCGTGGCCGGACCCGCAGCACTGGGTGCCGCATGTCAGCCTCGCCCTCAAGGTCGACCCCGAGCACCAGGTGGCGGCGCTCGCTCTCCTCGCGGCGGAACCGCCGGCCCGAGGCACCTTCGTGGCGGCCCGCAGTTACGACTCTCGAACCCGAACTGCCACCGACCTTTGACCGGGATGTCTCAGATCACACCCACCCCGACCGACCTGTGAGCCCGACCGGTGAATACGGGAAATGGAGCTTCCATGAGCGGTGTGCGGCGCAGGGCCCTAACGATGAGCGCAGCGGCGCTGCTCGCCGGCAGCACGCTGGCGGTGATGCAGTCCTCGGCCGTCCGCGCCGAGGGCACGCCGCCGTCCGACGGCATCCAGACCCAGGCAGAACTCGACGCCGCACACGGCACAGAAGGCAACAGCAGCAACCAAGGCGGCTGGGCCGACCTGGCCGGCGGCCTCACCGCCCGGCCGTACGTCACCTCGCTGAGCCTGACCAACGGCGACACCACCACCGAGGTGCTCAGCGGCGGGCAGCCGGTGGCGACGCCGGTCGACCCGGGCGGTATCGGTGCCGTCGTGGCACCGGTGAACCTCTGCCCTGCGGGACAGCCCGAGCAGCCAGGCACCTGCTACGCCACCCCGAACCGGGTCGCGATCACCCTCGTCTACGGCGCTGACGGCGGAAACGGGTGGGACTTCAGCTCCGAGCGGGCCGCCGCCGCCACCCCAGCCGTCACCGAGGACACGGTCGTCGACATGACGGTCGCGCTGAACAGCCTCGGCAAGAACCTGCGCTGGAGCCAGCTCAACGGTCACCTGCTCGACTGGCGGACCGACAACCTCGGCCAGGACGACGCGACCGTGCACGTCCGGTTCCGTCCGGCCGTGCTCCCGGCGGTGGATTGGAGCACGCTGCCGGCTAACGGCTGCACCGCCACCCCCATCAACAACTGCGACATCGCCCAGGCCCAGAGCGAGCGGCTCGGTGCCTCCCTGCTCTTCAGCCTCGACGACACCCTGGACCCGGCGCTGACCGGTGCGGTCTTCGCCACCCAGAACGCCCTCGCCGGCTACCTGCAGCCGGGCGGGACAGCGGCTGCTCCCCTGCTCGACATCCAAGCGGCCTCCACGCACCTGACCTCGTCCGGCGAACTGCAGCGCGGCACCATCGAAGCGTTCCTGCCGGCCGGCGCCCTGCTCAACCTGTACGGCGTACTCCCGACCGACACGCCCTACTTCTTCAGCACGACCCGGACCGGCAGCGCGGGCACCAACGATGCCCCCACGTACACGCCCTGGACCGCGAGCGCCGACCGTTCCGAGGGCGTGCTGATCACCGTCAACAACATCACGTTCAGCGTGCCGACGTACCGGGTCAAGAACCGGTTGAAGCCGGTCAGCACCACGGCGAAAGCGAGTGGCCGCACCACCACCGTTCGGGCCGGGGCGCCCGGTTGCACCCCGAAGTCCCCCTGCCGGGTCTCCCTCTACGAGGTTGGTCGCAGCAAAGCCGCCCGATACTCCGCCACCCGCACCGCCGTGGTGCAGAACCGCACCGTGACAACGAAGTCGCTGTCGCTGGGTGTCCGGTCCGCCACTCTCGCCAAGGGCGACCGCTACCTGCTGGTGGTCCGCAACGCGAAGACCAAGCGGCCGATCGCCTCCACGCTCGGCCGGGTCGGCTGACCGGCACTACGGATTTGAGGATCAAACGCGGTCCGCATCAGGTCACCCCTGCTGCGGGCCGCGTCGGTCCGTCAGGCCGGTGCCAGCAGCGTCAGCAGCCCCGTGATGCGCAGGACGCGCAGTGCCGCCTCGCTCGGGTTCACGATCGTGAGCACCCGGCCGGCCTTCTGTGCCGCGTAGTAGCCGCTGATGAAGCAGCCCAGCACAGTGGAATCGAGAAAACTCACCCGCTCGAGATCGAGGACGACCGTCGACACCCCCGGGATCCCGGCCTGCTCAGTCAGCAGAAACCGCACCTCGTCGGCGCATTGCAGGTCCAGCTCACCGGCCAACTCCACCGTCGACGTGGCGCCGTCCCGACGAAGCTCGTACCGCCAGAGCTGCACCTCGTCGTCCACCTGCTTCTCCCCACAGTGCGGTCCGCGCAGATGCGCCGGCATCCCCGCCCGGTGATCGAGTGTTTGCGGTGGAGCAACTATATCCGGATACCCCCGCCCCGTCAGCTCCCCCCACCGGACGCGCCGGCCGCCCAGAAGGCCATCGCCAGCCCGAACGCCCGGGGATCGCCTGTCGTCGTGCCGGACATCTTGTTCATGGCATAGGCGATCGTCGTACGGGCATCCAGGTCGACAATGGCCAGCGAGCCGCCATAACCACCCCAATACAGCGTGTTCGGATGCGGCAGCAACCCCGAGTCCAGAGCAAACCCCAACCCGAAGCGCACGGGTACGCCCAACACCAGGTCGACGCCCTCCACCTGCGGCTCCAGCGCCCGTCGGCACCCCGCCTCGGACAGGAACCGCCGGCCTTTCGCGACACCGCCGTTCGCCAGAATCGCATGGATCTCGGCCACCGCACGGGCGTTGCCGATCCCCCCAGCCGCCGGGATTTCCGCACTCCGCCACGCCCGCGTACGAGTGATCGACACGCGCAGGTCGGGATTGCGCGCCACGTTCACCTGCAGCTCGCCGTCCCCCGCGCCACCCATCGGCGGCGCCCCCACCGGCGGAATCAGGTCAGCCACCCGGGAGTCCTCCGCCGGCGGCAGACCGATGTGGAAGTCGGCGCCCAGCGGCCCCGCGATCTCCTCGCGGAACACCGTCCCCACCGTCCGCCCGGTGATCCGCCGAATCACCTCACCGACCAGATATCCCTGGGTCATCGCGTGATAGCCGGACGCTGTGCCCGGTTTCCAATACGGCTCCTGCGCCGCCAGCAGCGCCGTCACCTTCTCCCAGTCGTACAGGTCAGCCGCGGTGATCGGCACGCGCCACCCACACAGACCCGCCGAATGACTCATCAGCTGGGCCACCGTGATGTGCGCCTTCCCCGCGGCCGCAAACTCCGGCCAATAGCGGGCGACCGGCGCCGCGAAATCCAGCTCGCCCCGGTCGGCGACCAGCAGCGCCGTCAACGCAGTCATGGTCTTGGTGGTGGAATAGACCCCCACAATGGTGTCCGCCCGCCAAGGCCGCGTCCGAGCCTCGTCGGCGAACCCACCGTGCAGATCGACGACGGTTTCGCCCTCCACCGTGGCACAGAACGACGCACCCACGTCCGTGCCGCTGATCAGATTGTCGTCGAACACCCGCTGCACTTCGGCAAACCGACCATCCATCGGCCGACCATGACTGCCGCCAGCCCCGGCGTCCAGCCATTTTCCGGTCAGCGCGCGTCACCCCGACAGCGGCGGACGATCGGCGACGGTCAGGTTGGCGCTCCGGGCGAGCGGTCAGACGCCTTCCGGTGGGGCGCCGAGGTCGCTGTCCTTCTCCTTCGTCGGCTCCTCTGGTGCGGGATGACGCTGCTCGGTCTGCGGCGGGTCGGTGTCGGCGCCGTCCACGTCGGCTGAGCCGGGGCCGTCCTGGGTGGCGAACTCGGCGTACTGCTCGGGGCTGACATCACTCATGATCAGCGGTTACCCCGGTTGGCGGTGCTCAAATCCGGCCGGTGCGGAGGGTCTTCTGCACCGGGCCTGAGCTGACGGTGAGCGACCAGGACGAGGTCGTCGAGACCCGGTCGGCCCGGGTGATCTTCGAGCCGCGGGGTTCCGGGCACGGCTGGCCGACCGCCGGCGGCACCGAGGTGCCGGAGATTCCCGCGTACGGGCCGGTGATCCGGAAGCCGACCAGCCGGGTGTGCTGGCCGTAACCGGCGCTGCTGCCGCGGCGCGGCGCGCGGACGACGCGGTCGGTGAGAGCGAAGTTGCCGAACTCCGGTTGGTGCTTGACACCGAAGGCCGCCCCGCCGCAGGAGACCGTGTAGGTGTCTTCGGTCCAGAAGTCGTGGCGGAACACCAGCCCATTGGCGCGGTTCGCCAGCACCTCATCACTCCAGCCGAATGCTTTCCGAACGTCCGCGGCGTCGACCAGGCCGGTTTTGAGGTCCGGGTCGTACTGCACCGCGGCCGAGGCCGGGACGGCGGATCCGAGGCTGGCGGCGAAGGTCGCACCAGCGACGGCGAGCGGAAGGACACGGCGCGCGAGCATCTTGCACTGACTCCTGAGCGTTGACCGACGGGCTGTCATCCGGACCAACGATCATGGGGCGCAGACCGGCGTGCCCGCCGCGGAAATGACCTCCTAGGCGGGTCGACGGGCCAACCAGACCGTACGTTCGGCGCGGACGGTCAGGTCGGCGCGGTGCGGCAGGTCCGCGGCGAGACGGTCCAGGGCGGCCAGTTCCTCGACGGAGAGGCGGTCCTCGAGGCCGTGCCGCATGCGGGTCAGCGCGAGCTGCGCATAGCGGGTGGTCTGGGCCGGCAGCGGCGGTCGCAGGACCAGGTCGAATTGGCGTTCCGCGGTGACGGTGTAGCCGGCGGCGGCCAGCCGGGTGCCCCACGCCTCGCCCATGTGCAGGCCGTGTTCGAGGCGCTTGGCGGCCAGCAGGTCCTGGCACCGGTCTTCGAGCGCGGCATCCGCCGGGTCGGCCAGGAAGCGCGGGAAGGAGTCGAGCTCAACGACGGCGAAGAGGCCGCCGGGTCGGGTCAGCGCGTACGCCTGGGTCAGCGCCGCGGCGGGATCACTGAGGTGGTGCAGGGACGCGGAGGCCCAGATCAGGTCGGCCGGTTCCAGCTCGGGCCAGGGCTGATCCAGGTCCGCGCGTACGGTGTGAATCCGGTCTTCGAGGTTGTCGTCAGCCGCCCGGTGGCGCAGGTGGGCGAGCATCTCCGCGTCGACGTCCACGGCGGTGATCCGGGCGGTGGGCAGGTGCCGGGCCAGCGCCCGGCTGCCGACGCCCGTGCCTGCGCCCAGGTCGACGATGTGGGGGCGGTCCGGCAGCTGAGCGCCGATCCAGTCGAGAAGCTCCGTGTAGTACTCGTGCAGGACGGCGGCGTCGAGTTCGAGCAGCTCGCCCAGGTGCGTGTGTGCCATGCACCGACCGTACGCCCGTCCATGCGCCTATGGCATACAGTCTTGCGTATGAAGCAAGACGGAGATCTGGACGCCCTCGTCCGGCAGCGCATCCGCGGGTTACGGACCGCCCGCGGCTGGTCACTGGACGAGCTGGCGACCCGCAGTTTCCTCAGCCCGTCGACGCTGAGCCGGATCGAGACCGGCCACCGGCGCATCGCGCTCGACCAGCTCACTCCGATCGCCCGCGCGTTGGGCATCACGCTGGACCAGCTCGTCGAGGCGGGCGGGGACGAGGACGTGGTGATCCGGCCGCACCACGAGCCGGAACGCGGCATCACCACGTGGCTGCTGACCCACGGCAGCGCCGCGCCCGGAATGACGGTCGCCAAGCTGCGGATCACCCGGCCGGTCCCCGCGGATCTTCGTGTCCACCCGGGCCGGGACTGGTTCACCGTCCTGTCCGGGACGGTGATCCTGCGGCTCGGCGAGCGGACCATCCGGGTCGAGGCCGGCGAGGCGGCCGAGTTCTCGACGATGGTGCCGCACGCGTTCGGCGCGGACCGCGGACCGGCTGAGGTGCTGTGCATCCTCGACCACGACGGCGAGCGCAGCCACCTCGGCCCGGACCGGTGACACCTCGGGTGCACCTCTGAAGATCAGCTACCGCCTGTCTGCCGGTGGTCGGGCAACGCTAGAGTCTGCGACGCCTGATCGGGCGATCTTGATATCGGGGGAAATCATGGTGCGCAGGAGAACGATGCCCGTCCTTGCCGGGGTGCTGGTCATGGGGGTGCTCGCCGGTGTCTCGGCGTTGCGGCCCGCCACACCGCCCCTGCCAACCCACCCCGAACGCGGCCCGGCTCAGATGGAGGCAGCTTCCGATGCGCAGATCCGCGCAGCCAGCTGGAACATCTGCGGCGAGGCGGGCGGCAGTTTCGGAGACGCCGGGTACTGCCCGCACCGCGACGAGCCGGACCGCAAGGTCGGGGCCATCCTGAACCTGGTCAAGGACAAGCAGCTCAACGTGGTGATGCTGCAGGAAGCGTGCTCCGGCCCCTTGGTCGAGGATCAGGAGCACGGCAACGCCAGCATGCTCGATCGGCTCAAGGCGGGTCTCGGCCCCACCTGGTCGGCGGCGTGGGCCGAGATGCCGCGCCCCGGCGGTCGTTCGGACTGCCGCGGAGCGCTCGGCGGCACGCTGAGCGTCGTGGTTGCGGTGCAGGGGAAGATCGTTCAGACGACGCGTAAACCACTTCCGGTGCCGCACGGATCCCGCTCGACGGATCGGTACTCGCAGCCGACCGTCCTCTGTGTTCAGGTGCAGAACTGGCGGACCGAGGTGTGCACGACCCACCTGGTGAACGACGACCTCACTGCCGAGGCGTACGCCGCCGAGCTCGCCGCCCTGACCGATTTCGTGGCGGCCCGGCCCCCCGAATCCCCGCAGGTCATCATCGGCGGTGACTTCAATACCCGACGGTGGGGCAGCTGGCTCAAACCGCTGCACGATCGCTACGACGAGTGCGACGAGCAGGCGTACGGCCCCGGCGACATCGTTCGGCAGCCGACGATCGGGCCGGCGACCGGTGATGGAAAGATCGACTATCTGTTCGCCAACGTCGCCTTCACCGGGTGCGAGGTTCCCGTGAACGGATACCAGAACACGTCGATCACCGCCGTCCCGAACGGGATCTCGGATCACGCGCCGATCGTCGGTTACACGTCGGTGCTGCCCTGATCAACCTCGCCACACCGCGCTAGGCCATGAAGCGGGCCCGGCGGCGTACGGCCAGCACGCCGGCCATTCCTGCGCCGAGCGACAGCAGGCCGAGGCCGCCGAGCCAGCCCGCCGTGGGCCCGGTGGTCGGCAGGTCCCCACGGCCGGACACGACGTGGACCTGGCTGCGGCCGGTGATCGACGCCAGCCCGTCGGCGGAGAAGGTGATCGTGACCGTGCCGGTGTTCCCGGCCTGCGCGGTCTTGGCAGCTTTCACCTCGACGGGCAGGTACGCCTCGACCGTCTCGCCCTCGAACGAAAGCCCGCGCGGGTCGGTGCACACCACCCGGGTCCGCGACGGCGTCGTGCACTCCCCACCGCCGATCTCGCTCGGCACGAGCCGGACGCCAGCAACCCCACTCAGGTCGTAGCTGACCTTGACGCCGGTGAGCTTGATCTCCTTGGTGGACCACAGGCTCGGACCCAGCGGGTCGATGGCGGTGCCGCCCACCGGCACCTTGACGTCGGGGAAGCCGGCCGAAATCGGGTCGCCCCGCTTGATCCCGTCGGCCCAGGCTGGCCCGGCTCCGACAGCCAGCAGCGCGCCGACCGCTCCCGCCACGCCCGCCAGGCGCCGCGCGTACCGATGCTGCATGCCGTTGTCTCCCCCGCCGAGGTGCATCAAGTTGACGCAGCGTAACCAGAGCGGTAGGAGGTTCCGCCGGTGAACACACCGAAAGGCCACCGAAAGGACACGTCGACATAGTGACGGGCCGCAGCGGTGGGCTGCGATGACGTTTCTTGGGAGGACCCTTGCGTACCCGTCTGCTCATTCCGCCTCTGCTCTGCGTCGCGCTCGCGGTGGCCGGTTCCGGTCCCGCCCAGGCGGCGCCGCTCGGGGACAGCCCTGCGGGCACTTACCTGGTCCAGCTGGCCGGCGACCCGCTGGCTACCTATGCCGGCGGCGTTCAGGGAATCCCGGCGACCCGCGCCTCGAGTGGTCGACTCGATGTGGAGAGCGGACCGGCTCAGGCGTACCGGGATCAGCTGCGCCAGCAGCGGCAGGCGGTGTTGCGCAAGGCCGGGCTGGCCGAGAAGCGGGTGCTGGCCGAGTATCAGACGGTCTACAACGGGTTCGCTGTTCGGCTCACCGATCGGGAGTCCGCCCGGCTGCGGACCACCGCGGGAGTGGTCCGGGTGGTCCGCAGCGTCCCCCGCAAGGCCGCGGCGACACCACCGGAGACGCTCGGCCTCAGTGGCGAGGCCGGCGCGTGGCAGCAGCACTTCGGGGGCAGCGGGACTGCGGGTGCGGGCACCATCATCGGTGTGATCGACAGCGGGATCTGGCCGGAGAACGAGACCTTCGCCCCGCTGCCGGAGCCGCGACCGGACCAGGCGGTCATCGACGCGAAGTGGCGCGGCGACGATTGCCGTCAGCAGACCGGCCCTGATCCGGTGCCCTGCACCAACAAGATCATCGGCGCCCGGACGTTCAGTGCCGGCTTCCCGGACGGCCTGCCGCCGCAGGAGTACGCGACCGCGCGGGACCGTAACGGCCACGGATCGCACGCGGCGTCGGTCGCCGCCGGAAACCACGACGTGGCGGTGACCACCGCGGCCGGCAAGAGCCTCGGCCTCATCAGCGGCATGGCACCGGCCGCCCGCATCGCCGTCTACAAGGCGGTGTGGCATCGGCAGGACTGGCTGGCGATGGGCGAGACCGTTGACCTGGTGGCCGCGATCGAGCAGGCCGTGCTCGACGGCGTGGACGTGATCAACTACTCGGTCAGCAACGGCGGGGGCACGGCACTGACCGCCGAGGACGTGGCAATGTTCAACGCCGCGGCCGCCGGAGTCTTCGTCGCCGCGGCCGCTGGCAACGACGGCCGACCGGGTTCGGTGGGCAACACCATGCCGTGGGTGACCACGACCAGCGCCACCGACCGCAACACCACCAAGGTCGACACCCGGTCGTCGATCGGGCCGGTCGCGATCAACGGCGCCAACCTCGGCAAGCCGGATCTGGCCGGTCCGGGTGACGGCATTGTCGGTGCCTGGTCGCCGGTGGCTTACAACAACGAGAAATGGCTCACGTACGGCGGCACGTCGATGGCCAACGCCCACGTCGCCGGCCTCGCCGCGCTGATCCGCCAGAAGCACCCGGACTGGTCCCCCGCGGCGGTCCGGTCGGCGCTGATGACGACCGCCCGGCAGACAGCGCCGTCCGGCGAGCCGATCACCTTCGGCACGCAGGGACCCGCCAACGCCCTGCACTTCGGCGCCGGGGTCCCCCGCGCCGACCAGGCGGTGAACCCGGGCCTGGTCTTCGACTCCACCCCCGCCCAATGGCTGCAGTACGTGTGTGGGATCGGCCTCGGCGCGCAGTTCGACACGTTCGCCACCGGTCGAAGCGCTGAGGCGTGCGCCGCCGGCGAGAAGCTCGACCCGAGCGACCTCAACTACCCGTCGATCGCCATCGGCGCGCTCGGCGAGTCCCGAACCGTCACCCGTACGGTCACCAACGTGTCCGCCGCCGACAGCGTCTACACCGCCGCGGTGCAGGCTCCCAGCGGTACGACCGTGACCGTGACTCCGAACCGGCTGACGCTGGCCCCGGGGGCGTCGGCGACGTTCACCGTGCGGATCGAGCGCGCCGGCCCGAGTGAGGGCGACTTCACCCACGGGGCGCTGTCCTGGACCGACTCGGCCGGGCACGTGGTGCGGAGCCCAGTGACGGTCGGCACTTCGGCGAGCTGACAGCTCCGCCCGGCCCGGAGAGTTCCTCCGGGCCGGGTGCGGCTTGGGTTGGCAGTTTCACCGACAACCCCCGATCAGTGCCGAGGTGCTGGTCGGGGGTCTTCATGGTTGACGGTACGGACAATATCGATGATTGTGAATAACTAGCGGCCTTGCCATGACGGCGGGGCTACCATCACGATCGAGGTGCCGATGACCAGGTCCCCGCTGCCGCGCCGGTCGCGCGTCCGCAGACTGCTCGCCGCCGGAACAGTCGTCCTGCTAGCCCTGCTCGGCCCCGGGCTGGTGCCCGGCAGCGCCGCCGCCGACCCGACCCCGGCGATCCCGGCGTACTACACCGTCACATCAGCGGCCACGACCAACGGCGGCCTGGCTGCCGACCTCACCCAGCGCGGCTACGACGTGCTGGAAGGCGCCATGACCAACGGCGTGCCGATCCTGGCGACGGCCGCGGAGGCCCAGCGGCTCCGCCAGCGCGGGTTGACCGTGCGCTACGCGGCCCCGCTGCACGAGCCGGTGCCGGCGTCGTTCCGGGCCGCTGCCGACACGTACTACGGTGGCTACCACACCGTGGCCGGGCACAAGGCGCACAACCAGCAGGTCGCGACGGTTCACCCCGACCTCGTCGTCCTGCGCACCATCGGCCAGTCGTGGCTGAAGACCCAGGGCCGCGGCGGGCACGACATACAAGCGCTGTGCATCACGAAAATTCGCACCGGGGACTGCGCGGCGAACACCAGCGGCACCAAACCGAAGTTCACCCTGATGGCCCAGATGCACGCCCGGGAACTGGCGACCGGCGAGCTCGCGTACATGTGGATCGATTATCTGGTGAACAACTACGGCTCGAATGCCGAGGTGACGCGGCTGCTGGACACCACCGAAATGTGGGTCATCCCGATCGCCAACCCGGACGGCGTGGACATCGTGTCGTCGAACTCAACTCGGCCCGTCTCGCAGCGCAAGAACGCCCACGACAACGGCTGCTCCGGCACCGGCCGCGGCGTCGACCTGAACCGCAACTCCAGCTACAAGTGGGACGTCCGGCAGGGCACCAAGTGCAGCGAGACCTATCCGGGCACGAGCGCGGCCAGTGAGCCCGAGACGCAGGGCATCCAGAACTTCCTGTCCAGCATCTACCGCGACACCAAACCCACCGCCGACTTCTCGGCGGCGACCACCGCCACCACCGGCACGTTCCTCACCCTGCACAGCTTTTCCGAGCTCAACATCTATCCGTACGGGTGGACCAACTCGCTCGCGCCGAACAACAACGACCTCCGCACCATCGCGACGGCCATGGCACAGTCCAACCGGTACGACGTGGTCCACGGTGACGGCGGTCTGAACTACTTCGCGCCCGGAGCCACCGACGACTGGATCTACGGCACGCTCGGTGTCCCCGGCTACACCATCGAGGTGGGACCGAGCAGCTCGAGTTGCAGCGGCTTCTTCCCGCGCTACACCTGCATGCCGTCCTTCTGGAACCTCAACCGGCCGGCGTTCCTGACTCTGGCGAACGCGGCGACGCGTCCGTACCCGACCGGGAACTGACGACACGGCGGCCCGGCCGCGACACCTCGGACCTGCCGATCGTCAAGGCGGGAAGGGACCGCGGCCGGGTGGCCTCCGGCTCGACGCCCAGGGCGGCGGCGCCGAATGCGGGGAAGTGGGTCCGCAGGCGCGGGGCCGGATCGTCCCCACGAGCCGAGAACAGCGCACGGAGCTCGGCGGGCAGCAAGGGGCAAAGTGAGGCGGGCGTGACACCGCGGCAGTGCCGGTTGAGTTGCGCGAAGACGACCCGGCTCAGGAAGGCAGCGTCCGGCTCGGTGACGTTCAGGCGCTGCGCAACGCGGCTGAGCAGAGCACGAAGCGCGTCTCCGGCCGGGTGCCGCGGCCCATCGCCGTCAGCAGCCAGCCGGACGGCGGCGAGGTCGGCGGGAAGCTGGGCGACGATCTCCTCGACCGTCCTGTCCGGTACGAACTGCCGGCACGTGTCCAGGACGACCGCGATGACCCGCCGCGCTTCGTTGGGTCCGTGCAGTCGAGCGCGGGTCCGTACCTGATGGACCAGATCGTTGCGGTACATGGTGGTGCCCTTCTCCGCCGATCGAAGGAACGGCCGGGATGGATGCGATACCCGGGGTGGAAACGGCGAAACGTGACGGGCATGACTGTCGCGCCCGGCGGGAATACGACGGCATGATTTCGGTCCTCATCTCGGGCGCGGGTGTCGCCGGCCTCGCCGCCGCGTACTGGTTCGATCGATTCGGCGCGGACGTCACGGTCGTCGAGCGCGCCGGGGCACTGCGGACGTCCGGGCAGAACGTGGACGTCCGGGGCGCCGGCCGGGAAGTGATCCGCCGGATGGGGCTGGACGACCGAGTCGCGGCCGCCAGCACCGGCGAGGTGGGAACCCGTTTCCTCGACGCCCGGGGCCGCACGGTCGCCGAGTTCCCGGCCGGCACCAGCGACACGGACGGCGCCACCGCCGAACGGGAGATCCTGCGCGGGCAGCTCGTCGCGACCCTCGACGACGCGGCCGGTCACCGCATCGAGCGGAGCTACGGCGACAGCATCACGGCCGTCGCTCAGGACGACGACGGTGTCCGGGTCACCTTCCGCGCCGGCCCACCACGGCGCTTCGATCTGCTGGTGATCGCCGAAGGCATCCGGTCCGCGACCCGCCAGCTGGTCTTCGCCGGTCAGGTCCGAATCCGCGACCTGGGCCAGTACCTCGCCTACGGCGCCATCCCGCGAGTGGCACACGACGATGCCTGGTGGAACTGGCTTCCCGCGGGCCAGGGCCGCGCGGTGATGCTCCGGCCGGACAACGTCGGCATGACCCGCGCTTGTCTAGCCTTTCTCGGACCGCCCGAACAGCTCGAGCAATTGCCACCCGCTCGGCAGCTCGCCAGGCTCCGGGACGTGTTCGCGGACGGGCCCGGAGAAGCGCCGCGCATCCTGGACGCGCTGGCTGCCGACCACAGCGACTTCTACGTCGACCGGGTGGCGCAGATCGACGTGGCGACCTGGTCGGCGGGACGCGTCGTTGTCCTCGGCGACGCTGCCTACTGCGCCGCCCCAGTCAGCGGCATGGGCACAAGCCTCGCGCTCACCGGGGCGTACGTCCTCGCCGGAGAAACCACCACCGGAACGGACCTGGCCGCCGGGCTCCGCCGTTACGAACAGCGGATGCGTCCGTACGTGCGCGAGGCGCAGCACCTTCCACCGGGAGTGCCGTGGATAGCCAATCCGGTCAGCCGCACCGGCCTGGCCCTGCTCCGGACCGCCCTCCGACTGGCGGCGGCTCGCCCCGCGCAGACGCTGGGCAACCTGTTCAGCCCGCCCGCCGACGCTATCGAGCTGCCGCTCTGGCCGGTCCGCCAGCGCTGAGGTCGCGGGCACCGCGGTAACCAAAAAGTGCCTTCTTCCGCGACCCGCTCCACTCTCCTACGGTGACTCGGTAACCAAAAGAGAGAGGCAGCGCTGATGAGTGTGACCTTGGTAAATCCGGCCGGTCTGCCCGACGCAGGCGTCTACCAGCACGTGTCGGTGGCGACGGGCACGAAGCTGGTCCACGTGGCGGGGCAGGTGTCATGGGACGTCGACGGCACAGTGGTCGGTGCGGGAGACCTCGCCGCCCAGGTCGAGCAGTGCTACGTCAACGTGCACACCGCGCTAACCAGCGTCGGAGCGACCTTTGCCGACGTGGTGAAGCTGGTCGTGCACGCCGTCGACTGGGAGCCGGCGAAGATGCCGCAACTGCTCGACGGCATCGCACGGGCAAGGACCCGACTGGGCATCACCGTGAACCCGCCAGCGTCCCTGTTCGGCATCGTCGCGCTGGACGTACCGGAGCATCTGGTCGAGATCGAAGCGACCGCGGTGCTGGACTAACCGCGGCGGCGGGCGGCCTCGATGTGTCCCAGGTATTGCTGGGTCCAGCCGCAGATGCCGTCGACGACGGCGCGGAGGGCGTCGCCCGCCTCCGTCAGGGAGTATTCGACGCGCGGCGGAATCGTGGGGTACACCGTCCGGTCGATCAGGCCGTTGCGCTCCAGCATGCGCAGATTCTGGGTGAGCATCTTGTGGCTGATCCCGCCGATGCTGTCGCGGAGCTCGCTGAATCGCATGGTGCGCTGTCCGAGGAACTCGACGATGAGAAAAGCCCACTTGTTCGCGATGTCAGCGAAGATCTCCCGCGCCAGCGAGTCGGCCCTCGCCAGGTCGGCCTCGGGTGGCAGCGCCGCAATCTCGTCCCTCGTTCCCACCGGGTCACTCTCCCCCAGGTCCCTAGTCACCGCAAGAGACCGACACTGCCCAGCTCCGACAGTCGGCGATCCGGATGTTTCGGCCAGTCACCGGGTGCTCGATCGTTAACGTCGGGAGGTGGCACTGAGCAAGAGAATCGAACGTTCGGCGTCCTTCTTCGCGCTGGCGGCGCTCGTCGCGCTCGCTGGAGCGGCGGGCTGGCGGGGACACGTCCAGCACCGGGATGTGCAGCAGCGGGTCGCGGCCGTGGAGACGCTTCGGGACGACGTGCAGCTGATGCGGTTCCACGCCGCGGATGTGACCGGGTGGCAGGCCTTGTCGGTCGCCGACACCGGGGCGTACGGCTTCTCCTACCTCAAAGACGCGGAGGCGTACAACCGGCAGGGCTTCGCGGATGCCAAGGCCGAGATCTACGAGCTGCTCGCCGCCACACACACCCAGCACATGACCGCCGCGGAACTTGAGGCGTTCGCCAGAATCGAGCCCGCCTGGAACACCTTCTTCTCCTGGGACGACAGACTCATGCAGTGGCTCGCCGCCGACAACCAGGCCTCCCGGGCGAAGGTCATGGACAGCATCAACGGCGGAGAGGCGTCCGATTCGTACGGCGACATCCTGCACCTCACCGAGGACCTGGAGCAGTCGGTGGCAAGCCGTGCCACGAAACTGCACTCCGACGCCGCCTCGGTGGGTGCGTTCAGCCTGACGGTGCTCGCCGCCCTACTAGGGGCAGCGTTCGTGCTCGCCCTCGTCATGGGCCTCCGGTTCACCCTTCGCGCTGACCCGTGAGCCCGGAGCGCTTCAGCAGAAGCCGCCGGTGTGCGCGGACGGCGGGGTGCCGTCGCCGTGCAGCCGCTCGAGCAGCGGGGTCAGGACCCGGCGCTCGTCGTCGGTGAGGCGGCGCAGCAGGATGTGCCGGTCGGCGACCGCCGCGGCGACCTGGTCGCGGACGGCGCGGCCCGCGTCGGTGAGGGCGAGCAGCTTGACGCGGCGGTCCTCGCCGGGCACCCGGGTCAGCAGGCCCCGCTCTTCAAGCTGGTCGGCCAGGCTGGTGATGTAGGACCGGTCGCACCGCAGCTCACAGGCCAGGTCGCGCATCGGCACCGGCTCGGTGAGCCCGATGATGGCTCGGGCCAGCGGCACGGACAGACCCAGTGCTGTCACTGTCTCGGAGAAGTCGGCTTTGGCCTGCTCGACGATGCCGATCAGCAGGCCGGCCAACCGCTCCGCCTCCGCGAGCCGGACGTCGTGGTCTGTCACGTTCCCCACATTACTACGTCGACTAAATAGTTGAGCTACTCACGCATTGCCCCTATCGTGAATTACGTGAGCCGCTCAACTATCGAGTGGACAACAAGTGAGGAGCAGGATCATGACCGCTGCGTTCACGCCGTACCCGCTGGGCGACCGCCAGCTCGCCAACCGGGTCGTCATGGCTCCGATGACCCGCAGCCGCGCGTACGGGCCCGGGACGTCCCCCACCGAGCTCATGGCGACCTACTACGCCCAGCGCGCCAGCGCCGGCCTGATCATCACCGAGGGCGTCCAGCCGTCGGTCGTCGGCCAGGGCTACCCCGACACCCCCGGCCTGCACAGCGCCGAGCAGGTCGAAGCGTGGCGCAAGGTCACGGATGCTGTCCACGAGCGGGGCGGAGTGATTTTCGCGCAGCTCATGCACAGCGGCCGAGTCAGCGACCCCGAGCTGCTGCCCGGCGACCTCGTCCCGGTCGGGCCGTCCGCCGTCGCCGCGCGAGGCGAGCTCTACACCCGCAACGGCCCCAAGCCGTTCTCGACGCCGCACGCACTGACCGAGGCGGAAATCGGCGCGACCATCGCGGACTTCGTCCAGGCCGCCCGCAACGCCATCGCCGCCGGATTCGACGGGGTCGAGGTGCACGGCGCCAACGGCTACCTGATCCACCAGTTCCTGTCGACAAACGCCAACCAGCGCACCGACGGCTGGGGCGGCTCGATCGAGGGACGCGTACGTTTCGCGGTCGAAGTCACCACCGCCGTGGCCGCGGCGATCGGCGGCGACCGGGTCGGGCTGCGCATCTCCCCCGGAAACGGTCTGCAGGACCTCGTCGAGGACGACCTGGAGCTGACCTACAAGAGCCTGGTCACCGGCATCGCCGGGCTCGGCCTCGCCTACCTGCACATCTCGGAGGCACCGGGCCGCCGGGAACTCACCGCGGAACTGCGCGGCCAGTGGCCCGGCACCCTGATCCTCAACCCCGACACCCTGCCGAACCCGACCGGCCCCGAGGCGCTGGCATTGCTCGACGACGGCACCGCCGACCTGATCTCCTTCGGAGCGTTGTTCCTCGCCAACCCGGACCTGCCCGCTCGGCTGGCGGCGGGCGGCCCGTTCAGCGCCCCCGACCGTGCCGGCTTCTTCGGCGGCGACCACCGCGGCTACACCGACTACCCCACGCTGGCCTAGCCGACGCGGACCGCGGGCGTGCGGCACCTGCCCACGCCCGCAGCACCGCCGAAGGTCAGCCAGCCGCGAAGGGGATGGCCGAGGCGTTCTTCACCAGCCAGGTCTCGAAGTCCTGCAGGCCCGGGTGCCGCTCCCGGCTGGCCGCGAGGGGCCGCAGTGCCAGGTTCTCCGCGTTGTGCTCGGTGATGAACTGGAACATCGATCCCAGGTCGTCGGCGCCCGGAAAGCCGAGTGCCCGGAACGCCGCCGCGGTCAGCGGGCGGTAGCGAACCTCCTCCCCCAACGCCCGGGTGAGCGCAGCCGCCAACTGAGATCCCGTGCGGTGATCGCCGGCGATACCGAGCCGCTCCGCGGCCACGGGCGGGCCGGCTCGGAAGATCTCGAAGGTGCTGACGCCGATGTCGGCGACCGCGATACCCGGCAGCGCGGCATCAGCCAGGGGCAAGGTGAGCTCCAGGACGCCATCCGCTCCGCGCTGCGGCCCGAGACCCAGGTAGATCATGTTCTCCCAGTAGAACGAGGAAACCAGGAGGGTCGTGGGCACGCCCGCGTCGATGAAGTACTGATCCGCCTGCGCCTTGCTGTCCATGTGCGGCACCCGATAGCGCCCCGAGTCCTCCAGCGTGGACCAGACGGCATGCCGTACGCCGGCCTCGGCCGCGGCGGCAGCGAGGTTGGCCGCCTGGCTCTTCTCCCGATCGGCGTCGAAGTGCTCCCAGAAGTTGGTCAGGCAGAACGCGCCGTACGCGCCGTCGAACGCGGCCACCAGGCTCGGCTTGTCGTCCAGGTCGGCTCGGACCACCTCCACGCCGAGGGCAGCGAGCTGCCGCGCGGCGGCTGAAGACGGATCACGGGTGATGGCCCGCGGCACGAGGCCGCTGTCCGGATTCCCCAGAATCGCCCGGACCAGCGCGCCACCCTGCGCGCCGGTGGCACCGGTCACGGCGATGACCCGACGCTCGACCGCCCCGGTGCGGAGCGGCCGGTTGCTCCGGATCACGGCCTGCGGGTCAACTCGCGCCTTCACCGCACGCAGCCGGGCCAAAGCGGCAGCCGAGAAGGCGCGCGCCGGGTCGTCGTCGGCGCCGAGGAAATTGAACGGGGTGCGACCGGTGAGTCGGCCGGACATCGCGCGGGTGATCGAGGCAAAGACGCCCCGAATGCGGGCGGCCACCTCGCAGCTCACCGGGACGGCGAGGGCAGCCAACTGGTACGGCTCCTCGATGGCACCGGCCGGGCCATCGTCAGCTGCCCCGCGTCGCAACGCCCCGCCCAGGTGCCGCACCTGCACGACGTCGAGAACGAGGTCCGCGCCGTCCGTGACGGCACCGAGCAAGGCCACAATGGCCGCGTCGTCGAAGCCGTCGAGCAGCCCGCTCTGTTCGCTGACCGGCAGCGGGTCGACCGGCTCGGCGCAAATGCCACCAAGGTCGGCCAGCGCCACAGTGCCGAGCGTGTCCAGCATGGGGCTTGGCAAGGTGCGCAGAGGTGCGAGCAGGGCCTCAGCCTGCTCGGCGCTGCCGAGATAGGACAGGTCGACGGTCACGAAGCTACCGCCGCGCAACGGCTCGGGAACCTCCGGCACCGGGGGCAGGCGCAGCAGGTGCGCCCACAGCGTGAGCTCGTCCGGCGCACTGCGGGTGATCTCCCCGAACGCTTGGAGGACCGGGCGGGCCAGGGCTGCCGGCCACAGCAGTCGGCCGCCGTACACGTGGGCCGCCGGGTGCAGGGCGAACTCCATCGCGGTGACGATGCCGAAGTCGCCGCCACCGCCGCGGATCGCCCAGAACAGCTCGGGATCACTGGCGGCGGTGACCCGGCGGAGCCGGCCCGTGGCGTCGACCAGGTCCACCGCTCGGACGCTGTGCGCAGCCAGCCCGTACGCCCGACCGAACCAGCTCAGCCCACCACCCAGGGTGAAGCCGACGACGGAGGTGTCGGGGCTGCTGCCGGCCAGCCCGGTCATTCCCGTGCCGGTGAGCGCGGTCAGCA
This sequence comes from Actinoplanes sp. NPDC051859, assembly GCF_044452725.1. Classification (NCBI taxonomy): domain Bacteria; kingdom Bacillati; phylum Actinomycetota; class Actinomycetes; order Micromonosporales; family Micromonosporaceae; genus Actinoplanes; species Actinoplanes sp. NPDC051859. Next base: position 5,364 of record NZ_JBITBX010000017.1, on the reverse strand, counting down.
ACTCCCCCCACTTCACGCCGGCGCCGACCCGGGCGATCCCGGCGTCGAGGTCGATCACCAGCTCCGACAACTCCCGGGTGCGCAGCAAAACCGTACCGTCGACGGCGGTCGTGGCGCCGTGCCCGACCGGCTGTGCCGCGACGGCCCACCGGTGCCGGGCGGCCCAGCTGACCGCGGCAACCACGTCCTGTTCGTCGGTCACGGTCACCACCGCGGCGGGCCGCTGGTCCACCGAGCGGATCCAGCCGAGCCGCAGCTCGTCGAAGGACGGGTCGCCGGGCAGCACGACCTGCCCTGGCAGCAGAGCGGCGAGTTCACGGAGTGCCTGCGGGGGGCCATCGGTGTGCGGGGTCTCAGACATGGTGGATCGCTCTCTTTCACGGGTAGGTCTCGCTGCGATGGCCGAACTGTGGCCGCACCCGCTGACCGTCCGCTTAGCCGTCGCCGGTCCCGCGCTTACCGTCCGCTTATCACCGCGCCGAAGGCGCTCGGTGCGGTGCGATAGGTTCGCCGGCATGGCGATCACGTTCCGCACCCTCGGGGGGATTCGCCTCGGAGCCGATGGCGCCGAAATCCGGATCCGGGGCCGGCGGGAACGGGCTGTGCTCGCCCTGCTGCTGGCCGCCCGCCGGCAGGTGGTTTCCGTCGACCGACTGATCGAGGACGTGTGGGGAGCCGACGCAGGCGACAGCACCCCGGGTTCCCTCCAGGTCGCCATCAGCCGGCTCCGCACACTCATCGAGCCGGAGCGGGCCAAAGGCGCCGAACCGGCGGTGCTGGTCACCGCCGGCTCCGGCTACGCCCTGCTGGCGGCACCGCACAGCGTCGACCTCGAACGGTTCGCCGAGCTGGTCGTGCGAGCCGACGCCGCGCTGACAGCCGACCAGCCGGACGACGCGCTGCGGCACTGCGACGAGGCCGCGACGCTGTGGACCGGCCCGCCGTTCGGCGACATCCTGGACTGCGACCTGATCCGGGCCGAGACGGTCCGGCTGCAGGACCTGCGGCTCCAGGCATACGAGTTTCGCGCGCAAGCATTGCTGACCCTGGGCCGGCACGGATTGGTCACCGGCGAGCTGGAGGCGCTCGTCCTGGCTCACCCATTTCGGGAGCGGTTCTGGGAGCTGTTGGCCCTGGCTCTCTACCGCTGTGGCCGACCGGCCGACGCCCTGGAAACCCTGCGTCGGGCACGCGAGGTGCTGGCGGAGGAGCTGGGCATCGACCCGTCGCCGGCCCTGCGCCGGCTCGAGGCTGACGTGCTCGCCCACACCGTGGGCGGGAGGCCGGCGACTGAAACGCCGCTCGCCTCGTCGAACCCACTGTCGACCGCCGCCGGGTTGATCGGGCGAACCGAGCTGATCGACGACCTGTCAGCCGCTCTCGCCCGGGCGCTTGCCGGCCGCGGCGAAACCGTGCTGATCAGCGGTGAGGCCGGCATCGGTAAGACCAGACTGGTCACCGAGCTGGCGACGATCGCGACCGCGCAGGGAGCCCGGGTGCTGTGGGGGCGGTGCCACGAGGCCGATTTCTCGCCCGCTTTCTGGCCGTGGTTGCCGATTCTGCGGGAGCTGGGACCGGTACGCCCCGGGTCGCCGGTCGCCGCGCTCCTCTCCCCGGCCGGGCTGCCTCCCGGTGTCGACGCGGGCTCGGCCGAGCTGCGCACGTACGACGCTGTTTCGGCTGCGCTGGCCGGCAGTGCGGCCGAAACTCCGCTCCTGGTCGTGGTGGACGATCTGCAGTGGGCGGACACGTCGTCGCTGCGGCTGCTGGCGTATGCCGCCGAGGCGCTGCGCGGCGACCGTGTCCTGCTCGTCTGCACCCTGCGCGAGCCGATGGACACCAGGTCCGCGCTGCAGACCTGCCTGGGCGCGCTCGGCCGGTTGCAGACTCCGCGCCTCCGGCTGCACGGGCTGACCCCCGAGCAGGTCCGCAGGCTGGTTGCCGAGCTGGGCGGCGGTCGCGCCGATGATGACCTGGCCGCGGTCGTCGCCGAGCGTACGGACGGCAACCCGTTCTTTGTGATCGAGCTGGTCCGGCTGTTGGTAGCGCAGCAACGGCTGCACGGCACCGGCGCCCGGGACGTGCCGGCGCCGCACAGCATTCAGGACGTGCTGCGCCTGCGGCTGGCCGCGCTGTCCGAGCCGACCGGTCAGCTGTTGCGCACGGCCGCGGTCATCGGGCGCCGCTTCGACCTCGACCTGGTCAGCGAGGTGTCCGGCACGCCGCTCGATGCGGCCGTGGAGTTGCTGGACGAGGCGGTCCGTGGCGCCTGCGTCGAGGAGGGCGAGCGGCCGGGCCGATATCGATTCACCCACGCCCTGGTCCGCGAAACGCTGGTGGGCTCGGTGTCGCTGACCCGCCGAGGGCTGCTGCACGCCGCCATCGCGGTCGCTTTGGAGCCCCGGCTGCGGCAGGACCCGGACCTGGTGACCGCGGTGGCGCATCACTTCGTCCTCGGCGCGGCCATCCGGCCGGAGCTGGCCGAGCGCGCGGTCGGGCACGCGATGGCGGCAGCCCGCTCGGCCGAACGGCGGGGCGCGCTGGACGATGCCCTCGAGCAATGGGAACTTGCCATGCGGGCCGAGACATGCACGCCGCTGCCGGACGACCGTCGCCGCTACGAGGTCCTGCTCGGCCTCGGACGGGCCCGGCATCGGCGCGGCGAGGTGGCCGGCTCCCGCGAGGCGCTGGACGCGGCCGTCGCCATCGGCCGCGAACTCGACGACATCGTGCTGATCGCCGAGGCCGCCTCCAGCTTCCGCGGCGCCGGCGTGTGGCGCTGGCGGGAAGTCGGCCCGGGCGACGAGGCGATGATCGCCGTCCTTCGCCAGTGCGCTGCGGCGTTGCCGTCCGGGCCGCTGCTTGCCCGCGTACTCGCCAGCCTGTCCATGGAGCTGACGCACGAATGGTGCTCCCCGGAAGCGGCGGCGATCGCCGAGCGGGCCATCGACCTGGCCCGGCCGATCGGCGACACCGGACTGTTCGCTGACGTGGTCGCGATGCACATGCTCGTGCTCATGGGCCGCCCCGGGTCGGCGCACGAGCGACTGCGCCTGGCCGCCGAGGTGCTCGAGCTACCACTCTCGGCGGAACAGGAGTTGTACGCCCGCTTCGGCGCGGCCACAGCCCACCTCCAGCGAGGTGACCCCGACGCCGCCGACCGGGAGATGACCCGATGCACCGAACTGGCCCGGCGCTTACGGCATTCCGGGGCCGACGTACCGATCGCCTGGTGGCGGTTCTATCGGGCGGTGGCGAGCGGCGACGAGACACTGATAGCCCGGATGGCGGACGAGGCTAGCGACCGGCACCACCGCAGCCAGATCGTTGCCCTGCCGGAGATCACCGCGATGGCCCGGCGGGAGCGCACCGGACCGGATGCGCCCGTCCAGGCGGACGACGTCGCCCTCGCCACCGGCAACGCCAACCCCGTCTTCCGGTCGTTCGTCGCCGCAGCGCTGGCGCGAACCGGCCGAGTCTCCGAAGCCGTCGCTGTGCTGGGCGCGCCGACGCCCGCCGAGCACTGGCACTACTCATCCATGTACGCGGACTGCTTGCGCGTGGAGGTCCTCGCTGCCGCCGGCCGGAGTCCTGAGCTGCGCGCAGCTCTCCAGCAGATCGAGCCGTGGCACGACGAGTACGCGATCGCCGGCTCGACGGACTACCTCGGCTCGGTGGAGTACTTCATCGGCCGCGGCCGCGAGGCCTTGGGTGACCTCGACGGCGCGCGGGCTGCCTACCACCGCGCGGTGGAACGCAACCGGGCCGCCCGGGTCATCGGTTGGCTGCGGCGCGCGGAGCAGCGACTCAGGTCGGTGAAGTTCGCTCAGGACGCGACCTGAGCCCACCGCCAGGCTGCCGGATCACGTCGCTTGGGTCCGGCTGACCACCGGGCAGGCGCCGAACAACCAGGATAGCGGCGTCGTCCTCGGGCTGTTCGGCGCCGGTTCCGGTCAGCGCCTGGGCGCAGATCGACTCTGCGGGCGCCGCAACCGTGCAGTTGCGGAGGCGTTCCAGGCCATCGTCGATGAGCTGTCCGCGCCGCTCCACCAGGCCGTCGGTGTAGCAGACGAGGGCGGCGCCCGGCGTCAGTTCGATGCTGGTGCTGCGGCGGGGCCGCTGCGGACGACCGACGCCGAGGGGCGGGTCGATCGGCAGGGCGGTCAGCCGCGCCGGCCGGTCCGGCTCGGCGAGCACCGGTGGCAGATGGCCGGCCGAGGACACGACGACCTCGGTCCGGTCGGGGTCGATCATGGCGTAGAGGGCGGTGGTGAGGCTGCCCGCCTCGAAGTGCCGAACCTTGTGGTCGAGCAGCGTCAGGGCCTCGGCCGGGTCGTCGCAGATCAGCGCGTACGAGCGCAGTGCACTGCGCACCCGGCCCATGACGATGGCTGAGGCGAGGCCGTGGCCGGAGACGTCACCGATGACCACGCCCAGCCAGCCGGAGGGCAGGGTGAAGACGTCGTACCAGTCGCCGCCGATGCCGAAGTCGTGTCCGGGCACATACCGGGCCGCAAGGTCGAGGCCGGGCAGGTGCGGCAGTCGCTCGGGTAGCAGGCTGCGTTGCAGGGCCACGGCGGCGGCTTGGTCTCCGCGGTGGGAGCGGATCTGCGCCGCGCTGCTCACCCGGTCAGCCACGACTTGGAGCAGTCGTACGTCGTCGTCGGTGAACCGGCGCGGGTGCAGTGTGCCGACGTGCAGGACGCCGATGACGTCGTCGCCGGCGAACAGCGGCACACCGAGCAGGGAGCGGATGCCCTTGGCGAGCAGCACCGGGCTGACGACGTCGGAGGCGGTGACCTCGTCGAGGACGACCGGGCCCCGCTCGCGGGCGACCCGCCCGGAGAAGCCCCGACCCACGGAAATGCGCAAGCCCTGGGCGACTTCGTCTTCGAGGCCGCGGGCGGCGGTCGCCACGAGTTGCCGGGCATGTGCGTCGACCAGCATGACCGCCGCGGTGTCGGCGTCCAGCAGGCTGACCACCCGGTCGAGCAGCTCCTCGAGAAGGTCGGGCACGTCAAGACGCGACAGCGCGGCATCGGTCACTGCTTCGATGCGGCGTAGTCGTTCGAGGTCGTGCAGGCCTTCGCTCACGAAGGCAGCCTAGACGTACGTAGTTGCCGTATGACAACGGTCTCGGCGCTCCCAGTTCTCTCAACCGGGCCTGTTCGTCGCCGATCCAAGTGCCACCCGTCGTGGGTCGGCGCCAGGGCAACCGGACGGCACCCGTCCAGGTCCTTGGGGTGCACCCCGCGACCGTGAATCTTCTTCCCATGCCCGGCCGACAACGCGGCCGGACAGACTGTGGGGGAGAACAAGATTTTGCGTCGCTCGGCCATCTCGAAGACCGTCCTGTCGCTGACC
>NZ_JBITBX010000016.1:0-106177 GCF_044452725.1 Actinoplanes sp. NPDC051859 | reverse complement strand
GCGCCGATGGTACTGCACTCGGGAGGGTGTGGGAGAGTAGGACGCCGCCGGACTTTACTTGAGAAACGCCCGTCCCGACCCTTACAGGGTTCGGGCGGGCGTTTCTGCATATCCAGGAAGAGAAACAGGTGGCCGGCCCGATGCGGCCGGCCATTTCTGTATGCGCACGTATGTTCTGGCGTGTTGGCGTCACGAGGGTTGCGATTGTGCGCAGAGTGGGCTGAGTGTCCGGTGCCTGACGACGCGGAGACATAGCGAATGTGCGTGCAGCGGGCTGGTCGGCCGTGTGCGGTCATCGCGATCGTGCCTAGACGGGGCGTCGCGATCGGGCCTAGAGCGGTCCGATGCTCGCGGCAGCAGGGCAGGACAATGGGGCGTGCAACGGACTGATCGCCGTGGCGGGCATGGCGGTCGTGCGGACAGCGGGCTGATCGTCGTGGTAGCGGACGGCGGTCGTGTCTGGCGGGCTGGTCGTCGTGGTGGGGCATGGCGGTGGTGGGGCATGGCGGTGGTGGGGCATGGCGGTCCTGGGTGGGGAAGCGTAGGTTGACTTTCCTGAATGGGACGTGCCGTGTGCTGAGCCGAGGGGTCGGGTACTAGGTGGACATGATTGTCCGGGTGGTGCGGGCCGCTGCTGTGGTGACGGTGCTGGCGATGGCCGGGTGTTCCATGGCTGACGATGGCGGGCGGGACTACAACCCTGCCCACCGACCTGACTATGTGCTGCCCGGGCAGGACGTCGTCGAGCCGACGCCGGCGGCCACGTGGCCCGGGTCGGGGACCGGGCTCGGGTTGCCGGGATTCGGGCAGGCGGCGCCCAAGGAGCCGGATCAGACGGTACGCGGGGGTGCCGGATATCGGGCCGAGCCGCACCTGTTCGAGCTGGCAGACGGTTCGGATGTCATCCGGGTCAGTGTCGCCGACCTTGGCGGCGACTTGTTCCAGGTGTCAACGCCCGGTGATGCCAAAGTGGCGCCGGTTGTCGAAGTGCGCCGAGGCCAGATGAAGGATCAGGCCAACCGCGCGGGGACGTCGGTAGTGAGTCGACTGCGGGGCACCGGGAAGAGTGGGCCTGCGCTGGTGACCGTGCTGCTCGCTAAAGACGTGCGGTGGCAAGTGCGGTTGAGCGGTGGCGCCAGCGATGAGGCTGTTGACCTCACCGGTGCGGAGCTCGGCGGGGATGTGGAACTCAGCGCTGGCACCAGCAATGCGGAAGTGGCTTTGCCGGCCGCTGCGGGCACGCAGAAGGTGACAGTTGGCGGCGGGGCGAGTCTGCTGCTCGTCCGGCTGGCCGGCACTGCACCGGTGCGAGTCTCGGCGCGGGATGGGGCGGGCAAAGTCACCATCGACGGGCAAACCCAGGACGGGGTGCCCGGCGGGTTCGTCTTCGCCGCCCCCAACTGGGAGTCCGTCAAAGACCGCTTCGAGCTCGACGTCAGCTCAGGCGTCTCAGCTCTCACCGTCGCGCGGAGCTAGCCCCACCTCCTCGCGGGGCCACCATCACGCGAAGCTGGACCGCACCTCCAGGCGGGCGCCACACCCTAAATCGCCCTACCGCGGCTCGCCTCACCCTCGCGGCTCGCCTCACCCGGCGGGGCCCTCGGCGCACGCCCCGCCCCGAGAGCTTGCCGCACGCTGCGGCCATCACCCGGCTCAACCCCGGCGGGCCTCTGCAACCCGGTGGCTTGGCGCATCGCGGTGGCTTGCCGCATCGCGGTGGCTTGCCGCATCGCGGTGGCTTGCCGCATCGCGGTGGCTGCCGCATCGCGGTGGCTTGCCGCATCGCGGTGGCTTGCCGCATCGCGGTGGCTTGCCGCATCGCGGTGGCTTGCCGTATCGCGGTGGCTTGGCGCAACCCAGCTGCTTGCCCGCCCCGGGCCCGCATCTCCCGCACTGCGCCGTGGCGACGACGGCTCGGGGAGGGGAGATGCGGCCGGAGCGTGGCGGGAGACGGTCCTAGCAGAGGCCGAGTTGGCGCCAGTCCAGGTATTTGAAGTTGGTGCTGGGACGGTTGTTGTCGGGCTTGTTCTCACCGTCGTGCAGGACGAGGAGCCCGTTCGGGAAGCCGGGCAGGGGAGTCGAGGTGACCGCGGCGCCGTCGGAGTGTTGGACGCCGTCGGTGGTGGGGCCGTCGGGGACGGTGAAGGTGGTGCGGGGCTTGTTGGTGCGGCGGTCGTAGACGAAGAAGCGGCTGTCGCCCTGGCTGGAGACCAGGAGGTAGTCGCCGTAGATGGCGGCGCCTTCGACGTCGGCGTGGATGCGGCCGCCTTCGCCGGGGCCGGTCAGGGTGCAGTCCGGGGTGTAGGGGGCGCCGAACTCGGTGACGTACTCGACGATGGTCTTCTTCTTGGTTTTGAGGTCGATGCGCCAGAGGCCGACGTCTTCCTGGCCGGCGTAGAGGACGTTGGCTTTGTGGTCGAGGACCATGCCTTCGACTTGCGGGTCTTCGCCCGGGTCGGCGCAGGGTGTCCAGGTGGTGCCGTTCTTCAGGGTGAAGGCGCGGGGCAGGTCGAGGGTGTCGCGGCGGGTGTAGGTGACTGTGCCGCCGTGGTCGAGGATGGTGAAAAAGCCGAGGCGGGTGGTGTGGCGGCGGCTTACTGCGGCCAGAGTCCCGGATGTGGCGAGGCCGTAGCCGGTGGCCTGGTCCTCGACCTCGGCCTCGTCCTTCGCGAAGAGCAGCGGGACGTTGGGGTCCGTGACGTTGGTGAGGCGCAGGGTGCGCGGGTCGATGCGGAAGAAGCGCAGCCGGTCGCGGCCGCGGTCGGTGACGACGACCAGGTTGCGGCTCGTGACGTCCACATTGTTGAAACGGCCGCCGTCGCCCGCGGGGATGGACTGGAGCTCGCGGCCGGCGAGGTTGTAGACGCGCAGGCCGGCGTTCTTGGCCGTACCGATGACGAGGCTGCGGGCGCGGTCGGTGGGGTGCACCCAGATCGCGGGATCGTCGGCGTCGGCGTCGCCGCCGGCCTCGTCGTCGAACAGGGCGGGGGTTTCCAGGGTCGCGGTGATCGTGCGATCCCGGGCGTGGGCGCTGCCGGCATGGGCGGGAGTGCCAGTCAGGAGCAGCCCACCGGCGATCGTGAGAGCGAGAGTACGGCGCATGGGCAGTGACGGTTCTCGATCAGCGTGACCGGTGGGTGAACCCCGGATGGCAATCCTCTGACCGGGGTCAGAGGATCTGTTACGGTCGCCGCATGGACCAGGTCGAACTGGTACGGGACTTCAACCGCTATTACACCCGGCGGATGGGAGTTCTGACCGACCGGTACCTCGGACTGCAACGCCCGCTGGCGGAGGCCCGGCTTCTCTTCGAGATCGGTGCCGGTGCGAAGGCGATGAAATCCTTGCGGAGCAACGGAGTCGAGGTCCGGGAGCTCCGGGCGCGGCTCGGACTGGACTCAGGCTATCTGAGCCGGCTGCTGCGCTCGCTGGAGACGCAGGGGCTGGTCGAAGTCGCCGAGCAGCCGGGTGACCGCCGGGTTCGGATCGCGTGTCTGACCCAGGACGGCGTCCGGGAGTTGGCCGACCTCGACACGCGTTCGCGGGAATCCGTGCACGCGTTGCTGGAGCCGTTGTCGCCGGTGCAGCGGGAGCGGTTGATTGCCGCCCAGGATCAGCTGCGGCGTCTGCTCCGGCTGGCCGCGATCGACATCGTGCAGGTCGACGACGCCACGGAGGTGGCGCGGGAGTGCCTGTGGACGTACGCGGCGGAGTTGCAGGAGCGGTTTCCGGGAGGCTTCGATGTCACGACTCTGACACCGCCGGGACAGCTGATGTTGTTGGTGGCGTGGGAGGACGGTGGGGCGGTCGGTTGTGTGGCGTGGCGGCGGCTGGGGCCGGAGGTGGCCGAGGTGCGGCACCTGTGGGTGAGTTCGCGCGCGCGGGGGATCGGCTTGGGGCGGCGGCTGTTGCAGGAGATCGAGGCGGACGCGGCGGCGCACGGGTTTACCACGATCCGGCTCGGGACGCATCTGGTCCTGACCGAGGCGATCGCGTTGTATCGCAGCAGCGGATATCGGGAGATCGCGCCCTTTGACGGTTCACCGTACAACCAGGTCTTCTTGGAGAAGGAACTCGGTTAGCCGTCGATGCGGGTGATGTTGCGGATCTTGTTGGAGGCGTCGAGGGCCGCGACTTTGTACGCCTCAGCGAGGGTCGGGTAGTTGAAGACGGCGTCGACGAGGTAGTCGACCGTGCCGCCGCAGCCCATCACGGCCTGGCCGATGTGCACGATCTCGGTGGCGCCGGTGCCGAAGACGTGGACGCCGAGGAGGCGGCCGTCGGTGGGGGAGACCAGGAGTTTGAGCATGCCGTACGAGTCGCCGACGATTTGGCCGCGGGCGAGTTCGCGGTAGCGGGCGATGCCGACCTCGAACGGCGTCGACTTCTCGGTCAGCTCGTCCTCGGTCGCGCCGACGAAGCTGATCTCGGGGATGGTGTAAATGCCGATCGGCTGGAGCTGGTGCATGTCGCGGGCCGGTTCGCCGCAGGCGTGGTGCGCCGCGAGCCGCCCCTGTTCCATGGACGTCGAGGCGAGTGCGGGGAAGCCGATCACGTCGCCGACGGCGTAGATGTTGTCTACGGCCGTACGGAAATTGTTGTCGACTTCGATGCGGCCGCGACGGTCGGCAGTGAGGCCGGCTGCTTCCAGGGCCAGGTCGTCGGTCTGGCCCTGGCGGCCGGCGGAGTACATGACGGTGTCGGCGACGATTTTCTTGCCGCTGCGCAGGATGCAGAGGGCAGCGGTCTGGTGTTTCTCGACCGATGCGACCTCCTCGCCGAAGCGGAACGTCACGGACAGATCCCGCAGGTGATATTTGAGGGACTCGACGATCTCCTCGTCGCAGAAGTCGAGCATCCGGTCGCGGCGCTCGACGACGGTGACCTTGGTGCCGAGGGCGGCGAACATCGAGGCGTACTCCATGCCGATGACGCCCGCGCCGACCACGACCATGCTGCGGGGTACGGCTTCGAGGTTGATGACGCCGTCCGAGTCGACGATGGTGCGGTCGTCGAAGTCCACACTGTCCGGGCGGGCCGGGCGGGTGCCCGCAGCGATGATGAACGTCTCGGCGCTGACCTTGGTGTCCCGGCCGTCCCCGCTATCCACCCAGATCGAGTGCGCGTCGGCGAACCGGCCCGTGCCGGTGATCATCGCGACCCGGTTGCGGGCCAGCTGGTTGCGGATCACGTCGGTCTGCCGGCTGATCACGTGCTGGGTGCGCGCGGCCAGGTCGGAGACGGTGATCTCGTCTTTGACGCGGTAGCTGCTGCCATAGAGGTCGCGCTGGCTGAGGCCGGTCAGGTAGAGGACGGCCTCGCGCAGGGTCTTGGACGGGACCGTGCCGGTGTTGATGCAGACCCCGCCGATCATGTCCCGGCGGTCGACGATGCCCACCCGCTTGCCGAGTTTGGCCGCGGCGATGGCGGCCTTCTGCCCGCTGGGCCCGGAGCCCAGGACCACCAGGTCGTAGTCGTTCACACAGCTCAGACTGGCAGGGGTGGGCGGCGCCCGCACGGAACTACGGGGCTTTTTCGCACAATGCCTTGATCGGCAGGTCGGCGTCCGGGATGTGTCCGGGCGGCCACGGCGAGCCGTAGAGCTCGGCGGACATGACCACGGTCATCCACGGGACCCAGGGGCTGCGCAGCATCATCGGCTGGGCGCCCTGGAAGTAAAGGTTGACCGACCAGTCGAGCGGGTTGGGCTGGATCATGATCAGGTCGCGGAACTCGTACTCCTGCTCGCCGTCGTCGCCGCGCAGGACGAGTCGCTGGCTGGTGATCGTGGCGGCCTGCCGGCCCACCCGCCGCCAGCCGGCCCGGGTGCGGCCCTGTGTGGCGGAGCCGTTGCTGGTGAAGAAGTACGCGCCGCTGGCGAAGATGCCGCTCGTGTAGTCGACGTCAGCGGCGAAGTAGGCGAGCCGGTCGACGGGGAACGCGCCGTACTCGTCCTCGTCGGGGTGCAGGGCGACGGTCGGCGCTACCGCCGCGGGGTGCCCGCCACGCTGGACGAGGCGAGCGAGCAGCGACATCGAGCGCCAGCCCGCATCGGTCTGATCTTTCGAGAAGTCCCACGTCAACCTGGTCACGCCCACCACCGTGGCACGGCCGGTGGGCCGTCACCAGCAGGTTCGCCCACCCGTGCGGGGAAATGCCCGGAGCGGGGAGGCGGATTACCCGAACGTCCGGTACCCACCCCCCACGGTTGCACTCTAATGACGGACTGTCACGGAGCTAGGGCGCTGCCCGGTGGGTCAGCATCGGGTGGGTGCCGTCGCGCTCCTGATCGTCGCCGAGCGCGGGCCGGCGGCCGTCCAGGAAGAAAGCCAGCGACCAGCCGTTCTTGCGCTGGGCCAAAACGAAGATCAAAAGCAGCAGGAAATAGACCCCGAAACCCGTGAAGAGCCCGATTCCGTACGCGGCGAACAGGCGGGACTGCTCCGGGAAGAGCGCTAGAATCGCGCCTCCGCCGACCGCACCGACCAGGGACAACAGGTCGAGCAGCTTGACGGAGCCGCGATACCGGTTGATGAAGTAGGTGTTCCACCCGATGACGGCACCGAAGAAGAATGCGCCCCACTCAATGAAGGCCATAAATCACGTTACTTCTCCTGGGCGAGGAAGGCCAGGGTGGTCTGCGCGAATAGCGGGGACAGGAAAAGGTTGTAGTGCGTCAGTCCAGGAAGGATCGCCAGCGCGTGGCCGCCCTCGGGCCGCCCCTCGCCCATCCAGCCGGCGTCCCGGGCGCCGCCGCCGAGCAACGCGAAGATCTCCACGAAGTGGCTCGGCGGGACCAGGTCAGCGTCCGCGCCCATGATCAGGGTCGGCACCCGCAGGCCACGGACCTCCTCCGTGTAGTCGAAGTCCTTCGCCATTGCCTCGCCGATCTTGTCCAGCAGCTTCGGGAAGTCCTCCGGTCGGGGCGCCACCCGCTGGTACAGCTCGTACATCGGGGTTTCCTTCATGAATTCGGCGGCCGCGCCGGTGACCTGGCCCTGCTGCTCGAGGATCTCCGGGTACGTGGCGCTGCGGCGGATGCCGGCCGACGCCGAGACCAGCCGGCCCACCTTCTCCGGGTGCCGAATCGCGGTCAACAGCGCGACCCCGCCGCCCAGCGAGTAGCCGACCACGTCCGGCTGCTGCAGGCCCAAGTGGTCGATGAGGGCGGCGACGTCGTCGGCCATCGTCTCGATGCTCAGCGGCCGTTCGACGTCGGCTGTCCGGCCGTGGCCCTGCAGGTCAACCAGGATCACCCGGTGCTGCTCGGCGAAGGTGCCGATCAGCGGGCCGAACATCTCGCCCGAACCTAGGCCACCGTGCAGGAGGACCAGCGGACTCCCGGTTCCGTACGTCTCGTAGTACAGGTTGATGCCGTTGACGTCCGCGTACTCGCCCGAGCCGGCGCTGTCGGCGGTCCACTGGCTGGTGCTCATGACGACTCCTCGTGTGCTTCGTGCTGTCTGACATAGGGGTAGACCGGCCGGGCGACCCGGACTCATCGGTCGCTCGCGAAACGTCGGCTACTTTTCTCAGGTGACTGATATGGCGCAGCTCGAGGCGTACCGGCCGGAGCTGACCGGATATTGCTACCGCATGCTCGGGTCGGCCTTCGAAGCCGAGGACGCGGTGCAGGACGCGATGGTGCGGGCGTGGCGCGGGCTCGACCGGTTCGAAGGCCGGTCCGCACTGCGGTCCTGGCTCTACCGGATCGCAACGAACGTCTGCCTGACCATGCTGGACAGTGCGCAGCGGCGAATCCGCCCGATGGATCTGGGACCGGCGGGGTCCGGCTCGGCGACGCACCCGGGCGAGCCGCGACCCGAAGAGATCTGGGTCGGACCGGTGCCCGACGACCGGGTCCTGCCCGAACGCGCCGACCCGGCGGATGTGGTCGCCGGCCGAGAATCGATTCGGCTCGCGTTCGTCGCCGCGCTGCAGCACCTGCCGCCCAAGCAGCGGGCGGTGCTGATCCTGCGCGAGGTGCTGGCCTGGTCGGCGCAGGAAGTCGCCGACCTGCTCGACACGTCAGTCCCGAGCGTGAACAGTGCGCTGCAGCGTGCCCGGGCAACCATCGCCGCGGCTGACACCGGTGCCGAAGTGAGTCAGCCGCTGGACCACGAGCAACGGGAGCTCCTCGGTCGCTATGTGACGGCGTTCGAGGCGTACGACCTCGAGGCGCTGACCGCGCTGCTGCACGAGGACGCGACGCTGTCGATGCCGCCGCTGCCGCTGTGGCTGCGCGGGCACGCCGACATCGCCGCGTGGATGGGCGGCACCGGTAGTGGCTGCCGTGGCTCCCGGCTGGTGCCGGTGGCGGCCAACGGGCTCCCCGCATTCGGGCAGTACCGGCCCAGCGGGTCCGGGCATGACCCGTGGGCGCTGATCGTGCTGGAGACGTCAGCCGGGCGGATCACCGGGGTGAACAACTTCCTCGACACCGCTCGCCTGTTTCCGTTGTTCGGGCTCCCCGCTCACCTCGGCTGAGAGCCTGGCCTCGTCGTCTGCCTCGGCTGAAAGTCTGGCTTCGTCGTCTGCCTCGGCGGAGAGCCTGGCTTCGTCGTCTGCCTCGGTGAGGACGTCGGCGAGGCCGAACAGCCGGATCAGGGCGAGGAGGTGCGGACTGGCGCCCGCTACGCGCGTCTGTTGAGCGTGGCGCCGGGCGATGACGCGTACCAAAGCCAGGGCCTCGACCGTCACCAGGTCCGGACGCTGCACCCGGGCGACGTCGCAGACCACCCACCCCGCGGCCCGGTCCTGCAACCGTGCGGTCAGGGCGGCGCTGAGCGCGGGCAGGTCGGTGCGGGTCACCGCCCGGCCGAAAACGACGTTGATCGCAGGGACGGCCATAGGGGTAAGACCGGCCGGCGGACCGAAACTCACCGCGGTCGACCCCCAAATTCGGCCCTACCGTGTGTTCGGGCAGGTCGGCTAGCATGCGTCGGTGCCGAGCTCTCCCGTCTCCTCCGCTGCCTCAGGCTCGGTGCTCGTGGGCGGGCGATACCGGCTGACCGAGCGGATCGGCTCCGGCGGCATGGGCGTGGTGTGGCGCGCCCAGGACGAGCTGCTGCGCCGCCCGGTCGCGGTCAAAGAACTGCGGCACAGCTGGGGCAGCTCGGATCGGACGGTCGCCGAAGGGCGGGAACGCAGCCTGCGCGAAGCCCGGGCCGCCGCCGCGCTCCGGCATCCGAACATCGTCAACGTCTATGACATCGCCCAGCACGACGAGCAGCCGTGGATCGTCATGGAGCTCGTGTCCGGCCGGTCGCTCAAGGAGATCGTGCTCAACGACGGCCCGCTGCCGGTCGAGCGCGCGGTCGAGATGGGGCTGCAACTGGTGTCGGCGCTGCACGCGGCGCACACCGCGGGAATCACCCATCGTGACGTCAAACCGGCAAACGTGCTGGTCGCCGAGAACGGGTCGGTCTGGCTGACCGACTTCGGGCTAGCCACCATGCAAGACGCCGAAACCCTCACCGAGACCGGTGCGATCCTCGGTACGCCGGGCTACCTTGCCCCCGAGCAGGCGAAAGGGCTCGTGCCGGGGCCACCCGCGGACGTTTTCGGGCTCGGCGCGACCCTGTACTTCGCGATTCAGGGAGCCGGGCCGTTCCAGCGGGAGGCGTACCTGGCGTCGCTGGTCGCGTACACCCGGCATGAGATCCGGACGCCGGACCGGGCGGGAGCGCTCGCCCCCGTGCTGCTGCGCCTGCTCGCCGAGGATCCCGCGAAGCGTCCCACCCTCGAGCAGGCCCGCGAGATGCTGGTCGACGGCATCGAGCGGCGTCGGAGACCGACCCGTCGTCAGCTGCTCACGGCCGGGGCGGCGGCAGCTGTCGTCGCGGCCGGCTCCGGGACCGGCTGGTGGTACACCCACCGGCCTCCTGCCCCGACACCGGTCGATGCTCCCCCGTCGCCGGTGGGCCCGGTCGCCTGGCAACGCGACGACCTCCGGTTCCCGATCCTGGTGGGCTATGCGGTCCTGGGGCTGGGTGGCGGCGCCGTGCGGTCGGTCGACGCGGTGACCGGCGCGGTGCGCTGGAGCACCGCCGCCCCGAAAGTCGAGTCCCTCCGGGACCTCGGCAACAACCTGGTGCTCGGCGAGTCCCGCGGCAGCGGCGGCCTGATCTTCGATGTCGTGAGTGGCCGAAGGCAGGCGGCGCCGAAGGGGGTCGTGCTCGCTGCCAGCCGGGGGCTGATGCTGACCGAACGCGGTGGCCTGCTGACCGCGCTCGACGCTGCCAAGGGCGACGTGCTCTGGCAGACACCTGGCAGCTACGGGTCGACGTTCGCCTTCGCGGCGAGCGGCCTGATCTTCGCGGTGCGGCAGACCCGGGCGGGGTTCGTCGCCGTCGAGGCGCTTGACCATTTCACCGGGGCGGAGGGGTGGTCGACCGTGCTGGACACGACCGGCCAGATCGTCGGGCTCTGGGAGAGTGGCGAGCGGTTGTACGCCGTCGTCAATGAGCCCGGCCGGCGGATCATGTGCTGCCTGAAAGCCGCTAACGGCACACTGAGCTGGCAGATGACGCTGGCGACCTTCCGGGTAGACCGTCCCGAACAGTTCATCGACGTCGTGGACGTCGTCGCCACTGTGGACGGACTGGTTCTGACCAGCCTGGAGAGCGACAAAGGGAACCGGGACCGGGCCGGACTCATCGCGGTATCCGACGGCGACGTGTTATGGCACCGGCCGCTGCCCAGCGCGGCGGTGACGATCGACTCGGTCGGGATGATCTACGCCACCTCGTATGACTCCGAGCTGCACCGGATCCAGCCGAAGACCGGTTACTCCACCTGGTCGGTGCCGACCCCGGCGTCGTTCACCCGGCTGCACGTCGTGCGGGAGAAGATCATCGGGAGCGTCGGTGGTCGGGTTACGGCCTACCCGTTGACCGGAGACTGACGGTCAGTTGACAGCTCGGCGGGTTTCCGCGCCGGTGAGGACGACCTTGCCGGCGGCGGTGCCGGACTCGGCCAGTCGCATGGCCGCTGCGGCGCTGGTCAGCGGGAACGTGGCGGCTACTTGAGCGGTGATGCGGTGGTCGGCCATCGCGGTCAGGACCTGCGACAGGTCGGTGCGCAGCCGCTCCTGGAAGCGCCGCTTCGCCAGGCCGCGACCGGCCCAGATGTTGTAGAAGTAGGCCCGCTTGCCGTTGGGCAGCGCGTTCCACGTCCACACTCGACCCAGGATCTTGAGCACGGGCACCTGCTTGTTGCCGGAGTCGTCGCGGTTGGCGGCGCTGCCGTACGAGACGAGGGTCCCGCCGGGTGCCAGCAGTCGCCAGGAGTGGGGCACGCTGCCCGGGCCGAGGTGGTCGAACACGGCGTCGACGCCGCCCGGGCACAGCTTGCGCACCTCGGTGGGCACGTCGCTGCGGTAGTCGATGGGGGTGACGCCGAGGCTGCGCAGCTTGTCGTGGTGGCGCGGGGAGGCGGTGCCGATGACGCGGACGCCGGCGATCTGGGCGAGCTGCACCAGGGTCGAGCCGACGCCACCGTTGGCGCCGTGCACCAGGATCGTCTGCCCGGCGCGGATCCGCGCCTTGCGGTGCAGCATCTGCCAGGCGGTGATGCCGTTGACGACCACCGTCGACGCCTCGACCGGGTCGACGCCGGCCGGCACTGGCACCAGGTCGGCGACGTTCACGAGGACGTGGCTGGCCCAGCCGCCCACCTTGGTGAGCACGGCGACGCGCTGGCCGAGCAGCTCGGTCGGCCCGGCGGCGACGATGCCAACTAGGTCGTAGCCGGGCACGAACGGGAACGGCGGCTGGTCGAAGTAGCGGCCACGGCGCATCTGCTGCTCGGCGAAGGACACCCCGGTGGCCTCCATCCGGATGACTGCCTGGCCGGGTCCGGGGGTCGGCACCGCGCTGGTGTGCACCTCGAGGCCTTCGGGTTCGACCAGGCCGGGAAGCACGATCTCGGTGCGCTGCGTCATTTTCATCATCTCCTGCAAGCTAGGTCTTGTAGCTCAAGTTAGAACCTATAACAAGAGTATTATCCACTCACGGAGAAGGTGTCAAGGGCGGGGAGAACGCAATGGCGCAGGGCGGCAGTCCACGGGAGCGGTATCGCGAACAGATCCGCGCCGAGATCAAGACGCATGCCTGGGATCAGGTAGCCGGTGGTGCGGCCGCGCTGTCCCTGAACGGCATCGCGAAGGAGATGGGCATCAGCGGGCCGGCGCTCTACCGCTACTTCCGCAACCGTGACGAGCTGATCACCGAGTTGGTGCTCGACGCGTACCGGGATTTGGCCGGGACGTGCCGGGCGGCGGCGGATCCCGCCCTGTCGCCGGAGAAACGGCTGTCCGAAGTTGCCGGCGCCATGCGTCGGTGGGCGCTGGGCGCGCCGCACCGCTACCTGCTTATTTTCGGTACGCCGGTGCCCGGTTACGTGGCTCCGCCCGAGGCGACGACGATCGCGAGCAGTCTGATGGCCGTGCTGCTGGACGCGTTCGCCGAGCTCGCCGATGGCCCAGGGGTGCGGACCCCGCTGGAGACCGACCTGGTTACGCACGGACAGTGGGCGGGCGAGCACGCCGCCACCCCGGTGGCGCTGCGGCGCGTGCTCACACTGTGGACCCGGCTGCACGGGGTGGTCAGCCTGGAACTTGCCGGGCACTTCACCGGCATGGGCTTCGACCCCGGCCTGCTCTATGCGGCCGAGGTCGAAGCCGCTATCTGCTGACCGGAAGCTGACGCAGCTTGGTCACCCAGTCGGCGGGCCAGGGCTTGCTGCGGGCACCGTCCTCGCCGTGGCCGTCGTCGTGGATGTGCACGGTGACGTAGCGCCCGAAGGCGGCCCGGGTCCGGGGCCGGTCCGGCAGCGCTTCGCGCCAGAGCTCGAAGGCGAATGTCATCGACGACGTGCCGATCCGCTCGATCTCGACGATCGCGGTGACCTCCTGGTCGAACCGCAGTGCTGCCTCGAACTCCACCTCGTAGCGGACCCGGGGGGCGTACGGGAAATAGCCCGGCAACCCGTGCGCCCGCATGAGTTCGGCCTCCGCAGCCTCGACGTATCGGGTGACCGCGGAGTTGTGGTAGATCCCGGCCGCGTCGGTGTCGATCCAGGCCACCCGGGTCCGGTGCTCTCCTCGCGGCGTGTAAGCGGCGTCCATCGGGATCATGCCTCGGCCGCGCGGTCGTTCCGAGGGATAGCTTGGGCGTTTCGAGGGACCGCTTGGGCGTTCCGAAGGACCGCTTGGTCGTTTCGGGGGGTCCAGCGGAGGTGCACGTTTTCGTCTGCCTGTTGGCGTAGGAGGGCGAGCCGTGGTGGGATCTTGTCCGTGCGTGCGGTCGGTGGCCTGCGGCTGCCCGCCTGGAACTGGATCGGCCAGGCCGCGGCTGCACCTCGATAGTCCTGCTCAGCTGCCGCGTGCAACGTCCACTGCGGATCGTAGAGATGGGTCCGGCCCAGCGCGCACAGGTCCGCGCGGCCCGCGAGCAGGATCGAGTTCACGTCGTCGTAGGAGGAGATGGCACCTACGGCGATCACCTTGACCCCGGCGGCCACGGTCTGCCGGATCCGGTCGGCGAACGGGGTCTGGTACGAGCGGCCGTACGCGGGTTTCTCTTCGCCAGTGACCTGCCCGGACGACACGTCGATGGCCGCGGCGCCGTGCTCGATGAACGCGCGGGCGATCTCGACGGCGTCATGCTCGGTGTTGCCGTCCGGAGCCCAGTCGGTGGCCGAGATGCGGACGGTCACCGGGATCCGGCCGGGCACCACCGCGCGGACGGCGTCGAACACTTCGAGGGGGAAGCGCAGGCGGTGGGACAGGTCGCCGCCGTACTCGTCGGTGCGCTTGTTGGCGATCGGTGAGAGGAAGGACGACAGGAGGTAGCCGTGTGCGGCGTGCACCTCGACCAGGTCGAAACCTGCGGCGACAGCGCGCTCGGCGGCGGCGATGAAGTCGGCTTTGACCTGGTCGAGGTCGGTGCGGGTCGCCTCGCGGGGGACGTGGCAACCCGGGGCGTACGGCAGCGCGGACGGCCCGATGACCTCCCAGTTGCCCTCGGGCAGCGGCTGGTCCATGCCGTCCCACATGAGTCGGGTGGAGCCCTTGCGGCCGGAGTGGCCGAGCTGGACGCCGACCTTGGCGGTGCTGCGGGTGTGCACGAAGTCGGTCAGCCGCCGGTACGCGTCGCGCTGCTCGTCGTTCCACAAACCGGTGCAGCCGAGGGTGATCCGGGCCTCCGGGGAGACGCACACCATCTCGGTCATGACCAGGCCCGCGCCGCCGAGGGCCTTGGAGCCCAGGTGCACGAGGTGGAAGTCGTCGGCGACGCCGTCAGTGGCCGAGTACATGTCCATCGGGGACACGATGATCCGGTTCTTGAGCCGCAGCGGGCCGATGTCGACCGGCTGGAACATGGCCGGCACGGACTGCGTGGAACCGGCTGTCGCGGCGAACGCCGACTCGATGCGGTGGGCGAACTCCGAGTCACGCTCCTTGAGGTTCTCGAAGGTGATGCGCCGGGACCGGGTCAGCAGGTTGAAACAGAACTGGGCGGGATCTTGGCCGGCGTACATGCCGATGTTTTCGAACCATTCGAGGGAGGCCTGCGCCGCGCGCTGCGTCGACTCGACCACCGGCTTGCGCTCGGTCTCGTAGGCCTGCAGCGCCGCCGCGAGGGTCGGGTGTTCATGCAGGCAGGCGGCCAGGGCGAGGGCGTCCTCCATGGCGAGCTTCGTGCCGGAGCCGATGGAGAAGTGCGCGGTGTGGGCGGCGTCGCCGAGGAGCACGACGTTGCGGTCGTGCCAGTGCTGATTGCGTACGGTGGTGAAGTTCAGCCATTTCGAATTGTTGGTGAGCACGTCGTGCCCGGCCAGCTCGGCGGCGAAGATCTCCTTGATCTTCTCGACCGCGTGCGAATCGGAGGTCCCCGGTGGCAGCGTCTCGCCCTCAGTAGCGTCGAAGCCCGCGCGGCGCCACACGTCCTCGTGCATCTCGACGATGAAGGTCGAGCCGTCCGCGGAGTACGGGTAGCCGTGGATCTGCATGGTGCCCCACTCCGTCTGTTTGACGAAGAACTGGAACGCCTCGAACACCAGATCCGTGCCTAGCCAGATGTATTTGTTGGCGCGGTGGTCGAGCGCGGGGGCGAACGTGTCCGCGTACTTGGTGCGGATCCGCGAGTTGACCCCGTCCGCGGCGACCACGAGGTCGTGGGTCGCGCGCAGCTCGTCGGCGTCCGGGGCGTCGGTCTCGTAGTGCACCGTGACACCCAGGTCGGCGACCCGCTGTTGCAGCAGGCGTAGCAGGTCCTTGCGGCTCATCGCGGCGAAGCCCTGCCCGCCGACCGTGAAGCTGTGGCCGTTCACGTCGATGTCGATGTCGGTCCAGCGGGCGAACCGGCGGGCCATCTCGTCGTGGATGACGGTGTCGGCGCCCTCGATGCTGCCCAGTGTCTCGTCGGAGAAGACCACGCCGAAGCCGAACGTGTCGTCCGGGGCGTTGCGTTCCCAGACGGTGATCTCGTGGGCCGGGTCGAGCTGCTTCATCAGGGCGGCCAGGTAGAGACCACCCGGCCCGCCGCCCGCGATAGCGATCCTCATACGGGTTCCTGTTCCTTCTCGACGGTCTGCCGCAGCACATACCGCTGCAGCTTCCCGCTCGGATTGCGGGGCAGCGTCTCGCAGAACCGCACCTCGCGCGGGTACTTGTACGGCGCGAGCTGCTGCTTGACGAAGTCCTGGATCTCCTTGGCCTTCGCCGCGTCCCCGGTGACGCCGTCCACCAGCACGACGAACGCGCACACGATCGAGCCGCGGTCGGCGTCCGGCTTGGCGACCACCGCCGACTCGGCGACGTCCGGGTGGCTGTTGACCGCCGACTCGACCTCCGGCCCGCCGATGTTGTAGCCCGAGGACACGATCATGTCGTCGGTCCGCGAGCAGTAGAAGAAATAGCCGTCCTCGTCGCGGTAGAAGGTGTCGCCGGTGACGTTCCAGCCGTTGACGACGTACCCGAGCTGGCGGTCGTCGTCGAGGTAGCGGCAGCCGACCGGGCCGATGACGCCGAGTCGGCCCTCGGCGCCGGCCGGCAGTTCCTCGCCCTCGGGGCCGAGGATCGTCGCCCGGAAACCGGGGACCGCCTTGCCGGTGGCCCCGGGCCGGATGTCGTCGCCGGCCGCCGAGATGAAGATGTGCAGCAGCTCGGTCGCGCCGATGCCGTCGATGATCCGCAGCCCGATCGCGGCCTCGGTCTCGTCCCGGACGCTTCGGGGGATGTGCTCGCCCGCGCTCACCGCGACCCGCAGGCCGCGGAGCTGCTCGATCTTCCCGGCCTTCAAGATCTGCCTGTACGCGGTAGGCGCGGTGGCTAGCCCGGTGATGCCGTGCTCGGCGACGAGGTCCGCGAGGCGGGTCGGAGTCGCGCTCTCCACCAGGAACATGCAGGCGCCGGCGCGCAGCGGGAACACCACGAGCATGCCGAGGCCGAAGGTGAAGCCCAGTGGCGCCGTACACGTGACCAGGTCGTCGGGGGTGAGCTTGAGGACCGTCTGACCGAAAGTCGCGTCGATGGACAGCAGGTCCCGGTGGAAATGCGTGGTGATCTTCGGGGTGCCGGTGCTGCCGGATGTCGGCCCGAACAGGGCGACGTCGTCGGCCGCGGTCGCGACGTCGGTGAACTCGCCGGACTTGGCCGCGCACCGCGTGCCGAGGTCGTCGTCGCCTGCCCCGCCGAACGGCACCACCTTGACGTTTTCGACGTCGGCGGTGAAGCGGTGGTCCACCAGCGCGAGCACCGGCTGGGCCTTGGCAATGACCGGATTCAGGTCACGAGCCCGCAGCGCCGCCATCGTGGTGACGGCGATGCCGCCCGCCTTCAGGACGCCGAGCCAGCAGGCCACCAGCCACGGATTGTTGGGCGCGCGCAGCAGCACCCGGTTGCCGGCCACGAGGGCCAGGTCCTCGGTGAGCACCTGGGCGACTTGGTTGGCGCGGCGGCGCAGCTCGCCATAGGTCCAGGTCTCGCCGGAGTCCGTGCGGATCGCCGGCCGGTCGGCGCCGTGCGCGGCGATCGCGGCGTCGAGGAGCTCGCTGGCCGCGTTGAGCCGCTCCGGAAACTGCACGGCATCGGTGGTGAATTCCAGCAGCGGCCACTGGTCGAACGGGGGGAGGTGGTCGCGGGCGAAGGTGTCGGTGTGGGCGGAGGGGGAGAGCTGCATCGTCGAAGTCCCTTCCAGGGGTGGGTCAGGACGCGCGGATCATGCCTTCCTGCACGACCGTCGCCAGGTGTTCGCCGTCGCGGGTGAAGAACGTGCCCTGGCCCAGCCCGCGCCCGTGCTCGGCGGCGCCCGCCTGCTGGGCGTAGAGCAACCAGTCGTCGAGGACGCCCGCGCCGGGGACGCGGTGGAACCACATCGCGTGGTCCAGGCTCGCGGTGACCAGGCCGGGCTTGGCCCAGGGCAGGTCGAGGACGCGCAGGACCGGTTCGAGGATCGTGTAGTCGCAGACGTACGCCAGCGCGGCCAGGTCACGCTGGGTGGTGCTCAGGCCGTCGACCGGGCGCAGGGCGTCGTACGGCTTGACCCAGATCGCCTGGTGCGGCGCCCGCTCGCCGTCCACGGTCAGGTAGACCGGCCCGGGGATGTGGCGCATGTCGAAGCTGCGGCCGCCGCTCCAGTACGCCTTGGACTCGTCGGTCATCGTCCCGCCGTCGCGCGACGCCAAATACTCCGCCGAGGTGGGAAGTGTCTCCGGGCCCGGCACCTCGGGCGCGGTCTGCGCGAAAGTGCCGCTCGGCTCGCCCTTGGCGAACGACGCGAGGGCGACGTAGACCGGCTTGCCCGACTGGTACGCGCGAACCTGCCGGGTGCCGTAGCCGCGGCCGTCGCGCAGCAGCTCCACTTCGTAGCGGACCTCGGCGCCGATGTCGGCCGGGCGCATGAAGTAAGAGTGCATCGAGTGCAGGTGCTTGCCGTCCGGGCCGTCGGGCACGGTCCGCATCGCCGCCGCGGCCGCTGCTGCCACCAGGTCGCCGCCGTACGCCTTGGGCCACGGGCAGGGTTGCGTGACCGCCGTGAACGCCACGTCGAAGTGCTGCGCCTCGGTCTCCTTCAAGGTGACGGAGGCGGTGAAGATCTCGGAGGTCGTCACGGGCGCTCGGTCCAATCGCGCAGTTTCTCGTCCGGCACGTCGTCGAGATTGACCACGATGTTGTCGGGGGTGCGGGTGGTCATCCAGGTCAGCGGGTTGTTGCGGTCCAGGTTGCACTCGACGTGCGGCATCCACGGCGGCACGAACACCCAGTCGCCCTCGGCCATGTCGATGTAGTCCTCGAACTTCTCACCGAAGTAGATCCGGGCCCGGCCGGACAGCACGTAGCCGCCGGTCTCGGCCTCACCGTGGTGATGCGGGACCGAGCGGAAACCCGGCTCGTTGCTGACCTTGCCGAACCAGAGCCGCTGGGCCGGCGTGTGCTGCGGGCTCACTCCGGCGATCCGGGAGGCGCCCGCCGACTGCCCGGTCTTGCCGGATTCCAGCCCGCCGCGGGTGACGACCGGGATGACCAGGCCACTCTCGGTGGCGTACATCGAATTGTCAGGGAGTTGCATGGTGCGGCTCCTAGCGGAAGACGACGCGGTTGCGGAGGACGCCGAGACCGGTGATCTCGGTTTCCAGGACGGCGCCGTCGGTGAGGAAAACCGGGGGCGTCATTCCCATTCCCACCCCGCTGGGCGTTCCGGTCAAGACCAGGTCACCGGGGCGCAAGCGGGTGAACGTCGATACGTACGCGACCAGCGCCGCAGCATCGAAGACGAGTTGGCTGGTGGTGCCGCGCTGCCGTTCGACACCGTCCACCCGGCACACCACCTCGACGCCGGCGACCGGATCAAGCTCGTCGGGCGTGACGACGATCGGGCCGATCGGCGTGCTGTGGTCCCAGGCCTTGCCCTGGAACCACTGCAAAGTGCGCTTCTGCCAGTCGCGGACCGACACGTCGTTGGCGACCGTGTAGCCGAAGATCGCCGCCGCGGCCTCATCCCGGTCAGCGCCCCGGATCTCGGTGCCGACGACGACGGCCAGCTCGGCCTCCCAGTCCACGTTCAGCCCGGGAGGCAGGGTGATGTCGTCGGTGGGGCCGATCAGCGTGTCCGCGTACTTGGCGAAGAGCGTGGGATGGGCGGGCAGCTCCCGGCCCATTTCCAGGATGTGGTCGGCATAGTTCAGGCCGCAGCAGACCACCTTGCGCGGCTCGGGCAGCGGCAGCGTCAGCGCGGTGGGCTCGATCCGCTCGCCGAGAACATTTTGCGCCGACGCCGCGGGAAATTCCGCCAGGTAGGCGGACAGGTGTGGGGCGGGCAGCCGGCGCCACCCGTCGCCCGGGTCGGCAGCCGCGGTGCTGCGGCCGTCGGCCCCGGTCACCGTCGCGAACCTCATCCGTCGCTCCCTCGGCCGTACGCCCGTGTGCGGTATGCAGTTTTTTTCACGCCCGTCAGCTAAAGTCAATACTCTAGACCTGACGGAGGCCCGATGACCCCGATTCCTGTCAACCCACCTGCCCTGCCAGCCCCCAGCGGCTACTCACACGGCACGTTGGCCGGCAACACGCTGTACCTCGGCGGGCAGACCGCCCTGGACCAGGACATGCAGATCGTCGAAGGCGGCATCGTCGCGCAGTTTCGGCAGGCCTTCAGCAACGTTCTCACCACCCTGCGCGCCGCGGGCGGACAACCGGAAGACCTGGTCAGCATCACCATCTACCTGACCGACATCCCGGACTACCAGGCGCACGGCAAAGAGATCGGCAAGGCGTGGCGCGAGCTGGCCGGACCGGTCTACCCGGCGATGGCAGGCATCGGTTGCACCGCGCTCTGGCAGCCCGAGGCGCTCATCGAGATCCTCGGCGTCGCCGTCATCCCCGAAGAGCGGATCATCCGGCCCTGACGTCGCCCATCACGTCGCCGATCACTGAGTTTGCGAATCGGTGTGCGGGCTCGGTCAGTCGTTCCCGCAGCCCGTGGAAGAGGGTGGCGGCACGCACTCCGTTCCAGTCGCGGGGCAGCAGCTCAGGCGGCAGCCCCGGATCCAAGAACGGCAGCCGCCGCCACGCGGTCAACGCCCGCACATAATCGTCGAACGCCTGGGCGTCGTCGCCCGCCCAGTTGTTCGCCACCGGGGCGAATGTTTCCACGAACTCGCCGTACAGCCGCTGCAAGCTGTCCAGGTCCCACCAGCGGCCCACCAGCTCGGCCACGTCCCCGAACGCCAGATAGTCGGCGTCGAACAGATCCACGAACCCGGACAGCTCGTAACGTTCCAACACCTCCCGCGTCTCCTGGCGCAGGTGCCTCGGCGCGATCCAGACGCCCGAGGCCACCGTGCCGAAGCCCAGCCAGCTCAACCGTGAACGCAGCACATGCCGCTGCTGGCGCTGGGACTCCGGGACGCTGAAGACGGCGAGCAGCCAGCCGTCGGCCAGTTCGGCACGTTCTCGGCCGAAAATGCGCTGGTCGCCCTCGTCGAGAATGCCCCTGGCCTGCTCGGAAAGGCTGTAACCGGCCGAGCCGTGCACCTTGCGCGCTTCCAGCAGGCCGCGGCGTTTCAGGCGGGAGATGGCCGAGCGTACGGACGGGGCGTCGACCTTCAGCCGGTCCATGAGCTGGATCAGGGCGGAGACGCTGATCCAGCCGCCGACGTCCCGGGCGTACAGGCCGTAGGTGGTGACGATCAAGGCTCGGGGCTGGGCGGACCTCGGCTCCGCTTCTTCACCCGTACCCGTAGCCGTCGTCACGTGGACACGATAGAGCCCGGCCCGAAAGCCTTCCGGTTGTTCCAGCCGGCTGGGGTGTTTCGCGGCGGAACTGAGGGGCGTAATCGGGTCAAATGGGGCCATGTCGAACTCCGCAGCTTACGTCAGCTCCGCCGCCGGCCCGGCGGAAGCTCATGTCTGCTCCACAGCCGGCCCGGCGGAAGCGAAGCCCGATAAATGGCAACGGGTCACGGCGATCGCCGGGCTCCTGTCGGTGCTGGCAGTGGCGGCCGGCCTGGTCATCACCAACAACTACAACCGGGAACAGCAGGCGCTCGCCCTGCAAGGACAGATCACCGACCGGTTTACGAAGGCCGTGGAGCAACTCGGCCAACCGGGCCGCCAGAAAATCGATGTACGCCTGGGCGCGATCTACGCCCTGCAACGAATCATGCGTGACTCGGCGGCCGATTAGGCGGCAGTCGTCGACATCCTTAGAGCTGCTAACACGATCTGCTGAATCGATGTTGATCAGCGCGTCGATGTGAAGATCGGTCTCGTTCGGCTGGGTGTGAGCAAGCCGTGGATCGTCGATGATCAGTTGTGGGAGCTACTCGAGCCGTTGCTACCGTCCTGGCCGGCGAGGGCGCCTGGTCCGCGGCCGGTCCCGGATCGGCAGTGCCTGCAAGGGATCTTGTATGTGCTGCATACCGGGATCGGCTGGGAAGACCTGCCGCAGGAACTCGGCTTCGGGTCGGGCATGACGTGCTGGCGGCGGATCAAACGGTGGACCGACGCCGGTGTGTTCGACGAGTTGCACCGGATCCTGTTGGCGCAGTTGAACGCGGCCAACGAGATCGACTGGTCGCGAGCAGTGATCGACGGCAGCCACATCGACGCGAAAAAGGGGGTCCCGGGACAGGCCCGTCGCCGGTCAACCGCGGTAAACCGGGTTCCAAGCACCACCTGATCTGTGATGGCAACGGCACCCCGATCTACGTACTGACCTCCGGCGCGAACGTGCCTGACATCAGCCGCGCGATCGACCTACTCGACGGCTACCCACCGATCGCCGGACGCCTCGGCCGGCCCCGCCACCGCTTCGACGTCCTGCTCGCCGACAAAGGCTACGACAGCAACGCCTTCCGCCAAGCGTGCCGCGAACGCGGCACCCACCCGATCATTCCGCGCCGCAAGACCACCCGGATCAAAGGCCTCGGCAAGCTGCGCTACGTCGTGGAACAGGCCATCGCGCTGCTACACCAGTTCCGCCGCCTCGCCATCCGCTGGGAACGACGCCTCGACATCCACGACAGCCTGGTCAGCCTCGCCTGCGCCCTCATCTGCTGGCGACGCCTGATCAAATCCCGCCAGCAGAGATCGTGTTAGCAGCTCTTAGCGCGTTCATTCGCGTACACGCCCCGGCGTCGGACGAGCCCGGCGCGTTGCTTCCGACCCGGCCGTCTGCCGACATCCAGACCGCAATGACCGTGCTAGCCCGACGCGATCCCGGGCACGACGGCGATGGGCACCTCGACCTGTCGCTGACCAACTTCGAACGGGCGAACCTACCGGCGGCCAAGCTGAGTGGGGCGATCTTCCTCAGCGCCGACCTGTACGAGGCCGACCTGCACGACGCTGACCTGTCCCACACAGACCTGCACGCCGCCTACCTGCATCGTGCGATCCTGACCGGCGCCAACCTGTCCGGCGCCTACCTCAAAGCCACTATGACGAGCGTTGATCTGCAAGGCGCAAACCTGCGCGGAGCGAACCTCAGTGGCACAGATCTGACCGACGCCGACCTCAGCCGTGCGGACCTCCGAGGTGTCGACCTGAGCACGGCGACACTGAAGGGCGCAATCCTCAACTGCGCGGTGACCGACAACGCCACCGTGTACCCCCCGCATGTCGAGCTTCCCAAGGCGGACGCGACAACAGGCGAACCCTGCGCGTAGCGCCCTCAGCCCGGACGCACTACTTCCTCAATGCGATCGAATATGTCCGCGTCCGTCTCCTGCTGCCAGGTGGGCAGGTCCTCCCAATCCGCGACGTACGCCGGCCGAGGATCCGGAATGTGCTTGAGATCTGCGCTATACAACACAGCGCCACGAAACGGCCACGCTGGGCGCGACTCAGCCTGCGCGTTGCCCCATCGCTGGCAAGGATGAAGTCGCGGACTTGGTCGCAGACAGCAGCGGCGCTGCTGCGCTCCCACTGTGGAGTGTCTTCCCAGGGCGTCACGTAGGAGCTTTTTGGCGCGCCGGGGAAGAGCCTGGCAACGCCATCGATCCGTGCCTGCCGGAAAATCTGCCCGGATTCCACGGATGAGTCCTTCCAGTTCATGCAGTAGAAGACAGGGAGAGCGGAATTAGGAGATGTCGTCGTTCATTTGCCGTGTAGCGGATCCCCAACACTGGCCGACGTGTCATCCGTAAGGATGGCAGAAAGCAAGCTTGCAGTTGTATCCGACGATAAGGCCGACTGCTCGTCAGGTCGATGCCGACTTGGCTAACCCTTCAAGGGTCGTATCATTGCGTCGTAGACGGGCGAATCGTTGAACGGTTTCAATTCGCCGAGCTTGTGCCAATTCCATGCTTTGTACGCCTTGCATGCAGGTGTGTTGCCTGGAAGTACGAGCAGCGTGGCGCGTTCTTCGGATCTGTCGGCCAGTAGAGCGTCGTGTAGCTCGCGGGCGTAGTGGCGGCGACGCCATTGTTCAAGAACCATGATTTCATTCAGCGCGAACGTTCGATTGCCGTTTTCGGCGGTTATGTCCGACGGGACTCTCGAACGCAAGCCGCTCCACCAACCGCTTCCTGCCGGAAGGGTGTAGCCAAGTGCGTAGCCGATTATATTGCTGTCGACGTATCCCAACGCGACAGAAAACCCGCTTCTGGAGGAGTACCCCTCTAGTCGCTCTCGGTAGCGAGGCGCCGAGAAGAAGGGGTCGTCAAGTTGATCTGAGTAGACCTCGACATAAATCTTGATCAAATCCTCTAGTCGAGCTGAAGATTCGACTGAAATAAATTTTTCGATCTTCAGGTCGGGGCGTTCGGCAGTCAATTTGGGAACCTTTCTTGATATCAGCGAGGAGGAGAAGAGGGGATTCGACAGTGCGCCGAGTAGCGCTCTAAGAACTCGGCGACACATGGCATTTGAGCATGCCCTGCCAGCCTTTCGGTGACGGCGTCCAATTCGCAGGAAACCCGCCAGCTAGCCACTTTGCCGGTGAGGTCACTCAGCGCGTCGCTCGCCGCTCGAGCGGCCCCATCCGGCTCCTTCAAGTCAAGGCGCGCACGCGCAAGACGCACTCGATAGAGTGCAAGATTGCGAGCATAGCGACCACCGTGGCTGTCGATGGCCTGAACGAGAAGGCGTTCCGCGCGCTTAGGAGCATTCAGCTCTATCAGGCAGGTAGCCTCGACCCCGTCTAATTCGGCAGGACTGAGGAAGGCGTACCATTCCTTCGTCGGTCTATCGTGATCGCGGTCTAGGATTGTACGAGCTTCTTTTATCGCCCGCTCGTAACTGGATCGATCCTTGTTTAGCGCTGACGTCATCGCGCGCCGCAACTGCGGAATGGTGCCGAGTCGCGCCTGCTCCTGCGCGCCTGAGGCGGCACGTATCGCGCCCTCAGTAAAGCGCGCGGCTTCCCGCAGCTTTCCTAAGACGTTGCTCTGAAACGCTAGATTGGCCAACGCGTGCGCTTCCACCTCGGCGTCATTGGCTTGGCGAGCCAGTGCGAGTGCTTCCGTATAGCAAGAGCGGGCAACAGTCTGATGGCCGGAGTCGAAGGCAAGCCAACCGGCGCACATCTGGATGCGGCCCGTGGCATGGAGAAGTCGTTGCTCAATGACCTCGCCATACGTGCCGTGCTCCAACATCGAGTAGCCCGCAGCAACGGATGTCGCAGCCGACTGCCACAAAGTCGCGCCACCGTGCTGATAATCGAGTCCGTAGAGCCAAACTGCAATCTTTTCGAGTTCCATCGTGTCGGCGACGCCGATCTTTCCCATGGGTCGCTGATGAGCGGAAGCGTCAGGCACCATAGTGGAGGCTGGTACGGCGACGCCCAGCTTTAGAAGACTGCGTCGTCTCATGGGATCAAACGGTACCGCGTTCTTGACGCGAGCTGAGCGTTCGAGACGAGCGATGGCAACAAGTGCACCCTTCGCGCTCAGAGCGACGTCAACAGCGGCCGCCAGCTCAACGGTAGAAGGACGCTGGCCGTTCTCGATCCTGCTGAGGTGGCCGTAGTTGATGTGCGTTTTCGCAGCCAGCTCACGTAGTGACCAACCATGATCCTTGCGCAGGCGGCGTAGCGCTGCGCCGAAGCTCTCCAACTCGTCCACACCTCCATCCTCCCGACTTTGCTGACGGTGTTGTCAAGGCAACCGGTGGCAACTGGCAACACCTAGATCTCGCAAAGCATGAACGCGAGACTGGGTCGGCGGGTTGGAGGCAGTCCATCAAGGTCCAACAGGTGCCCAACCTGCCGGAAGCACATCCGATCATGTTCTGCGCCGATTGCCAGCGAGGAGGTCACGCTGTGGTTCAGGTGATTGCGATATCAGCAGGCTTGGCGGTCGGCTTCCTTGCTGGTCTGCTCAGCTTCAAGTTCAAGGCTCGGTGGTGCCCAACCTGCGGCGCGATCCTTACCTGTCCTGACCCGACATACCACATGAGCCAGTCACTAGAGGGAGAGGTTCATGGTGTCTCGCGTCCCCGCGCTGCCCCGCCGGATACCCTGGGCTGAGCTTCCCGCGGACGCTCCCAAAAGGTATGTAGGGCGAGCAGAGGTTAAATATCCGGACGGCGTCCAAGTTCAGTGGGAAGACAACGTCCGGAAGATTCTCGACGACGCGCCCGATCTCAGCATCGCGGATCTGGAATGGGTTCGCGACTCAATCAGTCGGATCTGAGCCGTGTCAAGATGCGTCCAGGGTCCGCCGGCAATTGGTGCCATATATGCCCTCGCCGATGAGGATTACCTTTATGGCCTTGGGCCTGTTCTTGTGCGGGTCCTCGCAGT
This sequence comes from Actinoplanes sp. NPDC051859, assembly GCF_044452725.1. Classification (NCBI taxonomy): domain Bacteria; kingdom Bacillati; phylum Actinomycetota; class Actinomycetes; order Micromonosporales; family Micromonosporaceae; genus Actinoplanes; species Actinoplanes sp. NPDC051859. The sequence goes on along the minus strand of NZ_JBITBX010000016.1, from coordinate 80,429 downwards.
CCACGATCCGATTGAGTACCGCGGCGAACTGTGGTGGGAAGCGACCGTTCGGTTCACGCCCGGCACCCTGGATCGCCACGGAACCATATGGCAACAGCGGAATTTGCAGATGAGGGCGGGAGCCTTGTCGTCCGCGACCGTCCATAAACGAACAATCTCCTGACCACAGCTAATTTTTAGCAGCGCCAGCCCTTATTGGCGCTGGCCGTGTGCTGCGTCCGCGCAGGAGGAAAAATGTTTGCTGCTGTCCCTCGAACGACGCAAGACCGGGTCTCCGCCGCCATCGGCCTGACATGCCCAGCCGGAGAAGCTTCGGAGCTTTCACCTGGCGATTTATCCATCATTGATCCTGCCGAGTTGTCGCGCCGTCTCTCGACCTTCATGCCGCATCGATTTTCGTTGTCCGGCACGCTTGAACGACGACTCCTCCTGGCGGAGGAGGACCCTGTGGTCAGCCGCTGGCGCGTCACCGATCTTTCCGGGCAGGAGCTCCAAACACTGGACTGGCCCACGTGGAGCTCCGAAAACATTGCCGTGCACGATCCGTGTTCGTGGTCCTCGCCTGCCACAGTCTCGGAAGAGGCGGCCTATCGTCTGCTGCGGCCTCGGGTTCTGCTCGTCGCGCTCTACCACCCGGAGCACTTTCCCCTTCCAAGGTTCCCCCTGGCGATCTCCGACCTGGCGCGGGCGGCACGGTCCACCTTGATTGGTCAAGTACGTCTGATGGATATGCAGCTCGGCGTTTCCCTGCCCGACGTGTTCGCTGAGGTGGAGGCGTGGCAGCCCGACATCGTCGGTGTGTCCGCCACCTTCGGGCAACACGATCTGATGATCCAAGTACTCGATCACCTCGGCGGGTTGGACCGCCCCCCGACGCTGCTCGCAGGTGGAAGCCTCACCGCTCGTAATGAGCGTCTGCTGGTCAAGAAGTATCCGGACTTGTTGATCGCACGCGGTGCTGGTGAGGCCACTGTCCAGGACGTGATCGCGCACTGGCACGGAGATCTGAGCCTGCCGGAGGTGCGCGGCATTGGGTACCACGGTGCGGCAAGTGGCGGTGGCCTCACGATCGGCACCTTCCGTCGTACAGCCGCAGTGGGCAACCGTAGGCAGACCGAGATCTTCCCTGAGCTGGACCTCTTGGACGCGACGTTTCGGCACCGGGGCGTGGCCCAGCTAGAGACCTCGCGCGGGTGCACGAACTACTGCTCGTTCTGTCCGCGCGGTCACAAGGGTGTTTGGTCCGGCTCCACCCCGGAGCAGCTTCCCTGGATCCTTTCGGCGATGCGGGAGGTGTTCGACCAGCACCCCGAGGTGTCACGGACCCTGTACTTGGTGGATGAGGAATTCATCGGTCGCGACGACGGTGCAGCGGACCGAGCGATAGCGGTGGCACAGACCGTCCACCACGCGGGGTTCCGCTGGGAGACGAGCTGCCGCATCGATCAGGTGGTGTGGCCAGCCAAGGATCGTGCCTGGCATGTGCGCCGCGCTCAGATGTGGCGTGATCTGCTGCGAGCAGGGCTGCGACGTTGTCTCTTCGGGGTCGAATCGGGTGTAACGTCGGTCCTGGAACGGTTCAACAAAGAGACGACCGGTGAACAGAACGCCTTGGCGATCCGCTCTTTGTCGGCGCTCGGTGTCCCGACCCGCTATACATACATCACGTTCGACCCGCTCATGAACCGTGATGAGTTACAGGCGACCTATGACTTCCAGGGGCGCCGTGACCTGCTCCTGCGACCGTTGCCGCACCTGAGCGTTGAACAGATCGTGGACGGCGTGCACGACGAAGGCTTTGTGCGCGAACACGCGATCGGCCGGCCGCTGCATCAGGGCATCTCGTACATGCTCGTTTCGATGGAATGCCTCATCGGCGCCGCCTACACCCGCACCGCGCAGACCGCCGGCCTCACCCGGGAGCCCCGCCCGTCCATGGGACGCGTCGATGCGGTCTATGCAGACTGGCGCATTGGAGTCGCGTCCCACCACGCGCAGCTTTGGATTGATCGCAACTTCGCCCTGGACTACACCCTCAAGTCGTTGGAGAAAGTTCTCGACGGGACGCCGCGTCACAGTGTCCGCGGCGCGCGCACGGTCCTCAAGGGCGCAGCCTATGACGTGCTTGGCGACATGCTCACCCTGATCGACTTCCGAAATCCGGAAGAGCCTGCTGCCCCTGGCCTCGCCGCCGACCTGATCGCCGCGATGGACGACCGGGTCATGAACCTCCGCGACCGCTTGACGCAAACAATCGCGGACGTGGCCGGCACTCTGCCGCCGAAGGACGCAGATCGCCTCACCGCAGAGCTAGGCAGGTGGACGGAAGCCGATACTTGGCGACTCATCAATGCCGCAGATCCGTGCGGGACGTGACCACATGAGCCCAGAGACGCGACAGCTCACTCGCGAACGCTTCGTGCCCGGCCTCAGCAAGGTGACAGCAGTCATTAGCGCCGGATGCTGGACCATCGGCGGCCCTGCCGCGAACCACGGTGTGCCGATCGGATGGGACGGCGTCGACCCGGAAGCAGCAGCCGGAGGCCTGGCACGCGCCTACGAGTTGGGCGTCAGGCACTTCGACACCGCCGACGTTTACGGCATGGGGCAAAGCGAACGACTCCTCGGCAAGCTCATCGCCCAGGTACCCCGCGACAGCATCTCGATCTCCAGCAAGGTCGGATACCGCACCTCCAGCAAAGGTGTCCATCCCTATCACCCTGCCTGGCTGCGCAAACAGTGCTACGACAGCCTCGCCCGCCTCGGCACGGACCACCTGGACGCATACTTCCTGCACAACCTCGACTTCGGCGCCCACGACGAATACCTACCCGCAGCCATGACCACGCTGACTGACCTGCGCCGTGAAGGCGTCATCCGCGCGATTGGGATGCGAGCGCCGCACGAATTCGCCGAGCAGTGGGCAAGTGGGCCGCCCAGCAAAGCGCAGAGGCAGGCGGCGCGGTTCGTTCACGTCTTCAGCGCCGTCCACCCCAACGTGATCACCGTCCGTCACAACCTGCTTTCCTACGACTACGGCCCGCAAGAGGCCGACATCTTTGCCTTCGCCCGGGAACACCGCATAGGAGTACTGATCAAGCAAGCCCTCGGACAAGGACTGCTGCTTGGCAAGCACGACCCGGATGGACTGCGTAGGTTCAGCACCCTCGATCATCGCAGCGCCGATCCGACTTTTGCTCCCCATATTGTTCGAGAGGTCAACAACGGCCTAGCCGCGGCCTTGGCGCAGTTAGGAGGTGACCCGAGTGTCCTGCTGCGCGCCGCCATCGGTCACGCGACCCGAGGTGACCTCTACAAGGGAACAACAGTTCTTGTCGGCTTCCGCAACGCCGCCCAGATCGCCGCCACTGTGAACGCGGTGCTCCACCCCTTGACGCTCGATGGCAGCCGCATCGTCCATCGGGCGCTACAGCCAGCCCGCACAATGCTGCACGCAAACCTTTTCACCTCCGCATGAGGCAGCAGAAGGCCGATGCGGGAACGCCCTGATCGAAAGGACCCGGAGATGGAGTACACCGAGGTAGAGCAGAAGTTTGCGGCACCGGCCATCGACGCACTGCGCAAGGCCATTGCCGAGGCCGGCGCCCAACCGCGAGCCACGAGCCGGCAGATTGACACCTACTACAACGCTCCTCACCGAGACTTCCTCGAGCCAGAGGCAATCTCGGAATGGCTGCGCATCCGTGAGGAAGACAACGGGGGGGCAAGCGTCAACTTCAAGCGTTGGCTGCCCGTCGAGGCGCTGACCAAGACGCACTGCGACGAGTACGAATCCTCGGTCACCGACCCGGAGGCCATCCGCCGACTCCTGCACGCCCTCGACTTCACCGAGATGGTCAAGGTCGACAAATTCCGCGAAGAGTGGTTCGTAACCGGGGACACGCCCGTCATCATCGCGATCGACACCATCAACGGCTTTGGGACCTTTGTCGAGTTCGAATTCAAAGGGGAAGCTGCTGACACTGACGAGGCGATTGAACAGCTGACCCGCTTCATCGCGGGCCTCGACGTGTCGCTCGGCGAGCGGATCAACCGCGGATACCCGCACATGATGCTCGGCCGGGAACGGTAGGCCGCAGCACGCTGTCCCTGGACCGGATCACCGCGGTGCTCGCGTCAGGCGGCTGCCACGTGCCTTGCCAGGCACCGCGGCGCGGCACCCAGCGAGCTTGTTACTGACGGCGGGGGAGGACCAGGGGGGTGCCGGTTCGGGGGTGGTGGAGGACTTCGAGGTCGTGGCGGTAGGTGTCGCTCAGGAGGGATTCGGTGAAGACGTCGGTTGGGGGGCCGTCGCCGCGGATCTGGCCGGCAGCCAGGACGTAGACGCGGTCGGCGTACGCGGCGGCCAGTCCCAGATCGTGGAGGACGACGATGACGGCCGTGCCGGAGCGGGCGCGGTCGGCGACGGCTGTCATGACCAGTTCCTGGTGGCGTAGGTCGAGGGCGGCGGTTGGCTCGTCCAGCAACAGCAGTGGTGTGCGTTGAGTCAGCACCCGGGCTAGCGCGACGCGGGCCTGCTCGCCGCCGGACAGTGCGGTGAACGGACGGTTGGTGAATTCGGTCGTGTCGGTCAGCCGCAGCGCTTCCGCGACCGCTTCCTCGTCCTCGTCGCTTTCGGGGCGGCCGAGCCAGGGCGCCCGGCCCATGCGGACCACTTCGCCGACCGTGAAGGGAAAGGACAGCGCCGCTTTCTGCGGCAGGACGGCTCGCTGCCGGGCCAGTTCCAGCGGTTTGTACGCCCGCAAGTCCCGTCCAGCAATCTCGACCGTGCCGCGTGCCGGCAGGTCGCCGGCCAGCGCGGCGAGCAATGTGGACTTTCCGGCGCCGTTGGGGCCGAGCAACGCGACCACTTCGCCCGGGGTGGCGTGCAGGTCGACGCCGTCGACGACGCGGCGGCCGCCCAGGTCGACTTCGATGCCGGTGGCTTTCATCCCCAACCTCCGGAGCGGGCGCGGGTGCGGCGGAGGAGCCAGAAGAAGGCGGGGCCGCCGACCACGGCGGTCAGGACGCCGAGCGGCAGTTCCTGGTAGTCGATGACGGTACGGGCGATCAGGTCGCCGGTCACCACGACCACCGCCCCGGCCAGGGCGCTTGCCGGGATGAGCAGGCGGTGGGCCGGGCCGGCCACCATGCGGATCAGGTGGGGTACGACCAGCCCGACGAAGCCGACGATGCCGGTGAACGCTACGGCGGACGCGGTGAGGAGGGCGGTGGCGACGATTGCGGTGATGCGCAACCGTTCGGTGTCTACGCCGAGGTGCCGGGCCGGGCGGTCGCCGAGGGCCAGCAGGTCCAGGCGTCGGGCCAGCACGGCGGCCACGGTCAGCCCGGCGAGCGCGCACGGGGCGGCTACCGCCACCGCTGCCCAGGTGGCTTGGGAGAGGCTGCCGAGCTGCCAGAACGCGATGGCTCGGACGCCGTCGTCGTCGGTGAGGAACATGAGCAGGCCGAGGAGGGCGCCTGCGGTGGCGTTCACGGCGACGCCGGTGAGGACGAGGGTCACCACTTCGGTGCGGCCGTTGGCGCGCGACATGGCGTACACAATCATGGTGGTGACGATGCCGCCCAGGAATGCGGCGGCCGCTGTGGTCCAGGGGCCGAACAGGGTGGCGCCGCTGACGATGGCGGCGGCGGCGCCGACTGCCGCGCCGGCTGAGACGCCGACTACGCCGGGCTCGGCCAGCGGGTTGCCGAAGATGCCCTGCATGAGGGCGCCGGCGCAGCCGAGCGAGGCGCCGACGATGACGGCGAGGAGCACCCGCGGGAAGCGGACCAGCCAGAGCGCGTTTTCGCCCTGTACCGCCGAGGGCAGGGGGCCGAGGTCCAGGCCCAGGCGGTGCAGCACCGAGCCGAGCACCTCGGTGGGCGAGATGGGCACCTGGCCCTTGCCGGCGGCGAGCAGGCCGGCCGCGACCAGGGTGACGGCCAGCCCCGCGAGCAGGCCGCCGCGGGCAACGCGACCGGTGCCGGTGCGGCCAGGTTCGGCGGTTCCTTCCGGGTGCGGGGTGTGGCGCGGACCGGTGGGGGTTCCTAGTCGCACGGGCCGTAGACCGCCTTTGCCAGGGCTTCGACGGCCTTGCCGGTGCGGGCGCCGAAGTTGAGGAGGATGCCGTCATCCATGTCGACCACGCGGCGGTTGATGCCGGCGGGGGTTTGTGCCACGCCGGGGAGCTTGAGCAGGCCGTCGACGCCGTCGACTGAGTTCAGGCCTTCGGTCATGACGAGGATGACGTCGGGGGCGGCGGTGATCAGGCCTTCGCTGGTCAGCGGACGGAACTTTTTCATGCCGATGGAGCTGCCCGCGTCGACCGCGCCAATTGCTTCGATCATGGCGTCCGAGCCGGCGCCGTCGCCGCCGAGGAGGAAGACGCTTGCGGTGCCGCGTACGTACAGGAAGGCGATCTTGATTGGCTTGTCGGTTTTGGGGGCGCTGTTCTTCGCGGTGTCGATCTCGCCCTGGACCCGGTTGACGAGGCGGTCGCCCGCTTCCGGCACGCCGAGGGCGGCGGCGACGGCGCGGATGTGTTCGGGTACGGCGGCAAGCGTTTGCTCGTCGCCGATGAGCACCACCGGGATCCCTGACTTGCGGATCTGGTCAAGGACGGTTGGCGGGCCGATGCTGTTGTCGGCGAGCAGCACGGTCGGGTTGAGCTTGAGGATCGCCTCGGCGGACAGGTCGTGTCCCTGCGGTGTGACCAGCGGCAGTTTGGCCGCTGCCGGGAACGTGGTGGCGGTGTCGCGCCCGACGACTTTGTCGCCGAGACCGAGGCTGAACACCAGCTCCCCGAGCGAGCCGTAGAGGTTGACCGCGAGGATCCGGTCGGTGCTGGTGACGGTCACTTTGCGGCCGTCCGCGGAGTCGACGGTGGCCGGCAGGCTCGGGGTGGGGCGCGGGTCGAGCGGGGAGATGTCGGCGTTGGCAAGCTTGGCGGTGGTGGTGCCGCAGCCGGTCGTGCCGGCGGCGGCGGTTTCCGGCCCGATTTCGCTGACCGCGGTGCAGCCCGCAGTGAGGAGCAGGGTCGCGGCGAGCGCGGCGGCGGTACGGCGGATCATCTTTCCTCCTGCTTGCGGCGGCGGAACCGGCCGATGAGGGTGGCGCCGAGGAGGCCAGCGAGGAACGCCCCGCCGATGGACCACCAGTGTCCGAGCGGGGTGGCTGTGCTGGTGCGGGTCAGCGCGGAATCGTCCACTGTGGCTGCTGCCGCCGCTGTGGTGGTGGCGGGCGGGGCGGCGGTGGCGAGGCGGCCGGTGGGCGGCCCGACGGGTTTCTTCTGGGCTTGTGCAGCGGGTGCTGCTGCGGCGGGGGCGGCTTGCTCGACGACTGGGGTGCCGCCGGCTGATGTCGGCGCGGCGAACCGGACCGGTACGCGCTTGTCTTGCGAGCGATCGGCAGCGCGGGTGTGGTCGGCGCGGGTGACCACGGCGCAGGCGCGGACCACGCAGTCCACGTCGCCGATCATCTGGCTGACCTGGATGGACGCGGTGAAAGAGCCACCCGGGCCGTACGGCTTGGCGAGGCCTTCGCCGTAGGAGGGGGGATGCGAGGAGATCCACGCGGATCCGCCGGATGCGCCGGTCATGTCCGCGCCGCCGCCGCAGGGTGAGGGGATGGCGCCTGCGCCGTTGTCGACGCAGAAGGCGACGTATATGCCCTTGGTCACGTCGTAGCCGGTGCCGGAGACCGTCACCGTTTCTCCGGAGCGGCTGAGGCCGGCGGTCTTGGACACGGTCAGTTGCTTCGCGGCCTGCGCGGGTGTGCTGTATCCGACCACTGTCACAGCCGCGAGGGCGAGAGCTGCCACGGTCGTTCGTCCGGCGGTGCGCACGATGCCTCCCCACATTTCGCGCCATCCACGATCTTGCAATCGATCTTGAGTTAGGTAAGGCTACCCTAAAGGTTCGCGTGCGGACCTGAGAAGACCCCCTCAATCCATCTTGGAAGGACCGACATGGGCACACCCCACGGCCCGCATCGGGTAGCGCTCTGGGCCGGTGCGATCGCCCTCGGCGCCGCCGCCGCGCTCACCGCCACCTCCCCGGCCCTGGCCGCCCCGGCCGACGTCGCCGGTGGCAGCCTCGACTGGGGCTTCAAGGCCTCGTTCCGGGCGTACGTCTCCACCGGGAACGGGACCCCGTCGATCGCCCTCAGCGACGGCGCCACCCGCAACACCGACGGGACGTTCGACTTCCCGGCCCGCAGTGGCACGTACGACGCCGCCGCGGGAACCGCCTCCGTGCAGTACGGCGGCACGGTCAAGTTCTCGTACCCGGCCCACATGTTCGAGATCACCCTGGCCGACCCGAAGATCGTGGTCGACGGCGACGGCACCGGCTCGATCCTGGCCGATGTGGACCTGGTGGCGAACGGCGGCAGCACCCAGCAGCACCTCGACGGGGCCGAGATCGCCACCCTGGCGACCGCGGCGCCGACCGTGGAGAACGGGAACGTCACGTTCACCGGGCTGGCTGCGACCCTCACCGCAACCGGGGCCAGCGCGTTCGCGGGCTTCTTCACCGCCGGCACGGCTCTCGACCCGGTGACCGCGTCGGCGTCCGCGTCGACCAGCCCGACGGAGCCCACCGAGCCGACCGAGCCGACCGAGCCCACCGACCCGGGCACCGGATCGTCGGCTCAGAAGATCAAGGCGGCCGTCTCCGGCGGTGCGCTGACCCTCACGTCGACGGGCGGGGACGTGGCATTGTCCGCCGCCACCCCCGGACAGAACGCGACCGGCAACCTCAACGCCGTCACGGTCAGCGACCTGCGCGGCACCAACGCCGGCTGGGACCTGGTCGGCGAGGTCACCGACTTCACCGGGACCGGCGGGGCGAACATCCCGGCGACCAACCTCGGCTGGACGCCGAACGCGGCCGTCAAGGCCAGCGCCCTCAAGGCAGCCAACGGCGTCAAGAACGCGGTGGTCCCCGGCAGCCCGGTCGCACCCGGCGCTGGCCTCGGCGCCAGCCGCACCCTGTGCAAGGCCCAGCCGGGCAGCAGCCTCGGCAGCTCCACCTGCGGCGCGGCGCTCGACCTCGGCATCCCCGAGTCCAGCGCGGCCGGAGAGTACAGCGCGGTCCTCACGCTGACGCTCGCCTGAGTCACCAGTCGTTGCGGAAAGAACCGGCCGGGGATAGGAGAAACCATCCCCGGCCGGCCCACCTGAAGTCTAAGGAGCACCATGCTCGTCCGAGGCACGCTGGCCGGGTTGCTCATCCTCGCCGCCCTCACGCCCGCGCCGGCTCAGGCAGCACCCGCCGACGACCTGCGCTGGTCGATCCAGCCGTCGACCGCCAAAGGTCCGAACGGCCGGGACTACATCATCAGCCGGGCGGCACCCGGCGAACGCCTCACCGACTACGTCGGCATCACCAACCTGATCAAAAAACCCCTGACCTTCTCCGTGTACGGGACTGACGCGCACACCACCGAAGACGGCTCCTTCGCACTGCTGCCCGCCGCCCGCAAACCCACGGACATCGGCTCATGGATCACGCTGGGCGCGCAGCGGTACACGGTGCCGGCGAACACGCGGCTGGACGTGCCCTTCGCCATCACCGTCCCGGCCAACGCCACCCCGGGCGACCACGCGGGCGGCATCATCGCCTCGCTGGCCCAGGAACAGACCGACGCCAACGGCCAGAAGATCCTGGTCGACCGCCGGGTCGCGGCCCGCGTATACCTCACAGTCGCCGGTGCCGCCGCCCCCCAACTGACCATCGACACCGTACGGCTGGAGTACGCCCAGTCCGCCAACCCGATCGACGGCGGCGCGATGACCGTCCGCTATCTGGTCCGCAACACCGGCAATCTGCGGGCGGGCGGCACCGGCGCAATCCGCGTGACTGGCCCGTTCGGTTGGGAGCTCGCGAACACCGGCGCCGCCGCCATTCCCGAACTCCTCCCCGGCAGCTCGATCACCGTCACCGAGAAGATCCTCGGCGTCCAGCCCACCGTGCAGCTCGCCGCGCACGTGGACGTCCAACCCGTTGCCGCCGGCGCCACCATCGACAAGGTGTCCAGGACCACCAGCGTGTGGGCGTGGCCGTGGGCACTCGTGGGGCTGCTTGCGGTGCTGCTGGCGTACGTGGGCATCCGGGTTGTTCGCCGCTCCCGCCGTAAGCGCCGCACGGCGGTGACCAAACTTGGAAGCAGCGCGTTCGGCCCGGGAGACGCGGTGCCTTCCACTTAGCCCGAGCGTGTTCCCGAGTTGCCGCGTCGGCCGGCCCGGGAGCTGAGGGCGTCGCGGACGTCCTCGTATGGCGGCTATCTGTGGGCCGTGGTGTGGTGCGGCAGATGCAGGTTCGCGGTCGTCTGATCCTCGAGGCGGGTCATCGAGAAGGCGAGCGTCGGTTCCAGCAGCGTGTCGCCGGATGGATGCCGGTACGCGGGGGCGGGCTGCCAGGGTGACTGGTGGGAGCCCGGCGCAGGCTGCACCGGCGGGATCGTCTGGTGCGGTGCCGGCGGCATCGCCGCGGTCGGTGGCAGCGGCTGTCGCAACGGCAGCGTTTCGGTCGACGGTGTCGTTTCGGGTGCCGGCGGAACGAAGCGGTGGGCGGCCAGGAGAACCAGGCCGGCGGCTGCGCCGAACAGGGTGCCGCCGCTGTTGTACAGCCAGTCCGCGGCCGTGGCGTCGCGGACGCCGCTGACTGCCTGCCAGCCCTCGACGCCGAAGGACAGTGCGGCGCCGCCGAGCAGAGTCCAGAAGGGACGGCGGGTTGCCAGCGCGCCGAAGAAGCCCAGCGGGATGAACAGCAGCAGGTTCGCGAACCGTTCCTCGTGCAAGGCGGGGGCGTCCAGGGCAGCCTGGAACGTGGCTTTGGCGAGGAACGAGCCGACATACTGAGCCAACCGCGGAAGGGCACCCTCCTGCCAACCGAGCGCCCCGAACGGGGCGGTGAACACCAGGATCGGCGCCAAGGACAGCAGCGCGGGCAGCGTCCAAGCCGGTCGCCACCGCATCAGCCGAGCCAACGGCCAGAACAAAGCCACGCTGGTGAGGGCGCAAAACAGCAGGAGTTCCACCGCGCCGGGCCGGTGGAGCGCCATGTCGAGCTGATACCGCATCGTCCGCTCTCCGCTCGTCGCTACTCGTCCGTGCCATCAACAGTGCCAGGCGAAGCGTATGGCGCCGATAAAAGCGAGCTGAGCTGCGGCTGTGCGGCCAGATGTCATCCGATGGTGGTTTCCGGCCCGGCGGGTGCTGCCGCTCTGCGAAGGTGAGCTCATGGCCGCCGACAACACCTACGAGGGCCGTCCGCTGGACCGTCCCGGAGCCGACCTTGTCGACCAGGGTTTGGGCTTTGACCTGGTCACCATGGGACGCCGGCAGGTGCTGCGGGCGTTCGGCCTGGGCGCTGCCACCCTCGGGCTCGCTGCCTGCGGCGACGACGCATCCACGCCGAAGTCTGCGGCCTCCGCGTCCGCCACGGCCGGCGGGGAGATTCCGGAGGAAACCGCCGGACCGTACCCCGGGGACGGGTCGAACGGCCCGAACGTCCTGAACCAGAACGACATCGTGCGCAGCGACATCCGGTCGAGCTTCGGCACCGCCAAGGGCAGGGCGCAGGGCGTGGGTATGACACTGCAGCTGACCGTCAACGACCTGGCTGACGGCGGAAAGCCCTTCGTGGGCACCGCTGTCTATGTGTGGCACTGCGACCGGGCGGGCCGGTACTCGCTGTACTCCGAGGGCGTCACCACCGAGAACTTCCTGCGCGGGGTGCAGGTGACCGACGAGTCCGGGAAGGTGAACTTCACCAGCATCTTCCCGGCCTGTTACACCGGCCGCTGGCCGCACGTGCACTTCGAGGTCTATCCCGACCTGGACAGCATCACCGACTCGGGCAAGGCCATCGCGACGTCACAGGTCGCGCTGCCCAAGGCCGTCTGCGACCAGGTGTACGCCGGCACAGGCTACGAATCCTCGGTCGCGACACTGGCCCAGGTGTCCCTGGCCGACGACAACGTTTTCGGTGACGACGACGGTGCCAGCCAACTCGGCACGGTGACCGGCGATGTGAGCAGCGGCTTCGCGGTGTCGCTGGTCGTGAACGTCGACACGCGGACCGCGCCGACCGGCGGCCAGCTCACCGGCGACGGCGCACCGTCCGGGGCGCCGCGGGGCTCCGGCGGTCCGGGCATGCCTGGCGGTCCTGGCGGACCGGGTGGTTCCGGGGGCCCTGGCATGCCTGGTGGTCCCGGCGGACCGGGTGGTTCCGGTGGACCTGGCGGTCCGCCGCCCGGCGGCGGCCGCCCGAGCGGGCCGCCGCCCGGAGGCGCGCCTTCCTGATCCAATCCGCCGCCCGGAGGAGTGCCATCTAGCCGGCGGGGATGCCGCGACCGGCCCGAGCCGGCGCGATGGGTCAGGCGGCGACGTCCAGCAGGTCGCCGTTGTTCAAGACGTTGCGCAGTGCGCCCAGGTCGACGCCCTTGCTCTGGAGCAGGTTGACCAGGCTGGAAGCGCTGGTCGCCTCGTCGGTGACCGTCGCCGAGTCCATCTCCAGCAGCTTGCTGAGCTGCTGGAGCTTGCTGGAATCCCGGATGCCGGCGTTTTCGCCGCGGGGGCCGCCGGGCGGGGGCGGCGGCGGGGCGCCGGTGCTGCTGGCGATCTTCTCCGCCATCGTGTCGGCGTCCACCGATCCGGTGGCGTCGGTCGGCATGCCGGCCTTGATGGAGGCGATCAGGTCGTCGTGCGAGACGCCCTGCGCGGAAGCGACGTCGTTGAGGCTCTTGCCGCTGTCGAGCTGCGACTTGAGCTCCTCGCCGCTGAGCCCCAACGTCTCCGCGACCTTGACCATCGGGTTTTCTCCGTTGCGCGGCATCGGCCGCGGCGCCTGGGTGTAAGCGGTGCTGCTGGTCGAGCTGAGCGCGTTGATCGAGGTCATTTTCTTCGTCTCCCGTCCCGGCGGGGCGACTGCCGCCCCGTACGTGGTGACCATTCGGAACCGCCGGGTCCGACCTTCTCCTTCCATAGCCAACCCACAGCAACGCTTAGCGCTCTGACAGGAACCGCCGGGAACTCGAGTTGATCTTTGTCCGACTGGACGTGCAGGAACCGCCTTTCAAGGAGGAACAGGCATGGACCGACGGAAACTGCTCGGGGCGACTCTTGCGGCCGGCGCGGGCGTAGGCGCTGGCATGACCGCGACCCCCGGCGTCGCCCACGCGGCAACCCCCACCCCGCCCGGCCGGCTGCGGGTGCAACTGATCGTCTTCGACGGCGTCGACGAACTCGACTTCATCGGCCCGGTGGACGTCTTCGGCATCGCCCGCAAGCTCAAGGGTGATGTGCAGGCCACGCTGCTGCGCCCCGGCGGGACCGGACTCGTCACCGGCAGCCACGGCACCCGCTTCGCCGCCGAGGAACGCTGGGCGCCGGAGGAAGCCGACGTCATCCTGGTCCCCGGCGGCCGCCTCGACGAACCCCGCCGCGCACTCCCGCAGCAGCTCACGGCGGCACGCCGACCCGGCCTGGTCATCGCCGGCGTGTGCACCGGCGTACGGCTGTTGGCCGAAGCGGGGATCACGGCGGGCCGTCCGTGCGTGACCCACCACGAGTTCCTGCAAGAGGTGCGCGACAAGGGCGGCGTCATCAAGAAGGCCCGCGTGGTCGACGACGGCGACCTGGTGACTGCCGGTGGCATTACGTCCGGCATCGACCTGGCCCTCTGGCTGGTCGAGCGCTACTGCGGCGCGGAACTCGCCCTGCGCGTCGAGGAAATCATGGAGTACGAGCGCCGCGGCACGGTGTGGCACGCCTGACTGTCGGCATGGTGGGACCCGGCGCGCCCCGGGTCCCACCGGACCAGCACTCGCCGGTTGATGCAGAATCCAGCACGATCAGGCCGAACGGTTTGCTAGGCGGGACCAACGGTGCGCGCGAGTGATTGCGAGCGCGATCGGGTGTGGGAATAGCGGTCTTCCTGCGGAGGAGCTGTTAAGTAGGGCACTGTTTTGACGATCAGTCGGGTACTGGGGGCGTTTCCGGCCCGCCGGACGACCGACAGGAGCCCGCCGTGACGAGCGCCGCCGAGCCCGTTGAGCCGTGGGAGACCGGCGCGTCCGCTGAGCCTGGCGAGCCGTCGGTGGCAGATGCGTCTGGCGAGCTGCCCGCATCCGGTGAGGTTGCTGCCTCCGGCCCGGCCGGCGAACCGGCTGCAGTGGGTAAGGCCGCCAAGCCTGGTCGGCGGTCTCGCCGGCGGGCGCCCGGGCGGCGTCGGGCAGCGGCATCCTCCTCGACCGCCTCGACAAAGGGCTCGACCGCCTCGAAAAAGGGAAAGCCGAAGAAGGCCGGGGGTCGGCTGTCCGTGCCCTCGCTGCGCTTCGGTGACCTGCCCACCGGGGTGAAGATCCTTTCGTCGGTGAGTGTGGCCGCGCTCGCGGCGCTGACCGTCGGCCTAGCCGGCATGCAGGCGCTGTCCGGGGCGAGCGAATCGGCGCAGCGTATCCACAGCCGCAACGTCGTGTCGGTGGACGCCATCGGCAAAGTGCGGGCCGCGGTGCTGCGGGCCCAGCTCGACGTCTCCAACCAAGCGCTCGCCACCAACCCCAAGGTGAAGATGGCGTTCGGTGACTCGTTCCTCGCCGACGTGCGGGTCGTCAACGAGGCGCTGATGACCTACAAGGAGACCCAGACCGGGGACGAGGCGGCCGTTTCTGAGCTGCAGTCGCAGTGGGAGAGCTACACCCGGCTCGTCCAGTCCGAGCTGCTGACCTTCGGCGTCACCCGGGACGTCGACGAGTGGACCCAGGCCCGGGACACCAAGGTGCTGCCGGTGATGGACAAGATCACCGCTGCGGTCGACAAGATGGTCGCCGAGGAGACCGAAGACGCGGCCCAGGCGGCGAAGTCGGCGCAGGAACAGTACGAAACCAGCCGTACGCTGGCACTGATCTTGATGGTTGGCGGCGTGGTCGCGGCGGCCCTGGCCGGCATCTTCGTCTCCCGCAGCATCGTGAAGAAGCTGGCGCGCGTCGAAGAGGTCTGCAACGCTCTCGCCGAAGGCGACCTCACCAGCACCAGCGGCCTGACCGCCCGCGACGAGCCGGGCCGGATGGGTCGCGCCCTGGACGTGGCGATCGCCCGCCTGCGGGAAACCGTGTCCACCATCGACGGTTCCGCGACGTCGCTGGCCGGGGCGTCCGAGCAGATGTCCGCCACCGCCTCGCAGATCGCCGAGTCGGCTGAGGAGACCTCACGCCAGGCCCAGACGGTGTCGTCGGCCGCCGAGCAGGTGTCCTTCAGCGTCATGACCGTGTCCGGTGGCGGCGGCGAGATGACCGCCTCGATTCAGGAGATCGCGGTCAACGCCGCCCAGGCCGCCCAGGTCGCCCAGGAGGCCGTCGACGCCGCGACGCTCACCTCGGCCACGATGAACCAGTTGGGTGTCTCGTCGGCGGAGATCGGTGACGTGGTCAAGGTGATCACCTCGATCGCCGGCCAGACCAACCTGCTCGCCCTGAACGCGACCATCGAGGCCGCTCGGGCCGGCGAGGCGGGCAAAGGCTTCGCAGTGGTCGCCGCCGAGGTGAAGGACCTGGCGCAGGAAACCGCCCGAGCCACCGAGGAAATCTCCCGGCGAGTTCAGGCAATCCAGGCCGACGCCGGTGGGGCGGCCGCGGCGATCGAGACAATCACCGAGGTCATCACCCGGATCAGCGACTTCCAGACCACGATCGCGTCGGCGGTGGAGGAGCAGACCGCCACGACGGCCGAGATGAACCGCAGCGTCGGCGAGGCCGCCTCCGGCACCGAAGACATCTCCCGGACGATCCACGGCGTCGCCACCGCCGCCCGGACCACCAGCGAGGGCATCGAGGAGACCCGGCAGGCCACGACCGAACTGGCCCGCATGTCCAGCGAACTGACCAGCCTGGTCTCCCGCTTCCGCTACTAGGGCAATGCAGCTCGCGGAGTCATCGGCGCAGGTCGCGGCGGATCGCTGGGCAACGAGGCATGGGCGTGGGAGCCGATGCCCCCACGCCCATGCCACCCCCCCGGTGAACCTAGGAATGATCCTATAAGGACGACAGGGGCGAGCATCTCCCGTTTTCGTGCCAGGACCCGGGCTGTTCTGAACGGACTCTGAGGGAACTCTGAGCGGGCCTCCGCACCATCTCCGGCACGATGCGCCCGGAGAGGACCACGAGCACGATGACCGACCTGTTGGACCAGACCGACCTGCTGGACCATGACGACGTTCTGCGCAGCTGCGCCGCAGCCTTCGGCGCGCCGCCCGCCGCTCAGGTGCGGGTGCTCATCGCGGAGGCTGGTGGCGACCCGGCCTGGACCCGAGCCCTGATCGACGGGCTGACGGCGGAGGGCCGCGTCCGGATCGACACCGGGCTGGCCGTGCTGGTCCGCGACGGTCTGCCCGAGAGCGTCCTCGAGCTGATCCGGGTCGAGCTGGCGAAGCGACAGCCCGAGTGCCGCCACCTGCTCTGCGTCGCCGCCGTGCTCGGCCCGGCGCTCGATCCGGACCGGATCGCCGACCTGGCCGGCCGACCGACCGCGGCACTGCTGCCCGCCTGGCAGGAGGCGATCGATGCGGGCCTGCTGCGGGTCCGCGGCGGGGAGCTGGAGTTCGCGCACGAAACGCTGCGCCGGGCGATCGCCGCTACCGTGCCGTCCGCTCTGCGCCGCGCACTCGTACGCGAGCAGCAGGCCACCGTTTCGCTGCCCCCGCCACCCGTCCCGGTTCTTGCGGGCCGGCTGACCGGGCGGGAGCAGCTGGTGCTGGCGCAGGTCGCGCGGGGGCGCAGCAACCAGCAGATCGCCCGGAGCCTCGGCATCTCCGGCAACGCGGTCAAGCGGCATGTGTCGAACCTGCTGATGAAGTCCGGGTGCACCAACCGGACCGAGGTCGCACTGCTAGCCGTCTCGGAGCGCTAGCTGGGGCAGCACCGTCGACGCGACCAGTTCCAGCTGGTCCAGGTCGAGGTCGGCGAGACTGAGGTATACGCGGGTGGCGCCTGCTTCGGCGTACCGGGCGATGCGGTCCACGACGGCGTCTGGTGAGCCGGTGAAGGCGTCCGGGCCCGGCGGTGCGGCTGCTGCTGCCACCCGCCGGGCCACCTCCGCATCGGTACGGCCACACGCCAACGTCTGCAACGCCGAACAGGTCACCGCGCCCGTCGGCCGCCCCGCCTCGACGGCGAGTCGGCTGACCAGGGCGTAGCGCTCGGTCGCTTCCGCAGGTGCCGCACCGAGCGCGTTGTACTCGGTGGCGTAGCGGGCCGCCAGTGCGGGCGTACGCCGAGCACCCAGCCCGCCGATGATCAGGGGTGGCGCCGGTCTGCCGGGTTCCCGTCGGGGCGGTATGGCATCGGTCAGGTGGTGGTGCTTGCCGGCGTACGAGAAGGGGCCGGTGGAGTGCCACAGACCGGTGACGATGGCGAGTTGTTCGGTCAGGCGGGTGAACCGGTCGGTCGGGAAGTCGATGCCGTACGCGGCGTGTTCGGCGGCGTACCAGCCGGCGCCGAGGCCGAGTTCCACCCGGCCGCCGGACATGTCGTCGACGTCGGCGACCTGGACGGCGAGCTGGCCGGGGGAGCGGAAGGTGACTGGGCTGACCAGGGTGCCGAGTCGGATTCGCCGGGTGTCGCGGGCGAGTCCGGCGAGAGTGGTCCACGCGTCGCTCGGCCCCGGTGGCCCGGCGTGACCGGTGCCGAAACGCAGGTAGTGGTCGGAGCGGAAGAAGCCGTCGAAGCCGCAGTCCTCGGCTACCTGCGCGGCCCGGGACAGCGCGGCGTAGCGGGCGCCGGCTTCGGTGGGCTCGACGTGGATCCGGACCTCCATCACGCCACCAGGGTGAGGGCGGTGGCCGGGCTGGCGTGTTCCGAGGTGAGGTGTCGGGCCAGGCGCAGCGCCATCGCGACCATGGTCAGGGTCGGGTTCCAGGATCCTTCGGTGGGGAAGGCGGCGGCGGTGGCGACGTACACGTTGTCGAGGTCGTGCAGGCGGCCATCCAGGTTGGTCACCGAGGTTTCCGGGTCCTCGCCCAGCCAGAGCGTGCCGGCCTCGTGCATGAGGAACGGCTGGCGGCGGTCGTCGGGCAGTTCGGTGGTCCACTGCTGCCGGGCGGCGCACCAGTACTCCACGGGCGTACCGGCGAACAGGTTGGCGACGAGGGCGTCGAGGGCGGTGTCCAGGGCGGACCACATGCGCAGATCCGGCGGGTCGAGCCGGACGTCCACCTCGGGCAGGCCGTCGGCGCCGAGGCGGACCGCGACCGGGGAGATCGCCGGGCCGTCGGTGGAGATTTCGCCCAGTCCGCGGACCAGGAACACCACGTGCTCGTCGTCGGCGAGCTGGTTCATGATGTCCGCGCCGGACAGCTCCGGCACGGTTCGGTAGATCTCCGCCCGGTCGGCGGCCGCGTTGGTGGTGGCGCTGGCGATGAGCTGGATGTGGAACTGTCGCTCCGTCGTACCGCCGTCCAGGTACAGCGCGCCGAGCTGGTAGGACGTCGGCAGGGACGGCAGTGCATTCCGCGGCACTCGGCAGGCGAACCAGCTGCCGACGTGGCCGTTGAGGTTGCGCCCGGCCGGTGTCGACGGGTGGGTGGTCAGCGCGAGGCGGGTGCTTTCGACCGTACCGTTGGCTAGCAGGAGCCGGGCGCCTTGCAGCGGCAGGTCACCGCCGGCGGTGTGCAGCGCGACGGCCTCGCGGCCGTCCCGGATGATCGCGACGGTCTCGCATTCGGTCACCACGGTGAGCCGGTCCGGGTGGTCGCGCAGCAAACCCCGCAGCACGGGTACGGGACTGAAGCGGCGCGCGTCCCCACCCTCGACCCCGGGCGCACTGGCTAGGCAAGCGTCCAGCTCCGCGGCCGTCGCCGGGGCGATCAGGCCGGGGCAGTCGTCCAGCACTCGCAGGACCTGTTCCCGGACCGTCTCGTGCAGCGGGCCGAACAGTTGCGCCGCTGACCGCACGCCGAGCAGGGCGCGGGCGGGTGCCCAGTATTGCTCCAGGTCATGCACTACCTGCGCGGGCCATTCCCGTAGCTGCTCCGGCCGCGGTTGGGGCGTCCAGCCGCTCCAGAACGACGCCCGGCCGCCCAGGAACGGCACCTGCCCAGCGAGGTCAAGGTCGCCGGACGGCCGCCAGGGCGTGGCGACCGCCGTTTCCATCAACGTCTGTCGGTCCGGCGTCAGGTCCTGCACGTGCGATTCCAGCAGCACCGGGCCCTGTTCGAGGATCAGCACGCGGGCCCGTGGGTCGCGGTCCAGCAGGGTGTGGGCCAGGACCGTGCCGATGCAGCCGCCGCCCACGATCACGTGGTCGAATCGCTGCCCGGCCACCGCCGACACGTCCGACAGCAGCTCCATGTTCCGCTCCCTCCGCCTGCGACCGGCGCCATGCTGGTCGCAGGAGCCGAGTCTGCGCAGCGTTGATGCGCTCGCCAAGGCCGCTTCGGGCCGGACCTTCGGGTACCCCAA
Organism: Actinoplanes sp. NPDC051859; assembly: GCF_044452725.1. NCBI lineage: Bacteria > Bacillati > Actinomycetota > Actinomycetes > Micromonosporales > Micromonosporaceae > Actinoplanes > Actinoplanes sp. NPDC051859. Next base: position 60,967 of record NZ_JBITBX010000016.1, on the reverse strand, counting down.
CCGGGTCTTCCCACAGGCAGCGAACGCTTCCACCATGTCCACCGTGGAACACATCGACCTGGCCGTGGCGGCGGACGTCCTCGGCTGCGAGATTGACGCGGAACTCTCGTTCACCGCGCTGGGCGGTACGTCGTTGCGGGCGATCGAACTCGCCGCCCGAGTGGAACGGCGGTACGGGCGTACCGTCTCGGTTGCTGCGCTGCTCGGGCCGGAACCGCTGGGTGGGGTGCTGGCCGCTGCCCGCTCGCTCCCTCCGACCGTCGCCGCCGTTGCGGGTGTTGATGGCACGGCGTTGGCGGCACCCGTCCAGGAGGCGATGCTTGTCGGTGAGCAGCTGCACGGCGGTGCGCCGTTCCACCTGCTGTTCAGCCTGGACTTGCGGGGGAGCGTGGACCCGGAGCGGCTCCGCAAGGTGCTGGCCGGCTTGACCCGGCGGCATGCGGGACTGCGGACGATGTTCGTCCGTGGTGAGACCGGGCTGCGGCGGCGGGTGCTCGCGCACTGGGAGCCGACCGTGCGGGAGCTCTTGTTGCCAGCGGGCACAGACCCGGTTCCCGCGGTGCAGGAGTTGCTCGGCGCGGCCGCGGGTGGGCTGCTCGACCCGTTCCGGCGCCCGCCGGTGGTGTTCGTGGTCAGCCCGGTCGGCCCGTCCCGGACCGTGCTCTCGCTGCTCGTGCACCACGTCCTGGTCGACGGGTGGAGTGTCGGACTGCTGCTGCGGGAACTGGTCGCCGGGCTGGGCGGCGCGGAAGTCACCGAGGCCGCGCCGTCGATGGAGTCGGTGGTAGCTGCCGCCCGTGGCCCCGAGATTGCTGCCCGGGCGCGCCGCCGGGCCGAAGAACTCGCCGGGGTGCCGACGACGCTGGAACTGCCGAGCGACGTCGTACGGCCCGCGCGGGCGACTCGGACGGGGGCGCGGCTGCGGTTCGCACTGTCGGACGCGGCGCGTGACGCGTGTGCGGCGTTGGCGCGCGACGCCGGGGTCACCCGCAACGCGATGCTGCTGGCTGCGTGGTCGTTGGTGATCGGCCGCCGGACCGGCCTGCCGGAGTTTCCTGTCGGTGTGGTGTCGGCCGGGCGGACCGCCGCCACCTGGGACGTCGTGGGTCCCTGTCTGACCGTGGTGCCGGTCCGCTGCGGAGTCGACGACACCGGCACTGCGGGCGCGCATGTCCGTCGCGTCGCGGCGGGGCTTCGCGAGGCGTTGGCGTCGGCGGACGTGCCGTTCGAGGAGCTGGTCGCTGCCCTCGAGCTCGGTGGCGACGACAGCCGGCACCCGCTGGTCCAGGTCGCCTTCGCGGCCCACGACGAGTTGGTCCCGGACGTGGTACACGCGCCCGGACTGACCGCAACCGTCCATGAAGGACACTGCGGAGGCACGATCTACGACGCGGTGCTCTATGTGCAGCAGTGGGCCAGCCGGCCGATGTTGGCGCTGGAGTACGCCACCGACGTCTTGGCGCCGGACGAGGCGACGGAGCTTGCCACAGCACTGGATCAGGCCTTGGTCGACCTGTCGGCAGCCGACGGCCTGCTGGCGAACTGCCGCACGACGACGCCTGCCCAGCGTGACCGGTTGGCCGGGCTGGGCGCCGGTTCGGTCGTCCCGACAGATGGCGGCCTCTGGGACTCGTTCGCGGCCGTAGCAGCTGCCGGACCGGATCGGATCGCGGTGCGCGACGGCGAGACCGGGCGCCCGCTCAGTTATGCCGAGCTGTGCGCCGCCGCCGTTGCCCAGTCGGCCGAACTGGCCGCTGCGGGGGTACGGGCAAGAGACCGTGTGGCGCTCGCTGTCGGCAGATCGGCCCAGGAGCTGGTCGCGATCCTCGGCGTACTGCGGCTCGGTGCTGCCTACACGGCGATCGAGGCCGATGTGCCGGCGCCCGCCGTCACCGCGATGCTCGACGCGGCCGGGGTGCAGGTGGTGCTCGGCGAGGATTCGCGGCTGGCTGCGCTGGGCTCGTTTGCCCGGCCGGACACTGCTGCACATCGGTGACCCGTGGGCGCCCGTACGGTCACATCAGGCGCCGCCCGCGGCCCCGCCCGACCCGGAGCGGGTCGCCTACCTGGGGTTCACCTCCGGGTCGACGGGTGAGCCGAAGGCTGCCTTGATCCCGCAGCGCGGCGTGCTGCGCCTGGCCCGGGACCCGGAGCTGCTGGTGCCGGGCGCGACCGAGCGGTTTGTCCGGCTGGCGCCGCTGGCGTTTGACGCGTCCACTTTGGAGATTTTCGCTCCGCTGCTGGCGGGGGGCACGATCGACGTTTTCGGGGCGGGCCATCCGACTCCGGCCGCGCTGGCCGCCTTCCTCGCGGACCGAGACAGCACGGGGCTGTGGTTGACCGCTGGCCTGTTCCGGCTGGTCGCCGACTACCAGCCGGAAGCGTTCGGCGGGCTGCGACAGGTGCTCACCGGCGGCGACGTCGTGCCACCAGCACAGGTTGCGCGGGTCCTGACGAGCTGCCCGGGGCTGCGGGTCACCAACGGGTACGGCCCGACCGAGAACACGACGTTCACCACCACGCACACGGTGGCCGACCCGGCCGCGGTGGACGACCCGCTGCCCATCGGCCGGCCGGTCGGCGGGACCGGCGTGGTGGTGCTGGACCGGCACGGCCGTCCGGTTCCGCCGGGCGGCGTCGGCGAGCTGTACACCTCCGGTGCCGGGCTGGCGCTCGGCTATGCGGGACGGCCCCGAGAGACCGCGGCCGCGTTCATCGCCCGAGACGGCGAGCTGTTCTACCGGACCGGGGACCTCGTGCGCTGGGACCGGGCCGGGCGGCTGCGGTTCCTCGGCCGATCCGACCGGCAGGTGAAAATCCGCGGCTTCCGGATCGAGCTGGACGCGGTCGCCCGCACGCTGCGCGAGCATCCCGAGGTGCGCGATGTCGCCGTGCTGGCCGCGCCCGGTGGCGCCGACCGTCGCCTGCTCGCCGCCCTGGTCGCCGACGATCGGCCCGGCCTGGTCGAACAGGTACGCCGGTTTGCCGCCGACCGCCTTCCCGGGTACGCCGTGCCATCGCTCTGGACGGTCGTCGCGAAGCTGCCGGTCACCCGCAACGGCAAGCTGGACGCCGGCCTCCTCCGTGATCTGGCCGCACAGCCGGTAGCGCAGGAGCAGTCAGCCGCTCCGGGCGACGAGCTCACCGCGACGATCACACGCGCGTGGGCGGAGGTGCTCGGTACGGCGCGGTTCGGGCTGGACGAGCGCTTCTTCGAGGTCGGCGGCGACTCGCTGCGGCTGCTGAGGGTCGCCGCGAGCCTGCGCCGAGAACTGCCCAGCCATGACGTCACCGTGCAGGACCTGTTCGCCTGCCAGACGATCCGCGCGCTGAGTGGCCGGCTCAGTGCGCGTACCGCCCGATGAACCACCCGCGTCGACTGGAGGAGTTCGCTGTGCCTCGTGTCCTGAAAGTTCCCGCCCCGGTCGGGCCCGGCGGTCACCTGCGGGTGCTGAGCCCGGGGATGCCGACGCTGGCGTACGTCCCGGACCGGGTGGAGCGGGGCGTCCGGGCGCTCACCGATGCCGGCTGGAAGGTCAGCTTCGGGGAGAACGCGTTTCTGATCTCCGCGGACGGGCTCACGGCGGGCACCCCGGCCGAGCGGGCGCGGGACCTGATGGACGCTTTCACCGACCCCTCCGTCGACGCCATCCTCGCCGCCGACGCCGGGCTGGGCAGCGAGGATCTGCTCGACGCGCTGGATCCCGACCTCATCGCCGCCCACCCGAAACCGTTTCTCGGCTACTGCGACAACGTCTATCTGAATCACTTCCTGGCCGCGAAAGCCGGAATCAGCTCCCTGTACGGCTGCACGTTCATGGTCCACATCGGTGAGGCGGGTGGCGCGTACCCGGAAACGCTGGACTATCTGGCCGCGGCTCTGGACAGTGCCGCGCCGCTGCGCTGCCACCCGGTGCCGTCCCGGACCGCGGGCGTGATCGACTGGTACGTCCCCGATCGGGAGCGGATCCCTCGGACCAGGGATGTTCCCGGCGGCTGGACCTGGCTGCGGCCGGGCGTCGCCCGTGGCCCGCTGCTGGGCGGCGAACTCACCTTGCTCCCCGAGCTGATCGAGCGGTTCGATCTCACTCTCGACGGAACCCTGCTCTTCTGGGACGTCTCCTATCACGGCCTCGACGTCGCACCGCTGTTCGCGGCATTGTGCGCGGCAGCCGACCTGACCCGCCTCGGCGGCATGATCATCGGCGGGCATCCGCAGCTGACGCCGGAGGACTGGGCGAAGACCGTCAGGGAGCTGGTGGACGAGCACCTGCCCGAGCCGGCCTTCCCGATCGTCGTCAACGCCGACATCAGCCACACCTGCCCGGCGTGGATCGTCCCGTTCGGCGAGGAAGCCGACCTGGACCCGGTGGGCGGCCTGCTGTTCCGTCGCGGCCGTACGGCGGGCCGGTCATGATCCCTGGCACCCTGCGCCGGGCAACTGCGGCGGCGGAAACTCGCCGCGTCGCGCTCATCGGTGCTGCACCGGGATCCGTCGAGGCGAGTTGGCTTGCCGCCTGCGCCGGCCCCGGCCTGACGGTGATCGGCACCGGGCGCGACGGCCCTCGGACCCTGTCCCTCGTCCAGGACGGCGTGGACGCCATCGTGCTGCCCGCCGCCGAGCCGGCGTACCGCGAGCTGATCCTGACCGCGCTGGACCGGGGCGTCGCCGTCTGCTGCGGGCCGGCCGGCAGCACGAACGTTCCGGCAGCGGCGGAACTCGCTGCTGCTGCACGTCGGTCAGGGGTGCCCGCGGTGGTCGCCTTCCCGTGGCGGGTCCACACCGCTCTGCGCGATGCGCGCCAGGCGATCGCGGCTGGCATTCTCGGCGAGCTGCTCACCTTCGACTGCACGAGTCACGAGGACCCCTCCGGCGTGGTGCACCAGCTCGACCTGCTGCGGTGGTCGACCGGCCAGGAATGGACCGTCGACACGGTCTGGGCGAACCCTGGCGCCGCCGTCACCTCGCTGGGTCTGCGCACCGGCCCGTCTGGCCCCTACGCGCGGATCCTCACGTCCCGGTTGGGCCGGGGTGAGCCGCGGTTCCAACTGACCGCCATCGGCACCCGGGCGACGCTGCTGGTCGTGGTGAACCCGCGGGACGGCGCCGGATTGTGGCGGCTGACGTGCGGATCGAGTACGGGAGAACGGGTGTTCGGCGCGACGTCGCGTAACCCGTACCCGGAATTCCTGACGTCCGGGACCGGACCCACCTTCGACGACGCCCTCGCCGCACACCGCCTGGCCCGAGCCGCGGAGCGACCGTGACCGCCACGGCGCTGCGTCCGGCATGGGCGCGACTTCCCGTCGAGGTACGGGACCTCGTGGAGAACCGGCTCGGCGCGCGGATCCGGGCGGCCGTGGGGCAGGACGGCGGCTTCACCCCGGGCGTCGCGGCCCGAGCCGAGCTCGCGGACGGATCGCGGGCCTTCGTCAAGGCGATCGAGGCGGACGACGAGCTCGCCGACCAGTACCGCAACGAGGCCCGCTGCGCCGCCCTGCTGGGACCTGCCGTGCCCGCACCCCGGCTGCGGTTCACCGTCGAGGCGTACGGCTGGGTGGTTCTGGCGTTCGACGACGTGGCTGGCCGGCATCCGGACCTGCGGTCGCGCACCGAACGGGCGGCGGTGTCGGCCACGCTGACCCGGCTGGCGACGCTGCTCACGCCGACGCCGGTGCCGGACCTGCCGACGGCCGAAGCGGTGCTCGCCCCGCTGGTCACCGCCTGGCGCCAATATGCGGCCCAGGGGCCACCGGACGACCTGGACCCCTGGGCGGTGCGACACCTCGACCGGCTCGCGGTGCTGGAATCGGGCTGGGCGGCGGCGGTCGCCGGCGACACTCTGCTGCACCTTGACCTGCGTGCGGACAACATGCTGCTCACCCCGGCCGGCGAAGTCGTCGTCGTGGACTGGGCCTGCGCGAGCCGCGGCGCCGCATGGGTCGACCTCGCGATCCTGCTCGTCTCCGCCGAAGGGGTGGACGCCGACCGGGTGATCCGCACCCACCCGCTCAGCCGGGAAGTTCCCGCGGCGGCCATCGACGCCTTCGTGTGTGCGCTGGCTGGCTGTTTCGCCCGCGAAAGTCGAGGGCCGGCGTTGCCTCGCTCGCCGTATCTGCGCGACTTCCAGGCCGCGATCGCCCGGCACTCGCTGACCTGGCTGATCCGGCGTACCGGATGGCGGTGACCCTGCTCCGCGAGCTGGTGCCCGCACCGGGGCCGGGGCGGCGGCTGGTCGTGCTCGCCACGGTCCAGGCCGCGGGCAACGGACTGTTCCTGACGTCGAGCGCGGTGTTCCTCGTCCGGGTCGCGGGACTCGCACCCACCGAAGTCGGCCTCGGCCTGTCCGGGGCGGGCCTGGCCGGACTGCTCACCACTGTGCCGCTCGGCCGCCTCGCCGACCGGCACGGCGCCCGACGCCTCCTGGTCCTGGTGTACGCGGCACTAGCGCTGCTCTTCGTCGCGTACCCGATGGTCCGGAGCTTCGGGTCCTTCCTGGTCGTGGCCGCGCTGGTGACGGTCGCGGAAACTGCGGGCAGCCCATTGCGTGCGGCAGTGCTGCGGAGCTTGGTGGACACGACCGAAGCCCTCACCGTACGAGCGCAGATGCGGGGCGGCTTCAACGTCGGCTTCCTGCTCGGTGCCGGTGCGGCCGGTGTCGTCCTGGCTACGCCCAACGCCACTGCCTTCGCTGTAGTGTCCGTCGTCAACGCGCTGGCACATGTGGCGTGTGCCGTGGTGGCGCGGACTTTGCGGGCTGCGCCCGTACCGAAGGAGCGGCGCGGGGGAACCGCGCTGCGTGACGTGCGATTCGTGCTGCTCGCCGCAGTCAACGGGGTGTTGGAAACGCATGTCGTCGTGCTGACGCTGGGCCTGCCGCTGTGGATTGTCACGCACACCCGGGCCCCGGCCGGGCTGACGGCCGCGCTCGTCATCGCGAACACGGTGCTTGTCCTGCTGCTCCAGGTCCGCCTGAGCCGCCGGGCCGACACGGTTTTTGGAGCGGCGGGATTGCTGCGCCGATCCGGGCTGGTCTTGGCCGTGGGCTGCCTGATCTGTGCGGCCAGTGCCGCCGGTGGTCCGCTGACAGCGGTGGCAGTGCTGCTGGTGGGCACGGCCACGCTCGCGATCGGGGAGATGTGGCAGTCGGCCGGCGCCTGGGGACTCGCGTTCGAGCTGGCCCTGCCCGCCCAGCTCGCCGAATATCAGGCGGTCTTCGGGCTCGGCCGCGGGTTCGGCCAGTTCGTCGGCCCGGCGCTCGTCACCGCTCTGCTCGCCGGCGGTGGCCCGCCCGGCTGGGCCGTCCTCGCCGTGATCTTTGCCAGTGCCGGGGTGGTGGCACACCGGATCGCCGTCGGTGCACCGCAGGCGCAGGATCCAGGGATCGATGGACGGCGTTACCATTCCGGCCGTGACGGACGTCGAACTACGGCTGCTGGGCGCGGTCGAGGCGCAGGCCGGGGCTGAGCGGCTGCAGCTCGGCCCGCGTAAACAGCGGCTCGTACTCGCCGTACTCGCCCTGGAGGTCAACCGTGCGGTACCGGTTGACCGACTCGTCGACCTGGCCTGGCCGGTTGCGCCACCGCGTACCGCCGGTCACGCCATTCAGGTGTGCGTGTCCGGTCTGCGCGGTGCGTTCGCGGGGCGGGACGGCATCGAGATCCGTACCGAAGGACCCGGGTATCTCCTGGACACCGACCCGCAGCGGATCGATGTGCACCGGTTCCGGGCGTTGCTCGCCCAGGCTGGGGACGCAGCCTGCGACGAAGCCCGGACAGCGCTGCTGGACCAGGCACTCGGGCTGTGGGGCGGAGCCCCCCTGCACGGCGTCGCGACGCCTGAGGTGGCTCACCGCCTGGGCGCCGGCCTGGTCGAATCCCGGCTCGCCGCGATCGAAGACCGGCTCGACGCGGGACTACGGCTCGGCCGGCACCGCGAGCTGGTGGACGAGCTGACCGACCTGACCGCCACCGAGCCGCAGCGAGAACGCCCCGCCACCCAGCTCATGCTGGCGTTGTACCGCAGTGGGCGCCCGGCCGACGCGCTCGGCGTCGCGCGGGCGACCCGCCAGGTGCTCGCCGACCAGCTGGGCCTCGACCCGGGCCTGCCGCTGCAACGCCTCGAACTCGCCATCATGCGGCAGGACCCGGCACTCGCCTGGTCCGCGCCGGCGCCGAAACACACCGTGCCCGCCCAACTCCCCGGACGGGTCGCCGGGTTCGCCGGCCGGGAAGCGCAGCTCGCCGAGCTCGACGAACTGCTGGCTGCAGGCGAGCGCAGTGCCATCGTGATCATCGGCGGCACCGCGGGATCGGGCAAAACCGCGCTGGCCGTCCAATGGGCGCAGCGGCACCGCGAACGCTTCCCGGATGGTCAGCTCCACATCAACCTCAACGGGTACGGCGGCAGCCCCGTCCAGCCCGCACAGGCCCTCGCCACGTTCCTGCGCGCCCTCGGAGTGCCCGCCGAGCAGGTGCCGGTCGACGTCATCGAGGCGGAAGCCCTGTTCCGCACGTTGGTGGCGGAGCGGCGGCTGCTGGTGCTGCTGGACAACGCTGCCTGCCCGGATCAGGTCCGGCCGCTGCTCCCCGGCGGCGCCCACTGCGTCACCCTGGTCACCAGCCGGGACCGGCTGACCGGCCTGATCGCCCGCGACGGTGCCCGGCCGCTGACCCTGGGAGAGCTGACCCCGTCCGGAGCCGCGGAGCTGCTGACCGGCCTGGTCGGCGCCCGCGCGGTGGACGATCCGGCAGCAACCGCCGAGCTGGCCCGACTCTGCGGCCACCTGCCGCTGGCCCTACGGATCGCCGCGGCGCACCTCCTGTGCCGCCCCCGACGTCCGGCCGCCGAGCTGGTGGCCGAGCTTGCCGACGGCAACCGGCTGACCATGCTGGCCGTTCCCGGCGATGAGCAGTCGGCGGTCCGCGCCGCCTTCGCGCTGTCCTACACGGCGCTGAAACCAGCGGCGTCCCGGCTGTTCCGGTTGGGCGGACTGCTGCCGCTGCCCGAGGTGGCGTTGCCCGCAGCCGCCGCGCTGGCCGACCTGGACCTGCCGCAGACCCGCGCGCTGCTGTCCGACCTCGCCGACGCGCACCTGATCGAAGAACTCCCCGCAGGCCGATACGCCTGGCACGACCTCCTCCACCTGTACGCCGCGGAGCTCACCGCCGCTTCGGCCGAGCGTGCCGCCGCCACGCACCGCCTCTACGACTTCCACCCGCGTACGGCCAGCGCCGCCGCGGCCGTGCTCTACCCCCAGATGCAACGGCTGCCGGGCGACGGCGGACCACCCGGACGAACGTTCGGCGATCCGGCCGCCGCACTCGCCTGGCTGGACGCGGAACGCCCCACCATGGTCGCGCTGGTCCGCGGCGGCGCCGCGACACCCGCCCTGCGCCGGCCGACCTGGCTCCTGGCTGACATCCTGCGCGGCTACTTCTGGACCCGGCGGCACGCCGACGACTGGCTGACCACCGCCGCCGGTGGACTCGCCGCGGCGGAGGCTGCGGACGACCCGCACGGCCGGGCCGCCGCGCAGCTGTCGCTTGCTCAGGCCAACCGGTCGCTGTCGCGGCATGAGGCTGCTGTCGGGCATTTTGCTGCGGCCCGTACCGATGCAGGGTTGGCGGGTTGGCGGCAGGGCGAAGCCGCCGCGCTGGGCAGCCTCGCCAACCTCTTCCGCGACCAGGGCCGACTGTCCGAGGCCGCGGAACACCACCAGCAGGCGCTGCAGATCTATCGGGAGACCGGCGGGCGCGGCGGCGAAGCGGTCAGCCTCGGCAACCTCGGCAACGTCCTCGTCGAGCTGGGCGACCTGGCCGCCGGGATCGACCGGCTCACCGAGTCCATGGCGCTCTATCGCACGCTCGGCTCGGCGAACGGCCAGGCCATGATGCACAACAGCCTGGGGTACGCCCACCTCGGCGCAGGCCGGATCACGGAAGCCCGCGGGGAGTTCGACCGGGCGCTGACCTTGCATCGGGAGGCGGGCAGCCCCGAGGGCGAGGCCGACACGATGGTGAACATGGGTGAGGCGCACCGGGAGGCGAACGCCTACGCCGCGGCGACCGACCTGGCCCGTGCCGGCCTGGAACTGGCCGTCGAGGTGGGCGACCGGCGCATTCAGGCCGACGCGCACAACCTGCTCGGTGGCATCGCGACCCGGCAGAACGAGCTGGCGGAGGCCGTCGATCGGCACCGGGAGGCGCTGCGGCTAGCAGGCGAGGCGGGACACGGTCGGGGCGCTGCAGCCGCCCTGATCGGGCTGGCCGAAGCAGACCTGCCGGCCGGCCGGACAGCCGAGGCCTACGACGGAGCGAGGGAGGCACTGGCGGCGACCCGCCGCACCGGGCTCGGCATGCTCGAAGCGGACGCGCTGACCGTGCTCGCGACCGCAGCGTTGGCCGGTGCCGCCCGGGTGAGCGAGGCCGCCGAACTCGCCGAGCAGGCCCGCGACGCTCATCGGCGGATCGGTCATCCGGCGAAGGAACGCCTGGCCCAGCGGTTGCTGGACCAGGCGCTCGAGCTCGCCTGAGCCGCGCACTACATCTGCGCAGGCCCCGGACCATCACAGTCGCTGCTCGGCGGCCGAGTGATGTACTCGGCCGACGTGGTGCCGCACGCCGTGGTGCCGTTCGGATCCGCCCACCGGCCACTCGGGTCGGTTCCCGCGCCCCCCAGCGCGACCAGCGCGGCGAGCAGCGCAGCCACCCCGAACCGCATCGTGGATCCGCCTCGTCTGAACCTCATCGCAATCCCCCTCTTTCTCCCGGCGCTCCGCGCCGCGAGCCAGTATGAGCGATCGAGATCCATAACTATGTCGTCTTTCCGGCCAGCTGTCCGCGCGAAGCGGCTGAGTTGGCTCGCGGCGGGGGTGGCGCGGTCTTGCGATCATGGTCGCTTCGATCGCGGTCGCGGTCATCGACGGCAGCAGGAGTGCACGTGGCGGCAGGTGAGAAAGTCAAAACCCGGCGGCGATCGCCATTGTGGGCCCGGCTGTGCGTAATCGTCGGCTGTGTACTCGTGGTCCTCAGCGGTGCTGCGATCATCGGCAGCAAAGTGCTGATCGCTCGATACGCCGGAGCGGTGGAAACGAGGGACCTTCTCGGTAACGGCACAGACGGCAAGGTCAAGAAAGCCACGAGTAACATCGCGGGACCCCTCAACATCCTGCTCGTCGGCATCGACCCCCGCGACGAGAAGACCGCGCCGCTGTCCGACTCCATCGTCGTCGCGCACGTCCCCGCCGGACTCAAGCAGGCCTACCTGTTCTCCATTCCGCGCGACCTGCTCGTCGAGATTCCGGCCTTCCCCAAAGCCAACTACCCGGGCGGCACCGAGAAGGTCAACGCCGCGATGTCGCACGGCAGCAATCTCGGCAACGGCACATTCGACACGGCGCAAGGCTTCGACCTGCTCGCCAAGACCGTCGGCAAGCTCACCGGCATCAAGAAGTTCGACGCCGGGGCGATCATCAACTTCTCCGGCTTCAAGGACATCGTCGACGCCATGGACGGTGTCACCATGAACATCGACCAAGACGTGAAATCGGAGCACCGCAAGCCGAACGGCGAACCCCGTGACCGCAGCGCTGCGTGTGCCACCGACCACACCTGCCCCAACCCGTACATCGGCCCCCAAGCCGAATACAAGAAAGGCACCCACCACCTCAAAGGCTGGCAGGCACTCGACTACGTACGGCAGCGGTACGGCCTGCCCAACGGCGACTACGACCGGCAACGACACCAGCAACAGTTCATCCGCGCCATGGCGGAGCAGGCGCTGAGCAAGGACGTCGTCACCAACCCCGGCAAAATCGACCAGGTCCTCCGGGCAGCCGGCGACGCCCTCATCTTCGACGGCAACGGCTACACCGTCCTCGACTGGGCATTGGCTTTGCGCAACCTCAAATCCGAGGACATGGCGCTGATCAAGCTCAAGGGCGGCGGTCTGGGTGAAGGCGCCAACTACCAGGGCGAGCAGCTCGACCCCTCGTCGGAGAACTTCTTCACCGCGCTGCGCAACGACACGATCTCGTCGTTCCTGCTCGAGAACCCGACCTTCCTGCAGAAGATCTGAACCCCCGCTGACAACAGAACGGCCGGCATGCGGGGGCATGCCGGCCGGTCTTTCGGGGGGCGAACAAAGCTTCAGTTTCAGCGGCTGCCGAACTCCTGGGTGTAGTACGGGGCGCCGTTGGCGGCGTAGACGACGCCGACGGCCATGGTCTTGGCGCCGCAGTCGAGCAGGTTGGCGCGGTGGCCGGGGGACTTGAGCCAGGCGTTGACGACTTCGCGGGCGGTGCGGTAGCCCCAGGCGATGTTTTCGCTGCGGGCGGCGGTGTAGCCGGCGGCGCGGGCGCGGGCGGTGAAGGTGGAGTTGCGGGCGCCGGTGTGGCTGAAGCGGCCGGTGGTAGCCATGTACTTGCTGTGGCCGCGGGCGGCCCAGAGCAGGGCGGCGTTGACCTTGAGGGCTTTGCAGCCGGCCTTGACGCGGGCTTGGTTGGAGAGGGTGACGACCTGCGTCTGGAGGGTCGTGGGGGAGACCGTGGCGGCCTGGGCCGGGCTCGCGAGGGTGATCAGGCCGATGATGGCGGCGGCGGGGATCAGCGCGAGGGTGGCGAGGCGACGAACCAGGGTCTTCTTCGGCAAGGTCACACCTTTCGGAGCAGGTAATCGGCGCTTGTTCGCCGGCTACGCATATCTCTTCGGTGTGGCCGCGGTATTCACTGATGCCGTTACGGGTGCCTTGGCGTGAGCGCTGAGTTGCCGCCCGGGTGCCTGCCCTCCGCAGGTTTCCGCCGAGGTCGACGCCTGGTTGCCGTACGGGTGCAGGGGACCCCAGAACGCAGCTCAGCGGGGCGTCGGCGACTCAAAGCACGGCGAATAGATGATGACGCCGAGCTCCGTGGTGGAACGAGCACTGGTGAGGTGGTAGGTGTAGCCGTCAGAGGACTTCGCACGCAGGATGCCGGCGTTGGGTTCGATGACACGGTCGTCGGTGATCTCCCAGCCATCCCGCTTCCAGGCGTCGCGGATGCGGTTCAGCGTGGGAATCTGTTCCGCCGTGGGCAGGGGCGCCTGATAAGAACCCTGCACGGCAAACACGTCAGCGTTGCCGCCGCTGGTGCACGGCCCCGGATTCTCCTTGGCCTCGGTGAAAGCGACACCGCCGAGTTGCGTAGCGAGCTGAGCGCTGCGGTCGCGAACCAGGGCCTTGGCCTCGTCCTCGGTGCGGGTTTCCACGTCTCCTCCGAAACATCCGGTCAGCGTCAGCACGACGATGGCTAGTGCGGCAATCCGGGTTGCCGGACGGCTCATTTCCAATTCTCCGGTTTCTGACCGTGTTCCAACTCGACAGCAGAGTAGCGGCCGGCAACGATGGCAGCCTGGTTCAGCAGGCTGTCGCTGTCCGGCTCCCAATAACGCGTGTGGAAGAACGTGTCGGCGTCGTATTCGTTCGCGCCGAACGACTTGCTCTGCGGACTGGGCCCGTGCACGTCGTCGTACTCCTTAGCCAACCAGGAGCCGACGATGGGTACGGCGACCAGGCCGCCGGTCGTGGACACCGGGTCGGTGGGCGACGAACCGACCCACACGTGACGCGGGTCGGGCAGCACCTTGCTGGCGTGATCGGTGTGCACGCCCGGACTGCCCTGCGTGACGAAGTCGTCGACGGGCAGATTCCCGGTCAGCGCGGCCTCGCCGATGACGGTGGAGCCATAGGAATGGCCCATGGCTACCAGATGCCCGGGCTCGCCCTCGTGGGTGGCCCGCATGCCCTGCATGAAGGTGACGTAGGGGCCGGCGCCGGCCCTCGACCGGTCGGATTCGGCAACGCTGGTGTTGGTGAACTCGGGGGCGTCATAACCAAGCCAGTACACCGTCGAGACGGTCTCGCCGGGATTGACGTGCTTTTGCGCCTCCTCGTTCAGCCACACCATGCGCTCGACGTTTTCCTTGGTGGAGCCGATGGTCGTACCCAAACCGGGAACCCACGCCGCGGTGTGCGCGGCGGTGTCCGGGTTGCCGATCGCGATGATGGCTCGCCCGTCACCGGCCGTGTCCACGCCCAGCAGCAGCCCCTGCGGTCCGGCTCGGTCGAGGCCGGCCTGGACGGCGGCGAGCTCCTCGCGTTCCTTCTGGATGGCTTGATAGCGATGCCACAACTCGTAATCCTCGGCCGAGCGCGGCTGCACCACCTGCCGCTGTCGTTCCAGGATCGCGGCCGCCTCCGCATCGAGCTGCCCGGTCCGCTGCGCCAGATAGCTGCGATTGGCGGCGTCCCGGTCATCGGCCGGTACGCCGTCCAGCCAGCCGACCAGCTGGGGAAAGTCCCGGATGGCTTGCTCCTGCTGTTCCGGGGAGAGGGTGTCCCACCACTGGTTGACCTCGGCGGGCGGGCGCCCCTGCTGGCTGCGTACCTGATCCTCGCCGACGGGGGCTGCCGCCGCGGAACCGAAACCGTCCCGCTGGTCCGGAAGGTTGGCGTTGATCGCCGTCGTGGTGCGGGCATCACTGTCCGCCGCCCGCTCAAGAACGCCCTGCAACTGCTGGGCGAGGCTGTCCATCTGCTGCTGCATTACATGCAGCGTCGACGCCCGCTCGTAGACGGTCTCCGCCGCGGACACCGTGCCCGTCGCGACGTCCACGACATAACCGCCGGCTCGCGCATCCGCGATGATCTGGTGCAGCATGGTCTGCAGCCCACGCACGGTCGCAGCGTGCTCACTCAGGGCCCGACCGATGGCCCGGCAGGGCACCACCGCGTTCGACGCCTCCCGACGCGTCAGCTGGGCCCGCTCACCGGCAGCCACCGCAGCTACCCCGTCGGACCACACATGCGCCAGGTCGAAGGTGGCGTCGATCAGCGACTCGGTGGCGTCATCAAGCGCGCTTCCCAGCGCCTCCCACGCCGAAGCCTGCGCGTCGATGCCAGCAACGTCGGTGTCGACCAATAGCTGCAAGGTCAAGCTCATCGCGGCAGCCGGCCCGCACCGGTGACCTGGTCGGCAGCGTGCTCATCGGCGGCCTGATAGTCGCTGGCAGCCTGCGCCAGACCATCGCCGAGCTGACGAACCTGACCGGAAAGCTGCTTCAGGAACCCCGCCCACACCTGCTCCGCACCGGTGACAGCCCGCGCCGCCGGCCAACCCGACAAAGCGGCAGCTCCGGCAAGCCTGCCACTGTCGGCGTGCGCCCGGCCGAACGCGTCCGCGGCCGCCCGCACATCGGCGCCCATTCTGCCGAGAGCAGGAACATTCATCTGACTGACGGGCTGATCCATCGCTGTCTCCCCCCGAGGACCCCAGGCGTACGCGCGCCACGGTACAGCGCAGACGCCCCACCGATCTGCCCCAGACCACGGCTGCCTTCCCGCCAATGACTCCGCCGCTCGAAGCGATCCGGATACGGCGCGACGACGCCGCGGACCGCGTTCCCCGACCTGGCCTGACGGTCGAAGTCAGCCGATGTGCGCAAGGCTAACCAGATGGCGTACGGGAGCAACGAGCAGACGGGCCGCGCGCCTAACGTTGTCGCAGTGAACGGCCCGAGTCTTCGTGGCGCTTGGGCCAGCCAGTCCAGAGGTGTGGACACGGCGCGCCAGGACGAGGTGATCGCTGACAGCTTCGGTCGATGGGCCGGGCAATCGGGGGCTCGGGTCTCGTACCCGTGCAGGCGATCTCTGGGTTCTGGTACTACCGGTCTGCTCACGACCGCCACTGCGTGGGTGGCAGTCGTGAGCAGACCGGCGGGCGCGGGTCGTCGGGGCAGCGCAGCTCACGGCCGGACGAGGACCTTCAACGCTTCCCGCTGGTCCATGGCGCGGTAGCCGTCCGGGGTGTCCGCCAGGCCGATGGTGCGGTCGAAGACTTTGCCGGGTTCGACTGTGCCGTCGAGGATGTCGGGCATCAGTTCCTCGATGTAGTGGCGTACCGGTGCGGGTCCGCCGGTGAGGGTGAGGTTGCGGCCGAACAGCTTCCAGCCGATGTCACCGTCCGAATACTGCGGTACGCCGACCCGACTGATCACCCCGCCCGCTCGGACCACGCCGAGGGCCTGCTCGTAGGCGGGCAGGTGACCGACGCATTCCAGGACGGTGTGCGTACCGTCGCCGCCGGTCAACTCGCGGACCATGGCGATGCCTTCCTCGCCGCGTTCGGCAACGACGTCAGTGGCGCCGAAATCGCGACCCAGATCGGTACGGGACTTGTGCCGGCCCATCAGGATGATCCGTTCGGCGCCGAGCCGTCGGGCGGACAGGACGGCCAGCAACCCGACGGCGCCGTCGCCGATCACGGTCACGGTGGTGCGCGGGTTGACCTGGGCGCGGACGGCTGCGTGGTGGCCGGTGCCGTACACATCGGAGAGGGTCAGCAGCGACGGCAGCAGTGCGGAATCCGGCGCGACCGGCAGCTTGACCAGGGTCCCGTCGGCCAGTGGGACGCGGACGGCCTCGGCCTGCCCACCGCCGACGTCGCCGGAGTTCCAGAACCCGCCGTGCCGGCACGAGGTTTGCAGGCCTTCGCGGCAGAAGTCGCAGGTGTTGTCCTGCCACGCGAACGGGGCTACCACCAGGTCGCCGGCCTTGACCGTCGCCACGTCCACGCCAGCTTCCTCGACCACGCCGAGAAACTCGTGCCCCATGGACGTGCCGTCAGCCTTCGCCCGCATGCGGTGGTACGGGTGCAGGTCACTACCGCAGATACACGCCTGCACCACCCGCACCAGGGCGTCGGTCGACTGCTTCAGCTTCGGGTCGGGGACGTCGACCACGCGGACGTCGCCGGCGCCGTACATAAAGGTGGCACGCATCTGGGTTTTCCGTTCTGGAGAGTCGGACCTTGGTAGGCAGCCGGGTCATCGGCGCTGGGGCGCCGGACGGGGCCGAGTCGGTTCGGGTACGCCGTAGCGGGCGTTGAGCACCTGCATGGCGGCGCCGGCGGCGATCGCGTCGGTCCCCAGGCTGGTCAGGCTGACCTCGACGCTGAGCCAGTCGGCCCGCTTGACCTGGGTGCGCACGGCGACCTCGACGGCGCGGCGGTAGAGGTCGCCGTGTTGCAGCAGGTCGGCGCCGGCGAGCACGACGTGGCCGAGGTCGAGGGTCTGCAGCAGGTTGACCACGCCGGCGCCGAGGACGGCGGCTGCGGCTGCCGGGTCGGTGGCCTGCTCGTGCACCGCTTCGAGGCAGCCCCGACGGCCGCAGACGCACGGCGGCCCATCGAGCTGGATGACAGTGTGCCCGAACTCGCCGGCGTTGGTATGGGCGCCGCGGTAGGCGGTGCCGTCGAGCCACAGCCCGGCACCGAGACCGCTTTCCACCATGATCACGGCGGCGTCGTGGAATCCGTTTCCGCGGCGCCACGCCTCGGCTGTTACCGCAGCGGTGACGTCCTTGTCGACAAGCACCGGCAGGGACAGGTGGTGCCCCGCGAGGGTCGCCAGGGGGATGTCATGCCAGTGACGCAGCCGGTGCGCGTCGCGGACGGTGCCGGTGCCCTGATCGAGGGGTCCGATCATGCCGATCCCGACACCGACCAGCCGGCGCGCGAGCTGGTCACCGCCGCCCGGCGCGGCGTCTTCCGGACGGACGAGCTGGTGCTCCTCGATCAGCGTGGTGACACCGGCCGACAGGCAGGTCAGCAACTCGTCCGGGGTGAAGTCCGATGGCAACGGGGTCTCGGTGGAGGCCCGCACTGCGCCACCCAGATCGGTCACGACCAGTCGCAGTGCGCGGCGACTGACGTGTGCGCCGATGGCCCACCGGGCCTCAGGCACCAGGCGATAGACCGCGGCCGGTTTGCCCAGTGCGGGGCGGCGCACGCCGGCCGGGGCGATGACGCCCTCCTCGAGGAGCCGGGCCAGCACCTTGGAGACCGCCTGGGGAGTCAGGCCGGTCACCTCGGCGACCGTGCCCCGCTCGATCGTCGGCTGGGTCCGAGCCAGGGCGATGACCAGTGCTTCGTGGTAATCGCGCAGGAAGTCCAGGTGCACGAGGTCACTCTACCATTAAAGCAACAGTGTTGCTAAAGTCTCGACCGTGGCGACCCAGAGCACCGGAATTGCCGACGTCGAGCAGGCAGCACCCCGCCATCAGCGGCGGTGGCCCGCCTTGCTCGCGCTCGCCTTCGGCGCGGTCGCGATCGGCCTGACCGAGTTCGTACCCGCCGGCCTGCTCCCGCAGATCGCCGCCAACACCCTCGGCACCGAGTACGCCCGCGACCAGTCCGGCGCAGTCGCCCAGGCCGGCTGGATGATCACCGCGTACGCACTCGGAGTGGTGGTCGGCGCCCCGCTGATCGCCGCGCTCACCGCCCGAATGCCACGGCGACGCCTGGTCCTCGCACTGCTGCTGCTGTTCGTTGTGGGCACAGTGGCCTCCGCCCTCGCCCCCAACTTCGGGCTGGTGCTGGCCGCACGGTTCATGGCCGGGCTGCCGCACGGCGCCTACTTCGGCGCGGCCGGCCTGCTCGCCGCCTCCCTGATGGGGCCGGGCAAAGCGGCACGCGGATTCGCCGTCGTGCTCAGCGGACTGACCGCGGCCAACGTCGTCGGCGTACCCGCGGTCACCTGGCTGGGACAGACCGCCGGCTGGCGGATCGCGTACCTGCTCATCGCCGGTGTCTTTGCCCTCGCACTGCTGGCCGTGGCCGCCACCGTCCCGGAGGCGCCCGCCTCAGGCGGTTCCCCCGCCGCTGAACTGCGCTCACTCCTGAGCCCGCAGGTGTGGCTCACCGCGGCGACCGCTGCGATCGGGTTCGCCGGGTTCTTCGCCGTCAACAGCTACGTCGCCCCGGTCACCACCGAGGTGACAGGCCTGTCCGCCGGGGCTGTGCCCTGGGTGCTGGCCGCGATGGGGCTCGGCATGACCGTGGGCAACGCCCTGGGCGGCTGGCTGGCCGACCGCGACCTGCGCCGCGCCACCCTGTACGGGTTCCTCGCGATGATCGCCTCAGCCGCGTTGTTCGGTGTTGCTGCCGGCACCCCGGCAGGCCTGTTCTCCGGGGCGTTCCTGATCGGTGCCACCAGCCTGTTCCTCGGCCCGGCCCTGCAAGCCCGGCTCATCGCCGTCGCACCCGACGCCCAGCTCATGGGCGCCGCCGTCAACCAGTCCGCGATGAACATCGCCAACAGCCTCGGCGCGGCCCTGGGCGGTGCGGTGATCGCCGCCGGCCTCGGATACCGGGCACCAGCCTGGATCGGCGTCGCCCTCGGCGCCGTCGGCCTGTGCCTGGCCGCGATCAGCTTCGCCCGCCTGACGGCATTCGACACGAGGGGGCGCCCACGTTCGGTGGGCACCCCCTCGTGACGACGATGGATGTGTCAGAACCAGACTTTTCGCCCAGCGACCGGGCGGCCGACCGCGCCGAGGATCCAGAGCACGGCACCGACCACGAGAAGAACGATGCCGATCGTGTAGAGGATCGACACCTTCAAGAACATGCCCAACAGCAACAGGATGAGCCCGAGGATCAGCATGACTTCGCTCCGTTCATCGGCGAGCATCTCCCGCCGACCCGGCTATACCCCACGCATCCACTCTTAGAAACATAGGAATCTTTGCCGATGCGGAAAGCGGCGAAGTGACTCCGCCTGAAGCTTGCGCCCGGCGCCGTATCTGCGGTGCGCACGATCGCCGATCGCGCCCACCTCAGCATTGCGATGTGCGCAACGTCGAGCCGGGGTCAGCTCAGCCGCGGGCGTGGGGGCGTAGATGCCAGTGCGGGTCTTCGGCGTAGGCGTCCATGGTCTGGGCAATCAGCTGATCGAGGGCGAACTGCTCGTGGTACTCGTAGCCCCACCCCAAGATACGGACGACCCCGACCGGCGGTCCAACAGCTGCCTGGCCGAACTGAATGCCCTGCTCCGCGAAGGACAGAAACAGGACGCCTGGACCATGCCCCGCGAGCTGTTCGACGGGCAAGCCCGGACGCACCGGCGCACCGCTCGTGAAGAGCACCTTCGCCACCACCAACAACTCACCGCGAGGCGTCACAGCGAGCCGCTCGGAAACACCGTCGACGACGGCCGGCCACGCACGCGGCCGGAACACTCGATTGCGAACGGCCCGCCGACCCGCCTCAGCGTCCCCACGCCTGCGCCGCCGCGCTGAACCGACCGGCAACGACGCATACCCGTGCTCCTCGAGCGACGCCGCCAACGCCCGCAGATCCGCCCGGGCGCGGCGGTTGGCCTCAGAGGGAACCACAATCTCCACCCAGTCCGCCCAACTCACGCGGCGACTCTAGCCGCCCACCGCCAGGCGAGCCGTTTTACCGCCGGCGCCGGCGGTGATTCCAGCACGGTGGGCAGGACGTAGCTGCACGGCAGACCTATTCGATGTCTGCCGTGCAGCTACGCCATTCGCGCTCGCCGCTACCCGAAATCGCAGTACCGATCTAGATCAGTTGGATGATCCTCTCAGGCATCGGGGTACCTTCGATATCGAACAATAGCGGACTAGGGTCGTTGGCAGGGCGGCGGTCTCTTGCCATCCAAGCTGAAGCGGCAACGACGTATCCGCGGAACTTTCCGGCTCGAAGCATATAAACTTTGAACGATTCGTTACGTCTCAGATCTGCTTCGCAGTCAAGGTCGACGTCTGCCACCTCCCGATCATTGGCTGCAGAAATGACGAGATCAGGGAGTTGCGTCTTGACCTTCATGGCCACCACTCCTTTCAGGATCACGTCAATTCGATCCTCCCACTCATTGCCCATCGGACTGCGCAGTAAGAGCTGGCGGTGTGTCGGGGCCATCGCAAACACGCTGAATGGGCGCCCGAACTCCAATGGCAAAGACTTAATGGTCACCTCAGGAGACTGCCATGCGCTATTCATTTTTCTCCTCGCTAACGAGTGAATGGATTCGGATGCACCTGGCCATCGAAATAGAACGTCACGCGCTCCCAAGCCTTGGCCTCGTCGAGGATATACATTTCCCAGTCAAACCAGCTGGGCTTTCGACCGCCGACCGCGATGTCGAGTCCGGCCTCTCGGTACTTGCCTCGGAGGACGACCCCTTCAAGATCCTCGATGTCGTCAAGGGTCACGCTGAATTTGGTTCCGGGAGGCACCCCGAATGACCGACTGCTGCCACTGACCGGGCGCCTCCGTCATCAGGTGGCGGGCTCCGACGTTCTTGGCGAAATCGGGTACCTTCTCGGTTAGTCCAAGTGCGATATGGTCCGGGCTGCACGGATTGCTCAGCATGCGGGAAGCCTGCTGGTGGGCGGTAAAGCTGAAGGTCGCCACAGCAGCGGGTGACTCGCGCTTCGCCTGAGGGTCGCCGACCGACTTGCTGGTAATTGCTGCCCCGACAGTGGGCGTAAAGGCCGCGGAGGCGCGCGAGGCGACTCGACACTTTCCGCCTAGGGCGCGGGCCGTGTCGCGCTCGAGTTTGGCCAACGCTGCCGGCTCGATCCCACTCGCCCTAAGCCCCTTCTGCGCCTCGGAGACGCCGACACCAGTCTTCATGCTGGCGCGGAAGGCCTTGACGCTCTTTGCAATACGATTGATGGCAAACGGGGCGACAATGTCCACTGCCACCCATGTACAGGATTTCGCCCACTCGTCCTTTTTGAGGGTGAAGCAGTTGACGTAATCCATGACGAGGGCCTTGCCGAGATTTGTGAGCACCTCCTTGGAGATGTCCATGAGGTTCAAGACCAGCACTTGGGTGTAGCGGAAATCGATTTGTTCCGTGTGTAGGTAGTCGGTGACTTCCTTACCCGGGCAAACCGTGTCAGTCGGGTCCGGGCAGGCGATCAGGCTGTAGATCTTCTGTCCGGTAATGTGGTGCGGGATTTCGGCCCGGCAGTGGAGGGGGTCTGTCTGAACACACCGGATGTCAGTCGAGAAGTCGTCTTTGACATTTACCGGTGTGACCTTAATGTTCGGATCGCCGGCCGGCCCCCCTTCGATCAAGAGCGCCGCATCGAATTTTGCTCGTTCTGCAGCTTCGGCTCGATTGGCTGCGGCCTGCGCTTCCTCGGCGAGGGCATTAGCGTTGGACGCCGCTTCCTCTGCTGCGGTGGCGTCTGTCTCAGCTCGGTCGGCCGCGCCGTCGGCCGCCTTTGCTTGCGAGTCAGCTTCCTTTGCCGCGGCGCGGGCGGAGGCAGCATCACGTTCTGCATCGGTCGCGGAGTGATCGGCGGCCATCGCATCGACCCGGGCAGAGTTGGCCGCGGCGGTAGTGGCTACCGCTGAGGACAATGTTTTGTCAGCCCAGTCTTTCGTGCGCTTGTCGGCTGTCACGGCAGCTGCCGCATCGGTCGCCGCAGCTGCCGCATAGATCCTCGCCGCAGCTGCCGCATAGATCCTCGCCGCCGCAACGTATCCGGCAGCCTTGGCAGCGTATTCGGCCGCGGCGGCCGCGGCCTTTGCGGCGAGCTTGGCGTCCCCGGTGGCCTTATCTGCCCATTCGGCCGCGTGCTTAGCGGCCCTCGCCGCCTCATCTGCGCGGGCTTGAGCAAGTGCTGCCTGCTGTTCCGCGACAGACTTTGCGTCTTGGCCGATCAACACGGCGAGACCGGCAGTGACGTCGCTATCGCGGAAGGGAATTCCAGCTGCAATGGCCTCGTTTCCGGCATTGATCGCCCCGGCTGCGGAGTCCCGGGCGGCAATCGCAGCCTGAGCGGCGGCGAAGGCCTGTCCGGATGTCACGGCGCTTTCTGCCTGGGCCTTCTCAGCTTCAACCGCGGCTTGGAGGGCCTCGGCGTTGGCTTTGATTGATTCGGCCTTCGCCTGCTCAGCTTGAATTTCGGCCAGCTTGACGTCCTCGGCTGCTGCCTTCGCCGCTTGAAGAGCATCTGCAGCGGCCGCATGCGCCGCCACCGACTGCGACAGTGCGTAGGTCCATTCGGCGTCAGCCCGCTTCTGCGCGGCCGCAGCTCGAGACGCGGCCCCCTGCGCCTCAGTCGCCGCCTGTCGCGCTTTGACTGCAGCGGCCGTGGCGCTGTCGGCCGCACGTCGGGCACCGGCTGCTGCGTCGGTTGCCTGGCCCGCAGCCGCCCGTGCCTCAGTAGCCGCCTGTCGAGCGCCCTGCGCTGCGTCAGTGCCCTGTTTGGCCCAGGCATCAGCTTCTGCCGCCTCCGCCCGAGCGACCGCCGCATCCTTCGCGCGTTCCGCGGCAACGGCCTGGTCCCGCGCCACCCGCGCGTCGACTTCGGCCCGCTCAGCCACGATCCGCTTGTCCTTTGCCATGGACGCGGAGGAGTCGGCGCGGCCACGAGCTTCCGCGGCTGTGTTCTTGTACTGCTGAGCGCGCTCTTCGGCCTCGTCAGCCTTGGCACGCTCCGACTCTGCCTTGCCTCGGGCGTCGGCCGCTTTCTTCTTCTCTCGTTCCGCGACAACACGCTGCTGATCAGCCCGTTGCGCGGCGCCGCGCGCTGCCGCCTCAGCACGCTCAGCGATTGCCCGATTGCGCTTCGCTGATGCGGCGGCAGACGCAGCAGCGTCGGACTGCCCCTTGGCCGCGGCTGCGGCGGCCTGTGCCTGATCGGCGGCTTCCTGCGCGGCGACTCGCTTGTATTCCGCCTGCAGGGCGATCTGCTGGGTGCGCGCCAGCGACTGCAGTGCCGCGGCGTCGGCGTTTGCCGCCGTCACTGAGTTGAGCGTGATCTCCACCGACTTCGCTGCCGCGGTCGCCGCCGCCGAGGAGGCCTTGACGACCTGAGCGGACTGCCGCGCGTAGGCCAAACCACGGTAGATCGGTGTTAGCTGTGTGGTGGCGGTTGCGGCAGCCTTCTGTTGCGCCGCATTGACCTTGTCGACCTGCTGTTTGGCTGACGCTGCTGCGTTGTTCGCGAGCGCTATCTGGGCAGCGACCCGGTCGCGGGCAGTCGCCAGGTCTTGGTTGACCTTGGGGAACTCCGCAGCCGCCGGGTAGTGGGGGTCGTTCTTCGGCTTACCGGCCCAGTACCGCTGCCACTTCAACGCCTGACCGGCAACCCACGCCTGGCCTTGTGCCTCGATCAGCGCCGCCGAGGCAGCACGCACGTCGCGCATGGCCTGGGCTTCGGCGTCGACGATGTCCTTACGCGGCCCGGCCTGGGCGTCCAGCTCGGCCTGCAGCTCCCGCTGGGCGGTGTTAGCTACCTCGGCCAGCGGCCCCGGATTCCCGGTCCACCACCAGTCCTCCGCCCGCACACCGTCGGGGTCTGCTGGGTCGCAGTCGAGCCAGCTGTTCTTGAGCGTCTCGATTTCGTGGCGGTACTCTGCCGTGCCCGGCGTCGGCCCCACCTTCGGGGAGCCGCCGTGGCGGATGAACCGCTCGACGCGGCTCGCCGGCCACGTCTTCACGATGTTGAAGTCCGGCACTCCCCATACACCGTCCGCGACCAGTTTGTCGACGACCGCACGGGCTTGCTGCAGCGCGGCAGGAGACGCTTTGGGCAGTGCAGGAGGCTCGAGGAAGTTCTGGAAAGACTGGTCGTTGCGTTCCAGCAGGAACCAGTGCAGATCCTTGCCGTAGTCAGGGACCTGGTGGAACGAGTCGAAGTCGGCTCCCCAGACCGCCTGCTTTTCGAGGACTGCCTTCCAGGCCGCGTATCGGCAGCGCTACCCGGTAGTCCTCCTGGTCCTTGAAGGACGCGTAGGTGAGCTGGTGCTGCGTGCCACCGATTTGCTGGTAGGTGAGGCGCCGGTCGTAGTCGGTTCCTGCCAATGCAGCGCTCGCCGCCGCTTTGACCTGTGGGCCGCCGGCGTGTAGCCAGTGACCGATGTTGCACCGGTCTTCGCGGCTCTGGGCGGCCGGAACAACGTAGTCGGCTAGTCCCGCCTCGTCGCGCGCCCCGGTCCAGGCGTGGACCTCGTCGATGCCTCCGGCGAGGTGGTCGCCTTCGATGCCGTTCCACATGCCGCGGCCGATCTGCAGGCCGCCGGATGCCTTCCACGTGCTGGTCCGCTTCGTCTTGCCGACGAGTGAACCGTTGACGTAGAAGCGCAGCTCATTTACGGCCGCGTCGTACACGCCAGCCAAGTGAGTCCACCGGTTCGCCGCCACCGTGGGACCCCGGACTACGTCCCATGCGACGTTCTCCGCGTCCGCCTGGGGAATCCCAAACTCCCAAGCGCCGTTCTTCTGCGCCTTCAGCGAGAAGCCGGAGACCCGCATGCCGTCTTGAGACAGCACCGACGAAGTCCGGTCGACCGCGTCAAGCCGGGCCCACGCCGCCACGGTGAACGACTTGTCCGTCGGGACTACCACCTCGGTGGACACATGGTCCCCCGAGCCGTCCAACCGCAACGACTTCTCCGGACCAAATCTCGGGAACGGTGACTCCTCGATCACCGACGCATCACCGCGTGAGGCGCCGATACCGTACTCGTAGCCCGCCCAGTTCCGGACGGCCCCACCTGTCTCGTCCTGAGTAAACGCGAAATGCGCCACGTGCGCACCCTCAGGCAGCGCATCTCTCTTTGCGACCGGCGTCGGCGCGGCAGAAGCGGGCTCCACACTCGCCGACAGCACAACCGCCGTCGCGGCCACCACCGCCACAGCGGTGGACCAACTACCCCGCAACGCCCGGCGGAGGCCGCCAGGTACAGGGCTGAACGAGTTTCTCACGACACTCCACTTCACAGACTGAACAGGCAAAAATGCACGAAACGTCAGCCGGCCATCGGTAGCCGGCGGAAATCGCGGTGTTGGAGGACGAGCAGTGTGGGGCGGCAACCTGCCGCCGCTTGGGGCTAGCTCAACGGCGGCGAGTCCGAGACGCGCTGTTCAAGCCGAGCTGCGGACCTGGCGCAACCCAGCGCCGAACCGTTCATGATGCCCATGACTTCCCCCCGTTGCATGCCGCTCCGAGGCGGCGAACAGCGGCACTAGAAAAACCCGAACATGATCAAAGATGTCAATGCTGTTGTCGGACTGATACCGACCGTCACTCTCCGTCTAGTCCGCTCCCGTCACTGTCGAACACAGCGCACCCATCCCCAGCTACCAAAGTCGGCGTCTCTGCTTCCGTTCGTCCCGACGAGACACCGACAGATCACGTTCCGCTTCGAAAGAGCGACCGGCCCGGCGCGTACCGCGACCAAGTACGGATCGACCGACTTCCGCCGGCCGGGGGCACGTGCCAGCCGGGGCAAATCTGTCTCGCCCGAAGCTCGACACCAGGAACTACAGGCAGCGGCATCGCGCTTGACGCAGAAAGCGACGGTAGCTATTGATCAGCATCACCGTATCGTCAGACCGCAGGCGGGCCCGATTCGAAGGCCCGCGGCGATGGCCTAGTGGTAGGTGTGGTCGACCAGTTCACCGGCGGCGAACACGCCGGGCAGGTTGGTGCGGGTGCTGGGCGCATCGACCTTCACGTAGCCCTCGTCGTCGAGCTCGATCTGGCCCTTGAATAGCTCGCTGCGCGGGTCGTGGCCGATGGCGACGAAGACGCCGGTGACGTCGAGGACCTTGGTCTCGCCGGTGTTGACGTCACGGATGCGGGCGCCGACGACCTTGCCGTTGTCGCCGAGGATCTCCTCGACCGCGGAGTTCCACTCGACCTTGATCTTCGGGTTGTCCAGGGCGCGCTTCTGCATGACCTTGCTGGCCCGGAACGAGTCACGGCGGTGCACGATGGTCACGGTCTCGGCGAAGCGGGTCAGGATGACCGCGCAGGCGAAGAATTGCTTGTCGCCGATCCACACGGTCTTGAGGCCTTCGGTGCCGGCTCGGTGGGCTTGTCGCCCTCCTCGACCCGGGTTGCGTCGTCGGTGATGAACTCGGCGCCGAACCGCTCGGCCTGCTTGCGCATGTTGTCCATGAGCTCGGGGCCCATGATGCCCTCGGGTGACCGGGGAAGTTCTCCACCTCGGTGGTGGTCATCAGCGCACCGCCGGACTGGATGCCCTCGATCGCCAGGGGCTTCAGGTTCGCCCCGGGCCGCGTACAGCGCCGCGGTGTATCCGGACGGCCCCGAGCCGATGATGATCAGATTCCGGACCTCGTCCATGTCAGCTGGCCGGGAGGAGGCCGGCGAGCAGCTTCTCGATCCGGGCTTTGATCTTGTACCAGATCGGGCGCACGGGCAGCGTGAGCGGTGGCGAGAATGGCCTGTCCACCGGACGGACGACACCGCACCCCGAACCCCGAGCCTATCGTGGAGGAGAAGCAACCCGGGAGGTCGCCATGAGCACACCAGGGACTGTTCAAACTCTGCTGATGCCGCGACACCACCACCGGTCGCCGTCTCGGCCGGCACTGTCCCGGCCTGACCGATCGCCGGTACGGGACCTGGTACTACCGCTGCTAAATCCGCGACCTGCTCGGCCGGCCCAAGCAGATCAGCCGCGGCGGCTGCGCCACCCAGACCGCCGCCCGGCATGCCCGCAACGCCGCGGAGGCCGAATCTCAGGAACACTTCGCCGGACGCACCTGGACATTGAGCCAATGGCTCACCTACTGGCTGACCACCCGCACTTCCATCCGCGCGTCGACCCTCGCCATCTACACCCAGCACGTGCGCAGCTATCTGATCCCTGCCATCGGTCATCTGCGCCTGTGCGAGGTCACGCCCCGGCACTTGACCGCGATGTTCGCCGAACTCGGCCAACAGACCACCGTCACCGGCCAACTGCGCAGCCCCGCCACACTGCAACGCATCCGCGCGACCCTGCGCGCCGCTACAACGCCGCCATCCGTGACGGCCTTGTCTCCGACAATCCCGCCCGTCGCGTCGAAATGCCCACCGGACGCCGCCCCCATGCCGTCGTCTGGACCGACGGCCGTGTCGAGCAGTGGCGCGAGGACGGCGCCCGGCCTTCGGTGGCGGTCTGGACACCCGGCCAGCTCGCCCAATTCCTCGACCTGGTCAGCGACGACCGCCTCTACCCCCTGTGGTGGCTCATCGCCCTGCGCGGCTTGCGTCGCGGCGAAGCCGCCGGACTGCGCTGGCACGACATTGACCTCGACCGCCGCGAACTGACCATCACCCAGCAACGACGCACCACCCTCGGCTACCAAGTCATCGAAGTCCCACCCAAGTCCGCCGCCAGCCACCGCGCCGTCGCCCTCGACCGGCGCACCGTCACCATCCTGCGCGAGCACCTCCGCCGACAACGCGCCGAATACCTACGCACCGGACGGACCTGGCGCGACACCGGCTACGTCTTCACCCGGCCCGACGGTCAGCCCTACCACCCGAACTACCTCACCCACCGGCTGCGCTGGCTCACCAACCGGCATGACTTACCGCCCGTTCGTCTGCACGACCTGCGCCATGGCGCCGCGACCCTTGCCCACACCGCCGGCGTCGACCTCAAAACCGTCCAGGACCAGCTCGGCCACGCCAGCATCGTGCTCACCGCCGACACGTACACCAGCGTGCTGCCCGCCGCCCAGCACAAGGCCGCTGAAGCCACCGCCCGGCTGATTCTCACCACCGCCCGCGCCGTCCGCGGCAAAATCCGCCGCAAGCACCGCCGCCCCGGCCCGCCGCCGTCCACCACATCGCGCCCCGCTAACACCGCTCCGGCGAGCAAAACCGCAGGTCAAAGCCCCCGGGCAACCGCCCGGCAGGACGAAAAGGGGCGTAAACAACCCAAGGCGCAACGAGCGACCAACAAGCGACCGCGCTCCACACGCGACAAAGTACAGCCGGGAATCCGCAGGTCAGAAGGGGTGGGCCGCCGGGGACTCGAACCCCGAACCTAAGGATTAAAAGTCCGTAGGGAGAAACCATTCTCGGCACGGCAGGAATAGCGGACTTTATTCTCGCACAGTCCGGCACGGTCCGGCTACGTCTGGTTGCGTCCGAGCGAATAGGAACAGTCATTCGACGCAGGAATCCGGCACGGACCGGCTGCGTCCGATGGGGGTACGGAACATCCGAGCGACCGTGGAGCGACCAGATCCTTCGGTGGCCTGGCCCCCGGCGATCGGAATAGCTACTCGGCGCAGCAAAGTCGGCTGCCCGTACCGCCAGCGGCGCCGCCCTGCTGGGGCTATGTGAGGTCTTCCAGCTTGCGTCGTAGGCGTGCGTACCGAGTCCAGTTCTGCTGAAGGTAGCTGAGCCTGCCGCCGACGATGCTGGGCGCTACCCCGATCTCGTCGGCGATCTCGACGGCGCGGCGTGCGGTGGTGCGTTCGGTGAGTTGGTCCGCGTAGTGCTCTGGAATGAGGATCGCCGCCGCATATTCATTGGCCGCGCTTTCTTGGCCGTCAGCGTCGTCACCAGAGAGTTCCAGGTCAACAACCACCCGTCGCTTCGGGTGCAGAATAAGGTGGGCGGCCTCATGGAAGAAGGCGAACCAGAAGATGTCGTGCATACCGTAACGTCCAGATAGGACGATGAGCGCTTTTGTGGAGGTAATCCATCTAGCCGCTCCGGTTATTCGACTTCCTGGTAAGCCCCGCTCGAATTCGACTGCGACACCTACGTCTGCGCATTCTCGGCGCAGGATCTCGAATGCCTCGCGGTCGGGCATCGTTGTCAACCGCGTCAGCGAAGGCAGAAGCGCCGCGAAAGCTGTGGAGTCGTACGGTCGGCACGGTGTCATGTCGGCGGCGCGTTCGCCGAGCCGCAGCCAGGCAGCGGTGGCGTAGGGGTCGACGTTGGCGTCCTGCGTCCGGCGGAACCCTGCGGCGACCGGCTCGGCCCATGCCCGCTGGTAGGCGTCGGGGTCCGCGACTTGGAAGAAGGCGAGGAGCCTTTCCAGCATGGTGATCTCGGAGTCTCCTGCGACGAGTACGCCACGGTCGACGAGCGCAGGCAGAGGAAAGCGTCGCAACCAGCCGAGGTGGTCGCGGGCCCACTCAGTGCGCGCCTTCTCGCGTGCGCGCCGGTCCTGATAGCTGGCCTCGAGTTGGTTCCAGAACGCGGCGGGTGTGCCCAGCGTGCGTTCGAGGCGTAGGGCCATGTCGAAGGTCAGGCTGGCGACGCCCTTGATGACCTGGTTGACGTGCTTCGCGGAAACGTTCAGCCGAACGGCAAGTTCGGCTTGGGTGATGTTGCGGGCGTCGAGCTCCGCCTGAAGCATCTTGCCCGGCGGCCGCTGCCAGTCCGGCGAAAGTCCTGTCTCCGCGAAGGTGTCGCCTTCATGGCTGCGGACGCCGCGAATCTGCGATTCCTCGCCGTCTCGCTGGTCCGAGGCTGGCTTCGACCTCGCCCGGGTTGGCGAGCTGGCCTGGTGGTGGTTGCGGTCCATCAGACCGGCATCGGGACTGGCACGGTGATGCCTTCGATGACGATCACACGGATGCGCTGCATGAGTCGCACTGCATCAGACTGCTTCTCCGACTCCTGAAACATCAGTGCGGCATCGGCGGCGCGGAAGAAGATCTCGGCGTCACCGTGTCTCACGACGAACCGTACGACGCCGTCGGCGGCGGTAGCGAGCCGACGCAGGGTGACACAGGCGAACTGGGCGACTTCCGCAAGGTTCGCGACGTTGAGCAACAGCGTCAAGGCCGTCGCCACCATTTCCCAGGCCGTGCCGAACGCCCGCCGCAGTGCAGGTTCATCGACGCAGGCCGACTTCGTCTTCTCGGCGTGATGGAGGAGTTGCACGTTGCTCCGTAGATCTTGCGGTTCACCAATCAGGTAACGATACCCCCACCGTGCGCAAGCGACGCCGGCCTACCGCGGGCGTGGCGCAGCTCCGCACAGCGTCAGCCCTTCACTCTTTCGTGTCCGGCCAGGAAACGCTCTTGTGCTCCGGCGAAGATCGGCGTATCTGTTGATGTTGAACCGCAAGGTAATGAACCAAATTGGTAAAGAGCGAGTGCTCTGTCTCAAGTGGGGCGGACGTCCGCGGAAGGAGCAGAGATGACGGAAGCACAGACCGTCGATGTCCAGGCGGAGGCCGAGAGCGAGGGTGACGACGCCCGCGCGTCGGCCCGCGAGTTCGCGATCATCGTGAACGGTCGCGGGAAGGTGGTGCACGAGAAGGTGCTGACCTTCGACGAGATCGTGCGGCTGGCGTTCAAGGCGGTGCCCGCCGGCCCGGACGTCACGTTCACCGTCACCTACAGCCGGGCGGTGAAGCCGCAGCACGAGGGCGTTCTCAGCCCGGGCGGCAAGGTGACCATCAAGCAGGGAACGATCTTCGATGTCACACGCACTAACAAGTCGTAGCCCCGACCTGCGTCGGCTGCGCGACGAGGGCTTCGAGGTGGCGATCGTGGATGGGCAGCTCGTCGTCCGGAACATCCCGTACGTCACCCCGGCCGGCGAGATCGGTTACGGCACCCTGGTGTCGGGGCTGGAACTCGCTGGTGACCACACGGCGCGACCGGGCGACCACGTCGCCCGGTTCGCCGGAGAGCAGCCCTGCGACCGCGACGGCCGCCCGCTCACCACGCTGATCAACAGCGTGATCGAAGAGCAGGTCGGCGACGACATCCGGCTGCGGTTCCTGTTCTCGCAGAAGCCCGACGACGGCTACCGCGACTACTACCACAAGATGACCACCTACATCGCCATGCTCCAGGGCCCGGCGCAGGCGCTCGACCCGGACGTGACTGCCCGCACCCACCGGGTCGTCGAGGACGATGACCCGGACGCGATCTTCCGCTACCTCGACACGGCCACCGGCCGTGCCGGGATCAGCGCGAGCGCCGCGAAGATGGCGCTGGACAAGGTCGCCATCATCGGGCTCGGCGGCACCGGCGCGCACATCCTCGACAACATCGCGAAGACCATGGTGCGGCAGATCCACCTGTTCGACGGCGACGTCTTCCAGCAGCACTGCGCCTTCCGGGCGCCCGGCGCAACCCCCATCGAGCAGCTGCACCGCCGCATGAACAAGGTCGACTACTACACCGAGATGTACTCGGTGATGCGCAACGGCATCGTCGCGCACCCCTACTACCTGACCAAGGACAACGTCGACGAGCTCAAGGACATGACCTTCGTCTTCATCGCCATCGACGACGGCCCGCCCAAGAAGCACATCATCGCCGCGCTGGAGAAGTTCGAGATCCCCTTCATCGACGTCGGCATGGGCCTCTACAACGTCGACGGGGCGGTCGGCGGGATCCTACGGGTCACCACCAGCACGCCTCGGCAGCGCAACCACGTCCACGACCGGCACCGCATCCCCACGGACGCCGCCGACCCCGACGACGAATACGAACGCAACATCCAGACCGGCGACCTCAACACCCTCAACGCGGCCCTCGCCGTCCTGCAGTGGCGCAAGCTCTACGGCTCCTACCTCAACCTCTCCGGGGAGCACCACTGCACCTTCACCATCGGCACCGGAGCGCTGAGCGGGGAGGACCACGCATGAGCCGGGCCACCGCCGTCGCCCACCAGTTCGTCGACGTCGTACCCGACGACCTCGCCGAGGGCATCGTGTACGTCTGCATCCCGCACACGACCGCGATGCACCTGTGCCTGTGCGGCTGCGGCGAGGAAGTCGTCACCCCGATCAAGCCCACCGGATGGCGCCTCACCTTCAACGGCATCGCCGTCTCGCTCCACCCCTCGATCGGCAACTGGGACTTCCCCTGCCACTCCCACTACTGGATCACCGACGGACGCGTCCGCTGGGACCGGCAATGGAGTCCCGCGGAGATCGCCGCGGCTCGCCGCCAGGAGAGCGCACACCGCGCCGCGTACTTCGACGGACCGGTACCGGCCTCGTCCACGACGCCAGCGCCCACCCCACCGGATCCCACACCCGCCAGAGAGGCACGGCGCCCGCGCCCCGTACCTCGGCAGAGCTGGCTGAAAGACCGTTGGCACCGCCTCATGAACGGCCGACGGCCCAAAAAGTAGGCCCTGCCTTCGGGCCACCAACGGCCCGGGACACAGAGATCAAAGATTGCTACACCGGTTAAGGAGGGCCTGATGGCCAAGGGAGACATCCACACCAGCAAGCAGGGCGACAAATGGGTGAACAGGGCGGAGGGCAACCAGCGCGCCACCAACAGCGCCACCACCAAAGCCGAGGCCCAAGCCGCCGGTCGCGACCTGGCGATCGACCGCGGCGTCGAGCACATCATCCACAAACAGGACGGCACTATCGGCGAGCGCAACACCTACCCCCGCAGCCGCGACCCGCGCGGATCTGAGGGCTGACCGACGTCCGCTTCTCGGCAGCGTCTGCATGCACGGTCGCCGTGGACGGAGAGGGCGAGGGTGGGTTACTCGAGACCCTGCATGTCTCGCCCATCCTCGCCAGGGCGAGCAAGCCGAACGCGGCGACCGTGCTCACGCGTTTACGAAAGATGCGATGAAGCGCTCGGCGTCCAGCGCGGCGGCGCAGCCGGTGCCGGCGGGGCAGTATCGCCGAGTCGACCGTGAACCTGGCTAGCGCAGAGGTGAGGGATTCCTTGGATAATGACCCTCACCGCGCTGATCGGTGTCCAGTTCTGGGACTACTGGCGTACCCTGCTCTGACCCGACCCGCTCGCAGAACCGGGCAACAGCCCGTGACCAGTTGCACTCCCGTGGCGGTGACACATCGGCCGAGGCCGAACCTGTGCTGCGGCATCTGCACCTTCAGGCCTGAGATGCGCCCACCAAACTCAGCCGGACCCGCGCATGCGACCGCAACAAACCTGCAGTCGCCGCAACCGCCCGATGCCCCAACTCCCGAAACACCGTCCAGTACGTGTCGGCGGTAGTCACCGAACTGGAATGACCCATGTCGTGCTGGATCACCTTCAACTCCACACCGGCCGCACCGGCCAAACTCGCCGCACCATGCCGCAGATCGTGCAAGCGCACCGGCGGCAACCCGCTGCGCAGCATCAAGGCCCGAAACCGGTGACTGAGCCAATCCGGAGCCACCGGCCGCCCATCCGCACGGGTGAACAAATAACCGTCCGGATTGCTGCCATCGACTCCGAATCGATCCCGCTGCCGAATCCGATGCTCGCGCAGCAACTGATTCGTGAACTCGTCCAAGGCCAGCACCCGCACCCCCGCCGCAGACTTCGGCGGACCCACCACGACCCGCCCATCCACCCGTAACACTTGGCGGCACACCCGCAGTTCGCGCAACCCCTCATCGAGATCTGCTTCCCGCAACGCGGCCACCTCCCCACGCCGCAAACCCCGCAAGGCCACCAACCACCACAGCGGGAACAAGTGGTCATCACGCACCGACTCCAGAAACGCCGCCACGTTCTCGACGTCCCACACCGCGACCCTCGGCCGGGCACCGGTCGCCCGCCATAACGCCTCCCGCTCCCGCGTCCACGCCACGGCGTGCGCCCGGCCGCCCTGCGGCAGACGCAACCGCCACGCCGCGTTCACCGTCACCAAACCCTGGCGTCGCGCCTCACTCAACGCGCTGCGCAGCACCGCGACGATCCGATGCACCGTTCCCGCAGCGATCAACCCGCCGTCCGCGAGCTCTTGCCGGCCGATAGCGTCCACCGCCCGCTGCACCGTGCGCACACCCGCACGACCATCCAAATCCGCCAACCGCAACTGGCCCAGCCTCGGGATCAA
The DNA here is from genome assembly GCF_044452725.1 of Actinoplanes sp. NPDC051859. Classification (NCBI taxonomy): domain Bacteria; kingdom Bacillati; phylum Actinomycetota; class Actinomycetes; order Micromonosporales; family Micromonosporaceae; genus Actinoplanes; species Actinoplanes sp. NPDC051859. The sequence continues at coordinate 26,559 of NZ_JBITBX010000016.1, read as the reverse complement.
ATGCTGATGCGTCACCGACCGATACGCGCGCACCGTCGACGGCCGCAGCCGGCCCTCCATCTGCGACAACCAGCACAACAGCCACCGCCGCACCGTCCACGTCTGCGCGATCGCCTCCGGCCCCGACAGGCCAACTACGCCAGCCAGCTCCCACTCTGCGTCCGCCTGTGAACCGAAACCGCCGCGGCGCAGCCTGCGCTTGCGGCCGTCACCCCCGGGCACATGCACATCGAAATACCAGCGCCCATGCGATGGCTCCACCAACCGCGGACACTTCGCGCCCCACTGCCGGCCCGTCTGATCAGAGCGGCACGCACACCGGCGAAACACCGACCCAGGACTGTCCGTACCCATACGACCGCCCGTCGCGAACTCGCGCGGACCGGCCCGCTAGCACCGGCCTCGACTCCGAAAATGCTGATCAAGTCGACACTGCCTCCAACGGCAGAACTCTCGATCCCACAAGTCCGGGGCTCAAGCTCCCAGCGACCAACCATGCCCGACCAGTGAGGCGCAACCGCGCCTCACCTACGCCCCACAACCACACCGCCGAGCAGCGAGGCAGAGCTAAAATCCCAGGTCAAACATGGTGGGCCGCCGGGGACTCGAACCCCGAACCTAAGGATTAAAAGGGTGTACTGGACATCCAATTTCGCCTCGGTGCGGAGTGCCGCTGATCGTGCATCCACAAAGGAGGCCGCGCGGGACCTTCGGTGACGAGCACGTCGGCTTAACCGGCGCCGGAGACGGTGATGGCCCGGCGGCACGTGTGGTCGACCAGGTCGCCGGCGGCGTAGACGCCCGGGCAGGTTGGCACGGGGTGCTTGGCGAGTCGACCTTCACGTAGCGCTCATCGTCGAGCTCAGCCATCATGGATGCGATCACTGATGGTCGGCACGCACGCATTATCTGAGCGCCCGAGCAGAGCGGGGGGGCGGGATGGCCCGCCCGGCACGGGGGACCGGGCGGGACAAATCCCGATCCTAGATCATCACGAGCGATCGGAAGATCTTGCAGGTTCGATGCACTCCGGCCGCGCGGAAGTGGACTCATTGGCCGTCGAGCGGCGGTGCGATCGCGGGGTTTAATGAAGGTTCAAGTCGACTGTGGAGTGGCGTCCTCCGGAAGTTGCGGCACCGGGTGGTAACGACCTTTACCACATTTGCGATGCTGCGATCCGCGTGCTCGTGCGAACCAGTGCAACTTACGGACGGACCGGCATAAGCATTCCAGTTCACCTACCAGGTCGTCGCGAGCTGGGTCGCCGGTCGCTTCGCGCAGGCCTGGAACTGCGGGGTCGAGTCGGCTGGTCAGCAGGGCCATCGACGGCGCCGGGGCTGGAGAACGACACCGCAGGCGCCGCAGGCCGGGAGGAAGCCGGCGGCGGCCACTGCGACGCTGCGATCTGCGCTCCTGTAACGGACGGAGCGGGTGACATGCGATCAAGCAGCCGCTGCGCCAGATTGGCGTCGATCTCGAGGTCAGTGCTGATCCGAACGTCGGCGGCGGTCGCCAGGTCGACGACATCGTCGGTGGTGAACTCCTCGGCTGCGAGGGTGCTGAGCCGGCGGGCAAATTCCTGCACATTGATCATCCGCGGTCACATCCTCGGGTTGCGGTTAATCCAGCGTAACCGCCGCTTTGCACGGCGATTCCGGCGCCACCGCGAACAAGTCGGCGGGTCGACTTGCTCGGGCTGCTGCCGCCGATGCCGAGCCCATCCACCGTATGCGTCGCTAAGCGTTGGTCGCGGCGGCCCGGCCGTGGTCGGTCAGCTGGCGGAAAATAGGCCGAGTCGAGGGCGAGCACCTGGCCGAGGAGGAGGGCGAGGTGTTTCCCGATTTCCGCAAGCATGCGAGCCGGGAGCTTCGCCTCGATCTTGGCGCATGCTGGCTGCGCTTCTTCGCCGAGCACGCGCAGGGCCAAGGCCTTGTTCTTCGCTGCCGAAGACCCGGACACCTGCATCGAGGAGAACAGTGAATCGGCGTGCCGCCGCTGGGCGCTGTTTCAGGTGCCTGTCAGGACAGCGAGCACTCCGGTCAGGCTCAGAATTCGGTGTGCCGGGCGGCTCGGGTTGACGACTGCGAGTCCACAGCCGGTGTTCTTCGCGGCGTGGTAGCCACTGATGAGGCAGCCGACGGCAGTGGAGTCTAGGAAGCTGACTTGACGGAGGTCGACCTCTACCGCTGAGGTGTCTCCGCGCTGCATTTCCTCGAGTAGCAGATTTTGCACCTCGTCCGCGTTCTGAAGATCGATTTCTCCGGCGAGGGCGACGGTCGAGGTTCCGCCGTCACGATGCAGGTCGTACTGCCACAACGGCGGCTCGTTCACACACTCTCCCCGTACCGGCCTCGGGGAGGATTCTCCCTGCGGATCAGGGCAAAGGCCATCCCACGTACGTGTAGGGAATGGAGAGCCACTCGCCACATCGATTAAGGGATGAGTTGGCAGTCATCGGCGTTGTCGTGACCGGCGAGGAGTCGGTCGGCGATCGCGGTTGCCACAGCGTTGAGATCGGCGATTTCTTCGGCGACAGCCTTCATCGCGTAGGCCGAGTCGGAGCGCGGGCCATCGTGTTTGGTCTTCTCGACCAGGTCCGCGAACGCGGATACCGATATGGGGAGGTCATTCCACATCCGGCACAGCTCCGCCAGATTCTTGCCCTGCGTGTCCGTCATGCGATCATCGTCCTCCCCGCTGACCACCCGCGGCGAACAAATCGCGAACCTGCGCCGACGCGATCTCCCGAGTGCCGAGCGCCGAGCTGGTCCGCGTCATCACGTCACGGATCAACACGATCGTCGCTGTTTCGGATCTTGGAGCAACGCAACGACGTCCGGTGCGCTCGCGCCGAGGGCGCCGGCAAGCCGGCGGTTGATGCGACGCTCAGCGCGTTCACCGAGATGGGTTGCCTGCCGCACGTCCTGGCCGCTCAAGGCTTGCCAGTGGTGGGCCGGGACGCCCGATGATGTCCAGCTCTTGGCCGCTGGTAGTGCTGTGTCACGGGAAGATCGGCTGGAGGGAGTCGGCGGTGCTTGGTTCGTTGACGGCGATGTGCGCCCAGACGATTTTGCCTTGATGGATGCGGTGAGCTCCCCAGCTGGTGGTGATGGCGGAGACGACGAGTAGGCCCCGTCCGCCGATACGGCGTGGGTCAGCTGTGCGGGCGTGGGGCATGTTGCTGCAGGAGTCGGTGACCTCGATGTGGACGACATTGTCATGCCGGTAGATCGCGAGTTCCCCGCCGGATGTCGTGTGTTGTTCCACGTTCTGGACTAGTTCGGTGATGACCAGCAGCGTGTCCTCTACGAGTGGAGGGCTCTGCCACTGCGCCAGGACCGGTCGAGCCTGCTGGCGTAGGTCGGCGCAGTCCGTGCCACGGGTGAACGCCAACCGCAACGTATCCATGGCGAGCCGACTACCCTGCATACCGCTGAATACGCCCGCCGTCCCTCGCGCACCACTGAACAGGCACCGGCACCGTGATTGGACGACGACACGAGCCCGGCACCCTGACCATGATCAGGGGTTGCCTGCAGTTAGTGCCGCAAGATTGCGGGGCTGTTCGCACATCTTGCGTCGCGGGTCATGCGATCTGCAGGTTCCTCGTGGGTGTCGATTCAGGTCAGTGGTGGATCGAACTCGAGGTGGGCCACTGTGCCCTTTCGGATGCTCTCGACGTCATTGCTCCGTCGAGCGGACGTTCCGACCAAAGGGCGACCGTCCGGAACCGGCTTCGACGGCAACTAGCTCTCGCGGGGTGCATGGTCGTCAGGGGGCCGGGTAGGCGGCGGAGGCCAGTAGCCGGGCCAGGTGGGCGGCGTTCGCGGCGAGGGTCTTGGTGGCGTCGCCGGTGGTGTCCGGTTTCGGGCCTGCGTCTTTGTAGTCGAGCTTGCCCATGGCTTCGCCGACCCAGTAGGTGCCGCCGGCGGCCGGGATGGTGAAGCCGACGTCGTTGAGGGCTTGGAACACTTCGGCGCATACGTGGTGGGCGCCGTCCTCGTTGCCGACGACCGCGACGACGGCGACTTTGCCGTACATGGAGGGCCGGCCCTGGTCGTCGGTCTCGGACAGTTCGGCGTCGAGACGTTCGAGGACCATTTTCGTGATGGCCGAGGGCTGACCCATCCAGATCGGCGTGGCGATGACCAGGATGTGCGCGGCGCAGATCTTCTCCCGCAGGGCGGGCCAAGCGTCGCCGTCACCCTCGTCGGTGCTGACCCCAAACTTGACGTCATGGTCGGCAATCCGGATCACCTCGCCGTCAACGTCGTGGTCGGCGAGCGCGGTGAGAACCTGACGGCCGAGCAATTCGCTGCTCGACTCGCTACCGGAAGACTTCAGCGAGCAGCCGAGCACGACAGCACGCAAGGTCGAAGATTCAGTCATGCGCCGGGAATGCCCGCCCATGATCGGCCGAAACGCTTCCGTGGTGCTGACGGCTGACGCCGCTGCTCTGCGCGCTGATGGTGAGTGTGCGGGAGCGGCGTCGTTCGCCGGACCCTCACGGGGCTATTGCTGGGAGAGGGCGAAGGCGCTGAGGAAGCCGGCCAGCAGGATCAATCCCATCGCGAGATGCGTGTGTTCGAACGCCTCCGGGATCATCGTGTCGGCGATCATCGTGAGGATCGCGCCGGCGGCCAGGGCGGTGATGAAGGCCAGCACGGCGGGTGCGGCGCCGCCGAGCAGCAGGTAACCGGCGATCGCGGCGGCGCCGCTGAGGGCGGCGATGGCGCCCCACAGGCCGAAGACGTAGCCGCGGGAACGGCCGGCCCGGCGCATGCCGGCCGCGCTGGCCAGCCCCTCGGGGATGTTGCTGATGAACACCGCCGCGACCGTCACGGTCGAGACGGCTCCGCCGGCGAGCAGGCTGGTCCCGATGACGATCGACTCGGGTATGCCGTCCAGCAGCGCGCCGAGCGCGAGCGCGGTGCCGGATCCGTCCTGCTCGTCCTCGGATGGCTGCTGATCTTGGGAGCGTTTGCGGTGCCGGGCGCCTCGGCGGGCCAGCAGCATGTTGCAGCCGGTGTATGTCAGGGCGCCGGTGACCGCGCCGATCGTCGTGGGTAGGAGTCCTGCCTGTTCGTGTGCCTCGGCGATCAGCTCGAAGGACACTGCCGATAGCAGCACGCCGGCGCCGAACGCCATGACGGACGCGATGAGTTTGGGCGGCAGCCGGGTTCCGTAGCCGACCGCGGCGCCGATCAACAACGCTGATCCGCCCAGCAGACCCCAGCCGCCCGCGTGTATCCATCCTGGCACCGCGATCTTGTGCCCCGCCGCCACGACCCCAAACGCCTGGAACCAGACGCAGCCGGGCAGCGACCGGCCATACCCGGCAGGCGAGCTGCGGTGGGTGCGTCTCGCCCCTCGCCGAGCGGCGATCGAGATGACCGCACGGGTATCCTGTCGGCACTTTGCGCGAACATTCCGGGCTGGACAGCCCCCTTCTCGCCGCGGCAGTCGACGATGCCGCGCCAGCTCTGCTGGCGGTGTGGGAGGCTGCCCGCGACCGCGCGGCGCCGCGGCTGTCCTGGCCGCAGCTGAACGCCTTGCTGGCGGTGGAACGTCTTGAAGGGGCGAATCTGCGCACCTTGGCCGACGAGCTCAATGCCATGCAGTCGTCGGTGAGTCGGCTCTGCGACCGGTTGGTGGCTTGCGGGCTGGTGCACCGCAGGCCTGGCCATGCCGACCGCCGTGAGATCGCCCTGTTCCTGACGCCGTCGTCGCGCCGACTGCTCAAGGACCTGCGCCGCCTCCGTCGCGAGATTCTGGCCGAGGTATTGCACCGGATGGACCCGCTGAGCCGTGCCGCCCTCCTCCGGGGTCTACGCGAGTTCGAGAACGCCGCTGACCAAGATTGCGCGCCGCCATTGCCGGTGCCTCGATACCCGCTTCAGCAAAGGCGCAGCCCTCGCAGCTAACCGCATGATGATCGACACGCCATCGCCGGTTGACGCCACCCCGAGATTCATGGGGCGAGATGGCGGCCTGGCGGTACCTGACATCGCGGCCTGCGACCACGCTGCCTCGCACGCTGCCCCCACGATTCATTCGTGTTCAGCGCGAACTGGTTCAGCACCGTCGACAGTGATCCGCGGTGGTCGGGGCGGCAGCAACCTGCCGTCCCCGACCGTCCATGCGAAGAGGTAGTTCAGGATTCGGTGAGCGCAGGCGTGAACGCGGAGCCGGTGCCGCGGCGACTTTCACTGTCACCCTGCCTGCGGGTTTGAAAGGCCTGGTCCCGCGGCAGTAAAGGCGCGTTCGCCGAGTCAAGGAGTTCGGATGAAGATGATGAAGTTCGCCGTCGGGCTTGCCGCGGGGTATGTGCTGGGCAGCCGCGCCGGCCGGGAGAAGTACGAACAGATCGTGGGGGCCGTGCGGAAAGCGACCGGCCGCGACCAGAGTGGCAGTTCGCCCTCGCTGACTAACCTGCCACCGGCGGGCTCTGCCGTGCGGGCCGGATCGGCGCCGACGGCGCCGACTCCGTCGGCCGGTAGCACGCAGAAGGTGTCCCCGGCCCGCCCCGCCACCCGGGGCGGCAAGGCCCTGTCTAGCGAGACGGTGACGGCTTCTGGCGACGCTGCCGTCGGCAAACTGATCTGATCATCCGGCTGCGGGGTTGCCGCCGTGGCGAAGTTGGCCTCATGCACCGGCCGGGCGGGGTTATCGTCGTGATCGCTCAGTGCTGGAAACGGGCAGTGCGAGCCTCTTGGCGCGTTCCTCGCCGCGATGAACGTCTCGCGGGCGTGATTTCTTGCCGCTTCGGTGGATGCTGACCATGCCGATGCCACGCGCCATCATGAGGGTCAAGCCCACAGCCAGAGGGGACTCAGTCGAACTGTGTGGGGGCGGTGGCGCATCGCATCGGTGATCGTGAGCAGTGCCCGGGCGCGGGGAAGCGTGCGATGGCTGCGGGTGGTCGGCGAGTTGGATTCGGTCGACGCGCCGCGCTTCGCAGCGACCGTGACACCGCTGGTGGCGCCGCCGTCGCACGTCATCACCTTGGATCTTGCCGGTCTGTGGTTCTGTGACGCGGCGGGTCTTCGGGCCTTATTGCATCTGCGCGAGATCGGTGCACGGCAGCAGGTACAGGTGGTGCTTACCGCCGCGCATCCGGCAGTGCGTCACGTGCTGCGGGCAGTCGGTGAGCAGGCCTGGCTGCGCACGTCGCCCTGACAAGCTCAAAGCCCGCGTACATCGGGCGGCATCCCCACCGAGTGTGACCGTGCCGCGCGTTGCCAGGCCTCAGCACCGACTGACGCAAGCAGGGCGGCCACCGCTGGCAGGCCCGGCCAGGCCTGCCTGATGCGAGCCGGCGGGCGAGCGCAAGAATCCGAGACGAGGACGCCGATGCTCAACGAGCGTGAACGCCGTGAGCTGGCCGCCATCGAGTCAGGTCTGCAGCGAGAAGATCCACGCTTCGCCGACCGGATGCGTCATCCCGGCAAGAAGGACCCCAGCCTCACCCTGATCGCGATGATCGTCGTCGGGTGGTGGCTGGTCACCCCCTTGCTCGCGACGTGGTGGAACGTCTTCGGTGCCGTGCTGGTCGCCGTCAACGTCACGGCCGTGGCGGGCATCGTGATCTGGCGGCGTCGTGGCGCTCGCTGACCACGGTGCACATGTTTGTCGAGTAGCCATTCCCGAACATTGGATCATCGACTGCTCGGGGTCTGGTGAAGGCTGTCGCGGTACCCGCGGCGGCAACGCACCACGCTAGAGACCCGGCATGTCAGTCATTTGTCCGTTGGGTGCTGGCGGGTGGGCTCGCTATGTAGTGGGGCTGGCGTGTGCTTCTGCGGCTGTGGCGTCGCGTCTTCTTTGCTACAGGGCAAAGATGTCGTCGTGGATGGCGGTGAACCTTGTACCGCTCCGAGGAACAGGGCGCAGAATCGTGGAGGCCGGATCGCTTTCGCGCTGAGGGGGGCGTCGACAGGTGGCCGTGATCCTGATCGCTGATGACGACGCGGACATCCGTGAGGTCTTGACGTTGCTGCTGGCGCGGGCCGGTCACGGTGTCCTGAGCGCCGTGGACGGAGCCGCGGCGCTGCAGTTGGCGGTGACGAACAAACCTGACCTGGTCCTGGCGGACATGGACATGCCCGGTCTTGACGGTGCGCAGCTTTGCCGAGAGCTGCGCAATCACCGGCGACTGCGCACTACGCCAGTCGCGATTCTCAGCGGCACGCTGCACCGTGACGACCCCCGGGTACGGGATATCGGCTCATGCGCTGTCCTGCTGGAACCGATGTCCAACAGGAGCTTGCTCACCACGGTGCAACGCCTCATCACGGCAGGCCCACACCGGCATGATCTTGCGTCGGGATGCTTGAATCCCCGCGCCGCGACACAGGTTGTCCTGTCCAAGCGGGTCGGGGTGTAACCAGGCGGGAGGCCGCGGCGCCGTGCTTGCCGGACCCGTCGACGCGGCGTTCGGGGTGATAGTCGGCGACGACGCGACCGGATCTATAGCCGGGAAGCGCCTGCGCTGCATGATTAGTTATCGACGCGTGGCGGTCGATTGATCGCCTCCAGGTGACCAGGGGCTGCTTTGTGGCTATGCCTCGGCCAGCAGTGCCAATAGGCCGGTGATGCTGAGGACGCGGTGCGCGGCGGGGCTGGGGTTGACGATGGTCAGCGTCCGGCCGGCCTGTTGCGCGGCGTAATAGCCGTTGATGAAACATCCCAGCACGGTGGAGTCCAAGAACGTCACCTGTGCGAGGTCAATCACCAGCGTGGTCGTGGCGGGACGGTGAGCTTCCTCGATCAGCGTGGTGCGGATGTCGTCGGCGCTTTGTAGGTCCAGTTCGCCGGCCAGGGCAAAGGTGGTGGTGGCGGCGGTGCGGTGAAGGTGGAGCTGCCACAGCGGCTGTTCCTCGTTCACGATCCCTCCTTCAACAGTGCGCGCGACGGCGAGCCCGTCGATCGGGGTCGTGCCGGATGGTGCCGGAGAAGTTCGGTGGTGCGCTTCTTTTCTGCGCGGGTGGTGCGGAAACTCTATCGGTGCCGAGGGCAGCGTCATGGTGACCGGTCTCGAACCGGTGACCGCGGGCATCGGTCAGTGATTCCCGCGAGGTAGAGGGGGTTCGGGGTTTGTAGCGCCATCCTGGTGGCACTTAATCGGCTCCCCGCAGCTTCCAGCAGCATCGGGGATGCCCGTCGATGCGGGCGATGTGCATCCGGAACTGCGACAGCAACCCAAGGTAGGTCGCCGTTTCATGACTGATCTTGGGGGAATGCGGCGATCATGCCGAATCCCGACGCGCCAGCGCCATACCCACCGCCCGCGCCGGTCGGCGCTGCCCGACCTCCGTGGGTGCTGCCGCTGGCGATTGTCGTGGTGACCGTGCTGGCCGTGTCGCTGCTGCTGGCGCGGTGCGGCGCGCAAGACGCCACCCAACTCGCGAATCGTGCACCCGCGGCGACCCCGGCAGCGGCTGACAGCAGCCCCACCATCGTGGCTGGTGCCGTCATCGCCGCAGGCGTGAACGTGCTCGGCGCCGACAACGTGACGAATCTACGCGCCAACGACGCCGCCACCGCGACCGGACACCGGGTCCGAGTCCAATCAGTACCCGCTGATGAAGGGTTCTGGATCGGTCCGGGCCCTCTCGATCGACTCTGGGTGCAGCTGACCGGCACCCGCGGCGAATCGGTCTTCACCGTGCGGCGCGGGGACACCGTCGACTTCACCGGCGTCATCGCGAGGGTGACCCCGAACTTCACCGCCGACTCCGGGGTCACCCGGGCTGAGGGCGCCGACCAGATCGCGCAGCAGGGCTTCTACCTGTCCGTGCCCGTCACCAGCGTGAAACTCTCGTCCTGAGGCGCAGCCACGCGAAGCGGCGTGGCCGACTAGCCAGGACAGCAACGTCTGGTGCTATCCGCCGCGCAGGCCGCGCATAGGCTCACAGGCGCCAAGCCCGGCCATCACCGGAACTGCCGTTCGGCCCCGCCCGCAGCAGCCTCTCCGTCAAGACCCCAATCCAGGTCGTCGGCTTCAACCCACGACACCACGCAAGGTCGACTTTCATCGGTAGACCCAGCACTACCGGAAGCGATGTCCGAGTCGACGGCGTGGTGGAGCCGTCCAGCTCGCCCGATGACTGTTGGTGATCGCAAGACGGTAAGCAGCACCCGGGATACCATTTGTACGGTTGTGTCGGTTTACTGTGGGGAAGTTCGCGTGGACGATCGACGGGTCCTTCAGACCGTGCTGGACAGCCTGGAGACCGCCGTGCTGGGTTGCGATCATGACGGGCAGCCGGTGCTGTTCAATCGTGCGGCCCGGGAGTTGTTCGGCGCGATCCTCGACGTTCCGTTGGCGCAGTGGCCGCAACGCCTGGGTGTCGTAGACGGACGCGGCGGCGCAGCGGACCCCGCGAATCTTCCACTGCTGCGGGCGTTACGTGGAGAACAGGTGCGAGACGCTGAACTGGTGGTCACCGCGGGAGGTACTGCGCCGCGAAGGTTTCGCGTACACGGCCGCCCTGTCCCAGACGACACGCTCGCCGCGGTGATCGCGCTGCACGACGTCACCCTGCAGACACGAGCAGCTCGGCTCAAGGACTGCGAAATGCAGATCTCCGAGCTGCTGTCCCGGCCGGCTCCCCCGGACACGGTCATGGCCGACGCGGTCGCGCTGCTGGGCGACATGCTCGAGTGGAGCGCCACCGAGTTCTGGACCCTGGACCCGGTCGGTCAAGTGCTCCGCCGCAGCACCCATTGGACCAGTGCCGGTCACGAACTCCCCGATGACCTTCCGGACCAGCTCGTGGAAGGCGAAGGTCTGCCCGGAGTGGCGTGGCAGAACGCAGAGGCACGATGGGCGGCTGATCTGCACACCGACCCCGATGCCGCCGCTCCGGGTACTGACTGGGGCCGGCTGCGCGGCGCTCTGGCAGTGCCGATTCCCAGCGGCTCGGCGACCCTCGGTGTCCTGATGTGCTACAGCGACACTCCTGAGACACCGGACGACATCCGCACCGCCGTACTGTCCGGCATCGCCGCGCACTTCGGCGAATTTCTGGAACGTCGCCGCGCGGAACAGACCTTGATGGAACTCGACCGGACCCGCGACGAGTACATCGCCTTGGTCGGTCATGAACTGCGTACCCCGCTGACCAGTATCCAGTCGTACACCGAGGTGATGCGCGACGAACCCAACCTCGACACCGCCGAGCGTGCCCAGATGCTCGACGTCATGCACCGCAACACGACCCGGGTACACGCACTCATCGCCAAACTGCTCGACGTCGCCGGGCTCCGCTCCGGAGACATCGCACTGCAACCACAACACATGGATCTGGCCGCGGTCGTGCAGGAAGCTGCCGCCGACGCCCGCACCAGCGAACTCAAGGCCGTCATCGACGTCAACACCTCCCCGCCCGTCCTCATCGACGGTGACCCACACCGGCTGCGCCACGTCGTCGACGAACTGCTGGGCAACGCCCTGACCTGGGCACCTGAAGGCAGCACCGTCGGCATCAACGTGCACGGCGATGACCACACCGCGGTGCTGGCGGTCAGCAACTCAGGCACTCGGATTCCCGCCGAGGACCGCGCCCGCGTCTTCGACCTCTTCTTTCGCACCAGCGACAGCACCATCGACGCCCACCCCGGCGCAGGACTGGGTTTGACCCTGGCGCGAGCCGTAGTCGATCAACACGGTGGAGCCATCACCGTCAGCGAACCCGACGAGGCCGCCACCACCTTCACCGTACGTCTGCCCACCCACCACCGCGCGCCCGGCGACGCGTGACAGCCACGCACCGAAGACGCTGGATCTCGACGAGAGCTGCCGTCGGACGCCGCATCTCACCGGTGGTAGACCCCCTCGGGCAGCCGCTGCGACGAGACCGTCAACTCAGTTTCGCATCACAGGCGTCGGTGCCCCGCACCGTGGTGGACATCCGCCACGGTGCACTCGCTGCTGCCTGTCGCGGAAGTCCCCGTCGGGTCCTCCCTGAGCGCGTAGCGTCGTTACAGTGCGACTTCCGGTCTGGGCGGTGTGGGATGCGGTAGCGCCGCGTCGCCGGTCGGTAGTCCTGCTGATCGTCGTGGTACTGCTGGGCTTGTCAGCAACCCTGCTCGCAGCATCAGCGTTGCGGCGCGGCGACGAGAACCGGGCGGCACAGGCGCTGAACGAGCACTCCGCCGTGGTGTCGTTGACAGTGGCCGCGGAGGTGCGCCGGTACGGCAACGTGATCCGGGATGTGGCAGCCGCCGTAGGCGCTCAGGCCGATCTACAGGCCGCCGAGTTCGCGGCGATCACCGCACCGATCGACGGTTCACGGCTTCCCGGGGCGACCGGTGTCTCCCTGGTCGTCCCGGCCCCCGCCGGTCAAGTGTCAGCGGTCCAGCAATACTGGCGTGCCCGCGGCGCCACCGGGTTGACCCTACGCCCCGCGGAGCCGGCCACCGGGGAACACGCATTCACGGTGATGTCGCGGCCCGTGGACGACTCAGCCGGACTGCCGGGACGCGACCTCGCTGTCAGCCAGGCGGTGACGGAGACTCTGCGGGCGGCGCGAGATACCGGCTCTGTCGCGGCGAGCCGCCCGTACCAGTTGCTCCGAGACGCGGGACTACCGGCAGCGCAGCAGCAGCTATCCACAATCTTGGTGGCGCCGGTGACGTCCAAATCACCGCGGGCATCCGATCGCGGCCGATTCCGGGGCTGGGTGATCCTCGGGCTGCGGGGCGGAGACTTCCTACGCGACAGCATCGCCGTCGTCGCCCGCGACATCGTCACCGTCACGTTGAGCGACACCTCCAGTGAGGGCACCCCGACTGTGCTAGCCCGCTGGAATCCAGGCCAGGCCCGGCAGGGCGGAGCCAAGGCGGGCGGCAGCCGGGTAACCGCGGTGCCGGCAGCACAACGCGCATGGCAGCTGACGGTAACGGCCACCGGGAAGCTGCAGCCCGACGCAAGGCTCCACCCGGTGGCAACAGCGTGGATCATCGGCATCGTACTCACGGCGCTGCTCGCAATCCTGACCGCGACGGTGACCACCTCCCGCGACCGGGCAGTGCGCCGGGTCGCGCAGGCCACCCGAGAGCTGCGCGAGGACATCGCCCGCCGCGAACTCGTCGAGGACCAGCTACGGCAACGCGAGGAAGAACTCGTCGGGTTCGCCGGGATCGTGGCCCACGACCTGCGCCAGCCGTTGGCAAGGATCAGCGCCTACACCGACTTCCTGCGCGAAGAGGTCGCACCCTCCCTCCACGCAGAGCACCGTGAATTCCTCGAACGGGTACGCGGCGGGGCCACCCGGATGCAGTCGCTGCTAGACGACCTGCTCGACTACGCCACAGCCGACAACCGCGACCTGAAAATCACCTCCGTAGATTTGGCGCACCTGGTCGCCGAGGTGGTAACCGACCGCACCGCCGAGAGCGCAGACATCGTCCCGGCCGTCTCCATGGACGACCTACCCACGATCGACGGAGATCCGACCCTGTTACGGCAGGTCTTCGACAACCTCATCGGCAACGCACTGAAGTACACCCACCCCGGCACCGCCGCCCAGGTGAACATCACCGCCAAACGCCACGACGACGCCTGGACCGTGGAGATCAGTGACCGGGGTATCGGCATTCCCGCCGCACAACGCAAGGCCGTATTCACCGCATTCACCCGAGCCAACGGCAGCCAGAGCTACCCCGGAACCGGACTCGGCCTGACCATCGTGCACCGCATCATCGAGCGACACCACGGGAAGATCGTCGCCGACGAGAATCCCGGCGGCGGCACCGTCTTCCGGATCACCTTGCCCGAGGTACAGCCCCGTCCCGGCCCGGCAACAGGGCACGGCATCGCGCACCATGACGTGATCGCTCCGCTCCACACTTCCGGCAAGCAGGCCGCGGATCAGTTCCAGCATTCGTGACCGGCGAACATCCTCCTCCCGCTCGGCACGGCCTAGCCGGAGGAGGGGCGTACGGAAAGGCTGTGTTCGCGGATCGACGCCGGGGATCCGCGCCCAACCCACGTCCGAACACGCAGTCTGGATGGCCGGGCGGCGTGGATCAGCGCGGGATTGGAGCGGCAGATGTGTGGCGTACGTGGGTCGTTCGGGTGCGGTGCAGACGTCGCCCGCCGGTCAGCAGCAGGGTGATGGCGAAGGCGGCCGCGTCGGTGAGCACGATGGTGGTGCCGGAGGGGATGTCGAGGTGGTAGCTGGCGTTCATGCCGATGAAGCCGCAGATCGTGCCGATGATGGTGGATGTCCAGAGCATGCTGGCGAAGCGGTGGGTGAATAGCCGTGCGGTGGCGGCAGGGATGACGAGGGTGGCGGCGACCAGCGTGACGCCGATGACGGTGAGGGTGGCGAGGATGGACAGGGAGAGGGTGAGCATGAGCAGGGCGTCGAGGCGGGCGACGCGGATGCCGGTGACGGCCGCTACGTCCGGGTCGAAGGTGGTGAACAGCAGTGCTCGGTAGTTGGCGGTGATGACGGCGAGGGTGAATGCGGTGGTGGCGGCCAGTGCCCAGACGTCGGTGGTGGTGACGCCGATGATGCTGCCGAACAGGGCGGCGTCGAAGCTGGGTCCTCGGTTGCCGAAGATGGTGAGTAGGGCGACGCCGAGGGCGAATGAGGCGGTGGTGACGACGCCGATCGCGGCGTCGGCGCCGATGCGGTGGTGGCGGGTGACGCGGTTGATGGTCAGGGCGGAGGCGAGTCCCCAGATGCCGGCGCCGAGGTAGTAGTTGATGCCGATGATGGAGCTGGCGGCGAATCCGCCGAAGATGGCGTGGGACAGGCCGTGGCCGATGTAGCTCATGCCGCGCAGGGTGATGTAGACGCCGATCAGTCCACAGAGGCCGCCGGCGAGGGTGGCTGCGGTGACGCCTCTGACGAAGAAGGCGTAGGTGAACGGGTCGACGAGCGTCTCGATCATGCGGCGAGCCGGTTCGGGGTGTGCCGGGCCGGCGGGTGGGCGTCGAGGACGACGGGCATGCCGAGGTGTTTCATGACGTGCATCGGTGCGCCGAAGGTCGCTTCGAGCACGGGTGCGGTGATGACCTGGTGGGCAGAGCCGGCGGCCAGGATGGTGCGGTTCAGGGCGACCAGTTGCGGCAGGTGCGCGGCGACGCCGTTGAGGTCGTGGGTGGTCAACAGGATCGCGACGCCGTCGGTGTTGATGTCGGCGAGCAGATGCAGCATGTCGTGGCGGGTGGTGATGTCGACGCCGGAGGTGGGTTCGTCGAGCAGCAACAGTTGCGGTCGGCGCAGAAGTGCCCGGGCGAGGAACATGCGCTGTTGTTGTCCGCCGGAGAGATCTCTGATGTGGCGGTGGGCCAGATCGCCGATGCCGAGGCGCTCGAGGGTGTGGGCGACGTCGGCGCGTTCGGCCCGGGTCGGCCACGGCAAGGTACGGCGGGTGCGCGCCATGAGCACGCATTCGCCGACGGTGATGGGGAAGTTCCAGTTCACCGTCTCGAGTTGGGGCACGTACGCGGTGGCCAGGCCGGGCCGGCGGGTGACCGTGCCGTGGCGCGGTCGCAGGCTGCCCAGGATGAGTCGTAGTAGTGAGGTCTTGCCGGACCCGGAGGGTCCGACGACTCCGACGAAGGCGCCGGCGTGCAGGGTCATGTCGATGTCGGTGAGGACAGCGTGTTTGTCGTAGCTGACGGTCGCGTCGGCGATCCGGATGAGGGGTTCGCCGTCCCGGGTGGGGGTCACTGGGGGTAGGTGGCGTTGTCGGGAACGTTCGGCGTGGTGGCCAGTGCGGTGAGGTGTGTCGCGGTGCCACCGAGGCCGGTGACCATGGTGACGTAGTTGTAGCGCATGAGGCCCATCCAGGAGTGTTCTGCCTCGCCGGGTGCGCCGGGCAGGTCGTCGTCGCGCAGGGTGTCCTCGTAGCGGGCGCCGGTGGCCGCGCCGATCTCGGCGAGGACCGTGGACGGGAATACTTCCGAGCCGAAGATCACCGGGACCTGCCGGGCTTTGACCTGGTCGATGAGGGCAGCGACCTCACGGGGTGTGGGGTCTTCGAAGTTGCGGGGCTGGATCGCGCCGACGACCGTCCAGCCGTAGGTCTTCGCGAAGTACGCGTAGGCGTCGTGGTAGGTCAGCAACTGCCGCCTGTCGGCTGCCAGGGTGTCCTGGTCGGCGCGCAAGGCAGTGTCGAGTTGCCGGGCCTGGGCTTCGAACGCGGTGTAGTTGGCGTGGTAGTAGTCGCGGTTGCTGGGGTCGGCGGCGGTCAGGCTGTCGCGGATGAGGGCCGCGTACTTGATCGCGTAGGTGGGGTCGGTCCACAGGTGCGGGTTCGGTTTCCCGTCTTCCTCGGGGAAGGAGAAGTCGTAGAGGTATTCACGTTCGGGGAGTGATTGGGTGCCGAGCTCGACGAGCGTCGCACTGTCCTTCGTGGTGGACTGGGCGAGCTTCTTGATCGGTTCTTCGAGCTGCAGACCGTTGATGAAGACCAGATCGGCTTTGCTGAGGACCTTCGCCGCGCTCGGTGGCGGCTCGAAGGTGTGGGAGTTGGTGCCTTCCGGCACCAACCCGTCGATGACGATCTTGTCGCCGCCGATGCCGGCCACGATCGAGGTGAGCGGAGCGACGGTGGTGACCACCCGTAGCGCGTCGTCCTGGCCGGCGGCAGCTTGGCCGGCTTGACCGCCGCGGCAGCCCGACAGCACGCACAAGCTCACCGCCGCGATCGCCACACTTTTTTGAAATGACCGCTGATATCGGGTGTTGAATAACATGCCGGAACTTTAGTGCGAACTCCTTGTTATTACCCAAGACTCGCAACAAGGGAAGTGGAGCCTTTTCTTGTCTTTTAGGGGGATGGGGGGTCAGGCGATACGCCAGCGTTGCGGCTGAGGTTCGTTACTGGGCGACCATTCGATGAGGGCCGGTCGCTCGCCGGAAGGTACGGGAAAAGTGATCCAGCCGCGCGCACAAGCGCCAGGAGCCAGCGGGGTGCTGGTGACCGGGTAGCCGGGCCGAGGGAATTCGCGGTACCGAACAGTGGCGGCCGTGGTGCGGGTGCGGTCGGCGAACTCCAGCGCCCACGGCAGATGCGAGATCCGGATATCGCCCGGGGCACCGGCGGTGGCGCACACTTCGACGTCTGCGGCACCCCATTCGGTGTCACTGCCCGGGTCGACGGTGGCCGCCGCGACGGGCTGGCGGTAGGTGTGCACGGTGGCGACCAGCGTGTGTTCGGCTGCCTCGACCTGACGGCCGACGGTCGACAGGGTTCCGGCTGTGGACGGTCGAGCGGGTCCACCTGCCGGCGAGCCGTTCTCGGACGGCCCCGGCAACGCCGGCGTACGTACCGTGCCGACGCTGTCGGCGGCGGGAGCCGGGACGGCACTGGACGCCGGCGATTCGGCGGCGGGTGCTGCGGCGACCGCGGCGGTTGCCGGGTCGGGTGCGTCGTCGGGCAGGACAGCACGAACCGTGAGTGCGCCTGCGGCAACGACGCTCAGGCCCGCAGCCACAGTAAGGACGATCCTTCGACGGAGGGCGGATCGGGTCGAGTCGGAGGACGGCTGAGCAGGCATGGGGGGCTTCTCTCGCGGCGATTATGAGCTGGACGGGAACGTGCAGCGGGGCCGGATCGACAGATCCGGCCCCGCTGCCTGTGGGGAATGTGGTCAGGACTGGTTGACGGCGACCATGTTGGGCAGTGCCACGTACGGGAACATGGCGCGGAACGCGTGGTCGTTGCTGTTGACGCCGTCGCCCAGGGTCGCGACCGCGGCGGGCGGGTTGGGCAGCAGGATGCCTTCGGCGGCCTGCAGGGTGACGTCGATGACGTCGTCGGCCAGGCGCCGGCCGTTGGGGAAGCCGGCGAGGTCGCCGCCCACGACGCCGAGGCGGTTCGGTGCGGCGGCCGGGGCCACCGACATGTTCAGGCGCAGCTGCTCACTCGGCGCGAACTTCTTGGCCTTGACGTCCATGTTGAGCAGCTGAGAGTTCAGGTCCGCCTGGACCGGTCCGCACGCCTTGCAGACGCCGGTCAGGAACACCTCGACCAGGTCCTTACGCGGTTCGGCCGGCGCCGGAATGCCGTAGATCGCCTGGATCAGCTTCGGCACCTCGGGCTTCTGCACGTACTTGAGGAACTTCACGTCGTTCTCGGGCTTGGAGGCGTTGAACTCGTTCTTCTTCGCGACCGGGATGACGACCTCGTTGACCAGCGGCATGCCCAGGCGCGACACCTGCTGCAGCTTGCTGCTCTTGGACTTCATGCTCGCGCCGGCGCGGGACGTGGTGGTCCAGATGCCGACGACCGGGTTACGGGTGGCGTCGCCCTTGAGTGCCAGGTCGGCCTTGGGGACCTGCAGGGCGATCGAGTTGACGTTGTAGCCCTTGAGGGTGTCCTGCCCGACCTCGGACAGGTTGCCGCCGTAGAGCAGGTCGAAGACCCGCAGGTCGGCGAAGAACGCGTCGTCGGCCTGCCCGGCGAACGACTTCGCGCCGCTGCCGTAGGAGGTGACCGCGGCGTCGGACAGTGCGCCGTAGTTCGGCATGGACGCAGCCCCGGTGAACGACGGTGCCACCCGGGCCTTGGACAGCAGCGTCTTGGCGCCGCCCTTGGTGATGCGCTGCAACGTGTACGTCTGCCGCACGTTCAGGTCCGGGTCGGTCAGTGAGGTGACCGGGCCGGTGTTGTAGAGGAACGTGTTCGGGTTCTGGTAGGTGGTCTTGAACATCCACCGGTAGGTGATGTCCGCGCGCGCGTCACCATCGTTGTCGATGTTGATGTCGTGCGCGGTGTGCTCGGCGAACGGGTAGAAGTTCGGCCCGCCGTTCGGTTCGGAGAACGGCTGCCAGTTCGCCACCATGGTCACCGTGCTGGGTGCGTCCGGGCTGACGAACGCGTACAGGTCGGTGTTGTCCAGGCTGGGCGTACCGGCGATCAGGGGTGCTTCGCGGTGTGAGGACGCGCTGCCCGGGATGGGTGCGAGCGTGGCCAGACAAGCGGCGGACACCCCGACGGCGGCGGCGGTCCGCAACGCACGGCGGCGCGATGGCGCGAGTTTCATGATTCTCCGATTTCGGTGCGGGTCAACGGCGTGGGTGGCCACCGTCACGAAAGTCATCGCGATCCACTAAACACCCTTTAAGGACAATTTGGATGATTTGAGGAGCTTCTTTCGATCGTGTCGTCCGTTAGAGCGGGTACTGGGCCGTCGGCGAGAGGAACGCTTTCTATGCGCAGACGCTGGATGAAATTCGTCTTGGTGACCGGCCTCGCTGCGACGGCGCTAATCGGTGTCGGAATTGCGCTCGGCCCGCACGACCAGCGCGAATCCGTCCACACCGCGACGCCCGGGGACCCGGCTGCGGCGTCGGTGAACGATCTCGACCGGTACGTGACCCGGACCGTCGCGCACCTGACCCGCACGCCCGGGGACTGGCAGGCGTGGGCGCAGCTCGGCATGGCCCAGCTCGAGCTGGCCCGTCGCTCGTCCGACCCAGCCCGTTACGCCGACGCCGAGACCGCCTTGCGTCGATCCCTGAAGGTCCAACCCCAAGACAACGCTGCCGCACTGACCGGCCTCGGCGCGCTCGCCGCCGCCCGGCACGAGTTCACCACGGCCCTGAGCTACGCGCGCCGGGCCGTGACCGTCGACGCCTACTCCGCCGACGCCTTCGGCGTACTCACTGACGCCTGCGTCGAACTGGGCCGCTATGACGAGGCCACCGATGCCGTCCAGCGGATGCTCGACCTGCGCCCGGACACCGGCTCTTACGCCCGGGCGTCTTACCTGTTCGAACTGCGCGGCGACCAGGCCCGCGCCGTCGATCTCATGCAGCAGGCCCTGGCGGTCGCCGCCACCGCGGGCGACACCACGTTCGCCCTCACCCACCTCGGCGAACTCGCCTTCAACACCGGTGATCTGACTACCGCTGCCGAATACTTCCACCGAGGACTGGCCCGTACTCCCGGACAGCCCGCGCTGCTGGCCTGGCAGGCCCGGGTGCAGGCCGCTCGCGGTGACCTGCCCGCCGCCGTCGCCGCTCTGCGTACCGTCACGCTCACCCTGCCGACGGTCGATCACCTCGCAGCACTGTCCGACACCTTGACCGCGGCCGGAGATCCGGGCGGCGCCGAGCGCACCGACGAGCTCGTGCGCGCCAGCACTCGCCTGCCGGCCGGCTCGTCGGGCACCACCGACATCGACCTCGTGCTCTTCTACGCCGACCGAGGACAAGCCAGCCAGGCCGTCACCCGGGCCGCCGCCCTGTACGCCACCCGGCCCAGCGTCGCCGTCGAGAGCGCGTACGCGTGGGCACTGCACGCTGCCGGCCGCGACCGCGAGGCACTCACCCACGCCGAGCGCAGCCTGCGCCTGGGCACCCGGGATGCCCGCGCCCACTACTACCGCGGCCAGATCCGGCTCACCCTCGGTGACCGGGCGGGCGCCCGCGCCGACCTGCACCAGGCGCTGGCCATCAACCCGCACTTCTCCCTGCGGTACGCGCCGCACGCCCGCGCCGCCCTCGACCGACTGAAAGACGCCGCATGATCCGCAAACTGCTCGCGACCGGCGCGATCGCCGTCGTCACCGCATTGGTGCTGCCCGCCCCGGCGCAGGCCCACCCGTTGGGAAACTTCACCACCAACCAGTACTCCGGCCTGCGCATCGGCACCTCCGGCATCGACGTCGACTTCATCCTCGACCTCGCCGAACTGCCCGCCTATCAGACCACTGCGGACATCGACACCGACCGCGACACCGTCACCTCGACCGCCGAACGGGACGCCTACGCCGCGCGTACCTGCACCGAGGCCGCCGCGGCAGCCACCCTCACGGTCAACGACCGCACCCAAAGCATGACCGCGCGTACGGTCGCACTCACCTTCCCCCCGGGCAGCGGTGGACTGGCCACCTTGCGTCTGCACTGCCTGCTGCACGCCGACGCCCGGATCTCCACCCAGTCCACCGTCAGCTACCGCAACAACCTC
The DNA here is from genome assembly GCF_044452725.1 of Actinoplanes sp. NPDC051859. Classification (NCBI taxonomy): domain Bacteria; kingdom Bacillati; phylum Actinomycetota; class Actinomycetes; order Micromonosporales; family Micromonosporaceae; genus Actinoplanes; species Actinoplanes sp. NPDC051859. Next base: position 5,619 of record NZ_JBITBX010000016.1, on the reverse strand, counting down.
TACGACACCCGGATCGGCTGGCGCGAGATCACCGCCGTCGGCGACCGCTACACGATCACCGACTCCGACGTCCCCGCCGCCACCAACAGCGCACGGCTGACCGCCTACCCCTCCACCACCGCGACCTCCGACGTACGCAGCGCCACCATGACCGTGCGCCCCGGCGGACCCGCCGCCCCGCAAGCCGCCACCGCTGCTGACGGTTCAGCCGCGCAACCCGGCAGCAGCGACCGGCTTACCACCCTGTTCACCGACCTTGTCGGACGCCCCGAACTGACCCTCGGCGTCGGCCTACTGGCCATCCTCATCGCGGTGATCCTCGGCGGCTTCCACGCCCTCGCACCCGGACACGGCAAGACCATCATGGCGGCCTACCTGGTCACCGCCCGAGGACGGCTGGGCCACGCCCTCACCGTCGCCGGCACTGTCGCCGCCACCCACACCGTCGGCGTCCTGGCCCTCGGCATCCTGCTCGCCACCTCATTGCACCTGGCACCCGCGGCGATCTACGACTGGCTCCGGATGGCCAGCGGCGTCCTGGTCGCCCTCGTCGGCGCGCACCTGCTGCACCGCGCGATCCGCGACGCCCGCCGACGGCGCGCAGCCCCCGACCACGATCACGACCACGACCACCATCACGCGCCGCACGCCCGAGACCACAGCCATGACCACCTCCCCGAGACCGTCGCCGCCAGTCACGGCCACCACCACTCGCGCACCGCGCACGACCACGTCCACTCGCACACCGCGCACGACGATCACCATGCTGCCGACCATCGCCACCCTGGCGGCCACCACCACGCTGACGGCCAGCACCGCGCCCACGCCCACGGACGCGGCCGCCAGCAGACGGCGCTGACCCACTCGCACGGCGGTCACTCCCACACGCACTACCTGCCCGCCCCGGACGAACCGCTACGCCTGCGCACCCTGCTCACCATGGGCTTCGCCGGTGGCCTGTCACCCAGCCCGTCGGCCGTCGTCGTCCTGCTCGGGGCAGCCGCCCTCGGCCGCGCCTGGTACGGAGTACTCCTCGTCCTCGCCTACGGCATCGGCCTCGCCGCCACCCTCACCGGCATCGGATTCGCCCTCGCCCGCTGGGGCGAACGCCTGCGCCACCTCGGCTCCAGCCGATGGCGCCGCTTCGTCCTGCTCCGCATGCCGACCGCCACCGCCGCGACCATCCTGACCGTCGGCCTCGGCATGACGGCCATGGCCACCATCGGCCTCCTCAGTTCCCCCGGCTGATCGGCCGCGCTCACCGCAGGGCGGAAAAGGGCCAAAGACGGGCACGAGCGGCCGGTCGCTTCCTGCCTGCGAAATTTTCTTCTCCTTCACCAAGCCGGAAGCTCAGGAGCCTCGAACTTCTCTGCGACGGTGATCGGCGCAGGAGGAGGCAGGCAGCCACATGAGGCAGACCGGGTCCGGCCGCGCGATCGTCGCCGCGCCCACGGTCGTCGCCGGCCGCTACCGGCTCAGCTCCCTCATCGGCTCGGGCGGTATGGGCCGGGTGTGGCGCGCGCACGACGAGTTGCTGGACCGCGAGGTCGCCGTCAAAGAAGCCGTCGCCCCTTCCGGCCTCCCTGCTGCCGCCCAGCACGACATCCACTCCCGGGCGGTACGCGAAGCCCGTGCCGCCGCGCGTCTGGACCATCCTGCGGTGGTGCGCGTCTTCGATGTCGTGCAGACCGCCGGCCGCTCCTTCATCGTCATGGAATACGTGGCATCGCGTTCGTTGCAGCAGGTGATCACCGAAGACGGACCGATGTCCCACCGCGAGGCCGCGAAGGTCGGCCTGGCGGTCCTGACGGCGCTGCGGGCAGCACACGATCAAGACGTGGTGCACCGCGACGTCAAACCGCACAACGTGCTCCTGACCGCGCAGGGGCGGGTGGTACTCACAGATTTCGGGCTGGCCGCCTTCGGCACCGCCGCAAGCACGAAAGAACCGCTACTCGGCTCGCCGTACTTCCTCGCACCCGAACGGCTGCGCGAAGGGATCGGTGACGCCCGTACCGACCTGTGGTCACTCGGCGCCACCCTCTACGCAGCCGTCGAAGGACGACCACCCTTCAAACGCGCCAGCGTCGAGGAATCCCTCACCGCCGTCCTGCAGGACGCCCCGGATCCACCACGACATCCTGGTCCGTTGCATCCGGTGATCGCCGGTCTGCTGAACCCCGATCCAGCCCGCCGCACCCAGGCCGCCGAGGCGCAGGCGGCGCTCGGGGAACTGACCCGGCGTGCGGTGGGTTCGGCTACCGTTCCGGCGCCACGACGCCCTCTCCACGACAACCTGGACCTGGCTGACCCACCACCGCAGCGCGCGGCCCCATCACGAGGAGAACCCAGCACGCCGGCGCCGGGCAGCGCCGAGGCATCTGCCCGGCCGCACCGCACCCATCCTGGAAAGCGCGCCGGTATTCTGGCAGCAGCCATCGCGCTGGCCGCAGGCACGGGTGCGGCCGTCACCGCAACCGTCCGCGGAAACGATCATCCTCTTCCCGTTCCGCCGACATCGCGTCCTACGGCTACCGCCGCAGCGGCAGCAGTAACAGTTGAGCCCTGTGCCCAGGGGCGTCGCGAGTCCCTGGCGGCAACCCCCGCGGCGAATACGCGCCAGGCGCCGGCCGGCTGGTTACAGCATGTCGATCCCGCCGGTTTCACCTTGCCGGTCCCGCAGGACTGGACGCGTACCGCCGACGCCAGCAGAGTGTCGTTCTGCGATCCAGCCGGGAGTCGTGCTTTCACCGTGCAGCCAGGGCTCGCGCCTACCGGCGACCCACTGCGGCATTGGCAGACGGTCGAGCAGCAGGCACTCGCCTCCGGAACCCTGCCCGGCTATCGAAGGGTCAGCATGGGCGTTCTTCTCGTGGCGGGCGGCGGCGCCGACTGGGAATACACCTGGCAGCCGCCATCAGGACCTCGACTGCACACGCACCAGATCCTGCGCGCCGTCGACAGCACCCGCTCGCACCTGCTGACCTGGACCACACCCGACCAAGACTGGCAACGCAACCTGGCACACCAGCGCATCCTCGTCGACGGCCTCCGCGACCGGTCCTCCGCACCCGCCACCTGGTCCGTACCCGCACCCAAGCAGTAACCGGGCAACCGCTCAGCGTCATATATCGATCAGTGACCCAGCCGAACCTTCCGCGGAGCCGAATCCCTGTCGACACCCCCTGATCGACGAGGAGCACCCCCGTGAAACTGCACCGCACTCTTCTGGCCATACCGGCGGCCGCCGCCGTTCTGCTGGCCGCACCCGCGCCGGCGTTCGCCGACGAAAGCGTGCACGTCCAACTCGACGCGCTGAACAACTCCGGCGCCTCCGGGACCGCGACGCTGACCGTCACCAGCAGCGGCGACCTGAAAGTCAGCATCCGGTCCAAGAATCTGGTGCCGAACTCGCCGCACGCCCAGCACCTGCACGGCTCGGTCAAGGGGATGGATTTCCACTGCCCCGACATGTCCGCGGACAAGGACGGCAACGGCTACGTCAGCACCGAAGAAGGTCTACCGATGTACGGCGACATCTTCATCTCGCTGACCACCAAAGGCGACACCGCCAAGGCCAGCGGACTGGCCGTGGACCGCATGCCAACCGCCGACGCGAAAGGCAACCTGACCTACGACCGCACCATCCCCGGCGCCGACTTGCCGAAAGGCACCCTCGAACACCTCAAGGACCTGCACGTCGTGCAACACGGCATCGACGCCAACAACAACGACAAGTACGACCTCGAAGGCCTCGGCGAATCCACCCTGGCCAAATCCGCCGGACTCACCGGCATCCCGCAGGAAGCCACCGACCCGGCCACCTGCGGCATGGTCTCCGGCGCCGCCGCCGGATCAGTACCGGTAGGCGCGGTCGCCGCCGGCGACGGCACCAGCCGCCCCCACTCCACCCCGATGTACGCCCTCGGCGGCATCGCCCTGCTCGGCGCACTCGGCACCGTCGTCGCCCGCCGCCGGCTGCGCGCCCAGAGCTGACCGATGAGTGACGAAGACACGCCGGCGCTGCCAGCCAAGCATCGCTGGGAGCGACATCTGCTCCCGGCGATGACCCTCGCCTTCACCCTGCTCGGCTTCACCGCCCTGTCCATCGGAGTGCAGCGAAGCCTGCACGAACCAGACCTACCCGCCGCCACGACAAACACCCCGACCGCCCCGTCACCCGCGCCGACGCCCGATACTCGGGCAACGCTGACCACCGGGCCGTTGATGGACACCTCAGCACCCACCCGGGTGTCCATTCCCGCCCTCAAGATCTCCGTACCCGTGACGGGGCTCGGCCAGCAGGCTGACGGCAGCATGCAGGTGCCCGGCGACGCCGCCACCGTCGGCTGGTACACCAAAGCACCCACTCCCGGAGCGCTCGGACCGGCGATCCTGGCCGGCCACGTCGACTACCAAGGCCAGCTCGGCACCTTCGCCCGCCTGTCCAAGCTGAAACCCGCAGACCTGATCACCGTACGGCGCCGAGACGGCAGCACAGCCACCTTCTCCGTCACCGCCGCCAAACGCCACCCCAAGGACAAATTCCCCACCGACGCCGTGTACGGCCCCATCAACCACGCCGGCCTGCGACTCATCACCTGCGGCGGCGACTTCGACAACGACACCGGCCACTACGAAGACAACATCGTCGTCTACGCCACTCTGCGCACAGCCCAACCCGCACGCCCCTGAGCAGAGGGCTGACAACGCCTCCCTGACCGGGCGGCAGGCACAACCACCAAAGTGGATGCTTGGACTCGATTGCCGGCGGTACGAGGCGAGTAACGACAAGGAACCACGGCCAGCACCAGATAAGGACAGCTCGTTGCGGTTGCAGGGCTGCCATTCGCAGGAGAGCCACCCATCCCGACGGCGCACAGCATCGAATCCACTCTGGGAAACCCGAGACGGAGAGGTGGATCTGGATGGATCGCGGCGGTGCGAGAAGGCCGGAACACCTCTCGGCGGTTCCGTCTACACCGCCGGACGCCGGCGACCTGCTCCGGGCGACCGCCCGCGGCGACGAGGCTGCCTTCGAGAAGCTGTACGACCTGATCGCGCCACGCGTGTACGGCCTGATCCGCCGGGTCCTACGCGCCCGGCCCAGGCCGAGGAGGTCGCCCAGGAGGTTCTCGTGGAAGTGTGGCGAACGGCGGCCCGCTTCGACGCCTCCCGCGGCACGGCCACGGCCTGGGTGTTCACGATCGCGCACCGCCGCGCCGTGGACCGGGTCCGCTCCGAGCAGGCCGCCACCATCCGCACGATGAGGGCCGGCGCCGCGTCGGTCGACACCCCGTACGACGAGGTCGCTGACGAGGTGGCCGGGCGGCTGGAACGCCAGCAGGTACGGCACTGCCTCGACGACCTCACCGAGCTGCAACGCCAGGCCGTGACGCTGGCCTACTACCAGGGTCACACGTACCGGGAAGTCGCCGAGCTGCTGGAAACGCCGCTGCCGACCATCAAGTCCCGGATGCGCGACGGACTGATCCGGCTGCGCGACTGCATGAATGTGGAGGTGCCGGCATGACACCCCCTGTGTCAACCTCACGCCGCTTGAGCGAGCGGCGGGGAGGTGGTGAACCGCGAGGCTCCGCCGTGTTTGGCGGGGTCGTA
>NZ_JBITBX010000015.1:0-112196 GCF_044452725.1 Actinoplanes sp. NPDC051859 | reverse complement strand
GCCGCACCCGAAAGCCGGCAACCACACCATCCAGCCACACCCGGCCCGCTCGGGTCGTCAGCACAACCTACTGACCCCTCAAACTTAAGGACCTCACCATGCCACCGACGACCATCGGCGTGGCGTCCTACACCGCGCCGCCTCGCCCGTTCAGCGCCGCCACCCCGTGTCGATGTACCGCCGGCCGGCGTCGTTCTGCCCTCGCCGGACAGTTCCAGTTCTTATCCGCGGGGCGGGTAGGACGCCGCACCGAGACTGCCGCCCCGGGACGAGAGGGACGGTGAACGGCCGTGGTCTGTTCGCTTCCGCCGCCCGCAACAGCGCCACCCGCCATGGTAGGGGCATCACTGCTGGCCGCGGCGTTGGGCTACGCCCAGGCCGGGATCCCCGTGATGCCGCTCTACACGCCCCGACCCGACGGCACCTGCGACTGCCGCGACGGCCCCGACTGCGGCTCACCCGGCAAGCACCCCCGGCTCCGCCACGGACTACGCGACGCTCGCACCGACCCGGACGCGGTACGTCGCTGGTGGCGGATGTGGCCTTACGCCAACATCGGTTTGGGCACCGGCACGGTCCTCGACATCTGCGACATCGACACCAACACCGGCCTCGCCGCGATCCTCGACGTCCTCGACGTCGTGCGCCCCGCCGGGCCCCTCGTGCGGTCCGGGCACGGCTGGCACCTGTGGTACGCCGCATCTGGACTACCGTCGCGGGTCGGTGTGCTGCCCGACGTGGACTGGCGCGGCACCGGCGGCCTCATCGTCGCTCCACCCTCGCTGCACTCCACCGGCCTCCGATACACCTTCCAACAGCCCTGGACACCCGGCGAGGCACTACCCGCGTGCCCGCCGTCGCTACGCCGCTTGGTCCTACCTGCGGCGCCCGCGGATGCCGGTGACGGCACCACCACCATCAAACACCTCGGCAGGTACGCCGAAGCCGCCCTGAACGGCGAGATCGAACGCATCCTGCAAGCACCGCGCCCGCACCTGCGCGACGGGCACCGCCTCGCCAGCGGCGGCCGCAATACCGCCCTGAACCTCGCCGCATTCAACCTCGGCCGCCTCGCCGCCACCAACTGCGGCCTCGATCAGACCACCGTATGGCAACGCCTCACCGAGGCCGCCCTGCAGGCCGGTCTCGGCAGAACCGAAACCCACCGCACCATCCGCTCCGGCTGGAATGCAGGGCTCCTCCGCCCGCGCCGCTAGCAACGACCCAGTTCCATCTCGATCCGACCACCGATGAGGGCGCGGATCCCGAATGCTCAGCACCCGGGATCCGCGCGCCCGCTCCGATCCCGCGGTTGTCCACGCCCTGACGTGGAGGCCAACCGTCACCGACCGCGCCGCCGTCGAACGGCGAAGCGCCGGCCCCGTGTAGTGGGTAGGCGGGCTACCGCGGCCCGCTACGGCGGTGCCTGTGCCAGCTGCGACGACCGCATCGGGCGGTACGCCCTCGAGCTACGGCCTACACCACCGCGAACCCGCAGGTCCTACCGGCTCACCTCGGGCGAGCTCTCGCCCTTGAGTTCTGACCGGCGCCTGCGGACGCCGCTCGAGTCGCATATCGCGACTGCAGGGCGGTCGCCCAGAGGCGCCGGCACACACGCTGAAGGCCCCGAGCGAAGGGAACACAATGACCGACCTTCCGCAGGACCACATGAAGGCGATCGACAAACGCGCCGCCCTCACGCCGGGAGAGTTCCGGTGGGGAATGCCGCAGTACCACCGGGCTCGGGTGCCGCTGGCAGTGGCGGATCTACGCGCATACGACAACGGCAGGCTCACGGTCGGCCAGGTGCTCGGCAGAAATTACGCCGAGGTCTATCGGGACTCGAAGCTGGTGGCCCGGATGTGGCTCTACAGACAGGTCATGACGCACCTACGTTTGAGCAAGCTCGATACTGCACTGAACGTGGGCGACGAAATCCTGACCTGGCACCTGGCGGACAGCCAGGACAAGCCGGTGGCCTGGAACGGACCGGACGAGAACGAGTCGACGACGTTCAAGATGCAGACCGCCGTAAGCCGCCAGCAGATGCGGGTGTGGTGCCCGGCCGAGAGCGCCGCCCCGGCTTGGCTACCGCTGACCGGCGACAAGGACAGCCGGATCCTGGTAGAGAAGCTCACCAAGCCGGCCCCGTGGCTGGGCGGGCCGTGGCGGCTGACCGTGCCCTCCCCCGAGGAGGGCGCCACGCACGAGAAGTGGTGCGCGACCAAACACGACGCCATGGCCTACGCCCGGCTGTGGCGGACAGTGCTCGACTACCACGATGCCGTGACCGGCTACTTCAACCGGGTCACGGAACAGTTCGGGCGGTTCCCCCGCTGACGAGCGGGGCGGGACAGACCACGACGATGCAGCGCCGCAACATGCACTTCCTGCACCGTGACTACCCGGATGTGTTCGCCGACCTGGTGTTCCCCGACGACACCTGCCTGGGCGCGTTGGTCGCAGACCTGCCACCCGCCACGGTCGATGCGACGTGCGCTGACGCAAGAACACGTCAGCAGCTCCCCCTGTCCACGGATCACCAGGTCACCGTATCGGACTCAAATCCTCCCTCTGAACGAGAGGTCCATGACCGTGAACACCGCCAACCCTTCACATCCTGCACACCCCGATCCCGGAGACAGCACCGCATCGATCACCGTGTCGGTCAAGCAGTGCTGCGGGATCCTCACGGGCGACGAGTGCGACTGCGCCGCGTTCGCCGCCGAGGCCCTCGTCGTGTTCACCCGCCCGATCATCCTGCCGCCCGCACCCGATCGGCGATCGTAATGGGACGCCTCAAGGCCAGGTCACGCACCGCTACACACCGCCCGGCGAAACGGCGGCGCCGATTTCGTCACGACGCCCCGATCGCCGTCGACATGTTCAGCGGGTTCGGCGGCTTGACCGACGGCATCCGCCAGGCCGGATTCGACACGATCCTGGCGGCGAACCACAACGAGTACAAGACGCTGGTGCACGAGGCGAATCATCCCTACGCCGAGCATTGGATCGCCAACCTGGCGGACCCGGAATCGTCCGACTATCACGGCGCCGCCGACCTGCCGGCTGCGGACCTGCTGGTCGCCGGGATCACCTGCACCAACCACTCCGGCGCCAACACGCAGAAGGCATACGAGCAGGGCCTGACCCTGTTCGACATTGCCGGCGACGAAGAGTATGAGCAGCGTGTCACCCGTTCCGAACGCGACCGGGCCACCGCACTGTGCATCCTGCAGTACGCCGAGAAGCACCACCCGCGGATGATCCTGATCGAGTGCACCACCGAGTTCACCTCGTGGGGTCCGGCCATCCCCGGCCGCAAGAACGTCGGCGATGGCAGCACCTACCGGTGGTGGCGCCTGCAGCTGCGCAACATGAAGTACAAGGGCCGGGGCGTCTACCTCAACAGTCAGTTCTTCGGTGTACCGCAGTCGCGGGACCGGATCTACCTCGCGTTTTGGGACCAGAGCCTGCCCGACCCCGACCTCGACCACCGGCCGGCCACCTACTGCCAGCACTGCGACGACATCGTGCCTGCCGTGTGGACGTGGAAGACCGGCATCCCGCCGACCGGAGTGGTCCGTTACGGCCAGCAGTACCACTACCGATGCCCCCGCTGCCGCCGCGAGATCGTGCCCGCCATGGCCGCATCGATCACGGCAATTGACCTGACCAACCTCGGCACCCGCATCGGTGACCGCGCCAAGCCGCTGGCACCAGCGACGATGGCCCGCGCCGAACGGTGCCGTCGCCGGTTCGCGCAGTTCCCGGCGGTGCTGATGCCCGCCAAGGCCGTGCACGGCACGGAGAAGCATCCGTGGCAGCCGATGGCCACCCAGACCAGTCAACAGGAGACCGCGATCCTGTCCACCGGCACGTCCCCACCGCCGGTGGCGCTGACGGGACATGTCATTGCCGCGCACCGGCACAACGGCGACGGCCAGCACATCGGCCGGCCGATGGACACCGTGACCAGCACCCACGAAAAGGCGATGCTGGTCGCCGCGGTCAACAACTATCAGGGTGTTCCCCGCGGCCTGCACGCGCCGCTGCCGACGCAGGCAGGCTCGGAAACGCTCAGCCTCGTGTCCGGCGGCGTCGTGCCGTTTCGCAAGAACACCGTGCCGACCTCGCATGCCGAGCCGATGCCGACCGTCACGTCGGAGCAGATTCCCGGGCTGCTCACCGCGACCGCCACCGTCAATCATGACCCGGGCGACAATGACCGCAACCGAACCCTTCCCGCTGAAAATCCGGTCCGCGCCGACGGTGCGCTTGCCAACGGCCAAGGTTCCCTGTTCTCCGACTGGTTGGAGCTCGGTGACAGCGCCGACCCGGAGATGCCTCACCAGCCGCGAGGCACGCATGGAGCCTTCCCCACCCCGCGAACGCTCGAACTCCCGGACGCCGAGTGGCGCGCCATGCTCGCAGAGATCGCCCTCGAGGACTGCCACTTTCGGATGCTCGGCCCACACGAGATCGGTCGTGGCTGCGGATTCGACGTGGACTTTCCCGGACATCAAGGCACCTTCGAGGTGTGGGGCAGCGCCCGCGACCAGGTGGACGGGTTCGGCAACGCCGTATCACCCGCCGTCGGCCAGTGGATCGGGTCACGCCTACGCGCCATCCTCGACACCAGCCCGCCCGTCGCAGCATAAGACGCCGCCCGTCTAGTGAGGTCACCACCACACAGGCAACGACGCATACCCACCTGCCCGCATTTCGAAAGAGTGGCCGAGGCAGGCAGACCCCTTCTCTCCCACGATGGAGTTCATCTGCCATGAACATGACCGGAATCGACACGGCGAATAGCACCGGCCCCCCACGTGGACGCGGCCGAAACCCCCATCCAACGCTTCCGCCAGCAGCGGACCGAGGTATGAGGCACATGAGCACCCACACGTTCGAGCTGCTCAACGGCACCGTTACCGCCGCTGCCACCATCCGTCGCAGCGGCACCGTCATCTACCGGCTCGCCGGCCGCGCCACCGGCAGCGTCGCGTTCCTACCGGACGTCCTCGACGACCAGCCAATCCCGGACCGGCTCATCATCCGCTGCGGCGACGGCGACCACCTATTCGCCGCTCGCCTGCGCGACCTGCCGAATTTCGGCGAAGCGACGCTGATCGGCGGCGGGGACGGTATCGACCTGGCGCAGCCTAACTGGTTTCAACAGCTTTGGTTCCAGCCGCATCCCGGGGCCACTCCCGCCTACCGCAGCGCCGCAGCCATCGCGTACGCGCGAGTGGTGATCCAAGCCCTCGCCGCCCACTACCGAACCCTCAACCGAGCGCCGCTGATGCTCGCTGCGGCGCGCCGCACCGCCGACCGGCGCCTGGCCCGCACGTTTCACACCCAGATCCGCCCGGCCAACCGGATGTTCACCGAGGACCGGGCTGCCCTGAGCGCGATGTGGGCGACAGCCGACGGCCTGCAGCAGCTATCCCCGCTGCGGCTGCTGCCCAGCTCACCCGCACGGGACTGCGGGGCAACGATCTCGGCAGATCCGGACGTCTACGTCACCAGCGACGACGACGGTGACTGGCTGACCTGTCCCGCGTGTGACCAGCCCACCGTCACGATCACCGCCGGTGCGGCTCTCGGAGGCCTACTCGCCGCGCACGCCGATCACGCCTGCCCGCGCATCGGATCGCCCTCGCGGGCCGTCCTGATCCCGCATACCGACCCGGCCTGAGTCCCTACCTCCCGGTCTCTCCACACCGCGAAGCCGGGGCCGTGTCCACACCCCATTTCGCGTCGCCCAATGCGCTGCTGTCCGAGTCCGGCAAGGTAGACAGCGTGATTGCCGAGAGCGGCTCGGTTGACCAGCGCCATGCTAATGGCGGGTCGTGATAGTCAGCGCGCATTGCGCATATCCAGTACGGTGGAATTTCTCTCAGGAATGAGGACTCATGGCCAAGCAGATCATCACGCTGTTGACCGACGACATGGACGGCGGCGAAGCTGCCCACACCGTCGAATTCGGCCTCGACGGCGTCAGCTACACCATCGACCTGTCCGAGAAGAACACCGCGAAACTTCGCAAAGTTCTTAGCCCGTACCTGAGCGCGGGTACGCGGGTCGGCCGCAGTGGCGGCACCGGCCGCATCGGTTCGCGCGTCGCTGCGGCCGCCCGGCCGAACCGAGACCAGAACCGCGAAATCCGGCAATGGGCGACCGAGAACGGCTACGAGGTGTCCGAGCGGGGCCGCATTCCGGCGTCCGTAACCGAGGCATTCCACGCCCGCTAATAGACAGACATACTCTCCAACCGGCGCTGCTGCGTTGCCTGGCAACTTACCCCGACCACGGTGACCGCGGCCTCGGCCGTCCTCACCGACCACCGATCCGGGTCTTCGTGTGCACGGGGCGGCCGGGGTATCGGGCATCCTCGCCGTCGTGCAACCGCGCCCGAGCGCCGGATAGTCCACCACGCGAGCCACGCAGACATACATGCCTCGTGCCATGGGCGAGATCGGGCCGCCGGTGAGAATTCAAGGCTTCCGGTTCCGCTCGGGTTGATTACACGTCGCGTCGCCTGATCAGTTCCTGTGTGCCTCGCAGGCGGGCCAGGTGCTGGTCACGCATCGGATCGCCGGGGGCGCAGAGGTCGGCCAGGACCTGGAAGGACTCGGCGGCGGAATCCAGCGCCCCGGCACCCGGATCGATCTCGTCGAGGGCGATCAACATCGGGCCACGCAATTTATGGGCGCGAGCCACCAGCGTCGGGTCGCCGTCCGAAGCGGCCAGCCCCTGCTCGGTCAGGCGCACAACCTCGTACAGGCCCGCAGAGTCCACGTTCGCTCCTCGGCTGTCGAAGCGCACGTACAGCGCCGCAGCGTAGTCCATCAGCCGGACGGCGAGGTTCGGCCGACCCGATCCTGCCTTCTGCACCACGCGTTGGAACGCGCGGACGTACGTGTCGGCCACGCGCGGATCGCGGTCACGTTGTTGCGCGGCGCGGACCGCCGAGGCGTGACCTTGCACGGCGCGCAGGACCACGGTCGGCAAATCTGTTTCTGGCCGCGGCCGATTGCGTCGGCGACTTCGTCGCGGACCATCGGCGGCACGCCCGCCGGGTCCAAGACATGCACGACGACCTGCAGCGCGCCGACGGCCTGACGTTCCTCAATCGGATTGCCGAGCGCGCCGGCGCGGATGCGGTGCAGGACAGCCACTGCCATCAGCGCACCCGGGTCGACCACTTCGGGCAGGTCGGGACCGAGACCGAGGTGCTCGTCCAGCACCACGGAAGCTTCCTCGAGGGCAGCCGTCTCCAGCGCCGCTCTCGGATCCTGCGCGTCGGTGCAGGCCTGTACCCGGCGCTGCAGCCGCTGCGCGGCCGTCTCCGCCGCCGGAGGCGCAGCCGAGGTGGCGGGCCGCCGCTTGCGACCAAACGTGAACCAGGACATGGCGGTTAACCATACGGGGCAAGCCCACTTTCGGCGCCCTGCACAACCCCCTGGGGCGCTGGCCTCGGTACACAACACGCCGACCGCGCGGCCCACAACGCACCGATTTGCGGCGGATTTCGCGCGGCATGCGCGAACCGGGCAGCTCGCCTGCCGCCGATAACGGCCCGGAACACGTGGGCGCCTCTATCAGCGCCAGTGAAGTGGCATGCCATCAGCGGACCGCAGGCGAACGGGATAGCCAGAGGAGCCGCCACTGAGGACCCAAGGTCAGCCCACCGGCGAAGGGGGTTCACAAACCCCGGCAGACCATCTTGGCGGTCTTGTCTCGCTGCGCTCGACGCCAAGATCGTCCGCTCAGGCAGGGTTTGCACCCCCGCCCCCGGCGGGCTCTGACCGGCCCGTCAGCGCGTCACCCCGGCACCCGCACCGCGACGACCTGGACCGGCAACGCCGGCACGGGCCACACGGAGCCACCGCTGTAGCGCAGGACTCTCAAGGTTGCCAGCTCCACGGCGCATGTCCGGTCGATACACCACGGCCAGGACCGCGCTGTGCCGCCTCACCCTTGATTCGCCACGGTGACGCGACCGTCCGCCGCTCTTGGGAGACATCCGATGACCGTAGACGCTCTCACCGCATCTATCGACCCCGACTCCGAAACACCGGTGCATCGCTGCGAACGGTGCGCCGATGTGCAGACCAACCTGGTGTGCAGCTCGTGCGTCTCCTGCAACGACTGCCAGCGGGTGATCCGACAGGACGATGTCCAGGAGACCTTGGACGGCGCAGAGGTCTGCGAGACCTGCCTGTTCACCGCCTACTCGCGCTGCTGGGAGTGCGACGGATGGAACCGCGATGGTGACGACTGCGCCAACGGTTGCGACGATGACGACGACGTGTATTGCGGTGGCCTCATCCGCGAATATGGCTACAAGCCCGGCCCTGACTTCCGCGGTGACGGACCGCTGTTCCTCGGCCCCGAGATCGAGGTCGAGGTCTTCGACGGCGACCTGCGCAGGTGCGCCCAACTCGCCATCGATCATCTCGGAGAACTCGGCTACCTCAAGGAAGACGGCTCGCTACATCACGGCTTCGAGATCGTCACCCATCCCATGAGCTACGACTGGGCAATCGCGCACTTCCCGTGGGACATGCTCGCCGAACTGCAACGCTCCGGCTGCCGCACCAACGACGACACCGGAATGCACGTGCACGTGTCCCGCGCTGCGTTCACCGGCGCTGGTCACATCTATCGGTGGATGAAGTTCGTCTACCGCAACGAGAGCGACGTGATTGCGTTGGCCCGTCGCACGTCCACCCTGTTCGCTGCGTTCAGCGCCGACGCTCGCCGCTCAGTTAAGGACCACGCGAAGGGTGGTTACGGTGACGACCGGCACCACGCCATCAACACCACCAACGCCGCCACGTTCGAGTTGCGCATGTTCGCCAGCTCCCTCGAACCAGCCGAAGTCAAGGCGGCATTAGCGTTCGCCGCCGCGTCCATCGAGTACACCCGCGAGCTCACCGTCGCCGCCATCTGCCACGACCGCGGCTGGACCTGGCAGGCGTTCGTCGGGTGGCTCGCCGAGCACCCCACTTACGCACCGCTGCACAATCACCTGGAGCAGCAGTCATGTGCCTGCTGACCTTCCTGCCCCCGAACGTGACACCCGACCTCGACGCGCTGCACGTCGGCGCCGACTACAACCCCGACGGTCACGGCTTCGCCGTCGTCACCGACAGCAGGATCACCATCGGCCACGGCATGACCGCCGACACGGTGATCGACGCATTCGTCGCGGTCCGGCGCACCCATCCGGGCGGGCCTGCCCTGTTCCACTCCCGCCTGGCCACCCACGGCACGATCGCCGAAGCCAACTGCCATCCGTTCACCGTCGGCGGTGACCCCCGCACGGTCATCGCCCACAACGGAGTCCTGCCCGCCGATGTCCAGCCGCTTCCCGGCGACCCACGCTCCGACACCCGCATCACCGCCGAGGACCTGCTCCCGGCGCTCGATCCGCTGCGGTCGCGCAGCACCCGGCAACGGTTGACCCGGTGGATGACCACCGCGAACAAGATGGTGATCCTGACCGTCGATCCCCGCTCCAAGCAGCAGGCGTACATCCTCAACGAGCAGGAGGGCGTTTGGGACGGCGGCATCTGGTACTCCAACGACAGCTATCAACCCGAGGGTCCGGCGGGGATACGGAGATGGTGGACCGAAGACGAGTGGCCGTTCGAGGAGTGCCCCTACTGCGCGGGCGCCCTGGACGTTGTCCGCGAACGGTGCTCTGACTGCCTGTGGTGCCTAATCTGCGGTGAACTTCCGCAGGAATGCTTCTGCTACGAGCCGGACACGCTCGAACCCGCCGTCACCGCGGCGCGTCGCTGACAGTACCGGCAACACACGTCCCGCGGGTAACACAACCCCGCGTGCCAAGCTCCCCCTGCCGGTGGACTGGTCTCGTAGATCTCCGATCGCCGCCGCGCAAACCGCCAGCCGGCGGCCGGTGCAGGCGAACGGGTTGACCGGAGAAGCCGCCGCTGAGGACCCGAAGGTCAGCCCACCAGCGCCGGGGGTTAGCAAACCCCGGCAGACCATCTTGGCGAACGTGTCTCGCTGCGCTCAACGCCAAGATCGTCCGCTCAGACAGGGTTGGCACCCCCGGCCCCGGCGGGCTCTGACCGGCCCGTCAGCGCGACACCCCGGCACCCGGATCACCCGATCCGCAACCACCAGGGGCGCTCGCACCAGAACCAGCCGAACGGAGCCACACCATGTCGACCTTCAACTTCCACTTCGAGGGCAACCTCGCCGACGACGCGGAATTGTTCACCACCAAGGACGGCACGATCGGATGCCGGCTGAGGGTCCTGCACAACCGACGCCGCCGCACCGACAACGGCTGGGTCGAGACACCGCCGATGGCGGTAGCGGTCACCGCCTGGGAGAAGCTCGCCGAGAACGTGTGCGACCTGAAGAAGGGCGACACCGTGGTCGTCGACACCCGCGACAACCTGTCCTTCCACACCTACCAGCGTCCGGACGGCTCCGTCGGCGCCATCCTGCAAGCCACAGCCGCCTCCGTGGGCGTCTCCTGCCGCTGGAATCCCGCCGAGGCCATCCGGCCCGAACCTGCCGCCGCCGGTTGGGACCCGACCGCCGAGCAGCCGGACGACCGCGAGCCCGCCACCGTCTGACGCGCCCTGCCGGGACCGGCCCACACGGCCGGTCCCGGCACCAGCCAGCCACCTAGCTCTACTTCCGGGGAGTACACCATGGACCAGGCATTCCACTGCACCATCCAGGGCACCGTCGTCGGCAGCACCGAGCTCGGCCACGCCGGCCGGACCGGAATGGCGTATGCCCGATTCCGCATCATCCACCCCACCGGCTACCGCAAGAACGGTCAGTGGGTTCCCACCGCGCCGATGGAGTTCCAGGTCACCTGCTGGACCGAACAGCAGATCCTGCTCGCCCGACGCCTCAAGGCCGGCAACGAGGTCCTGGTCGACGTCAAGAAGATCACCGCGCTCACCCAAGACCGCACCGACGAACCGGTCACCAACCTCACCCCGGCCGGGTTCACCATCCTCGACGCCCCCAAGCCAGCACCTGCGGCTCGCGGGCAACGCAGCGGCGACCTGGTCCAAACCCCCTACGGCGAAACCATCGCCGCCGACGCATGGCCCGACGTGGTCACCGACCTGGAACTAGTGCACCACGGCTGAGACGACAGGCTCGCGGCGACCCAGACAGTCGTCGCGAGCCCGTCCAGTTGTGGCGCGGCGGCAAGCGTCTACACCTGCAGGACCGCCTGAACCGGCACATGGAGCAGGAGAACGCCGCCGAGGACGCCCGGAAGTACGAGAAGGCCCAGCTCCTCAACACGGTGTGGGAGTTCGCCCAGGGCCTCGACCCTGAGCAACGCGGAGCCGTGCTAAACGGCCGATCGGCGAAAGTGCCGACCCCGCGCCAGATGAAAGCGACGGAAGGTGCACCGATGACCGACAAGATGCAGGCCAAGCTCGTACTCGAAGCAGTATGGGAATTCGCCCTCAGCCTCACGCCCGACCAGCGGCAGGCCTTCATGGACGGCCGCATGTCCGTGGCCCTTCTGCCCGGCGCCCACGGGCGCGGGCTGGATCTCATGCTCGACCCGGCTCTACCAGACCCTGCCCGTATCGCATTCACTCCCAGATCGGCACCCCGAGGTGAACGCACCGGACCGTACTGTGTCGGACATGGACGAAGACGACCGCGCTCGCGGAATGAACTACTGGGGCTTGCCAGCCGGCCTGATGATGCTCGGCGTCTTCTGGGCATTGCTCGACCTGTTCGTAGGGGAGACCGGGCCGCCCTGGCTGCACTGGGCGGCCACCCTGGGCGAGGCGGCCTTACCGATCGGTGCAGGAATCCTGTTCCTGCTCAACCCGCTCCACCGCAAAGGACTACCCTCGCGGGACCTCGACCGGTTGAGCGCCAGTGTTCACCAAGCCGACGTCAACCGGCAGACCCGACGCCTACTCGCCGCAGCGCTGGTCTTGGCCTGCATCGCCGTTCCTGCCGGCATCATCCGCGTGGTCATGGCAACTGCCAGTCCCACCAGTAGTGTCGTCCTGCACAGCATCGTGTTCGCTCTCCTAGTGGCGTTGTCGGCGACGCTGGTAGACATGCACGCCGAGTGGCTGGATACGTACACCGCGGGCAAGCTGGCTTGGGTCATCCGCATCTTCCGGCGCATTCACCGCCGACCTACTGCCTGACGATCAGTTCACGCCAGGGGTGAGCTGAGACACCTCTGTCCAGTCCGTCCCTGGCCTGCCCCCTGTGTCGAGAAGAGGCCCCCTCGTGACCCCGGCCTCGAGTACCCGTCATGCGTTGCCCCTGCCCGCACCGTGGCTCACCATCCATGCCGCCGACACCACCGACCAGGTCACCGGCAACGTCCGATACCAATTCCGCGCGGCCCGCGCCGCGGGCACATTGGTCATCGCCTCGGACCTGGACTCTGCCGAGGGCGCTCACAGCGCCCGCATCCGGATCCAACTCGGCGACGGCCACCGGCGGTAGGACTACCGGCGCGACGACCTGCCGGTCATCAACGGCGTCACGCTCATCGGCGGATGCGTCCTCGATCCGGTCGAGTACCTCACCCGCACAGCCGAACGGACCCGGCCGGACTGGCGCCGGCCCACCGCGCCGTACCTCTCGACTGCAGGAGCTGTCCACAGCGGCACCCAAGCACCAGCCAGCACGCGCCGCACCCTCCGCAATCCGGAAGGCAGCGCCATGAACGACAACACCGACGTCACGGCAACCCAGACGTGGGGAAAGTCCGAGACACGCTTCTCTTCGCCGAACTCATCGACCGCCGCGGCGGCGCGGCAGTTTCTCGACAGACGACGCCCCGATTACGCCGCGAAATGGGCCGACGATGCGCAATGGGCCGCAAGGCTGCCCCATACGCTGAGCTGGAAGTCTCTCGCGGACCTCTACGACGCCCGGTTCCACCCGAAGGACCAGCTCGCCATACCGGGCCGAAATCTCACCGATGACAACTCCGACGCCGACACCGACCGCGCCAACACCATGAGTACCCGCAACCCCGAGGCGAAGTGGGACTACTGGAGCATCGGCGGCGGGTGGCGCGGTCACTTCGCGGTCAAGCATCCAGGTGCGGGACTCATCCTCACCCCGCCCGAGCACCCCTCACCAGGCGATGTGGTGTCCGCCGACCAGACAATCCGCTGCGACGGTGGCCCCAAGTCACTGCTCGACTTCGAGGCCATGCGGTGCGCGCGAGCCGTTGAAGCCGACCGACGGTACGACCAGTGGGAGACAGTCTGTGAGGCAACACCCGTCGTCTAGCCCTGGTCGCACTTCTACGGTCTCGTCACCGCGCAAGCCATCTCGATCAACGACGCCCGCGAGCAGTACCGCGACCAACCGCGATCACCAAAGCACGCCGCACCGGTCTCGACTCCGGCTGGGACCAGTGCGTCGTCGAGGAGTTCCTTGCCAACCGCGCGGAATACGTTGCCCGAGCCCGAGCCGCGGCCATTCCTGGATACGCCCTCGTGACTTGTGATTTGCGGTGGCTAGCGCCCGGACGCGTGGGATGGTTCGGCCTCAGCAGCGACGGAACCGGCGAACGCGACGCCTACCACGCCGAGGTCAACAGCTACCTCGACAGACTGCACGACGACGACACCATCGTCGTGCTCGACTGCCACAGCTGAGCCGCCCGACGAACGCCGCGTGGTCGCACCCCACACCACAGGCTTTCTCTTCAGGCCCGCACGAGGCAACACGAGCTCCTCAGGCCCGCACCTTACCCGCCGCAAGGAAGCCTGAATGTCCGTCACCTTCGCCGCCGAACTTCCCGACGGCACCGACAACCGTACGTTCCTCATCGTCTGCGATTCCACGACCGCACCGCTCGCACACATCGTCGGCTACGCCGAGGCCGAAGTCGAGGCGCAAGCCCACGGCCTGCTGTGCAACCGCTGCGCCGACTACGGCGCCGAGATACGCGAAGAATTCGCCGAAGGCGACCCCGTTCCGGTCAACGTCGCCAACGCCAACGCCGTCGAACTCCTGCAGCTGCTCGGATTCGACCTGGACCTGCAGGACGCGGCGGTCAGTCCGCTGGGCGACCCGCTCCCCGAGATGGTCGGCGCCATCGCGGCACGCCTGTTCTTGGACCGCGTCGACGTCGCGTTGTCCGGCGCGCTCGATGTGAACGACTGCGGCACGACGCCGTTGACGTACCGGCTCGGCGACACCGACCGTACGGGCGCCATCGTCCACGACTTCGGCCGCCGGCCCGGCTACCTGACCGACCGGCTCCGCCAGCTACGCGACCTGGCCCTCGCATGCGAGGCCCGCGGCCTGCGCGTGGTCTGGGACTGACCACCCGCATGCCTCCGCCCCGCCCACCGCCAAACCCCTTTCGTCACCCTTCGACTGAAAGCGGAATTTGCCATGTTCGACGACACCTCCGAAGGCCGGAAGATGCTCGCCGCAGCGCAGGACGTGAGAACACGCTTCCAGCCTGACGAATTCACCCGCGAGGTCGCGATGGCTATGTGCCGCCGCGCCGCGGACTTCCCGCAGCAGGTGCACTTCGCCGCGCAGCAACGCACGGCCGAGATCCGCCCCGGCAGCATCGACTGGCGCGACCCGCAGGTGTACGTCGCACTGGTCACGCCCGGCAAGGAATACGGCATCTGGGAGCACGGCCAGCCGGTCGAGCAGGTGCCCGGCTTCTGGCTCGGCATCACCGTCGACGAGCAACGCACCGCCCGCAACCTGGCCGAACAAGCCGCGGCCGTGCACCTGGCTGGGCGTCCCGGAACTGTCGGCTACGCCCGGGTCAATGCCGATGGCCGCGCCGTCATGTTCGAGAGCCTGCCGTGCGAATCGGTCCAGCACGACACTGCGGACAGCAGCACCGGACCGGAACATCCGAAACAGGGACCCTGGGGCGTCCGCGGCGATCAAAGCCGAAAAGAACATGCTCGTCGCGGCGCCCAGCTCACCCGGAGCGCACCAGCAACTGCCAGCCCGGACCGTTGCTTTGCTCGATCAATATCAAGCCGAGCCGAGTCAATACGTCAGCGACCCGTGCCGCCTCAGTGGCCGAGACCACGGCGAGAGCCGCAGGGTCTACCTGGACGCTTTTGCCGTAACCAGCCTCATATCTTCGGCCAGCAGCGATAAGCGCACAACCGTCCCAGTTGTAGGCGTGCGACACCAGTTCCACTCCCAGAACGCGACGGATGGCATCCGGCGGATATTCGCCAGGCTGGATACGATTGCCGACAAGGTCGCGCAGCCTCTCGTCGATCAGATCGGCAACGTCGGTCGGCTCATCATCACTCAGCGGCAGCCCAGTCACCTTCCAGCCGTTGAGCGGATCGCCGAGGTCAAACCCGTACACCAGCAGCGCCTTAGGCTGTTCATCCATCGACACTCGGCCATGCGACTAGGCGTAGACAAACCTTCGCAACCATAGGCCCAGTCTAAACGTCCGCCCACCGCTCCTTCTGCCATCGTCGGTGTACAAATTCATCGCGCACGAATCCGTACTTTCCGCCAGATGGTTCCTGCGGCGCGTGTTCGGCGGCGCCGCTATCTACAGCCTCGCGGGATGGTCGCATTCTCCCGACCCGATGCCCGTCCAGCCATCGGGATGCCTGGCCACCTCAGGGACCTTAACCGCGCCTACGGCGCGGACTACTGCTACCGCAGCCTCGCGCACATTGACGTGCGCGGCCGATCCCCATCTTCTCAACCGGTCCGCCCAGAAGATCCGCGGTCGGAACCGAGAAGCCAGCGAACAGATCCGGTGGTTGATCGCGCTCGCCGCCACCCCGCTCCTATGAGTCGCCGACGCTGGCTCGCTGCACGCTGCCCTACACGAAGAGGGCAGCTCGCCGTTCCGGCACGGCGGCAACCGGCGCAGCTATTCCGCCACAGCGGTCCAGTCACCCGTCGACGCATATCCCTGTGCCCAGCACCGCCTACCCACTCAAAGTCGACCAGCCAGTCGCGGAGCCCACGCATGCGTGACCAACGCACTCGTGTGCCACCCCACGCATAGGTCACGCCCAGCGCCAACTGCCCGAACCGCCTTGGCCTTGTTCCCGGCCTGCGCGACTACAGCGAGGTGATCGTCACCTCCGCAGACGGAACGGACCCTCGGGAATTACTCCGACTGAGCAGAAGGGATATGGCGGGATCCCCTAGTAGAGAAGAGCATCCGCCCCGATGAATCCGGTCCTGACCGCCGCCGAACGCCTCACCGTTCGTCCGAAGAAACTACTCACCGCGTCGAACCGCAACCTCGCCCGCGACAACATCCTCAGCTGGACCCTCCCGGCCGGCCCCGTCCGCCTGGCGGACGGCCGAACAGTCAACCCGTGCCCCAGCGCAGGAATCTGCCTCAGGGCCTGCTACGCGATGAACGGCACCTATCGGATTCCCAGTGTGCGCGAACGACACCAATGCAATCTTGCGTACGTCCTCGACGACCTACCCGGCTGGACCGCACACATGATCACCGAAATCAACACCCGGCGGCAGCCCGTGATTGTCAGAATTCACGACGCCGGCGATTTCTTCTCAGTTCTCCGGGGTTCGTCAGTCTGTGGTGTGATGTTGGGCCGGTGACCGGTGTGGCATGTTTCGCACGGGTTCTCTGGGGGTGTAGCTCTGTGGCTTCTTATTGATCAGTAACGAGGGGTAGTAACACGATGCGCGCGTTTGCGGTGACGATGCCGTCCGGCAGCCGCTATTGGACAGTGCTCGATGACCAGATGGACGCCGTTCCGGTGGCTGACCGGTTCCTGCGCGAGCTGCGATTTGGTCGGGATCGCGCCGAGTCGACGACCAAGTCGTATGCGGCGGCGGTGGCGCTGTACTTGCGCTGGTGCCGTCGTACCGGCCGGGACTGGACAACCGCGGCCGCGGACATCGGGCTGTTCATGACCTGGTTGAAATACACCGCCGGCTCCGGTGACGGCGGAGTCGTCTCCGGGCCTGGCGGTGCGGCGGTCCGCAGCGAACGGCGAATCAATGGTGTTCTGGTCGCCGTGCGCGGCTTCCTCTCGTTCGCCGCCGCCGAGAACACTGCCCCGGGCTGGATCTTGGGGCAGCTGTACGAGCTGGCAGACACCCGTGATTTGCCGCTCGAGGCTCAGGGTGAAGACAGCCGCCTGGGCTATCGGATGCGTGCCCGGCACCGGTTGCAGGAACCAGACAGCCCGGTTGACCGGGCCAGCGACGAGGAGATCGTCGCACTGTTCCAGCAGTGCCGCAGCGCCCGCGATCGGTTGATTGTTCTGCTGCTCGCCCGAGCGGGTCTGCGCCGCGGCGCCGCGGCCGGACTGCGCCGCAGCGACATGCATCTGGCGGTGGACAGCAGCGTTCTTGGCTGTCTCATCGAAGGAGCACACGTGCACGTGGTGCGCCGGGAGAACAGCAACGGAGCCTGGGCGAAGTCCCGGCGTTCCTACGCGGTCCCGGTCGACTTCCTGCTGGTGCAGGCCCATGACCTGTACATCGCCGAGCGGCAGCAGTGTCCGGCCGCCGTGTCGAACGACTTCCTGCTGGTCAACCTGTTCCGGCGGCCGGTGGGCGCGCCGATGACGCCGGACGCGATCGGGGAGCTGATTGAGCGGCTGGCTGCCCGTGGCGGGCTGCGGCGCCGGGTCACGCCGCACATGCTGCGGCACGGGTTCGGTTCGACGCTGGCCGACGCGGGCGCGACCCTGGACGAGATCCAGCACCTGATGGGTCACCAGCATCACTCGTCATCGCAGCCTTATCTGCATCCCGATCCGGCCCGGCTGCGGTCGGCGGTCAGCCGCGTCGGCTCGCCCCGGGAGTTCGCCGAGGACGGTGCGAGGTGACCGGTGCGCAGCGAGCGGCAGTGCCATTGGTCGACGGCGACAGCAGGATCATCGCCAGCTTGTGGCGGGCGATCGAGTCCGACTTCCTGACGCTGATGTCGTGGCAGCCGGAGATGCGCGTGCTGACGTTCCCGCGGTCACATCCGCTGCTCGGCATCCGGGTCTGCGTGGTGCTCGGGTGCGAACAGACGCGCTCCAAGGCGACCGGTCTGTGCCCTACCTGTGACGCGCGCTGGCAGCGGCAGGCCGATCGGCCGGCGCTGGAGGACTTCATTGCGGTCCGCCGGGTGTACCTGTGGTCTAACGAAAGCGTGCCCTGCTCGGTGCCCGGGTGCGAGCTGCCGGGCAAGGGTTGGAAGTCCAAACTGTGCCACGCGCACTACCAGCAGCGGCTGCGCACTGTTCGTCTGCCGCTGGAGCTGTTCTTGCGTCACCCCGACGTCGTTCCCTTGCCCGGGTACGGGGTCTGTCTGGTGGCGGCGTGCAGCCGGGACCGCGAGGGCGCCGGCTCCTACTGCGGGCGACATCGTGACCGCTGGCGCCGGCACCGCGCCGAACACCCCGGCGCCGATGAGCTGCGATGGCGGCAAACCGATCCGGCCGCGGTCGACCGTGACCAGGTCAGCTTGGGAGGGCTCGCGCCTCGCATCGTCGCGGAGATCGTTTTCGCGTTGCAGGAACGTACTCGGCAGGGAATCCGAACCTACCCTCACCAGCTACGCCCGATCTGCACAGCCGCATTGTCGTGCCATGCCCGGTCGTTGCAGAACATCCCAGCAACGATGCTGGCGTCGGTGCCCGCCACCGTGCACAAGAGCATGGTCACCGCCGCTCGCCGACAGCAGCTGAGCCCGGAAACCGAACGGATCAAAGACGAATGGGATCTCGCCGCGTTCGGCCACGGGGGAACGCTCACGTTCACCGAGATCAGCCAGCCGTGGCTGCGGGAAGCCACCAAACGGTGGGCCTACGATGACCTGCCCCGGCGCCGCGGCGATGTCGGCCGGGTAGTCCAGACGCAGATCAACTCGCTGGTACTGCTGTCGGACAGTCTCCGGCTGCAGCGCGAAGACGGCGGCGACCGGCTCGCGGCACTGTCGAGGACGGACATCACCGCATTCGGCAATCGCATGGCCTACCTGCACCAACAAGGTGTCGTCAGCGGACACAAACGGATCTACACATGCCGCGACGTACGCCGCATCGTGACCCGGATGCGCGGCATGGGACTGACCCGCACCGGTCAGCCGCTACATCGCCTGCCCGAGGACTTCGCGCTCGGCCAGCACGACGTTCCGGAAACACCCGACGACGCGGAAGGTGGGCGCGACCTTCCCCCCGAGGTCATGCGTCATCTCTGCCAGTATCTGCCCCGCCTGGACGACGTCAGTGTCGAACTTCGAGTAGCGGTCGAGTTGATCATCGACACGGGGCGGCGCCCCAACGAAATCTGCCAACTACGCTGGGACTGCCTCGAACGCGACGGCGACGGCAAACCCGTCCTGATCTACGACAACCTGAAAGCCAACCGTCTCGCGCGCCGGCTGCCGATCCCGGAAGCGACCGCCGCGCTGATCACCACGCAGCAGCAGCGGGTCATCGCCCGTTTCCCCGGTGCGTCACGGAATCAACTGAAGTTGTTACCCGCGCCGACCCGCAATCCCCGCGGAGCCAAAGGGATCGGCAAGATCTGGGTATCCGGGCGCCACCGCCGGTGGGTCGACAGCCTGCCGCCGCTCCTGGTCCCCGTCCCCGTCATCGAGGACGGCCAGCAGATCACCAAACAGCTACCGTTCGACCCGGCACGGGTCTGCTTGTACGCCTACCGCCACACCTACGCGCAACGGCACGCCGACGCCGGAGTCGCCGTCGACGTACTACGCGAACTCATGTCACACCGTCAGATCAGCACCAGCCAGCAGTACTACCGCGTCGGCGAACAGCGTCGCCGAGACGCCGTCGAACGGGTCACCACCATGCAGTTCGACCGCCGCGGCAACCGGATCTGGCGCCAAGCCAAGGCCCTGCTGGACTCCGAGCGGGTCCGCCGCGCCGTGAGCGAAGTCGCTGTCCCCTACGGCTCCTGCAGCGAACCCAGCAACGTCGCCGCCGACGGCGACGACTGCCCCGTCCGGTTCCGCTGCGTCGGCTGCGCCCACTTCAGCACCGACATCTCGCACCTTCCCGACCTCGAAACCTACCTCGCAGACCTCCTACGCAACCGCGAACGGCTGCTGGCCACCGTCGTGGTCGACCACTGGGCCAAGGCCGAAGCGATGCCCAGCGACGCCGAGATCAGCCGCGTCCGCCGGCTGATTGCCCGGGTCAAAGCCGACCTGGACGATCTCACCCAGGCCGAACGCTCCCAGATCGAAGACGCCGTCGCCATCGTCCGCCGCAACCGCGGCACCATCGTCACGCTTGGGCTGCCACGAGCGCGTCAACCCCTACCCGACGTCCGACCGGAGCGCACCGCATGAACGACCACATGAGCCACGGCCGGCAAGCCGACTCCGCACGCCGCCGTCAACGCGTCATCAAGGCTCTCAACACCAGCATCACCGCCGGCAGCGAGATCAGCGTCTCAGCCATCGCCCGAGGCGCTAAAGTCGACAGGTCGTTTCTCTACCGCCACCCCGACCTGCTCGCGCAAATACACACCGCACAAGCAGAACCCGTCGCCATCACGGGCAGGCCGAGCGTAACGATGGCCTCCCTGCGAACGGACCTCGTCAATGCGCAGGATCGGGCCAACCGGCAGGCTTCCCGGATCCGGCAACTGGAGAAAAAGCTCTCCGAACTCATGGGTGACCAAGTCTGGCGTGAGTCTGGACTCGGCGCTCCCGACGACGTCGACCAGATGAAGCGTCGCATCAACGAGCTCGAACAACAAGTCGTTGATCTCGAGGACGCCCTGTTTGAACGCAACCAAGAAGTCGAGGCGGCCAGAGCGGCCAACCGTGACCTCATGAACCAACTAAACCGCTCATGACCAGCACCCTGATCGTCCATGCGGCTGTCTGTGCAGCCCCAGGCAGCAAAGGATGCTGACCCCGACGGGCCGCGCTCGACTACGCTAAGTCACTTAAACGAAGAGAAGCGCTTTCCGGCAACCCAGATGAGTGCGTAGCGCCTTCCAACGCTCTCGCTCAGGAGCGTGAACGCGCGATAGCGCACCGCGCTCGCTGCACATCGGAGAACCCGCTCGCCGGCGACTCGAAGAGTGGTGTCAGGTGTCGGTCTCCCCGGCGAGGCTACTCTGCAACTTCAAGCAGTAAGCATTCTCTGGATTTAGAGCTAGACCCGCAGATACCCACTTACTCGCCGCAGCAGCATCATGGTCATACACGCACAGCCACGCAAGGCGAGAGAGGTCGTTGGCGTCTGCCTCATCTGTGCGAGCTTCGAGTAGGCTACGCAGTTTTCGTACCACCAAACGCTTCTCGTCAGCGTCTAGGCTGATCTCTTTACGCGACAATAGTCCGATTAGCCTAGAAGCGGCGGCGCTGAGCTCGCTTAGCGGCAGGGTGGCCAACTCTGCAAGCTGCAGCCGAGCATGCATCTCCGCTAGCGAGTCGGAGTTTGCACGATGGAGGGCGATCACTCGGCGCCAAGCGTCTTGATCATCTGGATGAGACTCCAGGTAGCGATTTATTGAATGAATTGCATCCGCGGTTGATCCGACGTAGTCACGCTGCAATTCTGCGAGCGTCAACCATGCAGGCGGGTATTCAGAGGCAATGTACTCAACTACTGCGAGTTCCTGTGTCAGGTCGGCACCCTTCTCTGCCTTCTGCGCGATAGCTCTAGCGAGTCGATCGATCCTTCTTCCAAAGCCTTGCCCCAAGTCCGTGGTGGTCATTGCGCCAAAACCCTTAATGAGCTGCAGGTCCGCGTCGACCGCAATCTTCAGCGGGCTAGTAACTAGCTTCTTCTTGCCGAACAGGGCCGCTGCAAGGGGTACCGACAGGAACTCGCCATCTTCGTCTTCGTGAGAAACGTTCTCAATCAGGGACGACTGCTCTAGTTCTGCGACCCCTCTTTCGACGTCCATGCGTTCGTTCGCAGGTCGCAGGAGTACTGCCTCGAGGCCGACTCTGGGAACCATAGAGCGCCAGCTGCACAGAGTCAGAAACACCCTTTGGGCCACGGGTGTCAATGCCGCGTATGACCTTTCGAAGAGAGCGTCAAGCATAGCGTCTTTAGAAGCTACAACCCTCTTAACGGTGATCTTGTGACCAGCATGGGCCACTTCTCCCAGCATGACTTTCGCGATATATGGATGCCCGCCGGACTCCTCAAACAAGTCATCTCTATAACCTTCATCCAGAAGGCTACTTATCCCCAGGCGTAGTGCATTCTCGCTTACGAGATCGGCAAACTCTTCCCGCGCCATACCTCTCACCTCAATCGGGTAGTCCGCTTTGAAATCACGGGTCCTTGTGGTGATGAGAACTTTATTCGGTAGGCGAACAGCATTGCTTAAGAAGGCGTATAGTTCAGCCTGCCCTCGAATCGTTTCAAAGTTGTCGACCACAAAAAGGAAAGGCCCATTAGCTGATGTCCCCGACAAACATTCCGTGAGAAACGTCTTGGCTTCCTTTGACTTCAGCGTTTCGCCGGGCCTCATCATGTTGGCGAAGTCTCGAGCAATATCCTCCGCACTCAGCACGTCTGCTTTCACCACGCGCGGACCCTCTGAAAGAAGGTCGATATCGCGAGCGCTGAACCACACGATAGCGAATAGGGAATCACACGCAGAGAGTTGATGTAGCACTTCAAGCGCGAGTGACGTCTTCCCGATTCCTCCTCGCCCCTGAAGCGTTACGACCGGGTGCCGATCATCAGTGAGCCGCGCCTTAAGCTCTGCTTCGAGGGCTGCACGCTTGACGTACCCCTGGCGTCGCGGTGGCATGTTCGTGAAGACGTTCCCGACAACGTCAAGGTCTGGAGAAGCGGCCGTTTCGCTCGGCGGGAGCGCTTCAACGGGTAGAAGGTACGCAGAGCCGTCCTGCTCCTGTCGTTCATCGGTTATATAGGACAGACATTCGAACGCCTGATTTCGGAAAGCCCCGTTCGGCAAGAAGAAATCAGTGAGATCGGGATCGGTAAACAAAAGATTTGCGTGTCTCGGCTCTTCGTTGAAGAGATAAACCCCGTCAGATAAAGAGTGATTGTTTTCTTTCGTTAGATACACAAATTGTTCGCGTCTCCCACTAAAAACACTAACACGATACTTTCCGGACAAGTTTCGCTTCAAGTAGGCCCATGGCCGCTGAAATGCTGGAGCATTGGTCAGAATGAGGGCTAGGGACTTATGCAAGTCTAAGCAGGCTCCGGCGAGGCGCGCGGTTTTAGGCGCGCCGTGGCCGCGGGTTCGATTCCTCAGCCATACGAAGGTCCGCACCCAAACGCGGAGGCTAACTTTCCGATTACTCGTCTCCTCGACTTTTGGGTCGATTTCCAGGCAGGCCCGACTCAGGCTGTCCACTGCAGCACGCTGCCAGCTGGGGTCGTCGGGGCCGCAACTGATGGTCAAGGCCATCTGGGAATCTCGGACGTAGGGCGTCAGGTGCTGACTTGCTGTCCCAGTTGCCGCTTCATCAAGAACGCTGGCCCATTCCCCGATTCCATCTGCGCGAAGTAGCCTATATTCGAGGGCGTATCGATGATGCTCTCTGTCATCCGTCATGCCTGTGAGAAGCTCAACGACAAGCAGCTTCACCAGCATTTCGCCGAGGTACATCAAATCGAAAAAGTACGCCGCGTCCGAGTCTTCTCGTGCGAGCGCGAGGCGCTCAAGCATCCGCTTGGCCGGCAGGAAGTCCGTCTGCACGTCATCAAGATCGATGGTCGACATAGCTCTCCTTGCATGCCAGCGCCATCGAAACAAGGCTGGGGGAAGGCTTGCTCTGGCGGGTCCAGATACCGCGCGCGATAGCTTAACCCAAAAGGCAAGGAGGAGGAATTACCCGAGAGCGTGGTGAACTCGCGCGCCGTCCAGGTACGAGAGCCACAGGTCAACGCCCGGAAGCTGCGCCGGCCAGTCCAATGAATCACGGTAGAGGGCGCTCGAGCCCCTGGGTGAAAAACGGCGGCGCGCATATCGGTTGCCATGCGGCTATGTCGCCGCATCCGCGATGAGCCAACGCCTCCCTGTCGCGGCGCTGTGACGGCAGCGGACTCGGCGCGTAGCTGTGTGCGCTGGCTCTCGCCCCCAAGAGCCGGTGTTGGAGCGGCGACATAGCTCCGGATCCGGAAGTTACGGAAGGCCATATTCGGGCATAAACGGCCCGCTCGACCGGGCTCGGGAAGCAGTCCTGTTCGGAGGGCAGTTCACTGCGTTCACCCGAAGGGGCAGCTCCCGACGAGGTCGGTTGCGCAACATCTGTTGTGATCTTTAGTCTCGCATCATATAGCTGCTGAGCTGCGCAAACTCTGGCGAGGCGTCCACCTAAGGCGGTGAGACCCCTGGAGAATCAGCGATGACTACCTCTTCGCGTGGCGTCACGTCTGGGACGCCTGTCGCACGAGCCGGTTCTACGCCTACACCAAGGAAGTCGACCGCATCGAACGCCTCGTCGCCCCCGATCCCCCGCCGAATTTCGCCTGGGTCTACAGCTACGGCGGCACTCAAGACACAAGCCTCGACCCCGCACGGCACCGCGTCGCCGACGTGTTTCCCACCGTCGAGGCACTGCACGCCGCCGACCACCACGATCAAGCCGCCTCCGACCTACTCGCAGTCGATGGCCCCAGCCCCGTCGGGATGACAGCGAACAAAATCCCGAAGGTCCTCGCCCTGCTCGGTCACCGCACCTTTCGTTCCTGGCAAGAACAGGCCGACGCTCAGCGCGCCGCATTGCAACAGCGCCGTCAGCGGCGTTTCACCGTCAGCCCACCGCCGACGCACAGCGGCACCAGCGCACGGAAGCCGGACTAGATCCGTCCGCTGCGATCCCGTACGGCGCCGACATCTACGCAGTGCTCTGCACGAACGCACGCCGCGCGCGTCCGGCGCCGCGGCAGCCACCAAGTCGTCCTCAGCCTCGGCGGCCACGCTACCCGCCGACGCGCCCTCTCGGGCTGCCCAGCGTCGCCTACCCCGTCACCGTCGACCAGCCATCCTCGGAGCACCTCCATGCGTGAACCGCGAACTACTGTCCCACCCGGACGCGCGCGCCAGCTCGAGCACCGCGCCCTCGACAACCTCGAGCCCGTTCCCCACCTGCACAACTACGACGAAGTGATCGTCAATTCCTCCGGCGGCAAGGACTCGCTCGTGACGAAGGCCGCCATCCGGCGGTTGGCCGTCGCCCAGGGCTACCCGCTGCACCGCGTCGTCGTGCAATACAACCGGCTCGGCGACCGCGTCACCTGGCCCGGCACCGCCGACATCGGCCCAAACGCACCGCAACTACTCGCCGCGTACGGCGACCAACCCGGCACCGAACAACTCGTGACCCAACAATGCGACCGGCTCGGCCTCACCCTGTTCGTAACCTCCAACCCCACACCTGGTGATCTGCTCGACCGCATCGCCGAACGCGGCCGATTCCCGGACGGCGGACGACGGTTCTGCACCAGCGCCGAAAAGCGCCAACCGGGGCAAAAGTTCATCACCGCCCGCTACCAGCGCCTCGCCCTCGACCGACCGGCCCGGCTCCTCTACGTCTTCGGTTTCCGCGCCGCCGAATCAGCAGCCCGCGCGAAGAAGACCCCGTTCGTGGCCAACGCCAACGTCAACAGCCGCCGGACCGTCGACGAGTGGTACCCGATCCACCACTACACCGACGAGCAGGTATGGCAGACCATCCACACCGAGCAACTGCCGTACCACTGGGTGTACCGAGCCGGTATGCGCAGGCTCAGCTGTAGTTTCTGTGTCCTGGCAGGACTCGACGACCTCGTGCTCGCCGCCGCTCTGCGACCCGACGTCGCCGCCGAATACCTCGCGATCGAACAGGCGAACATCGCCCGTGGCCGCGCATCCGGAGACCTGAAGGGACGCACGTTCCAGAGCCACCGCACCATGGCCCAGATCATCGACGCCGCACGCCACCACCCGATCGTCACAGAACTCGGCCTGCAGGTGCCGCAAACCTGTCCGCCGACGACGACACGATCATCATCGTCAGCGCGCCGCCTACTTGGGCTGACCGCACGCAGACGGTGAGAGCGTGAAGGTCTCGCACCGAGGTCACCGCAGTCGCCGGGCCGCCACCGACTAGATGACGCGCCCCCCGTTACGAGCAATCCACAGAGCGTCTGGGTGCGCTCGCTGAGGACCCGAAGGTCAGCCTCACCGGCGCCGGGGGTTAGCAAATCCGGCAGACCATCTTGGCGATCGTGTCTCGCTGCGCTCGACGCCAAGATCGTCCGCTCGAACAGGGTTTGCACCCCCGACCCCGGCGGGCTCTGACCGGCCCGTCAGCGCGGCACCCCAGCGCCGGGATCACCCGATCCCACAGGAAGGGCCGCATCGGGATACTGCGCCTGTTGGAGGCATGCACCATGACCGAGAACCTCGTCGACCAGACGATCTCCGCCGATCAGACGGCCACCACTACCGAGCGGCCGGCCGTCCCGGAGGGCTCGGTGTACCTGGCCGACGTCCTCGCTGCCGTCCGTAAGCACGCCCGCGACAACAGCTGGTGCGATGACGCCGAGTACGTCACCAAGGAGGCGCTCAACGAAGGCTTGACATTCAAGCCGGCCGGCAACGCATGCGGCGATCGGTTCTGCAACGCCTGCTACGGCAACGACGCTGTCGCCGTCGAACGTTTCACCCCGGTCGAAGAGACCGACCCGTTCGTCACCAAGGCCCGCCTGAAGGCGGCCATCAAGAAGGCCATCTACCTCGGCTACGACGGCAGCGGCCCCCACCGCCTGTATCGAGAGCTCGTCGACATCTACGACCTGGACGAGGTTGTCCTGCCAGTCCTCACATACTCGGTCACGTTCACTGTCACCGAGGCAGGACTGCGCGGACGAACAGTCGACGAAAGCGGCGTGGCCTACGCCCTGCTCGGCGGAGACACCACAGGCTTCACCGTCGTGACCGAATCCACCGAGCAGGCCACCCCCACCCTGACGTCATAGCCCTCACCCCTGCCCGGCCGGTTCGCACCCGGCCGGGCAGCACACCACCTCGTCACCAGCCCGATATTGGACGCCTACAGATGGCAGCGCACCAGCCCTCCAGCAGACCGAACTCAGCCCGCTCCACCCGCCGACACCCCGGCGATCCGCGGCAACGTTCTGACTTATGCCGGCATCCTGCACTCGAAGCTCGCCGCAGAGCAGGCGTCAACGACGAACCCCCGCGACAAGAACCACGATCAAGATCTTCTTTGCGTAGGTGGGCGAGGGTACAGACCGTATGCTCCCGCCGGACCGGTGCGGCCGGCCCATGGCCGCTGGCGCGTCCAGAACGGACCAGCCGCCCCTATCACCGTGACCGGGTGGGAACGGTTAATGCCGGATCGAGCCTGCGGCCCGATAGCCGCCTGGAGAAGCCTACCGCCGGCAGGCCGTAGCCGTCATGGACAGCACCGCCGCCACTGTCCCGGGTGCCTCGGCGCGGCGAACGGCACGCCAAAGGCGCACATGTGTCGCCGTCTCCTGAAAACTGACCCCCTGGCGTCTCTCGGGACCACAGGGGGTCAGTCTTCAGAAAGCGTTGACACACATGGCGTCACCGTGGCGGCGATGGGATGCAGGCCGCCGTTCATGCCGGGGTACCGCATTCCCGGCCCCCAGTGGTGCCCGAGCCGACCGGCAACGGTCAAGCCGGTCAGTACATCTTGGAAGCGCGGTCACTAATTCATCTCCCGGAAGGCGGCCACGCTTCCAAGATCTCCTGCCCTTCCTGCTTGACCACCACTCGGCCGACCACGGGCAGCCACCGACCTGGCAACGCGGCAGCCCCGGGCACGAACGGGAGCCAGCCGCACCCACACACCGCCGAGGAGGCAACGCCATGTACCGCACCTCTGACCTCACCGTCCGCCGCACCCGCCGCGACACGGGCGCCGACGACGCGGCCCGCCGCCCCCGCCGCCGTTACGTCCTAACCGGCGAGAAGGACGCCTTCAACCCCGACCGCGCAGCCGACATGATCGAACTGGCTATCGTCCGCAACTACTAGCGGGCACCGGTGGAGGACCTTCGGGTCCTCCACCCGCCAGTGCCCCGTTTCGGTCCGGTATCCGCAGCATGCAGGAACGCGACGTCCAGCGAATCGGCCTGCGGCCGATGGCCTCCCGCCGGGCCAGCGCCGGCGCTGGACCCCGCGCCTCGCCGGCGGGGCAGGCTCCGGGATGAGCAGCAACTATTTCTCACGGTGGGTGGGTGTCTCGGCGTGGGTCATCCCGCCGCCTGCCCCAAGGGGTAATCACACCGAACGCCGAACCACAAGGAACCCACTTGCGGCCCGACGCCCGGCGCGATGAATCGAAGATCAGGCGACGGGATGACCCACAAACACCGAGCCACCTACGGCAAGGCCCGAAAACAAACAGTCAACACCACAAATAAGGCCAGGTCAGCGCATAGATAAATGCCACTAAATGCGCTATGATTAACGAGTCAGGGAGGGCAAACCCTGGCAACGCTGATAAACGATTAACAACTGAAAGTAGGAATCGTGAGCCGTCGCGAACTCGTGCCCATCGACGAGACTGTCTCCTGCGTCATCGTCGGATGGGACCGCCCGCTCTGCTCGTACTTCGCCCACGTCTACCTGACCGGCGACGACAACGAGTACGACGCCCCCACCCACGCCATCGGCGATGACTTCTTCGAGGTCACCGACCCGGGCGCTGTCGTGGACATGGTGAGCACCTACGCGAAAGTCCCCGACGACCTGATCGACATGCTCAAGACCGACGAGAAGAATGAAGGACGCGCCGACCCCCCGGCACTGGTCGCCATGCTGTCCGCGCCGCTGTTCGACACGAGCGCCCTGCCCTGCCCGTTCTAGGTCACTGACTCTGCGGAGTTCGCGGCTCCCGGAAAAGGCAACCGGGGCCGCGAACTCCGCCCGCACCCCGCGCCCGCGTACATGCCGACCGCAGCGCACCCGACGCCGCTTGCCCCTGGCACGTAAGAGGCCGACGGCCCCCGAAGGGGACAACCCCGAGAGGTTGTACCGGGCAAGGTCCGTCGGCCAAACGCTGACCAAACGATTCACCGGCGCGCGAACGCGCCGTGAAAGCAGGTCGATCCCAAGGCTATCGCGCGGCGCACCCCAGGCTCAACACCCCACGGCCCGAAGGACCCACCGATGCCGTTCGCCCCCACCGTCGCCACCCTCACCCTCGACGACCTAACCGACATCGCCGAGCAGCTAGCCCCGGTGCTGGCCAACCACCACGACGACCGAGCACCGCTCGACGCCGCCGCCACCGAGCGCGCCGAAGCGATCTTCGGTCAGTACGGCGTGACCCTCGCCGACGCGGGCAACGCCTAAAGACACCCGCCGTCACAGCCGCTCAAGGGTTGCCGTCATTCGACGGCAACCCGTCCGGCATGTCCGGCGAACCGCCCGCGATCGGGCCATCGTCGTAACTCCCGCCTGCCGCCGGAACTCTGCCCGGCGTCTCCGCCGCCGGTCGACCCGCGCCACGCGGGCGCCCCCGCCGACGCGGCGGCGCGGCCCCGGTCAGCTCTTGCACCCGCGCGCCGACCTCCTCCACCGGCGCGCGTTGCTGCGCCTGTCGCACCCGCGCCGCCGTCACGTCCGCGATTCCCGCCGCCACGTCCGGGCGCAGCACCGCCAGCACGGCCAGCGCCATATCCTCGCGGCCTTCCGCATCGCGCACGTCCGCATCCAGCCGCTCCAACGCGTCCGCGCGCCGCTGCCGGACGCGGTCGACGGTTCCCGACGCCGCCGTCACATCGGTCAACGCTTCCAGCTCTGCCGCCTGACGTCGTTTTAGTTCCGCAATCGTCTCGTTCGTCGCCCTACTCGCCATAAAATCACGCTACCTATTACCCGAGCAGTCAGGCTATGACCTGGAATCGTTCATAGTTGGTCTGAATTTCTCGCCCATTCGTTCATTACTGGCCACACCCGCAGCCACCTGCACGCATGTTCGGGTGCCTCTCCATGCTCTTGTGGAATATGCACACCCCCTGGCATTCCAATGTCGATAAGGGGGCGGGTCGCGGCCTACGCTGGGCGTCATGCTCTCGGTCACCCGTATCGCACCCGGTGCGGGGATCACTTATCTGACCCAGCAGGTCGCCACCGGCCGCCACGATTTCCGGCCCGCCGCCAGCTCCTCGGTGGTCGCCTACCACGCCGACCCGGCCGCCAACGGCGAGGCGCCCGGCTGGTGGGCCGGCCAGAGCCACGCCCTGTTCGGGCTTCGCGGCGAGGTCACCGAGCCGCAGATGCGTAACCTGATCGGCGAGGGCAAACACCCCGTAAGCGGCGAGCAGCTCGGCAGGTTGTGGCGCCAGTACGTGCCGATGGACGATGCTGCGCGCACGTCGGCGACCGAGACGGCGTGGGGAAAGCTCCCCGCTGACGCGACCTACGAGCAGGTCGCGCAGGTGTGGTTGTCCATCTGGACGGCGCCGGAGCGGCGGCCGGTGGCGGGCTTCGACGTCACCGTCTCCCCGGTCAAGAGTGTGTCGCTGTTGTGGGCGTTCGGCGATGACCACGTCAAGCAACAGGTCATGGCCGCCCACCACGAGGGCGTCCGCGCCACCCTTGAGCACCTGCGGGCGCACGGCGCGTTCACGCGCACGGGCACGAACGGGATCACGCAGGTCGACACCGACGGCTTGGCGGCGATGGTGTTCGACCACCGCATGTCGCGTGAACAGGACCCCCAGCTGCACTCGCACATCATCGTCAGCTCGAAGGTGCGCGTCGTCCGCGACGGTCGTGAGCAGTGGCTCGCCCTGGACAGCAGAGCGTTCTACCAGGCCAGCATCGGCGCAAGGGTCGCCTACGAACGGGCCGTCGAGAACGAACTCGGGAAACGCCTCGGGGTCCGGTTCGCCGAGCGCGCGAACTCGCCGATCCGGGAGATCGTCGGGATCAGTGCCCGCGCGCTCGTGCAGTATGCGAAGCGCCGCGCGGCCATCGAGGCCGAAATGACCGGCCGCGCCACCACTCCCGGGAGCGGTCGGCAGGGGCTCACGATCGGGCGGTGGCGGCGCTCCGCCCAGGACGCCACCCTGAGCACCCGACCGGTCAAGCACGGGACGGAGTCGACCCGCCAAGCGGTCGCTAGGTGGCGGCGCGAGGATCGGGCGGCAGGCCTGGACACCACGACGGAGGTGCGGCAGATCGTCTCCGGCCGCGTCCTCGATGACGTCGACCGCGACGCCCGGCGGGTGATCAGGCACGCCGTCCGGGAACGTCCAGCGCGTGAGCTGAGCGTAGAAAACCTGAACTCGGCGGCCCTCGACCTTGGTATCGATCGTGACGACGATCGCGCCCGGATGGTCAACGCCGCGATCCGGCGACTGCCGCATCTGGCGGTCGAACGGGCGGTCGCCGACGTCACCGCCCAACGAGCGGTATTCAGGATCGACCACCTCGAGCTGGCGCTCGGCCGGATCCTGCACGTTGCCCCAACCGCAAGGCGGGCGGACTGGCAGGACGTGCAGCGCCTCGCCGCCCGCGCCGTGCGTACGCGAACCGCTGGTCTGCGCGTGTTGACGCCGCCCGCGTTGGTCGAGTGGGGGCCGTCGCTGCTGCGCGGCAGTGACCGGCAAAGCATCTACAGCCGCCACCGCGACCTGGTGTTCTCCACCGAGCCGGTCCTGAACGCGGAGAAGGACTTCATTGCTTACGCCGCCCGCCGCGGGGCCACCGCAGCTCCAAACGTGCTGCTGGACCGGGTGGCCGACGACCTCGACCTGTCCGTAGAGAAGCGGACAGCGCTGCACGCCGTGCTCGGTGACGACCGGCGGGTCACCGGCATCGTCGGTCCCGCCGGCACCGGCAAGACCTACCTGCAACGTGCCGTCGCCGCCGCCGGACACGAGGCGGGCGTGCCAGTGCTGGGGTTGACAGTGGGGCAGAACGCCGCGTTCGTCCTCGCCGCTGCCACCGCAGACGCCAACGGCAAGGGTGGTATTCGCACCGAGAACATCGCCATGTGGCTGCACGCCCAGCACTCGCCGCCGGAGGGCACCACCACCGCTGATTGGGCCTTCGCTCCAGGGCAATGGGTGATCGTCGACGAGGCATCCCAGGTCTCCACCCCTGACCTGGTACACCTGGCGCATCTACTCGAACCAGTCGCCGGGAAGCTCATTTTGGTGGGCGACCCGGAGCAGATCTCCGCGATCGGGCCCGGCGGCATGTTCCGCTACCTCGCCTCGCTCGGCAACACCGTCGAGCTGCGGGAGGTCCGCCGGTTCACCGACGTGTGGGAAGGCCCCGCGTCGCTCCGACTGCGCGCCGGAGACACGACCGTGCTCGCCGAATACGACCGCCGCGGCCGAGTCATGTCCGGGGACCGCGAGACCCTCACCCGGCGGGTCATCGACGGGTGGACCGCGGACATCCTGCAAGGCCGTACCAGTCTCATCCTGGTCGAGACCGAAGCTGACGCCGCCGTCATCGCGGCGCAGGCCCGCCGCTCGTTGATCCGTGCCGGCGTCGTCCCGGCGGGGCGCACCGTGCAGCTCGGCAACGGCACCAAGGCCGGCGTCGGGGACACGGTCGTGACCCGCCGCAACGACCGCGAACTGGCCGCCGGGGGCCTCTTCGTCGCCAACCGCGACCAGTGGAAGGTCCTTGAGCTTGGCCCGGACGGGGAGCTCCTGGTAGAGAACACCACCACCCGGGCCGCGACCACGCTGCCCGCCGACTACGTGGCCCAGCACGTGCAACTCGCCTACGCGGCGACCGTCGACTCCGCGCAGGGACGCACCGTCGATGTCGCCCGCGCGCTCGTCGACGAAGCCACCAGCCGCGCCCGGCTCTACGTGATGGCCACCCGAGGACGCCTGCTCAACCTCCTCGCGGTCATCGTGAACGACGAACCCCCCGAAGGACACCCCACGCAGCAGCCCTCCGCCGGCGTCACCGTCCTGGCCGAAATCCTGCGCGCCGACAGCGCCGACCGGTCCACCACCGAAACCGAACGGACGCTGTGGGCCGACGCGGACTCCCTGCACTTCTGGGGGCCGGTCTACGACGACCTCACCGCCCGCGCCACCGCCGGCCAGTACATCGCCGTCGTCCGCGGCGCCGCTGGCACGGATGTCGCTGCACGCCTGGCCGCCGATCCGGCCATGCCCGCGCTTGCGCAGCGGCTCAACGCGCTCGCCGCTGCCGGCCACGACCCCCTCGATGTCCTGCGCTCGGTCACCGCCAGCCGC
This sequence comes from Actinoplanes sp. NPDC051859, assembly GCF_044452725.1. Classification (NCBI taxonomy): domain Bacteria; kingdom Bacillati; phylum Actinomycetota; class Actinomycetes; order Micromonosporales; family Micromonosporaceae; genus Actinoplanes; species Actinoplanes sp. NPDC051859. The sequence continues at coordinate 79,002 of NZ_JBITBX010000015.1, read as the reverse complement.
GAGTTGGATTCCGCGCAGGACGTCGCCGCGGTCCTCGCCTGGCGCATCGACACCTCGTACAAGGACTTGCAACCCGATCCGAGGATCGCCACCAGCCCCGCCCAAGCAGCGTCGTTCACCGCCCGCATCGTCACGACCGGCGACCACGACCTGGCCGACGCGCTGCGTCAGGTCGCCGAACGCGCCGATCGCCGCGTCGAAACGCTCGCCGACCTCGCTGCCCTGCGCCAACCCACCTGGGCGCAAGCGCTGGGCGCCGTTCCCGAAGACGAAGCAGGGCATAAGCAGTGGCTGTCGCGCGCCGCGGTTGTGGCGACCTACCGGGACCGGTACGCAGTCACCGGCGACGAACCCATCGGACCCGAACCGTCGACCCGTGATCCCATCCGTTGGGGAGCGTGGCAGCGCGCGCACATCGTCCTCGGCATCGCCACCCTCGCCGGGCAGGTCGCCGCCGCACCCGACTACGAGCTACGCGAGCTTGTCGCTCTGCAACGCTCTACCGAACGCCGCGCTCCCGACTACGTGGCCGGCGCGCTGCGCGTCGCGCACACCGAACTTGCTGCTGCCGAGCAGCACCTGCGCGCCAGCCATCTGGAGCTCGCGGCCGCCCAGAAACGTCCCGACCTGGCTGAGAAACAGGCCACCGGGCAACGGCAACGGTGGTGGGCAACCAGCCCGCTCGGCGTGCGCGATGCCATCCGACAGCACCCCACAACCGCCACCCTCGAACTGCCCCGCGAGGACCTGCAACGCCTGCAAGACAACCTCCAGGACGCTCGCAGCCGCGTCGACACCGCCCGCACGAAGGTGGACGTGCTCGAACAACGGCACCACACCTGGACCAACTGGTACACCACTGCGCTGCCCACCCGCTACGCCGGACTCGCCGCAGCCGCCGAACTCACCCGCCGCGCACACCGCACCAACCCCGGCATGAAAGACCTCATCAGCGCCGTACGCGACACCACCGCGAAAATCCGAGCCGTCGACGCCACCCAGCCCCGACCCCACCAACGCCCGGTACCCGAGCACCTCACCGAGGACGCCGACCACGCCCACGACCGGCTTCTCGACCACGACATCGACACGCACCCGGAGCTGGACGGGGACCTCGAACTGGAAACCGATCCCACCCTCGACTAGCTGCTACTGCCACACGGACGGCGCGCAGACCGCATCGTCGATGACATCGGCTCCGATACCCGTCGGCGGCGCCATCTGGGTGAATTGCGCGTGATCAGCTTCGGCAATCTCGACCATCCGACTCACTGGATGGATGCTCTGCGCCGGCTTCCGCCAACCCCGCTGGCAACAGCATCACGGGTCCAGAATCTCGGACAGCGGTGCCGGTAGCCGTGTTACCTCAAGCTACTCAGCGATCGTCGAGGGTAGCGGCATTGGTGGCTGGGCACCGGCCGGGCGAGTGTCGGCGGCCGGATGAAGGTCAAGCCGCGTGTCGGATCGGCGAAGACCAACCGTTCCTGTTCAACGCGCGAAACAGACTCCGAAGCTTCCGATAACGTCGAGGTCGCCGGTGGTGTTGCCGGCGAGCTGGCGCCGGTGCCGGACCAGTTCACGATGAAAACCTTCACCGACCAGGTGTACGCCCGCCCGGGTCGCGGCGAGCCCTGCCGAAGAAGCCAGTCGGCGACGACTTAAGGCCTTCGGATGAGAGGTTCTTAACGTGTCTCGGCGCCTGCGCCCTTTCGTCGTGCTGTCGGAGACTGTTGGTACTGGGATGGGCTTCTGATTCGGCTGTGGGCCTCGGCATAGCCCGCACGGCCGTGGACTCTTGCCCAAGTCGTACGGCCTAGGAACTCATCGGCTGAGCCGTCGCCCACCAATCGCACCTGCTGAACAAAAGCCGCGAATCGTATCGTTCAGACATCTGTTGGTTGTCGAAAGGTTGCAGATGCTGCGGCAGGAACCTCGTTCGTTCGTGGTGCGCGCTGTTCGCGATCAAGGGCGGCGTCCTCGCCGTCTCGTGACGTTGACCTTGGCCTGCGTGCTCGCGGTGCTAACGCAGTTCCTGACGGTGCCGCCGGCGTCGGCCGCTGGCACGGTCACGGTTACCAGCCCGGGCGGCCAGGCAGGCCCCACCGGCGTCGCCTTCGCGAAGGCGATGACAGCGTCCGGTGGCACAGCCCCCTACCTTTGGTCTGCCACCGGCCTCCCGCCGGGTCTGACGATCGACGCGTCAAGCGGTCTGATCTCGGGCACGCCTGCGACGGCGGGTAGCTATCCAACCAAGGTGACTGCCACCGACTCCACAGGCGTTGCGGGATTCGCATCGTTCTCCTTCGCCACCGGGGTCATCGTTACCTATCCCAGTAGCCGGGCCAGCAACATCGGCACCGCGATTGCTCCCTTGGCGCTCAAGGCCGCCGGCGGTACCGGTATCTACACGTGGACCTCCACGGGCCTCCCTGCGGGTCTAAGCATCGACGCGACCACCGGGGTCGTCACCGGTACTCCCACCACCGCCGGCGTCCACTCGGTCAAGATCACCGCGACGGACGGCGCCGGTGTCTCTGGCGCGACCGGTTTCACCTGGACCGTCGCCGTCGGCGCCACCGTCGCCGACCCCGGTCCGATTCACGCGACCATCGACGTGCCGGTGTCGAAGCAGATGGCTGCCACCGGCGGTAAGGCTCCCTACTGGTGGGCGGCCACTGGCCTGCCCGCCGGCCTGTCCATCAAGTCCAGCACCGGCCTCATCTCCGGCACCCCCACCACCGCAGTCACCGGACCGGTGCTGGTCACCGCAACGGACGCCGCGAACGTTGCCACCACCATCTCGGTCCCGTTCACCGTCGCCGCCCTGCTGAAGGTCACCGACCCGGGCACCCGCAACGACCCGAGCGGCAGCCCCGTATCTGTCGCCCTGGCCGCGACGGGCGGCACCGCTCCCTACACGTGGAATGGCAGTGGCCTGCCCGCCGGTCTGTCCCTCAACTCCACCAGCGGCGTCATCTCCGGCACCCCCACCACCCTGGCCAGCCACACCGCGACGGTGACCGTAACCGACGCAGGGCTACGCACCCACACCGCTTCATTCAGCTGGAACGTCGTGGCACCGATCACGGTGGCCAACCCGTACGGCCAGGTCGGCCCGACCGGAGTCGACTACACCAAGGCCCTGGCTGCCAGCGGCGGCACAGCGCCGTACCGCTGGACCGCGACCGGACTGCCCATCGGACTCACCCTCGACCCCGCCACCGGCACCATCTCCGGTACGCCCACCACGGCTGGTAACTACACCCCTAAGGTGACTGTCACCGACAGGGACGGCAACACCGGCAGCGTGTCGTTCTCCTTCGCCACTGGCGTCATCGTCACCTACCCGAGCAGCCGCGGCAGCGCCATCGGCACGGCAATCACCCCGCTGACCATCAAGGCCGCAGGCGGCACCGGCAACTACGCCTGGACCGCCACCGGCCTGCCGCCCGGCCTCATCATCGACACCGCGACCGGTGTGGTCACCGGCACCCCGACCACCAACGGCGTCTACTCCGCGACCATCACCGCCACCGACACCACCGGCACGTCCGGAGCCACCGGATTCACCTGGACCATCGCCGCAGCCGCCACCATCACCCACCCCGGCACCGTCCACGCCACCACCGGCGTCGCCATGGCCCGGCAACTGAGCGCCACCGGCGGCAAAGCCCCGTACACGTGGGCTGCCACCGGACTGCCTGCCGGCCTGTCTATCAAGTCCAGCACTGGCCTCATCAGCGGCACCGCGACCACCGCTGCCACGACGACCGTGTCGGTCACCGTCACCGACGCCCTCAAAATCACCAGCACGCTGGCATTCCCGATCGCCGTTGGCGCTCCGGTCACGATCGCGAGCCCGGGCACCCACACCAGCACCGCCAGCGCCGCCATCGCCGATGTGCGTCTGAGCGCAGACGGTGGTACCGCGCCGTTCACCTGGATCGTCAGCGGTCTGCCTGCCGGCCTGACAGCCACCGCGACCGGCACCATCACCGGCACCCCCAGCTCGGCCACTACCTCGGTCGTCACTGCGACCGTCGTCGACGCCGCTGGCCGCACCGCCACGACGTCGTTCACCTGGAACATCGCTGGACCCGTGGCCCTCGCCGATCCGGGTGCCCAGACCGGAACCATCGGTGTCGCGACCTCGCTGCAGCTCGCCGCGATCGGAGGCACCGGCGGCTACCGGTGGTCCGTAGCAGGCCTGCCCACCGGGCTGAGCCTCGACGCCACTACCGGCCAGGTCACCGGCACACCCACCGCTACTGGAAGCTGGCCCGTCACTGTCACGGTCACTGACGCCAGCGGCAGCACCGCCCGCACCATCGTTACCTGGACCACGGCCGACGCCCTCGCCGCCACCGATCCCGGCGCACAGAACACCACCGTCGGTGAGCAAACCCACCTGCCCCTGACGGCTGGCGGCGGCACCGCCCCCTACACCTGGACCGTGCACGGTCTGCGTGCCGGATTGACCTTCGACCCGGCTAGCGGCGCGATTGCTGGCTCGCCCACCAACGCTGGCACTTCGACCGTTACCGTGACCGTCGTCGACGCCGCCGGCCGCACCGATCGGGCCATGTTCCTGTGGACAGTCGCGCTTGCCGTCCCCGGCGGGCTGACCGCCGAAGCAACTGAACCGCAGACTGTCGCGCTCAGCTGGAGCGCGGTGCCTGGAGCGACCGCGTATCGGATCTACCGTGACGGCGCCCTCGTGGCAACGACCGGATCCGACACAGGCTTGTTCGACCGGCAGCTTGACGGAGCCACCGGCTACCGCTACCGCGTCATCGCCCTCGGCGCCGACAACCTCGAGTCGGTGCCCAGCGACGAGGCGGCGGTGACCACCATGCCGACGCCTGCCGCACCCGAAAACTACGCCGCCTGCAAGCAGAGCGACACCGACACCGGGTGCACCTACACCGTCAGCACATTGGCCGACCCGGCCCTCCCCAGCCACGGCCAATTCCCGCTGACCGACGGCGTCCACGGCGGCGCCGCTGCCGGACCGGCGTGGCAGGGCCGCCACAACCAGAACAGCTACTCGTTCACCGTCGACCTCGGCATCAACCGCCCTCTCACCGAGATCACCACCACCTGGCTGCAAGACCGGGCCGCCGGCATCCAGCTGCCCCTGACCGTGGCCTACGCGCTCTCCACCGACGCGCAAGAATTTACCGATATCGCGACGGTGTCACGGCCGAACGTTTCGGCGGCTGACCAGGTGCGCGCGTACCGCGCCGTCGGCCTGAATCAGGCCGCCCGCTACGTGCGAGTCACGGTCAACGGCGCTGGGGCGTGGACCCTGGTCGACGAGATCGAAGCCCGGGGTTCCACCGCGGACATCCTGCCCGCCCTCACCCTGTCGACGCCGACACCCGCACCCATCGATCAGGACAAGAACGTACCCGTGCTGAACATGACCGTCGCGGAAGCGGTCGGCACGCTCTCGTGGCGGGCCGACGGGCTGCCCGATGGCCTGGCCATCGACCCTGCCACCGGTGTTATCACCGGCACCGCCCGTGCCGCCGGCGCCTACACCGTCACCGTGACGGCGGCAAGCACCAAGGGCCGCATCGGATATGCCTCCTTCCCGATGCGCGTCTACCCTTCAGCACCTACCGGCCCCGTCTTCCCCGCCGGTGTCGTCGACAGGTTCAGCCTGGGCGGCGTCAATCGGGGCGTCACCGTCCTGGACGGCAACGCGTACACCGCAGTCGGCACGCGCATCGTCGAAACCTCCCCGACTGGCCTGTCGGTGTGGCGGGCCGGGCAGACCACGGCAGGGTGCACCGACGACGCCGACGACGGCGACAAGGCCACGTTCAGCCTCCCTCACGTCATCGGCAACGACGGCAACCGAATCTATGTCGCCGACTACGGCTGCGGAGTCGTTCGCAAAGTCAATCCACACAATGGAGCAACCGAGAAGGTCATCAGCGCCGAGACCAACGGCGACAGCCACGCCATCGTCGGACGCTACCTCTACGTCAACAACAAGTGGGGATCTCTGATCCGCCACGACCTGGAAGCCGGCGAACGCCGTGTCCTCACCCCCGAGGGCCAACAGCTACTCGGCAAGATCACCGCCGACGACAACTACGTCTGGCTCCTCACCAATAACAAGATCTACCGGCTCAACAACAGCGGGCCGACCACCAGCCCGGTCTTTTTCGGCATGCCCTTCGACTGGGCCGGGCAGCTCGTCTCGGTCGGCGACTTCCTCTACTTCAGTTCCAAAGACGGCACCAAGATCTACCGGATGAACAAGTCCGACGGCGCCACCCGGTTCATCGCCGGCGACGGCGCCAACGGCGATCTCCTTTACGGCATCACCGGCTTCGCCGCCTCCGCCGGTTCCCGCCTGTACGTCAGCGACGAACAAGGCCTCGCCGCCATCACTGCCGCGCCCGCCCGCTCATACGCGCCAGCACCCGCCAGCCCGGAACTAACCGCGGGACACGTACAGCGATTCGGTCCCAGCAATCCAGCCCTCCACTTCGGCGTGACAGTGCTTGACGGCTATGCCTACACAGCAGTCGACGGACGTATCACCAAGACCGACATCGACACAGGTGCCACCGTCAACCACGCCGGCAGCACGACCATGACCTGCCTCGACGCCCCGACCGGTCAGGCAGCGACCTTCGAAAACTCGCAGATCATCGGCAACGACGGCACTCTGATCTACACCGCCCACTGGAGGTGCGGCGTCCGCGCGGTCAACCCGAGCACCGGCGCCACCCGCAAAATCGTCAACGCCGAAACCAACGGCGACAGCTACGCCATCGTCGGACCCTACCTGTACGTCAGCAACAAGTGGGGATCTCTGATCCGCCACGACCTGCAAACCGGCGAACGTCGTGTCCTCAACCCTGGCGGCCAACAGATCGGCGGCAAGATCACCGCCGACGACAACTACGTCTGGCTCCTCACCAATAACAAGATCTACCGGCTCAACAACAGCGGGCCGACCATCAACCCGGCCTCTTTCGCCATGCCCTTCGACTGGGCCGGGCAGCTCATCTCGGTCGGCGACGTCATCTACTTCAGCTCCCAAGACGGCACCAAGATCTACCGGATGAACAAGTCCGACGGAGCCGTCCAGCTGATCGCCGGCGACGGCGCCGATGGCGACTTCGTCTACGGCATCAGCGGCTTCGCCGCCGCCGGCGCTCGCCTGTACGTCAGCGATGACCGCGGCCTCGCCGCAATCAGCCCGGCACCCGCCCGCGTCTACCCGTCCGCCCCGCCCGCGCCGGTCCTCAACTCGGGCCGCGTGAACCGGTTCGGGCCCGACCAGTGGACCAAGGGCATCACGGTTATCGACGGCGTCGCCTACACGGCAGTCGACAAACGCATCGTCCGGACCGACACCACCACCGGTGCGTCGGAAGACCTCGCCGGCGGTACGACGTCCGGCTGCGCCGACGCTGTCAGCGGATCGGCCACCTTCACCAACCCCCGCATCATCGGCAACGACGGCTTCCTCATCTACACCGCCGACTACAACTGCGGCGTGCGCGCCACCAACCCGAACACCGGCGCCACCCGCAAAATCATCAACTCCGAAACCAACGGCGACTCCTACGCCATCGTCGGGCAGTACCTCTACGTCAACAACAGCTCCGGCTCCTTGATCCGCCACGACCTGCAGACCGGCGAACGCCGGGTACTCACCAAACCTGGCCAGGAGATTTACGGCCCGATCACCGCTGACGACACCCACGTATGGGTCCTCGACCCACAGGCACGACTTCACGGCATCGACGTCACCACCATGAACGGTGAACGCCGCAGGCTCGAAATCCCGAGCGGCTTGTGGCACAGCCCGCTGTCGGTCGGCGACTACATCTACGTCCGCTCCCACAACGACACCATCCTGCGTATCAGCAAGACCACCGGCAGCACTCAACTGGTCGCCGGTGACGGCGCCCACCGCGACGATCTGCTCAGCCTCGTCAACGGCATTGCCACCGACGGCATCCGTCTCTACGCAAGTGACCAACTGGGTCTCGCTGCCATCATCGAGGCGGTCCGCCCCTACACCCCACCGGCACCGCTGGCGCCGAACCTGTCGGGTGCAGCGGTCACGACGGTCGCCTCCCTGCCCGGCGCGCGATGGGGACTGACCATTCTCGACGACTTCATCTACACCGCTAACGCGTCACAAATCTTCAGAACCACGCGCACAGGCTCGACGGTGCCCGCCGCAGGCAACGCCGCCACCATCAGTTGCCGTGACGGCGCCACCCGCGACGACGCCACCTTCCGCTACCCCACCATCATCGGCAACGACGGAAACCTGATCTACACCTCCGAATCCTGCGGAATCCGCGCGGTCAACCCCGCCACCGGCTCCGCCCGCATCATCAGCAGCTTCACCGGACGATCCGTCATAGCAGGCGAACACCTCTACACCCTCACCGACTACGGCACCCTGTACCAGTACGGACTCCGCACCGGAACCACTAACACCGTGAGCCAGAACATCACGGCTGGCTCCACCATGACAGCCGACCGAACCCACATCTGGCTGATCAACGGAACCACACTCAAATCGCTGCCGGTCACCGACACCGACGGCAAAGTGTCGGCAACCCCCATCGGCGGCACCATCACAACGGTCACCAATACCCTGCCCTACCCCATCGAGCCCGGGTACATGACCACAACCGGCGACAAGCTCTATGTGAAGGCCTACACACCGGACCATCCCGCAAAAATCGCCGAAATCAGCAAGTCCGGCGCGATGAGCCTGCAACCAGCAGGTCTCTGGACCGGCACCAACGGCGGCATTGTGGCAACTGAGAGCGACGTCGTCACCTTGGACACGGGAGCTTCAACGACAGATGTCCGACGCCTACGCGTCGGCGCGATTAGCCCGTATTATCAACTCGTTTCAACGCAATACATCAATGACGGCACACTGTTCGTTCCCTCAAGCCATCTCGACGAGGCATGGCTCTTCAACGCGGAGTATCCCCGCGTACTGGAGTGGGATCCAGAAACGCAGCTATGCGTATCGCAATGTCAGGGAATTATTGCTTATGCGCAGCAGCGTCGCATTAAGGCGCCAGCATTCGGAAACAGCCTTGATGATTACGAGCGACTAATCATTAAGGAGTTCGTCGAAAACCAAGGCAAATTCGAGTTCGGCGACGGTTCCATCGCCGAGGCAGTAAAAGAATATTACTTCCAAGATAAATGCAGAAGGATTGCGAATCGTCCGGGGTATTGCGAAGACCTGGAAGAGATTCGCAAACATATTGAGACCTTCGAAACCATTCTCGACATTGTGTCTTCGGTAGCCGACTTCCTAGGCAAGAATTTCCGCGGAGGGCATAGCGATTGCGTCCGAATCGGCAAAGGATGCCTTACAATTACCGGCAAGGAGGCCACCCCAGAGGAAGTGGCCGCAGCAGAGGAAGTCGCCAAGCTTGGCAATGCAGTCGTGCTTCGGGACCCGCCTCAAGGCGGGGGCACTCGGGGTGTGAACACCTCGGATCTACTGGTCAACGGAAAGCAGTACGATATCTACTCACCCAAGACGAAGAACCTCGACAGAATTGCGTCAAATATTAAAGCGAAGCGAGACCAAGTCGAAGGCGGCGGCGTCGTTCTGAATCTACGAAATTCAGAATTGAAGGCGTCCGAAGTCGACGCGGAGCAACTGCTTGCTCGCGCAAATGGAGCGCCTTCCGAGCATCCGCCGTTGAGAGAAATTATTGTCGTCGAATAGGAGGGGTTGCATGGGGAAGTTTCGGTGCGTATGTGGCGAAGTTATTTCTACTAGCGGAGAAAATCCAGACGAATGGCTGATCATCAAAGACCAGGAGTTCGGAAAGCTTTGGGATGCCGAAAAGGGGTTCGCTGACATCTTCCAACAGATGCAACGGATGTTCTTATGCCCGGTGAGCGGCCACATATGGATCTTCTGGTCGGGATTCACAAATCCCGCTACTTGCTACTCCCCGGAACTGAGAACGCCCGAAACTGGCGGGCTGTCGGGAAAGACGAACTGAGGATTAGGCTAGACGGCCATCGCCTTCGCGTGGTTGACAGTCGTCGTCACACTCTTCTCTGTAGTCGGCCCTTCCGGCTAGCTGGAAACTGTCTTCCTATCTTCGCGAGTATCCGTCATCCCGGCGCGAGACTGGCTGGCGTGGATCGACAGCTAGGTGGGCGAGGCGCAACTTTCTTTCACTTCCACCCCCAGTGAAGATCCAGGACTCACGATGACTCCGATGACCTAGCGTTCCAGATACTCGGAACTCCAATCGATGGAGCTAGAAATATTCGTAAAGGCCTGGGCACATCTGGTTCTGTCCGCGATTTTCGGGTGTCATCCCGCGATAATTGATCGATGCCAGTCGTGAACGATCGCGCGGACCAGGCCCGCCGTTCAAACCCCTGACGAACTGGTGTAGTACGAGCACTCTCATCGCCGTATGGAAGGGTGCGAGCCACAGACGGCGAGTGGCATAAACTGCGGTGATAGTCGTAGAAGCCTGGTGGACATCGGTCACCGGGCCTCGATGCGTTCGGAGCGGCACAGCCCACAGGTAGCAGCTCGGTGGCCACGGTGGTCTCGGCACATCGCCTCGACGGGAATCCGGATAGCCGCGATGGGGGCAGTCTGCCGGGCGGGACCACGGTACCCAGGCTGCCGCTCGATAGTGGCCTGCTCGCGGCGCATCCAGCCGCGCCACGCGGCGAGCCAGTCGGCCTTGCGGCCCTCGGGGTCCGGGCGGGCCCGCCAGTAGTCGCGAAAGGCGTCGGTGGCGCTTTGGGCCACGTCGGGAGTGTTCCGGCGGGCCCACTCCTCCATCTCGGCGGTGACGTCGAAAGTTGCGGGCAATCGGGTGCCGCGGACGTCGGCGTCGTTGCGGCGCCGCGCTGCGCCTTGCGCGTCACGCGCGCGCGGATGGTCCCGGGTGGTTGACCTCTCCGTAGGAGAGGTCAAGAACGTCATGGGTCCGCCTGGCGGTACCCCGGGGTCCGCCTGGCGGACTGCTGAGGGTCCGCTTGGCGGTACCTGCCGCTCGGGGTCCGCCTGGCGGACCCATCCGCCAGGCGGACCGCTGTGGATAACCCCGGGCGGCTGACGACTATCGGCTCCGTCGATGCGGTCAGCTGAGCAATTCGTCATCTGGTCGGCCTGCTTCAGTGCATCGGTGGCCGGTTGCGGGCGGCCTTGAGGGGCGTGCGCACGCCTGAGAGGTCTGTTGGATGGCGGTTCCTCAAGGGGACTGGCTTCGTCCGGCTGTTCGGGCCGGAGCTCTGGCGGCCGACCCGGCTCACCAGCCGGACTGTTGGAGGTGTGTCGGCGGGATGCGCGAGTGAGAGCGACGAGGTCGTGGGAACCGTGCAGGAGGGCGTATCGGGTGCGGTGGTGGCTGCGGTCGGGGCGATCGCGTTTGAGCCACCCGGCGCTTTCCAGGGGGCCGAGCCATTCGGTGACGGTGGATTTGGCGAGACTGGTCATCGCGGCCAGGGTGGGTAGCGACGGGGTGTGCTGGTCGGGGATGATGCCGGTGTCCCAGTCTGCTACGACGCTCAGCGCCAACAGGATGGTTTTGGCTGGAGCGGGCAGGCGGGAGCGCAGGATCGCATGCTGTAGCTCGAGGACGTGCTTCACTCGATCTCCTCTGCGTGCGAAAGGAATCGTGCTGAGGGTCGGATCGCTCCCTCTGTCCAGGGCGCGGTCCGGTGACGGTGCACGCCGCGGCGGCCACCAGCCAACGGGGACGGGTCAGGGTGTGGCGGCGTCGAGCACCTCTCGCGCGGTCTGGGTCAGCGCGTCGTTCAGCGCGGCTCGCGCAGCCGGCGGGACATGCATGACGGTGATCTGAGCGGCCAAGTTGCCGTCATGGACGGTGATGCTGGTGCCGATCGCCGGGTCAGTGCTGATGTAGGCGCCCTCGCCAAGAGCGGGGATATCGGTGACCGGCGCTTCACGAGCGTCGAAGTTGCGCTTACTACGGAACACGTCGTCGACGGTGCCGCCGTCAACGCGCTGGGTAGAGATGACCACAAGGGTCTGTGGCTGGCCCCCACCGAACGGCCGGGCGCAGCGCGCGAACGCGATCCTCGATCGGAGGTCGAAGCGGTCGGCGACGGGTGCGGTCCCCGGTTGGCCCAGCAGCGGCCGCAACGCCGTGAACCCGATGCTGTCGCACGGGCTCCGGACCGCCTTGTAGGTGGGCCTCGGGTAAGTCATCGACGGGGGCACCGACGGCGGCGAGGTCGCGCCGGAAACCGCACCTGGTGAGCTGGCGGAGACGGCAGGTGACGGGTCGCTGCGGTCATGGTGGCATCCGCCTGCCGCGACGGTGAGCCCGGCGGCGGTGATGGTGGCGGCGAGTCGGGTTGCGGTGCGATACGCGTGCATGGTGACTCCTGTTTGCGTTCGGGAAGGGTGGTGCGCGGGCGGATTGCTAGCTCGCAATTGGTGTGCGGGATGGGTGGTGGCCGGGGAGCCGGGGTCACCAGCGGTAGACCGTGTTGCCGTGGACGGCGTTCACGAGCATCCCGGTGTGGGTGTAGAAGTTCACCGCTGAGAAAGCGGTGAAGCCGAGACCGGCGATCGTCCAGCACCAGTAGAGAGTCAGCCAGGTGCGGCGGCGGCGCGGGTCGAGCGCGAACGGTGTCAGCAGGCAGCCGATCGCGGCTGGTCCGTAGAGCACGGCCGCGAAGAAGGTGTTCTCGATGGCGGGGTGGTCGTGCATTAGACCGGTGAGGGGTTCGGCGGCGGGTGCGGCGCTGATGACGTCGAATCGCAGGATCGCCAGGCAGCACCAGACCAAGACGACGCCGAGCGCGAACACGACGACGCTGGCCGGGGCGAGCAGTGCGTGGAGCCGGCGCTCGTCGAGCGGGTCGTCGCGGTGGGCGAGGCGCCAGGCCGCGGCGAGCAGCAGCACCCCGAGCAGCAGGGTCGGTTCGCCGAAGATCGTGTCGATGTAGGGCTTGGCCGGGGCGAGGGGGTGGGTGATGGTCATGACGCCGCCGAGTCCGGTCAGGACGGTGCCGAGGAGGCCGAAGGTGGCAGCCCAGCCGTGTTGGTCGCCGCCGTGCACGATCTGTAGCGGCAGCCGGTCGCCGCGGACGCTGGCCCAGTAGCGCGGGACGAGCAGTAGCGCCAGTCCGGCGCAGACACCCATCAGGGTGTTGAACATGATCATGACGGTCCGATCTGGTGGTCGGTCGTGGGTCTGGTCAAGGTGGCGGCGGTGTGCAGCAGCGCCGGGGGTACGCCCTCCACGGTTCCCGCGAGCAGGAGTTGTTGTGCAGCGCGGATGCGGGGGCGCAGCTCGTGCAGGACCTGCCAGCCGGACACGGTGGGGCGTAGGAAGCGGTGTCGGTGGTCGCCGGGGTCGGGCACCCTGCGTATGAGTTGCCGGGTGGCGAGGGTCTTGGCGGCGAGGGTGACGGTGGCTTTCGCGAGGCCGCTGATCGCGGCGATGGTCTGCGGTTCGATTTGGCGGTGGGCGATGACCAGGTGAAGTACGTCGTAGCTGGTCCAGTTCAGCCCGGCCGGGTGCAGGACCGTGTGTTCGAGGTGGCGGCGTACCTGGTGGGCGGCGCGGCAGAGCACCGACACGGCGTCGCAGTCGTCGCTTCGTCCGGACATAGCGGTGTCCGACAGTGGAACCGCCGGCGGCTGGTCGATGGCGAGTTCGCTCATTGCGCGTCCGTCGGCGACGGGTCCGGGTCCGCTGGTGGGTTCCGCCGCCAGCGGGGCGGTCTGCGGTGGCGGCCGCGGTAGTGGCCGTCTGGTGGTTCCGGCTGGTTGGCTTGCGCGGCCGTTGGGTCGTCGTCGGTGTCGAGGTCGTGGTTGCGGTCGTCATGTGAGGTGTTCACGGTGTCCTCCGTGGTGGCGGTGTCGTCGGTGACGGTGACGGGTTCGCTGGGGCGTGGTCGTGGTGCGCGTCGGTGCTGGCCGTACGTAGGCTTCCGGTCGAGCACCGGCCAGTCGTGGGGTCGGTGGACGGTGACGCTGTTAATGGGCCACGGCCACGGGTCGCGGTCGTCCGACTGTGGCTTTGCGGTGCTCAGGTCGCGATGATGCATATGGACTCCTTTGACGACGGCTAATGTTGTTCGCAGGACTGCAGCAAGCATTGCGGAATGGCGCTCCGTCATGAACGCCCATACCGATATGGCGCTAGAAAATACGTTCCGTAATAGGGGTATGGGATCTTGTGATGTTTCGTTCCGCCGTCGCCTGCTTGTTCGTATCCGTAGTAGTTGGACATTGAGGTGTCGGCCCATTTGTGGAATAGGACGACGTGCCCGGCGCCACCCGGCGCGGGGTTGATCATGAGGTCGCCGGGGCGCAGTTCCGTCTTGCTGATCTTTGAGGAGTGCGCAGCGAGTGCGCCGGTGTCCATACCTGGTCCGGGCAGGCCTAGGGTCATGGAGACGTATCCGGAGCAGTCGCGCCGGTAGCCCTGGAAGAGGGCGTCTGGGGCGCTGCTCATCAGGTACGGGACTGGCCCGCCCGACCATGCCGTCAGCCATGATTCGGCGCGTTGGAAGATGCCGCCGACCGCCGCGCACGGCGCTTTAGCGCTGTCCACTGAAGCTGATACAGGCGGGCAGTCCGGGACACAATTGCCGGGGCCGCCCGTCGAGGTGATGGTGGCATCACCTGTCACTGCGGCTACTACTTGCGCAGCGTCGTTTTCGAATTTTGCATATCGGTCTGGGAATCCGGATTTCTGCACGCTTTGCGCCGCCACTGTCAAGGGCAGGGTTTGCCAGTTCTTGACTTTGACGAGGGCGTTGTAGAACTTAGTGCTGGCGTAGACGGGGTCGATGAGTTGGGCGACGGTGCCCCATCCTTGGCTGGGGCGTTGCTGGAACAGCCCGACCGAGTCGTGGTCGGTGGCTACATCGGAATTTCTGAGGTCGGATTCAGTCATGGCGGTCGCTACCGCGATCACCCAGGCCCGCGACGGCAGGTGCAGGTTCTTGCCGGTGGCGACGATGACGGCAGCGTTGTCGACTTCACTGCTGGACCATTCGCCGATGGCGCCGGCGTGTTTGCGCAGTTGCCCTCCCCCGCTGCCGGTACCGCAGGTGGTGGTGGGCTTGGGGACGGACACGATGGCGCCCAAGGGCAACCCGCACACCAGCACCAGAAGGGCCATGCAGGCGAGCATCCCCTTGCGGCGCCGCGTCATCGTGGGCTCGCCACGGGCTCGACGGTCGTGACGAGCCACCGGCCGTCGACGGGTTCGCAGCTGACCCGGACCGCTCCCGCGTCGGTCGGGACGTCGGCGACGATCACCGTCGGCTCAGTGCGCACCGTCGTGGGGGGCCCGGTGACGGTGCGCGCCGGGATGTGGCGCGGGTCGACGGTGGACAGCAGCGCCCGGTAGCGCGGCGCCGTATACGGGGCGACGCCGGCCAACCAGCGAGCGGAGTCGAGGTCAGGGCGTGCCCAGGCCCGCACGTACGCGTCGGCCGTCCGCAGGGCGGCGGTCACGGCCGTGGCGTCGGGTGTCGCGAATCCCGCGACGACCGGCGGTGATGAGGTCGGCGTCCCCGCCGGGGTGTGCGGGGTGCAGGCCGCCGTCAGGCCGAGCGCGGCGAGCAACGCGACGGCTCCGGCCAACCGGGGGCTCACTGCGCGGTTCCGGGCGGGCCGTCGCCGACCCGGACGGCGATGGCGGCGTTGGTGGCAGCGGCCATCGCGCGGATTGCGTGGTGCAGCGCGGTCAGGGCCGTCACGCGGGCTGGTGTGTCGCTGGCGACGTGGGCGGCGATCAGCGCATCGTTGATGCGGACGCCGTGCGCACCGAGCGCGCGCAGGGTGTCGAGGTAGTCGGTGAGTTCGTCCGCGGCGTCCGGAGTGCCCGGTGTGTCCATGGTGTTGGTGGTGTCGGTCATCAGGGCTCCAGGTCCGGGTTGTCGTGGTCCGGGTCGGGTTCGGGGTCGTAGTCGCCGTCGAGGTCGCCGTCGGCTTCGTAGTCGTCGCGCAGCTCCTGGTCGGCTTCGTAGGCGGCCTCGAAGTCGGGGTCGTGGGGATCGGTCATGTCGGTCTCCTGTTCAGCGAGCGGGTCGGTGTCGAGGTCGGGGGTAGTCGGGTCGGCGGGCGGGTCTGCTCGCGTGTCGGCGGCGGCTTTCTCGGCTTCGGCTTCGGCGTTGTCGCGTTGTTCTTCGAGGCCTGCGGTGATGCCGGCGTACAGGCCCTGGATCAGGTCGATCTCGTTGCGGATGGCGGCGATGAGGTCCCGCCAGGTGGCCTCGGAGGTGACCGGCGCGGGGTGTGTCATCGCTGTGCACCTCTCTGCGCGGTGTTGCCGGTCTGCGTGGCGGTAGCGCGGCGGCTGGCGATGTCGGCGTCGGCGATCTGGTAGGCGTTGATGCGCCAGTTAGGGGGCCAGTCGAGGTCGAGCTGGCGGACGGTGTGGGTGCCGTTGCGGCAGCGGGTGCTCTCGTCCCAGTCGCGCCACCGCAGCCGGGCGCGGGCGAGGCGTTCGTGCCACACCAGCAGTCCGCCGGGGTCGGCGTTCTCGTCGGTGGCCGCCTGCCAGCCGGCGGCCAGCGCCGTCAGTTCCTCGAGGAACGCCCCGTGGCGCGGCCAGCACGGCGGAATCTCTTCGACGAGCTGGTAGCGGGGCACGAACCAGGCCACCCAGTCGATGAGCCACGCCCACGCTTCCTGCGCGGCGTCGCGGTCGAGTTCATTCCAGCGCAGCGGCCACGGCATGTCCGTCGGCGCCTTGCGTTTACTGCGTTTGGCAACTTGCTCCACCCGCGCGGTCAGGGTCGCGTGTTGGTCGTTGAGGGCGGTCATGGTGAGGTGCAGGCTGTGCAGCCCCTCGTGGAGGGCGGCGATCGCGGTCATCTCCGGTGACGCGTCCGGCGGGAGCTCGTAGGGGACGTCGTCCATGTCAGGCCGCCTGCGCGAGTCGGCGGCGGAACACGTCGCGCCCGGCGGTGAGCTCGGCGGCGTCGGGGCGTTGCCACCAAGCCGGGACGTCGAGTTCGACGGGCGGGAGGTTGCCGATCAGCGCGATGGCGCGGCCTTCGGGCAGGGTGCGCAGGTCGGAGATGTCGAACAGGTCTTCGCGGCGAGCGTTGGCGTTGACGCTGGCCCGGCCGCCGCCCCAGGAGGCCCCCGAGGACACCTCGTCGACTTTGCCGGCCAGGGACTGCGCGTCGCGGAGGCCTGCGACGTCGGCGGAGCCGCCGACGAACAGGCGGGCGTTGGCCGAATCGAGGATGGTGCGGCCACCTTTGTCGCCCCACCGGTCGAGGATCTGGTGGGAATTCTGCGCGAAGATCGATGACGCGATGCCGGAGCCGCCGCCCTCGTTCATCAGCGATGGCAGCGACGGCAGGGGCGCGATGTTGGTGATCTCGTCACCGATGACATACAGCGCCGGCTCGATACGCCCGCCGGGCGCGGTGAGCGCTAGCCGGCGGGCTTGGTACAGGATGTCCTCGGCGAACGCGGCGAGTAGCGGTGCGATGAGGGCTTGGGCGTCGCGGGTGCCGACGAGGTAGATGGTGCCGGATTCGCGTAGCCAGTCGATCGGCGTGAACTGCGTGCCGCGCGGCGGCGAGCAGGCCAAGAGGACGCGGGGGTCGTTGAACGCGTCGAGGCTGCCGGCGACGACGGTCTGGATGGTGTCGCGGGCCCGGCCGCCCATCTCGCGGTGGCGGGTGAGCCGGTCGGCCCACGCGTCGACGCCGTGCGCGCGCAGGATCCGTTCCGGGCGTGGGTTGGCCGGGTTCTGGGACCAGGCGAGGACGTCGAGCATGGTGGCGTGCTCGTCCAGGGCCGCGGCGTGAAGGAGTCCGCGCAGGATCGTGGCGGCCTGGTCGCGGAACCATTTGCCGTTCTCCACGGATTCGTCGCCGATCCCGGACCCGGATGCGAAACCGTTCGCCCGCAGCATTGCGACGATCGGGTCGGCGGCGCCTTCGATCGGTGACCACGCCAGCCGGGGGACGCCGACGATCTCGCCTTGCGGCTCGAAAATATGTGTGGGTCCGATCGCGGCGCGGCGTTCGTAGGTGACCTCGGCGACATCTAGACGGGTGGACGTGGTGAGGACCGCGCCGCGGGCGTCCGCCACGGCCGGGATCACGTACCGGGTGGTTTTGTTACCGACCCGTGGGGCGGCGGCGACCAGCAGCGTGTACTCGTTGGCCAGGTACAGCGGCTTCTTGGTGAGGACGTCGTTGCCGAGGAACCGGCCCGTCTCCAACGGATCCGCCGCACGGGCCTGTTTGGCGGCCCGGGTGGTCTCGTCGTCGGTCTCGGTGACGGTCAGACCCGGCCGGACCACGTCGACGCGCGCCACGACGGCGTCGGCGCTGAGGGTGCGGTCGATGTCGCGGCGGCGGGCGAACCCGGCGCGGCGCACGAACCGGCGGGCCGCGGCCACGCCCGGCACGAAGATCGCGGTCAGGACCACGCAGAACGTGGCCATCCACAGCGCGTACAGCAGCCACCCTGGGCCGAGCTGCCCCCGTGCTTCCTCGGGCCACGCCATCGCGGGATGGCTGCCGTTGACGACCAGGTGCAACGCGATGCGCGGCGCGTCGCCCGGCGTGGTGTCGGGCCAGGCCGCGTGGGTGAACAAGCCGGAGAGTTGCCCGGCCCACCACAGCGTCCAGATGCCGATCGGGGTGATCACGACGGCGACGCCGAGCAGGACTAGCCGGGCGGCGACGTCGGTGCGCATCACCCCGCGCCGGGCGACGTGATGTCCGGGTGAGGACAGCGGTGGCCGCCGGTTCATGGCAGCTCCCGCCCGAACGACACGTCCAGCCCCTCAGCATCGGTGCTGTCGGTGGGGGCGGTCTGGGTGGCGACGGCTTCGATGCGTTGCTCGTAGTCGTCTTCGGAGAGGCCGTCGACGCCCTCGACGAGTTCCATGCGGCTGTCGGTGCGCACCATCGGCGTCTCCATGCGCGACAGCTGGTGCTTGACGACGTAGGGCCGGTTGCCGACCTTCCACAGGGCGACGCCTTGGCGCAGGTAGCGCAGCAGTTCGGTTTCGACGTCGGTCGTGCCGAGGAATTCGCGGGCTTGGTCGAGGCTGCCGGCGGCTTGCCGGTACGACACCCGCACCCCGGAGTCCTCGATCAGGCCGCGGGCGATGCGCACCTGTTCGGAGTCGGCGGATCCGGACGCGGCCAGGTCGGAGAAGCGGTGGAAGGCCAAAATGTTCGCGATACCCAGCGCGCGGGCCAACTTGAGTTGCTCGCGCATCCGCCGGATCAGCGGCAGGTGCCGGGCGATCAGCGCGAACTCGTCGTAGATGCACACCCGGGGCGGGGCGTCCGGCGCGGACAGCTCGGTCTCCAGCCACGATTGGGCGCAGGTCATCGCCATCGCGGTCAGCTGATCGCTGCCGCGCACCATGCGCAGGTCCAGCACCGCACCCGACTGGCTGAAGTCCAGAGCCGCGTTCGACTCCGCCGGGCCGTCGAACACGCCGCCGAGTACCCCGGAGACGAGGCGTTCCAGGGCGAGTCGCACGCGCCGGGAGTCGCCGATGAACGCGTCCAGGGGGTATTGCAGGCGGGCCAGGCGGTGCTGCCACCGGCTGGTGTCCCCCATCACGGCGAGGACACCGCTGAGCGTCGGCGTCGCCATCCGCGTAATGCTGGTGCCGTCATCAGCGCCGCTGATCGCGTCGACCGCGTACTCGATCAGCGACCGCTCGGCCTCCGTCAACGCTTGCCCGAGCTGGATCTCGAGGAGCCCTTCGAGCAGCAGCAGCCGGCGGGCGCGTTGTAGGTGCAGCCACTGCTGTGCGGTTTGCTCCGGGTGCCGGCGAATCCCGGCGAGGGGGTTCATGACGACACCGAGGCCGGGGCCGATCCGGACCGGAACGATGCCGGCGAGCGCGGCAAGCTCGTCGTACTCGCCCTTGTAGTCCGTGACATACCAGCGGGTGCCGAACGGCACGCCGCGGAACGCGACGGTCTTGAGCAGGCTGGACTTGGCGGTGCCGATCTCACCGGTGACGACCATGTTCGGCGCGGTGACGACCTTCGCCCGGTACAGCTCGTGCAGAGAAAAGCAGTGCTGGCTGCGCGAATACACCTCGGTGCCGATCAGCGGCCCGTCGACCGGCAAGCCCGGGTCGGACACGAACGGATACACCGAGCACAGCTGCGCGCTGGTCGTGACCAGCGGCGGAAGCCGCAGCCGCCAGCACACCCGGCCCGCCGCCTTGCCTGCGGCGCCGCGCTTGCCGACCGAACTCGGCCCGAGCAGCCGCGTGGTCTGCCGGGCGACGGCGCGTTCCTCTCGCGTGAGGGCCTCGAGGGCTCGGGTGTCGTCGCGGTCCTGCGCGCGGCGGGCGATGCGGTCGGCCAGCGATCCCTCATGGCGAAGCCGGCTCATGCGAACCACCCCCGCAGCGGCTTGAGACCGCGTGCCAGCGGCAACGCCGCCGCGGCGAAGGCTTGGTCCTGCTCGCCGGCCAGGGACACGGCTTCGCAGCCGGCCCGCGACAGCAGCCGTTTGACCGAGCGCACGTCGCGTTCCAAGGTGTCGATGCTGGTGGCGGTCACGGCGACCAGCACCGCGTAGCGGTATCGGATGTGCCCTTGGGCTTGTTCGCGGTCGATCTGCTCGACCGATCGGGCTTCGTTGTCCTCGCTCGCCGTGCGAACCAGGCGCAGTTTGCGTTTGGTCAGCTCGTCGCCGGCGCGCGACACCTTGTCCCGGCGGGTGGCGAGCATGGCGAGGGCCGCAGGGACCGGTTCGGCGACCATCGTGACGGTCCGCCACGCGGTGGTGCGGGTGTAGAGGGGGGTCAGCCAGGTCGCGGTGACCGACTGGCGGGGCATCTGCGCCACCCACAACGTGCGCGAGTAGCCGGAGTCGTGCTGGTAGGTGTTCCAGCCGAGCGTGCGGGCGGCGACGGGGCCGGCCAACCGCGGTGTCACTCCTACTGGAACGCCGGTGCGGGTGGCGGTGCTGCCCCGCAGGTCTACGACTTCCTGGTCGGCCGGATCGAACTGGGTGCGCAGGACCGCCGCGTACCGGCGCGGGGACAGCCATCCGCTGGTGGTGATGCCGGCCTCGGCGACGGTCGCGGCGATCCCGGCGAGCCGGTCCAGCACCACCACACCGATCGCCGTGTCAGTCCCACCCGCTTGCTTGATTTCGGCGGACATGCGGGCGGTGTCGAAGACGACCGTGAGGAACACCTCGTGCCGGCGTGCTGCCGGAGCTGCCGACGCGGTGAGTTCTGCCAGTGACCGGTAGGCGGCGGTGGTGGTGTCGACCGCCCGGTTGACCAGGTAGCGGCGGGCCCGGTTCCCGACGTCGGGCACGGCCCGGCTGGACACCGACCAGCGGACCAGGCCGGTGTCGGCGTACTCGGTGCCGAGGATTTGCAGCACCTGCGCCCAGTCGACGAGGCGCTGCTCTTGGACACTGCGGTCGGCGAGGACGAAGTTGGTGCCACTGCACAGCAAGGTTGCGGTGACGGTCCGCTCCCGGCGGTGGTGCAGCAGCCCCACCTCGGTCATTCCGTCGCCGGCGACGGCGGTCAGCCACTCGTAGCCTGCGGCCGGGCCCGGCAGGTCGAGGTGCCCGGCGCGCACGTCCGGGGAGTACAGCGCGCCGCGGTACTCGTCCTGACCTGAGCGGCGTTGCAGCAATGCGCCTACGACGACGGGCAGCCACTCGGTGACCCGGCGCCCTTTGAGGCGAAGCAGTCCCAAGGTCACCAGGAGGGCGGCGGCGGTGAACAGGCTAATCGCCAGCCAGCGATGCCCGACGGTCAGCAGGTTGGCGCCGATCACTGCGCAGATCACACCCGCGACGACCATGCCGAGCTGACTGGCGGTGAACCCGAGGATCGCGCCGCGGCTACTCCTGGGCGGGAACTTGAACTTGATCACGAAGGTCTCCCCGTTGACTTAAAGTGCGGCGATCGCGATTTCTTCGGCCCGGACCCCGGTGCCGCCGCCCGACGCGGCGCCACCCGCTCCGCGGGCACCCGCGGCCCCGCGACCACCGGATGCCGGCTCGCCGACAGGTGAGGTCTCGGGCTGCTCGCCGCCCCCGGTGTCGCCGCCCTGACCGGGCGTCGGCGGTGCGATAGATTCCGAGCCGGTGTTCGGCCCTGACGTGCTGCCGTCGCCGGAAGGGTCGCCGTGCTGGCCGTCTTCGGCGTCGGCGGTGGGGCTCGGCCCGTCTGCGGCCGGAGCACCGACGGGACTCGCGGCCCCGGGGGCCACCGACTCGGCAGGAGGCGTTCCTTCGGCGCCACCCGGTGCCATGTCGCCGCCTTCGGCCGCCGAGGGGCTACCAGGCTGTCCGCCCGTCACGCCGTCACCCTGTGCGTCGGAAGAGGGATCCGCGTCGGCGGCAGAGCCAGTACCGAAGTCGCTGTCACCGGCACCTACGAGGCTGGACGCACGGCCAGCCGCGCCGTCCGCACCCGCCTCAAGATCTCCCTTGGCGGACTCCCCGCCCGCGGCGTCCATGTCGGCAGATGCGTTTCCGTCACCGGCCATCGCGCCCACGCCGGGTTCGGTGCTCTCGTCGGCGCTTTCATCGTCGTTACCGACGCCTGCCTGGTCCTCGTCCTCGCCCGCCGGCTCATCGGAGTTCGCTTGTGCCGGGTTCTGCTCGTCGGTGTCGGTGGTGGCCTGTCCCGGGGTGGTGTTGATGTCGTCAGCGGCCGAGGACATCTGCTCGACGGCCGCGTCCGCGGTACCGGAGTCACCGCCGCTGCCGGAATCACCGCCGCTGCCGGTCGGCTCGGTGAGGGCCTTGCCGAACGACTCGCCGACCTCCGAAGCGTTACCGGCGGCCGACAACACCCCGAGCGCGTTGACGTCGGACAGGTAGCCGTCCCACATGCTCGTCAGCCGCAGCAGCACGGCCGGGGTCAGCACCATCACCCAGATCAGCAGCAGCCCCTGCAGCGAGGCCATCAGGCTGTCCGACTCGTACGCGGACCGCGACCCGTAAATCCACAGCGCTGCGATGAAGAATTTGCTGCTGGCCAGGGCGTTGACGGTCCAGAACCAGCGCCGACCCCAGTGCCGGGTCTCGGGCATGACTTGCCCGGTCATGGCCATCGCGCCGAGCAGCGCGGCGCCGGTGGTCAGCAGGCTGCGGAACACGAGCATGATGAACAGCAAGATCAGCCCGATGATCGAGAACGCGGCGATCAGCAGCGCGACGAACCCCGTGCCGACGCCACCGGACAGTGCGGTGATCCCCTCGACGATCCATGACGGGTTCCAGGGCTTACTGGAGTTCGCGTCGATGAGCGCGTTGGTGGCCGTGTCCCAGGCCTGCACGATGGTGAACGCGATGCCGCCGGCGAAGCTGATGCCGAGGATGGCGCGGACCAGACCGCCGAGGGTCGACAGCGGGCCGGGGCCGCTGACGCGCAACCCGTTGATGATCGTCGAGATCAGGAAGAACAGGAAAACGAGGATGATCAGGACGCCGGCGATCGAGTTGTAGACGTCGTAGAACGCGTCGCTGGCTGAGGCCACAGACGTGAACTTGAAAACGATCTTGGCGAGCCAGGACAGCATCACGACTTCGCCGGCCACCACCAGGTCGACCAGGCCCTGCACACCCCAGCTGATCCCGGACGCTAGCGCTCTCTCGACTGCGTGACTGACTTTGCACTCGACGTCGGTGAGGGCGCAGGCACCATCGCTGTCGTCGTCCGGCACTGGCGGCGAGGGAATGCTGGGCGTCGGGCTGGCGGTCGGCGCGGGCGACGCTGTCGGACTCGGTGTCGGCAATGGCGGCGCGCTCGGTACGGCTGGGCTCGGCGTCGGTGCGGCAAGGCTGGATGGTGCGGCGTGCGCTGGGGTGACTGTCACGGTGAGAGTGCCGACGAGCGTGCACAGCAGCGCGAGCACGAGCGCCGTGACGGCCCTGCGGTGAGGCCGAGCGGTCCGTGGGACGGCCGGGGCGCCTGTCATCGCCTGGTTCACTGCTGCGCCAGCAGAAACGAAATGATCGTCGTGGCAGAACCGACGATGAGGGCCACCAGGCCGGCTTTCCACATCATCGCTTTGCCGCGGTCGCTGATCAGGTGGGCGCCGAAGATGGGGCCGACGCCGAAGGCGATCGCACCGCAGATCAGTCCGGCAACAGCAGCGACGATGCCGAGGAACATGGCGCCGTTGACGAGCGTGTAGAAGATGTCTCCGTTGCCGGGCACGGCCGACGGGTCCGGCTTGACCTTGTCGAAGTCGAAGCCGCCGTCTCCTGGTTCGCCCGGCTCGGGGATGGGCTCGGCGAGGATGCGGGAAATCACGGCAGAACCTCCTCGAGGTGATGACCCGCCGCCGCAGGCGTGAGCGTTGAGGTGGCTGCGGGCGGTGATGCGTCCTGGGAGGACTTGAGGACCGCGGCGGATGCGTGCAGCAAGGCGCGGCGGGTCGGGCGGCGCAGCCGCCGCACGTCGACGGGCTCCGGGGCGGCGAGCGCCGGGTCGTACGGGACGGTGACGAGGGCGGCGACCTGTCCGGCGAGCTGCCGGGTGACAGCACGGACGGCGCGCGGCGTGGACCTGTTGAGGGCCGTCACGACGACCACCACCCGGCTGGTGTCGAGGTCGGCGCGGCGCATCGCGGTGAGCAGATGCATGGTGTGTCGCAGGCTGTCGGTCGTCGCGCGGGCGACCAGGACGGGCACCGATGCCTGGGTGAGGGCGAGCCAGATCCGGCGGGTGTCGGCGATTGGCAGGTCGAGCAGCACCGTCGCGTGCGCGGGGAACAGTGCCCGCGCGACGGTGAGCGTCTGCCCAAGAGCGGGAGGCTGCCGGTCGCCGGTCGTGGAGGGCTCGGCGACCAGGGCACGCAGGCCGGTCGGACCGGTCCTCGCCCACCCGTCGATGTCCACCGGGCCAGTCGGATGCAGGTCGAGGGCATGGACGGCGTCGGCCACCGAACCGCTGTCGGCGCTAGGCATCCGGTCGGCGAGACCGTTCCACGAGCGGCCTACCGCGTCGATCGCGACAACGGGTGCCGGGCTCGCCAGGGCGAGGAGTCCGCCGAGCGCGGTGACCAGCGTCGAGCGGCCGACTCCCCCGTCCGCCGCCGACACCGCCAACAACCGGCTGCGGGAAGCAGTGGCATCAAGCCACACCTGGTCGACGAGACCGCGGGGACCTAGCCGTGCAGGTACGGGCCGCGTGGTGGCTTCGGAATCGATGAGGAGACCCGCGGCCGGCGGAGCAGCAGATGTGGGAAACTGCTCCGCCGGCTTGGGTCCGGCCACTGTGGACGGGTCCGGCGTGGACGGCGTCGCGCTGTAACGGGGATCAGCGGGTAGCTCGTCGCGGGACACGTTCGACATGTGGCCTGGCCTCCTCGGAATCGATTCGCGCCAGAGAAAGTGGG
Organism: Actinoplanes sp. NPDC051859; assembly: GCF_044452725.1. Classification (NCBI taxonomy): domain Bacteria; kingdom Bacillati; phylum Actinomycetota; class Actinomycetes; order Micromonosporales; family Micromonosporaceae; genus Actinoplanes; species Actinoplanes sp. NPDC051859. The sequence goes on along the minus strand of NZ_JBITBX010000015.1, from coordinate 53,625 downwards.
GCGGCGCGTATGCGGGAATCGGCTGGCCGTGGGTACCGGCGTCGAACCTCAGGGAAGTGAGGTTCGACGCCGGTTTGACCCCCCGGCCGGACCATTCGCACGTGACCGAAGAACCGAGCGGACTTCCTTAGAATTCGGCTTCGCTTTGTTCGATCACCTATCCGAGAATGACGAAGCACCTGACGTTTAAGAAGTCGGCATCCGTCAGCAAGTATCAGCGTTCGACATCACATGCCCGCAACCGTCAGCATGCGTCAGCACGCATTTGCGCATGATGTCCGAGGCACAGAAACACGCGATATCTATATGCGGGCATGCAGATGGCAGACCACGCTGACTGCCGAATGTGCTTGCAGTCAGCGTGGATGATCAGCCAGCAAGGAGAGTCGAGTTCGCCCAACGCTATTCGCGCGGACAATGACCCGTGGTCGTCTTTTCGCGGGTCAGGTTGTCCGCGGTTCACGCAGCGCGTCAAGTAGTGCTTTTCGGGCAACCACTAGTCGGCGCCCAACGTGCACTAGGGGAAGCGGAAAGGTGCCCTCTTCGAGGGCTTCTTTGACTTCTTTGGCTCGTAGGCCGATCTGCTTGCCCGCGACGAGGGGCGAGAGATATTCGGGCATTTCCTGGATTTGGGCGCGGCGTCTGCGCAGGTGGATGCGGTCGCGGAAGGCCCAGCCGTCAGGGCTGTTCTCGCGGCAGGGTTCTTTCGGCACCGAGTAGCATTTCGTGCAGAGCACGGTGCCTAGTTCCAGTGCGGCCATGACAGATCCGTCGGGCCGGGTTCAGGCAGCGGCCGAGGCCGCGCCAGCGCTGGGGTGGCGCAGCAGCGGGTGACGCGTCAGCCCGGTCTGGACTGTGTAGGTGGGCCGGGTGAGGTACCCGCGGCGTGCGAGCCAGGCGGCGGCAGTGCCGGTGTCGACGTCAACGTAGGCGGGTAGGCCGGCCGCGTCGAGGGTGCGGTGGTGAGCGTCGAGGAGAAGGCTGCCGCGGCCTGTGCCCCGCAGCGCGGGGGTGACGGCGAGCATGGCGAGATGGTGGTGCGGTAAACGCGGTTGGTGGTAGGCGGCGAGGGCATCGGCGAGGGCGAACGCCTCCCGGTGACGGCCGTGGGCCTTGCGGAACCGGCGGCGGTGTTCCCACGGGCGCGGCAATGGTGTAGTGCGGTCGAACCAGACCGCGACGCCGGAGGAGTCGCTGAGCATGTCGACATGTCCGTAGGTCAAGGCGTGTTCGGTGATGATGCGGGCGTGTGCGTCCAGGATGTCCTCGCGGTGCGCGTCGTCGGGGACCAGCCAGCGCGCGAGGGGCTGGTAGCGCAGGCCATCGGCAAGCAGCACGGCGGCTTGGCGGAGATCGCGCGGCGTAACGCGGGCGACTGTTGGCATAACAAGCGCGAACGGCATGACGCCTCCAGGTGGTTGAGGGTGTTGTGTGGGCGGCCACCGGCATGATGACCGCCCACACGGACGTCGACTTCGGACTGGACAGATCAGAGGTGCTCAGGGCTTGGTCAGCCGGTGACGGGCACGTGCGTGGTACGCGGCGTCGGTACCGGGGCCGGTCCGGAGCCGGTGTCCCGGCCGGTCGTCGACTCGGGTGTCCGCGGCGGTGTGCTCGACGTGGTGGGTTTTGGGCCTGGCTGGTGGTGCGAAGCGGTCGGGGTCGCGGTGGGCTTGTGTTGTGTGGCTGTCGGTGTGGGGGTGGGCTTGTGGTGTGAGGCCGTCGGGGTGGGTGTCGGGTCATGCTGCGTGGGCGTCGCGGTGGGTTGCGTCGTCGGTGGGGTGGGGTGCGACGTTCCCGGCGCGCAGGTGACGGAGGCGATGTTGATGGTGGCGGCCTCGGCGCCGGCACCGGCGGTGACCCGGACCTGCATGCCAACGATCGTGGTGGAACCGTCGTCGTTGCGGATCTTGACGCCGTACGCCACCGCCACCTTCTTCCCGGTGCCGGACGCGCCGCTGGCGTGTGACGACACCGATCCATCCGTGCAGGTCGCGGTGACCTCGTCGGCGTGGACGAGGCCGTCGAACGCGGTGAACCCGGAAACGGTGGCGGATGCTTTGCCAGCACCCGCGGAGACCGTCGCGGCGTTGATGCTGATGGCGCCGTCAGCGGACCGCGCGCCGCCGGAGGACGATTGTTTGGCACCGTCGGTGCTGGACACGGCGGGGGTGGCGCCGATCGGGGCTGCGCCGGAGGCGGAGATGCCGTAGGCGGCGTCGTGGTAGCTGCCAGCGGCGTCGGCCTGGCTGCTCCAGACGGCAATACCGAGGCCGGTCAAGGCGAGAGCGGCAAAGGCGGTAACGCCTGTGCGTGTAGCTCGTGCATTCATCGAGGATGGGTCCTTCCTAGAGGTCGATGATGTGGGGAAGGGCTGCCGACCAATCGTTGTCGCGCTCGGAAGTCGTGTGTTGCGAACGTCTGCGTACGTGTTGCGCCCTGAGGGTGTTGGCGCAGTGGAAAGCGCTCGGATCCAGGCGAACATGATGGTGTGCGGCCGGGTCTACCGCGCGTGTGGCAGAGGATGTGGCAGCAGATTCAGCGTGTGGTCAGTAGGGCGGCCATCGAGTCCAGGCCGGCGGTGGCCACCACCGCGACTGCGGCCGTTCGGGAGGATGACGCGGTGGCGCGGGACCGGATCCGCGCGGATCATGCGGTCCGGGTGGTGGACCCAGCACAATCGCTAGGCCGGCGAAAGCGAGAACCACGGCAATGCCCGCCGCCATCTCAAGCACGGCCATCACGACCCTTCTTCCGGCTGGCGACGCGCACGAGGGTGCCCAGCGGAACCTGAGCGAGAGTGCGCAGAGCCGACGTGGGTACGCGGATGCAGCCGTGGCTCCCGGGTTGGCCGGTCGGGGCAGACGTCCAGGCGTGGATAGCGACCGTTCCCGGGCCGCCGGCGTACCGGTCGAATACGGTGCTGTGCGTTCCTAAGGCAAGGATCAGGGGGGTCCAGGGTTGCTGCGGGTCGCGGATTGAGGCGAGCAGGAAAGTGTCGCCTGTCGGGGTGGGCGTGTCGCTGGTGCCGACGGTGACTGTCCACGACTTGGTGATCTCGCCGTCGCGCAGCAGGTCCAACCGCGCCGCGGCGAGGTCGACGCGCAGTTCGTGGCGAGTGATGGCCCGGCGCAGGCCGGCCGCCGCAAGCCATCCGGCGGAGCCATTCGGGCGGCTCGGCAGCAGGACTTGCACCCATCCGGGTTGTTCGGCGACGACGGGTAGCCAGGTGTCATTGCCGAGCTGGGTCTTCGGAAGCCGAGCGAAGGCCCGCCCGCCGGGGGCGGTGAATACCGGCACGGCGGCCGGGTTGTGCACCACCGACGATGTTCCGGCCGTGGTGAGCGTCGGTTGGTGGGGAGCGCGGGTGAGCGTGGCCTCGGTGTCGACGACGGGTAACCGCCGCAGTACCTCGGCGGGCACGTGCGGGACCGCGATCGGCGCGGGCGCGATTGTGATCGGGTGGGTGCCGACGTTGGCGGGGGCCGGCGGGTGATGCCTGGTGCTGACCACGGTGAGGGTCACCGCGGTCAGCACCATGGCCACACCGGCCACGCACAAGACGCGCATCGCCCGGGATGAGCCCACAAGACGCATCAGGACACGACATCCGTCAGGAAGGTGCGTCCCGGTACGCCGAGGCCGGTGGCCGCGTCATAGCCGGGTCGGGTAGTCAGCGATGGCTGCACACCGGCGTCCACGTCGACCAGGTAGTCACCGGGCGGAAGATCGGCGCTGATACCGGGTGTCCAGATCCCCGCCGCGACGTGAGTGACGTCGGCGAGTGCGGATCTGCCGGCGCCTGCCTTGGCGTAAAGCACAGGGGCGAGCAGTCCGATATTCGTGTCTGGGCCGGCCTTGGCCTGAGCCAGCGCGGCGAGCGACGCGACGATCGGCGTCGCCAGCGACGTTCCACCGACGGGTCCGGTCTGGAAGGTGCCGTTCGTGGTCGTGCCGATGGAGAAGCCGGTGTACGGGTCGGCGAGTGCGGACACGTCCGGCACCATCCGCTTGTTTCCGGAGAGGGTGGACTGCCACGTCGGCTTGGTGACGTACGCGCTGGCGCCGCCTCCGGCTCCGCCGATGAACGCCGGGTTCAGGCGCTGCCATTGACCACCGGTGAGGGTGTTGCCGGCGTTTTCCCAGCCGGTCTGCCACAGCAGCTTGTTGTCGGCACCGAGCGCCGCGGTGGTGCCGCCGACCGCGGTGACCCACGGCGAGGACGCAGGGAACGACACGTTGCCAGCGCGGCCACCGGGCAGCGTGGACGTGTCGCCGTAGTCACCGGACGCGAAGTACGTGCCAATGCCCAAGATCGTGGCGCGGGCCAGCATGCTGTTGGTCGCGGTCGACGCCGCCGGGTCAGGCTCGGCGAGCATGCTCCACGAGTTCGACACGATGCTGGCATCCAGCGACGCGTCGCCGATCACCTGCGCCAAGGCTTCTTCGAGCTGGGTGCAGTCGGCGGCCGGGACGTACACGATCCGCGCCGCCGGGGCGATCGTGTGGACGGTCTGCACGTCGAGCGCCTGCTCAAGATGCCAAGAGTTCTGATCACAGTCCACTCCCGCCGTCGGGGTGGTCGGATACCGCTTCACCTGGTACCGGTCTGCCGGCAGGGCCGGGACGCCATTGGCGACGAACGCCTTGTTGGCGTCGGCCAGAGTGGTCGCATTGTCGTAGGCGCCGACGATCACGACGGTCTGCCCAGCACCGGTGTCGGAAGGTGTGAGGCCGTACAGCGAGCGCAGCTGCGCACCGTTGTAGCCGCACAGCTGGTTCGACTGCCGGTCCGGCCCGTACTTCTGCGGCACGTCGGCGTTCCACTGACCCCAATACGTGTTGCAATACCGGCCCGTTCCGGAACTTCCGGCTGCCGGCCGCGCCTTGGGGGCCGAGGTCGCACATGGCCGGTTCCCGGTCGGTCGCGAGCTGGCGAGGGCTGGCACACACCCCGGCGCCGCAGACACCTGTCGCGGTCGGACGTGTAGTGGCCGGGCGACCTGCTGGGTCAGGCCGCTGACCGCGAGGACGTCGGAGGCCACTGGTGCGGGTAGCCGCGCCGGTGAGGCCGCCGCCCGCACGGTCACCCCATCGACGGTGACGCGCTGCAATCTCGTGTCGAGCGCCGCTGTCGCCGTCCGGGCGGTGCCGTGAATGGTCAGCCGTGTTCCGGTGGAGTCGAGGTGACCGACCGAAAATCCGGCGTTGCGCGCCCACGAAGTGACGCGCGCCACCCGCGCTGGGCTGGCACCGAAACGTTTACGGAGCTGGCGGCGGTCAAGGAATCGATGTGCCTTCCCGCCGACGGCGGCTACGGCGGAGCGCTCGACGTCGGCCGGTTTCGCACCGGCCAGCGTCAACGTCAACGTGACTGGCTCGTTGGGGGCGACCGTGCTGCCCCCGCCCGGCACAACCGGGGCGGCGATGGCGGGTGTCGACAAGGCCAGCAGAGAGACCGCGATGCCGGCTGCGGCGAAGCGCAGGTAACGGATGTGCACGAACAACCTCCAAGGTGCCGGCGTATCACCGGCTCGACGAGTTCAGAGCGTGATCGCAGGTGCGTCACCGTCGGGGCGGCAAGGGCTCACGGCCGGCTTCCGCGAGGCGGCACGCCACCACCAGGGCGCGACGCCGCATTCGACGCATCCGCGTCGAGGCACCGCGGCCCACCGGCCCGCGGATTTGCAGGGCACTGCAAACCACAGTGGATGCGCAGGACGGGACTACTCGAAAGTCAGCCGCCGGACGGTGGATGGGGATCACATCGACAAGCCTGGTAAACCGACGTCTTCGTCGGAAGTCGGCATCCGTCAGCATCCGTCAGCACGCGTCAGCACAGCTAGAATGATCTTGCGGACAGCAGCAGCGGCCGGGTGGACTCTTGACGCGGCCTGGCTCGCCGATTAAATACATGCCCAGGACTTCGATGGAGGTCTTCAGCACGCCGCGACGAGCGGCCAACGTGGGGGTCTTGTTCGATGAGCGTGCCAACGCACGAAGTGCTACCCACCGACTGCGGGATACGGCTCCCATCGCAGGTCAGGGCCGCGCTGGTAAGCCTTGGATCAGCCTGCAACCTCGCGGCGCTGGCACTCAACCAGGCAACACTCGGCGAAATCACGGCCACGGTCGCCAGCGAAGGTGCCCATGCTCGCGGCGGCGATGTCGAGGTGAGCACCGCCGACATGCTCGCCGTGAGTGCCTTGAGCTACGTCGATCAGCTCACCGTCGTTTACACCATCATCACCGCACGGTATGCCGCCTACGCCGCTGCCACAGCCTTCGCCATTGCTGCGGACTGTGAGCCCGCGGCTCCAGGCGCTGAACAGCTCTCGCTGCTGCCGTCACACCTGCTGCGGGAACCTGAGGCATTGCTACCCAGCATCGGGTTCGCGCAGGACACGGCGAGTACCCCCCTCGCCGAGCAGCAGGACCATGTCGCGCAAGCGCGCCAGGACCTCATGCAGATCATCAAACGACACCTCGATGGCAGCCCGATCTCGCAATATGACGACCCAGCGGCCGTCGCCCGACGCCTCCACCAATCGACTGACCTGTCGCTCATGTTCGCCACCGCTCTGCACAACTACGCAGGCACCACGGCGTGGGCCATCGGCGTGTTCACCGGCCCCTCACCCGAGTACGACTGAGCTGCAACGGGAAACGGCCCGCCTCGAAAGGCGGGCCGTTGTCACCACACGAAGTCCGGATCCTCGGTCATTCCGAGTTCCGCGACCGTCACATCGAGTACCAGCGCCAACAGCCGCCGGTTCGCCTCGTTCGGAACGTTGAAGTTCGTCTCCCAGCGATACAGCGAGTTTTTGAGCGCCTCCACAGTCGGCGCCGCACCGCGGCGCCGACACAGCTCGTAGCGCATCCGCTGCGCCGTCTGACGTTGCGAGTATCTCCGACGCATCCGCGCCCGGCGTATACGCCGACCCACCGAATACTGCGGCTGCGGTGTTCCCTCGTCCTCCATGTTCCCGTCGCCCCCCGGCACGCGGTCACGGCACATCATGGTCAGTGCCCCATCCCGACGCCGCCGTCAACGGGAAGCACGGCGCCGGTGACGTAGCTGGCCTCGTCACTGGCCAGAAAAGCGATCACGTCGGCTACCTCCTGCGGCGATGCCGCACGCTGCAACGGAATGCGCGACAACATGTGCTCGCGCTGCGCCTCGCTCAGCCCAGCGGTCATGTCCGTCAACGTGTAGCCAGGAGCGACCACGTTCGCCGTGATCGAACGGGACCCGAGTTCCCGGGCCAAACTACGTGCCATCCCCACCAAGCCAGCCTTGCTGGCAGCGTAGTTGCATTGACCCGCTTCGCCGAGCATGCCGACCGCCGACGACACGAAGATCAACCTTCCCCAGCGCGCACGGACCATCTTCATCGTCGCGCGCTTTGCGACGCGCCAGGCCCCGGTCAGGTTCGTATCGACCACACCCGCGAAGTCATCCTCATCCATCCGCAGCAACAACTTGTCGCGTGTGACACCCGCATTCGCCACGACGATCTCGACCGCGCCAAGCTCCGATTCGACCGCATTGAAAGCAGCGTCCACCTGAGCTGCATGATCCACATCACACCGAACCGAGAACACGTCATTCTCCGGCGGTGACTGACGGTAGGTCACCGCAACCCGGTAGCCGCACCGCACGAACGTTTCTGCCGCCGCTCGACCGATCCCGCGGGCTCCCCCCACCACTAGAACCGTTCGGCTCATAATTCGATCCCCCTGCATACGTCGATGCCGCTTTCACCTGCCGAAAGCCGCCGCGCCCTCATCGATGGGGCACGCTGATCCCCTCATCAGACCGAACAGTGTGCATGGTGTTGCGGATCCATACCAGACAGTGCCACTACCGCTACTGGGACTAGCGATTTGGATGACTACATTCAGCGACAGCGATGGCCCTCCGCGTCTCGGCCGGGATGGGGTTCCCGTGCAGGGGGAGACAAAGGGACCACACGCGGTGATCGGCGCTGATACGTTCGATGATGCTTCACGCGCGGCCAGCGTGACCTGACCCCGAGGACGACATGACAGGTGAGACTCAGACAGGACTCTCCACCACCGACATCAGCGACGAACTCGCCCGTCACGTCAAAGCATGGCGGCAGCGGCTGGACCCGAACATCTTCCCCGACCACCACACCGGAGCGCGCCGGCGGCAGAGGGTCAGCCAAGAACTCGCCGCAGTTCGCATCGGCTGCAGCCTCGCCTGGTACCGCAGCCTCGAACGCGGAGAAATCCACAACTGGTCGAGCGATCTACTCAACCGCGTCGCCATCACCCTGCACCTGAACGCCGACGAACGCGTCCTGCTGTTCCTGCTCGCCACCGGCAACGAGCCACAACCCTCCGCCGATGCAGCACCCATCGCCAACGGCCTCGAGTCGCTGATCACGACGCTGCGCAGTCAGCCCTGGCCGGCTTACCTCAACGACGAAGCCTGGGACTTGATCGCCTACAACCAGCACATGGCCGACTGGTTCCCCTGGGTAACCGGAGGCGAGTCGAACATCATGCGCTGGGTCTTCACCTACCCCGAAGCCAAACAGCAACTACACCGTTGGGAAACCGACTGGGCACCCCAGATGCTGGCCCAGATTCGCTTCGTCCACGCTCGACTCCCCGAACATCCCAGGCTCAAGGTCATCATCGACGAGATCCGGGCCAAGTGCGCCTTCGCGCGGGACCGTTGGGACGACACCTCGACCTACCAACACCCCGACGGGGATCGTCGCTCGCTGTTCTTGCCGTACCACCAGCGGGAAAAACCGGTCAATATCGTCGCCCTGCAACCACTGCGCGCCCCGAATCACCGGCTCATCTACGTAGTTCCAGCGAGCTGAGCAGGGCAAGCGCCGAAACACACGACTGCGGTCAGCTCCCCACCCGGACAATCCGCTGCTCGAACTCGGCAGCGTGAGCGAGCACCGCCAACAACTCGTCGCGCGGCTGACCCAGGTTGGCGTACAGCGCCGACAACGTGATGACCAGGCGCTCACGATGACCCCACCGGGCACAATTTTGCGGTAGCCGGATCTCGTCGGCAGCCTGCCAATAGGGCACTCCCGCCGCGAACAGGTGACTCCCCTGCTCGGCGACCAGCTCAAGGTAGGTGCGGAACAGGCGCACGCCATCAAGATCCGTGACAGGACCATGCCCGGGAACCACGAACTCGGCGCCGGTCTGCAGAATCACGTCACATGCCTTGATCCAACTCTCGGCCGGACCTGTCCACATGATGGGGTGATCGTCAACGAACAGAATGTCCCCGGTGAACACCGTGCGGGCGTCCGGCACATGCACGATCACGTCGCCGTCGGTGTGCGCCGGTCCCACCTCAATCAGCTCGACCACCCGATCACCCACTCGGACATCCAGCCGCCCGGTAAACGTCCGGTCCGGCCCTGTGACAGCGATGTCACGGAAGTCGAAGTGCCCGAAGTAGCGGCGCATATAATCACCCAACGCCGTCGCTGGACCATCGGGCGCACTCAACGCCGCGAGCTGCGCGGGAGGCACCTCGTGCGACAGCGCATCCCGACATGCTGCGGACCCGATCTTCGTTGCACCGGCCACCAGCTGGTTGCCCCAGCAGTGATCACCGTTGGGGTGTGTCGTCACTACAGTCTCGATGACCACCCCCGGGCAGCTGTCCTTCACCGCGGTCAGCAGCTCCCGAGTCATCGGCAAGTCGAACTGAGTATCGACCAGCAACGCCCGATCTCCCGACACCACCAGCCCACAGTTGCTAAACCCCCAAGACCCCGAGGGCCTCAGATACGCGAACGTGTCCGCGGCAAGCTGGTGAATCCCCCGGCTGTACGAAACGACCATGGACTCATCCTCGATCACCAACAACGGATCGGGCAATCCCATCCCACAACGCCCGGTCCCTCGTCGAGCATTGTCAACGACCCGTCAGGTCGCGAGATCCGCTGCCTGCTCGCTCAGTGCACGCAACCGGACCGAACAACGAGCCGGTCGGGACGGTACGCATTCCTCGGCCGTAACGACCATACGCGGGCGACCCGCTCCGTCCGAGCCAATTCGAGCAGGGCTCACCCCTTGCGAAGTTAGAGCGACAGATCACCCGCCAACGAATGTGGACCCCGGCCGCCGGATGGCTTGGCGGTGCGCCGAAGCGCACGGTGGCGCGGCCCAGGCCGGTGCCTTAACACCCAACTTGGGCCGCGTACGTCGTTGATAGGCGCCTGCCTTGCCCGCTACGACAGATCGTGCCCGTCCTCATCGGCGGCGCCTTCGGTTGGCACCAGGTGCCAGATGTGTGGAAGCCCAGCACGTACTTCGGAGCTCGGGCGGTAGTGAATCAGCCGACGCAGGGCGGCGGCCATTCATCGTCATAGAATGGAGATGGGGGTGGGTCAGTTTGTGGGGGGCGTGTCGCGGTAGCTGCCGGTGTAGTAGGTGCCGACCTGTTCGCGGTAGGCGGGGGTGTTGAAAGTGTCCTTGTCGTACTCCGGCGAGTCCTTGATCTGGGCTTTGGTCCGGTCGACGTGCACCTTGTTGTCGTCGTGGTCGACCCGGACAACTGTGCCGGCGGGCAGCAGTACCTTGCGGCCGAAAATCCAGGGTCCGGTGTCCACGACCAGGTAGGCGTTGCCCACGTCGTAGGTGGCTTCGTCGATCTTGCCGATGCTGCCGTCGGTGGCCTCGACGTGGTAGCCGGCGAGGAGGTCCGCTCCGGCCAGGTCCGTTCCGGTCTGATTGTCGGTGCGCGCCGCGTCGTCGCGGTCGGCGTCAGCGATATGTGCGGTGTCGGGATTGCTCGTCGCTGCGGGGTCGCGCCATGACCACGGCTCGAACACGAAAGGCTGCATGACAGGCTCCTTGATCGCCGTCAGTGAATATGCTGTCGGTGGTGACGTACCCGCCCGGCACGCCTCGAACCCTGCACCCGTCGGCGGACAACGACGGGTGCTGGCGCCGACTGGGTGGGAGGCTGCAACGGGCTCGATCAGCCCGGCGGGCGGCGGTCCCTGAGGGGCGGACCGCGTCGGGATCTGTGTCGGGTTCCGGGGCGATGAGCGGGCCGTGTGGGTTGCCTCTGGGCTCATGCCAAGCGCTTTGTGCCCGGCAGCGCTTGCGCTGCTAGGCGACGATCACGAGATGGCACGAGAGTATGTAGGTCCCGTTCCCGACGCCCAGTGGCGTCTCCTGCTCACCGAGTCCCTGGATCGTGCGGATGAGTTTCGGGTGCACATGCCCGACGGCGATGGCCCTTTGAGTTTCGGGCGTACGGAGTTCATGAAACTGCCGGCGGTGCAGGCGCGACCGTGGAGCGGTATGGCGGACGCCATCGAGATCGCCGGCCCGATGTCATCGGCTGCGAAGGACCTGTTCCTGCGGCTTGAGGTGTCCATCGAATCGTTCGACCCGGAACGCAAGCTGTGGGACTACGAGCTCCTGACGGGCGGAACGGTGACCCTGTCGATCGGCGACTACCACGACCTCATGGTGCAAAGCCTCGACTAGCAGACTTGCCGCCACGGCATCGGTATCCCGCTGGTGCGCGAAGGTGCCGCCGACGATGCGCGGCCCCGAACGCGCCCAGCCGGTCCGGACTCAGACCCATTTGGCTACCGGCGTTGCCGGGAGCTTTTGCGGATCGTGTCGGCGGAGGCTAGGAGTCGGGACGTCCGACCAGGCCGAAAGTCCTGGATGTCCTCCGGCTGGCGCCGCCGGCCCGGTGGGGCCTGCCCGGCAGCATCGGGGTCGTCGTGGGTGGCGGTCGCCGTCACAGTGCTGTTCGCCTTCATCAGCGCCTCGCTTGTTCTGCGGACCGGCCGCCGCCGACCAGCGCCGAGTTGACGGCGATCTCCAGGCTCGCTACGCCGGGATCACTCCATCACGCAGGTGGACCGGTACGAGGGGCTGCACATCGACGGCAACGGCGAACGCGCGCCCGCCTACGTCCGTTACTGGACCGAGCAGACGCCCGTTGCGCGGCTCCACGCTGGGACGTCGCGGGTGCCTCGCGCCCCGCCGGACGATGACGCGGGGTCGCAGGAAAAGATCAGTCGATGAACCGACGGGGCAGCCTGCATCACCTCGAACTCTGGATGGACGACGCCACCACGCCACAAGGTCCCTGGCCGTGGCTCCTGACCCGGCTTGGCTACACCGTCGACAACGTCTGGGCAACCGGATGCGCCTGGGCCAGCGGTGAGGCATACGTCGTGCTGGAATCCGGACGAGACCACATTCGCGGCCGTCACGAACGCCTGCACAGCGGGATGAATCACGTGGCCTTCCGCGCAGGCTCCCGCGACGAACTCGACCTCTTGGTCGCCGATGCTCCTCGGCACGGCTGGTCGTTGATGTTTACCGACAGGCACCCTCACGCCGGCGGCCCCCACACCTACGCCGCCTACCTTGAGGACCCTCACGGATTCGAGGTAGAGCTTGTCGCTGACGAGCTCGAATTCCCGTGAGCCTCGTGCCTGCCTCATCGCGCATGTTGGGGTTTGGCTCACCAGGTCAGCCGCTCGGGTGCCCTCGAGCACGGTTGGCGTCGACGGCCGCACAAGCTGTCACGCGGTCACCGCGGGACATTGGGACTCTGGAAGGTGCCAGGCGCCTGCCGGATCACCTGTTTGGTCGAGAACCGGGCCTCCGACCGCGACGCGCGGGCCCGGCACTTCGGGGCCGGACAGTCTGATCAGTCGGGCCGTCGACGGCGCCGGGGCTGGAGAACGACACCGGCGGCGCCGCAGCCCGCGAAGACGTGGGCGGCGGCCATTGCGCCGCGGTGACCTGCGCTCCGGTGACGGGCAACGCGGGCGACACACGGTCAAGCAGACGCTGCGCCAGATCGGCGTCGATGTCGAGGTCGTCGCTGATCCGCACATCGGCAGTGATCGCCAGGTCCACGACGTCGTCGCTGGTGAACGCTCCGGCTCCGAGGGTGCTGATCCGCCGGGCGAATTCCTGCATGCTGACCATCGGCAGTTCCATCCTCGGGTTGCTGTTAATCCACCGTACCGCCGCCTTGATCGGCTGTTCTCGTCCGCACGCCACGCAGCCCGCCACCCGCTATGCAGCGTCGCCGAAGCCAACCGGGCAGCAGGGCAGCTCGCCGCCATGTCAGTGGGCCTGCCGCATCGTCGACCGCTTCATCGTCTAGGCCGGGCGTCGGCCACCCGTGTCGCTGGGGGATCCCGGAGCCGGGTGGGTTACGGTGCCGGCCATGGAGTCTCGGGTACAGGCCGCCGTACCAGTGGTGTACGTGCGTGACATGGCCGCAAGCCGGGCGTTCTACGCCTTGTTCGGCTACCACGAGCAGCGCGCGGGCGGCGACGACAACGCCAGCTGGTCATACCTGCAATGCGCCAAGCACACCCTACTGCTGGCCTGCGTGCAGCCGCCGCTGATCCCGGCCGAACTCCCGCTGTTGATCTACCTGTACGTCACCGACCTCGCCACCACTCGGGCAGCACTCGACCAGGCCGAACACGCCCACGAACTCGTCGGTTACCCCGATCACGCGCCCGGCGGGGAACTGCGTACCCGCGACCCCGACGGCAACGTCGTCCTCATCGGTCAGCGCACCGCGATCCCACCCGAGGACCGGGCCACACCGACTGGCCCGCAAGCCCGTTTTTCCCTGATCAAGCAGGCGGCTGAGGCCGTCAGCCGGCGCGGCGGCGCCCCGGCCACCTGCCGCATCGGGGAACCCGACGGCACCGCCTGCGACCGCCCGGCCGAGGTGAAACTCGCCGACACGTGGGGCGCCACCGTCTGGGGCTGCCTCACCCACGTCGACGAAGCCCTGATCAACGCGCCGGGTAGCTTCATCGCGACCGAGGACCAGCAAGGTCTCGGGCCATGGCTGCACCAGCGCCTGCGACCCGCCCCCGGAGCCTGACCGGCACGATTGTCGACAGCGCCATGGGTGGCAACGCGCCCTCTGCAGAGAGACACCGCCTGCGCGCCCGTTCAGGTTCGTGTCGGCCCAGGAGTAGCTGGCGCCGACACGAGCCATAACGCCTCGGTTCTCAGCTGCGCACGCCTCGCATGCACACCAAGAGCACCGTGGCCATCGGCGGCAACGCCCGTTCTTAAGGCTTGCGACAACCGTGCCGCGGAGCAGCGGGATTTGGAGATTCTGCCGAGACGCCGACCTAGGGCGGGGCAGACTGATCTCGTCTCCAGGTGGTCAGGAAGACGGACAGGAGCAACCGGACACGCACCCCGAGGCGTCCCCGGCGGCCAGCAGCACGTAGACCTGCAAACGCGGGCCGCGTCCCGGGCCTGTCCCTGTTCCTGTCCGCCTGGGCTGGCCCTGCCCGGGTCCCCAGTCCAGGCGGCAACAACACGCACTAACCGCCCGCACAAATCCGGGCCGAACCTGCGCACGGTTTGCGTATCCCTTGAGGGTGCCTTGAGCCAGCCGGCCGACTCAGGAGGTTGTGACAGTCGCGCAGCTTCCCTCGCCCGCCACCCAGGCCGTCCGCGACGTGCTGCGCGAGCGCGCACTGCAAATCGCGTTCCAGCCGATCGTCCAGCTCGAGGACGGCAGAGTGAACGGCTACGAAGCCCTCGCCCGCTTCGACCGCCGCCACTTCGCCAACCCCGCCGAGGCGTTCGCGGCGGCCGAGTCAGCGGGTCTCGGTGTCGACCTGGAGATCCTCGCCATCGACCAAGCGCTGCTGCGCCTCGGTGACCTGCCCCACGGTGCGTGGCTCAGCCTCAACGCCTCCGTCGACGCACTGCTCGACCCGCGCACCATCTCCCTACTGTTGGCCCACGCCCGGCACGGCCTGACCGTCGAACTCACCGAACGCACCCCGGTCGCCGACTACACCGCCCTGCGGGAGGTCATGGACCTGCTCCGCGCCGCCAGCATCAAGGTCGCGATCGATGACGCCGGGTCCGGCTTCGCCAACCTCACCCAGATCCTGCAGATCCAACCCGACATCATCAAACTCGACATCTTCCTCACCCGCGACATCGACCAAGACCCCGTCCGCATCGCCCTGGCCCGCGCCCTGTTCACCTTCGCCGAGAGCATCGGCGCGATGCTAGTCGCCGAAGGCATCGAAACGTACTCCGAGCACGCCCAACTAATGGCCCTCGGAGTCCGCCACGGCCAGGGCTACTACATCGCTAAGCCCGGACCCCTGCCGAGCCGCCACATCGAACCCCTGCTGTAGGCCCAACGGCGACCCGGCTGCCGAAGTACCGGAGCGTTACCTCGTCGACGGCGGTCACCTGCGGTGCCGTCGCTAGGTCTTCGGCGCTCTGCAGACAGCGCGATTTCGCTCCCAGTCAGGAACTCGCGGAATCTCAGAATTAGAGGGTGAGCGACCACGACGATCCACTATGGGACATCGGTCTCACGCCGGGCCAAGCGCGGTACATGGACTCGACCTGCCGCGAGCCTGACCTAGTGCTAAGCGTTGGCGCCCCGGCGGATATGCGCGGACACCTCTGGCCCCCCGCTCCAGCGGTGGGCCACAGCGGTACGGAGTTAGCGGGGGGCCGCGGCTCTAAGCCTTCAGACGGTACAATGGAGGTCGTTACGCTTAGCCGGACCGGAACTGCCTCGCTGTCGCGAACGAGGAGCGTTGACCCCCTCATCACCGCTTGTGGAGTTCGCAGCGCTCGATGTTCACCTGGACCGCTTCCGCTGCATCCGCTGGATCACCTTCGCCCGCTCCGCGTCATATTGCTGAGCCGATATGGGCGTCACGGTGTGGTCCCGGAGTACCTTCTCGATCTGCTCGGGCGTGAAGCGGCGCTTCCGGGCTATGTGGACGTGGTCCACGTCCTCGTTGCGGCACTGGTCGGCCAACCAGCGTGGCGTCACGCCCAGGATCGCGGCAGCCTCTTCCACGGTATAGGTGACTGGGCCATCCGGACGCCTATCTCGTGTTCCCGCGGCTGGCGACTTGCCCTCGGTCATGGTCCACCCTCCTAGCCAGTGAGCCAGCAGCCCTTCAGCGCTCACAGGTCAGCTGTTCCTCGGCCCACACCCGCGAGGGAGTCGCCCCTTGGCGCAATCGCTCGCCATCGAGCTGAGCCTGCATCCTCAGACTCGTTCAGTGAGCAGCCGACCGGAAGGTGGCATCCGGCAGCACGCGTCAGCACGGGTCCGGTCCCCCTTGGGGCGTTGCAGTCCAGGCGCGGCGTCTGCGAGAGGGGTAGCCGAGGGGCCTCGGAAGTTAAGGCCGCTACTGACCGGCGAACAGCGCCCGGGAAGGCGAGTCTGATGTGATTTAGGTCACGGAGTCGGGAGAGATCCCAGGATCTATGCCACTGGCTGACCTTGGGAGTGATCGGCTTCCAAGGTGGTTTTCCCAGCTCAGAGACATGCCACCTGATCTTGGTCGAAAAGTCGGTGATTCTGAGTGACCACCTTGAGATCGCCCGGTGTGAGCATTGTGTGAGCAAAAAAAATCGCATCGCTCTCCGTCGATGGAGAACGATGCGTTTGCCCAGCTCATCAAGGGTGGAGCTGAGGGGACTCGAACCCCTGACCCCCACACTGCCAGTGTGGTGCACTACAGGCCCAACGACGACGTACCAGTCGCCGATTGAGGCGTCAACGTCACATCAGCTGATCGCGTGAGGCGCTTGCTCGTTCGCGAACCGCCTTGCAGAACTGCATGTCGATCGCCTCTTGGTCGTCTCGATCATCGATATACTCGCCGTACAACGTGCGGCAGCCTTCGATCCCGGCGAGCAGATCCTCGAGCAAGTCGTGAGCGGGCCGGCGAGGATCTAGCGGGGTGAGCCGCACCGGTGTTGCCGTGCCGTCCTCACCCTCGGGTCGACCGCCATGGTGAACGAGCAAAGCGCCAAGATCAGGCGCGAAGCCGTCGGCGACTTGCATCGCGTCCGACACCATCTGCGGCACGATCGTGAAGGCGTTGTTGCCGCCACCGAATCGCTCGAGAACCTCGTTGGGAGTCGTGATCGGCAGCGCCTCGATCCCGGCCGCCTCGCTCAACACCCTGGCCGCATGCATGCCCGATTTGTCGGCAGCGACGGCGGCGGCCGCCTTGAGCCAATGCGCGGCAGCAACAGACGCCGAGACCGGGTCGAGCTCCAGGAGGAGTTGATCGCTGCTCAACGGGTTTCGCGCCAGCATCGAGTCGGCCGCAGCGACCTGCATCGGGCTCGCAGCGGCGCGACTCAACGCCACCGCCTGCACTGCCCGCCCGCTCAAGTCGTCTCGTGCTGCCGACTCGACCGCACTAATCTCCGCGACAATATCGTCGACGACCGCCTTCGTCAGCTCCACGTCAGCGAACTCCCGAAGTGCCCGGCCCACCCGATGAGCGGACTCCTCGACCTGGTCGTAGCTGACTATCAGCAAGCGGTCATCGCCGGGTACGTTCGGCTCCCTGACGGCAGTGATCACTTCTGCGAAGGCCTCCCGGGGCAGTTGCCGCTGCCGGCCATCCGTGTTGATCTCTCGGTCCGAGGCGAAGCTGGCAGGGTGGGTATAGCAACGCCACAGCGACTCGGAGAGGAGGGTCAATGTGGCTGCAAGCTGCTCTCTCGCCGCCGCGGTGCCAGCAAGCTTGCCCACCACTGCCGCGCGCTGTCCTCGTCCGGTCGCCCAGATCCGAAGCAAATTTGTGTCCTGATCGATGGCGTAACTGGTCACCGTGAGTTCCTCCCATATAGCGGACGTTGCAGGTTTCATCCTCGATTGAGGCGCCGATAACATCGCCTCCTATAGACCGATGGGTGGGGCGCGGAATTTCTCGAACCGCATCAGTCGTTGTCTCGCCCAGCCCGCGCCCGCATCAACGCCGATCGCTCCGCGAGTTGCAGCATGTACGCGCGTCGCGCGTGACGTGCCATCGTCTTGCGAACCTCCGGCTCCAGCACTCCGAGAGGGTCGACCTGCTTCTCGAACCGCAGTAAGAACGACGTGGTCGCGGCGGCAGTACGGCCTTGCCGATCCGCGGTGTTCGCCCACGACGCGTGCGCAGCAATCCGTGCGCGTCTCGTCCGTTGCTTCGCGTTCAACGCCACATCGATTCCCTTCAGACTCGTTCGCCGATTCGTAGCCGCGCATGGGTCAGTTGAGCCCGTTCGGCGGCCGCCGACGCGCCATACCGGCGCGGCATATCGTCCGACGACCACCCCATCACCACCATCAGATCCCCGGTGTCGCCGCCGGCGAGCTTCCATTCGTGCGCGAAGTTGTGTCGCCAGCGGTGCGCGTGAACGTTGGCGACCCCGGCCTGCTCACCCCGCCGCCTCAACATCAGCTTGATGCCGTTCGCGGCCAGCGGCATGTCCCCTCGCTCCGGCAGCCACACCGCCGGCACGTCTGAGCCTCGACGTCGACTCCGTGCCCGCAGATAGCGGCTCAAAGCCCGCCCCGCCTTCGGCCCGAACCTCACCCGGCGGTCCTTCATGCCTTTGCCGTGGAACAGCAGCGTGTCGACGTTGAGGTCCACATCATCCAGTTGCAGCCCGGCCACCTCGGACAACCGCGCCCCGGTGTTGTAGAGGACCCTGATGATGGCTTCGTCGCGCAGCGACAAGAAGTCTGCGGCCCTACATGTGGCGAGGATCTTGGCAGTGTCCTCGTCGCCGAGGATCGGGATCAGCGGCTGGGTGGTCTTCGGCTGCTTCACCCGCTCCAGCGGGGACCGCTCGATGTCTTCCTCCTCGGCCAGCCACTTGAAGAACTGCTGCAGCCCTTTGTGCTTGTTCAGCGCCGTCGACGCCGAGCGTGTTCGCACCATCCATGCCTGGAACTCCTCGACGTGGCCGCGCTGCACCTCGACGGGATCGTTCGCGGCCTCGTGGGCGACCAGACGCTCCGCCTCGGCGATGAGGAACCGGTCGAACTGGGCGACCGCGAGCAGGTAGTTGTAGCGAGTCGTCTCGGGATAGTTGCCGCTGCGCAGGGTGCGGTCCCAGTCCCGGCCGTAGTCAGACCAGATAGCGGCAACGCCATGGAAGACTTTCCGCAGATCCAGCACGACATCACCCCCACGCCGGTACGGCCAGCAAGCCCTCGACTCGATCAAGGAAGACGAACCGCAGGTTCGCGGTCCGCCCCTTGATCCTCGGCGCTGGAACGACTCTGCGGGAAGTCGGCATCTGTCAGCATCCGTCAGCATCCGTGATCGAACCCGGCCAAGCTCGGCCCGGATCAGGCGGTGGCTGACAACCATCTGGTCCCGGCTGCCGGAGCAGCGACAAGCGGGACGACCGTCGTGAGGGCGACGACGATACCCCGCACTCGGGAACTCACAACGGCACGAATCATGACACTGCGGCGAGAGTCCCTACTGCTATCAGCACCGCCCGTCTCGGACAGATCCCTTTACTACATGCAAGGACACGTAGGACGGCCCGCCGACAGTCCAGGTCCCGTTGCCGAATGAGCGACCATCTGCCTGCGGCCTCAGGCTCATGACCCCTGCCACTAGGGCCTCAAGAATCCAGGCCGTCCAGCAGGGGTGATGGCCTGTCCCGCCCACCATCCCCGGAGCGCCCCTCAATATCGACAAACTTGGCGTGTTGCGCAAGCGCTCAATGAGCGCTAGCTTTCTGCGAGTACTCGATGAGCGCTCACAGGAGGCCTCGTGTCGTCGACACCGCCCGCCGGCCCTGTCCGCAGACGCCGTGCCGAACTCTCGCTCACCCAACAAGAGGCCGCGAGACGAGCCGACGTCTCGGTCGCCACCTGGCGCCGCCTGGAAGCCGCCACCGACCTGACCGGGTTCAAACCCGACAACATCAGAGGCTTCGCGCGTGCACTACGCCTCGGTATGGCCGACTTCCAGCAGCTGATGGGATCAGCAACGGCGGGCGCCGACACGGAGGAAGACAAGCTTGTCGTGTACTTCAACGCCGCCTTCACCGGCGACCCGCTCACCGCAGCCGATGCCATGGCACTGAGCAACACGGTCGTCTTCTCCGACTTCGCACCGATGAAGAACAAGAAGTTCCAGGTCCAACACGCCCTCGGCTGCGGCTTCCCCGCCTTCCTCAAAGGCGAAGCCTCCATCAGGGAGGTGGACCTGCTTCGTGATCTGCCCGACTTTGCGCTGACCCAGGTGAACAACCACTGGCTGGTACGCATGGGGGAACGCATCATGCGCGTCGGTCACGAACTCGGTGAAGGCCGCATCCCCCGTCCTGTATGCCTCGCTGACGAGTACGCCCTGTCCATCGTCATCGTGAACACCGACCCACCTAGTGTCGGCGACGTCCTCGACATGTACCCGGGCCTGCACGACCGCGAGCATCTTCCGCCGGGCTACTGGGAGCAGGAAGACAGCGGGGAACTGATCTGGGATTGGCGTGACCGGATGCTGGGTGCGCTATTGCCTCCGGAGGAGGCTCACAACTACCGCCGACATGACCTGCTGATGATGGAGCACTACGGCCAAGGTGTGTACGACACCGCCGATCCCCGTCACCCGCTGCGCTGGTTCAACCGCGATGACACTCGCGAGCAGTACGAGTCGGCCCTTGCCTATGTTCGGCTCTCCGAAGAGGAACAAGATTCCCACGCCAGAGAGGCGCTCCAGCGCGTCGACGCGTACCTGTTTCCTCATCCCGAACCGCGGGACTGACAGGCGCATGCCACCGCCGGTGCCGTTAGTCGTGGTGCCTGCCTTTGAGCAACGGATCACCCGGCCGGGCGCATCACCCGTGAGGCGATGCCCCCGGCCGGAGGCCGGTCAGACGTTCTCGCCGATGCCCATCCGAACTTGAAGTTCCTGTGCCCGCTCCGCGGCAGCGCTCGCCCCGTAGCGGCGGGGCATGTCCTCCGATGCCCAGCCGAGCAGCAGCATCAGGTCGCCGGTGTTGCCGCCGGCCTTGTGCCATTCATGGGCGAAGTTGTGGCGCCACCGGTGTGCGTGGGTGCCGGAAACTCCGGCGGCGGCGCCGCGGCGTTTGAGCATCAGCTTGATGCCGTTCGGCGACAACGGCTTGCTGCCTTTCTCTGCCACCCACAGCTGCGGTACGTCGGCGGCGCCTTTACGTTTCGCGCGGGCCCGCAGATAGCGGGCGATTGTGCGGGAGGTCTTCGGGCCAAACCGCACCCTCCGGTCCTTGGCGCCTTTGCCGTGCAGGTGGACCGACTCGGTGTTCATGTCCAGGTCGGTCAGCAAAAGATTGCCGATCTCCGACAGCCGGGCGCCGGTGTTGTAGTACAGCCGGATCAGCGCCTCGTCCCGCAACGCCATGAACGTCTTGCCCTTGGTGCCGTCGAGCAGTTTCTTTGTGTCGTCGTCGCCCATGATCGGCACGAGTTTCTGCGGGGTTTGCGGCTGCTTCACCCGCTCCATCGGTGAGCGGTCGATCTCGTCTTCTTCGAGGAGGTACTTGAAGAACTGCTGCAGGCTCTTGTGCTTGTTCAATGCGGTGGACGCCGATCGGGTCTCGATCATCCATGCTTGGAACGACTCGATGTGCGCCTTGGTCACCAAGGTCGGATCTTGTCCGGCGTCATCCGCATCCGGGTCCGGTGACTCCGCGGCCAGATATTTCGCTAATTGGGCGGCGGCCAGAAGGTAGTTGTAGCGGGTCGTCTCCGGGTGATTCCCGGCCCGCAGGGCGCGGTCCCAGTCGCGTAGGAAGCCGGCCCAGTCGCCCTTCTCCAGGCCGTCACACAGTCGGTCGAGCTCCAGTAGGGGCATCTCTCGTCACCTGCCGAGTCAAGGGGTCTACAAGCGGCGTGCTCGATCCCGGTGACGTCGTCAGACACGAAAAAGGGGCCTCCGCAAGTCTCTGACCTGCGAAAACCCCTTCGCTGTCGGGCTGACAGGATTTGAACCTGCGACCCCTTGACCCCCAGTCAAGTGCGCTACCAAGCTGCGCTACAGCCCGATGCCACGCCCCAAGAACCAACCCCAGCGCGCGGCAACACCGTTACCCTACCCCAGACCCCGAACCCGGCCTCCACCGGCATGCCGGATCGCGATCCGGGAGCGGTCAGCCGTGCGCCTTGCCCCGCCCACCGGGCCCAAGCTGCTTACGGGGCCGCACAGCCACCTCGACCGGGCTGCCTTCGAACCCGAATTCTTCCCGCAGCTTCCGCTCGATGAACCGCTGGTAGCCCGCATCGAACTGTCCGGTCGTGAACAGCACGATCCGCGGCGGCGCCACCCCGGCCTGCGTCGCGAAGAGCACCCGCGGCGCGCGGCCGCCTCGCACCGGGTGGGGGGTGGCCTGCGTCAGGGCGGTCAGCCATTGGTTCAGCGCTCCGGTGGGGATGCGCTTTTCCCAGCTGGCGAGTGCCCGGCGGATGGCGGGGGCGAGTTTGTCGACGGCGCGGCCGGTTTTGGCGGAGATGTTGACGCGGATGGCCCAGGGGATGCGCTTGAGCTCTCGGTCGATCTCTTTGTCGAGGTAGAAGCGGCGGTCGGCGTCGACCAGGTCCCACTTGTTGAAGGCGATGACCAGCGCTCGGCCGGCTTCGACGACTTGGGTGAGGACGCGTTGGTCCTGCTCGCTGATGACTTCGCCGGCGTCGAGGAGCACGACGGCGACCTCGGCGGCTTCGACTGCTCCTGCGGTGCGCAGGGAGGCGTAGTACTCGGTGCCGGATGCCTGGTTGACGCGTTTGCGGAGGCCGGCGGTGTCGACGAACTGCCAGACTTCGCCGTCCATTTCGACCAGGCTGTCGACCGGGTCGACGGTGGTGCCGGCGACCGAGTCGACGACCGCGCGTTCTTCGCGGGCGACCCGGTTGAGCAGGGACGACTTGCCGACGTTGGGGCGGCCGACGAGGGCGACGCGGCGCGGGCCGCGGGGGCCGCCCTCGATGATGGGCGGGGCTGGGGGCACGGCAGCGAGGATGGCGTCGAGCAGGTCGCCGGAGCCGCGACCGTGCAGGGCCGAGATGGGGAAGGGTTCGCCGAGGCCGAGCGACCACAGCGAGGTGGCTTCGACCTCGATGGCCTGGTTGTCGGCCTTGTTCGCTACGAGGATGACCGGTTTGGCGCTGCGGCGCAGCATCCGGACGGCCTTCTCGTCCATGTCGGTGGCGCCGACAGTGGCGTCGACGACGAAGACCACCACGTCGGCGGTCTGGACGGCGATCTCGGCCTGGGCGGCGATGGCGGCGGCGCGGTCGCGGGCGTCGGGTTCCCAGCCGCCGGTGTCGACGACGGTGAAGCGGCGGCCGTTCCACTGGGCGTCGTAGGGCACGCGGTCGCGGGTGACGCCCGGGACGTCTTCGACGACGGCCTGGCGCCGGCCAATGATCCGGTTGACCAGCGTCGACTTGCCGACGTTGGGGCGGCCGACGATGGCGACGACCGGCTGGGGGCCGGTGTTGTCGTCGGTTTCCGACGCGGCGGTGCCGTCGGAGAAGGTCACTTCGTCGAACTCGGAGAGGTCGACGGGCATGTCGTTCACGAACTCACCTTGCTGTTGAGCATGTCGAGGAGCCGGTTCACGACGTCGTCGATCCCCAGGCCGGTGGTGTCCAGCTCCCTCGCGTCGGCGGCCTGCTTGAGCGGGTCGGTCGCGCGGGTGGAGTCGAGCTTGTCGCGGCGGGCCAGGTCGGCCTCGGTGGCGGCGATGTCGGTGGCGTCTTCGGCGCTGCGGCGCTGGGCGCGCGCCGCCGCGGACGCGGTGAGGTAGACCTTGAGGTCGGCGTCCGGCGCCACGACGGAGGCGATGTCACGGCCTTCGACGACGATGCGCGGGGCGCCAGAGATGATGTCCTGCTGGAACTGCACCAGCATGGCGCGTACCTGCGGGATCGCCGCGACGGCCGAGACCGCGCCGGTGACCTCGGGGCCGCGGATGGCCGCGTCGACGTCGGTGCCGTTGGCTTCGAAGTGCGGTGCGAGCGGGTCGGTGCCGATGGAGAGGTCGGTCTCCATGGCGACCTTCAGCACGGAGTCGGTGTCAGCCAGGTCGACGCCGGACTGCAGCACCGACCAGGTGATCGCCCGGTACATGGCGCCGGTGTCGAGATAGACGCCGTCGATCGCCGTCGCGAGACGCCGGGAAACGGTGGATTTGCCCGATCCGGAGGGGCCGTCGACGGCCACCACACACCGCTCGGGCCGTGCTACTTGCGCCACCGTTACCTCCACCATCTCCGAAGACGAACCTCACCATTGTGCCCGGTCGCCCGGACGGAACAACGGCGGTGGTCCTGCCGGTCGTCATCCGCCGGCACATCCGATAAGTACGGCGCCACAAAACCCCCGTCAGGGCCAGTCCACCACCACCCACCACACCCGGCCGCGCCGCCGGCACCGACTCCCACCAGGCACCAACGCACACACCCGGCAGTTATGCCCCTAGGGCGGAAAGCAGCGTCCCGCCCAGCCCCGGACTCGCCACATGGGCGTTATGCCCCACCCCCGGTAGCGTGACAACCGGCACACCGAACCCGGCCAGCTGCGCGTCCGAGTTCATCGGATCGTGCTCGCCCCGCGCCAATGTCACCGTCGCTGAACAGCCCGCGATCAGCCCCGCCATGTCTGGCGCCCCGACGCCGAAGGCTCGGCCGTCCAGAGCGAGCCGCCATCGCCCGCCTTCCTGGTGCAGGCCCGCGTCCACTGCCGGATCGCCGGGTTCGAGCAGACCGGCGAGCCCGGACACTTTCAGATACCGCGCGGCGGCCTCGTCCCGCGAGTCGAACCAGGTCACCGGCCGGCTGGCGAGCCCCCGTGCCCGATCCAACTCGTCGGCGCTCCAGGCGACCTTGATGCCCAGCCCCACCACGGCGGTCACCGAGGTCTGCGCGGCCACCGTCAGCGCGACCACACCGCCGAGCGAGTGCCCGAGCACCGCCGTCCGCCCCGGCTCCACCAGCGGTTGCACGGCGGCAGCCAACGCCTCGAACGTGTACTCCGCGAGTGGCCCGGACCCGCCGTGCCCGGGCAGGTCCGGAGCGACCCAGCGGCCGGGCCAGCGCTCGGCGAGCACGGATTCCCATCCGGCCCACACGTCACCGGTCGCGCCCAGACCGTGCAGCAGGAGCAGCAGGGGTTCGCCCGTGCCGCCGCCGGTCACCCGCAGGGTCATCGGACTACTCGCCGACGGTCTTGAAGAGGGCGCCGATCTCGGCCATCGACAGGTGCCGGAAGCCGCCGGGTCGCAGGTCGCCAAGCCGGATCGGCCCCACCGCCGTACGGATCAGTCGGGAGACCGGGTGGCCGACCTCGTCCATCATCCGCCGTACGATGTGTTTGCGCCCCTCGTGCAGGGTGAGCTCCACCTGCGCGGTCTTGCCGATCGCGTCGACGAGCTTGAACGCGTCCACCTTCGCCGGCCCGTCTTCGAGCTCGATTCCGGCGAGCAGCCGCCGGCCGACGTTGCGCGGCAGCGGCCCGGCGACCTCGGCCAGGTAGGTCTTCGCCACTCCGAAGGAGGGGTGCATGAGCTTGTGCGCGAGCGTGCCGTCATTGGTGAGCAGCAGCAGGCCTTCGCTGTCCGCGTCGAGCCGGCCGACGTGGAAGATGCGCTGCTCGAACATGCCGAGGAAGTCGGCCAGCTCGTTGCGCCCCTTCTCGTCGTCCATGCTGGAGACGACGCCGCGCGGCTTGTTCATGGCCAGGTAGACCAGCTTGGTGTCGGTGATGATCCGCTGCCCGTCGACGTGGATCTCCGCCGTCGCCGGGTCGACTTTGTCACCGAGCGTCGCCACTCGACCATTGACGGTCACCCGCCGGCGGAAGATCAGGTCTTCGCAGGCGCGCCGGGATCCGACTCCGGCGGTCGCCAGAATCTTCTGCAGCCGCACGGAGTTGTCCGGATCAGCCTGAGGCATCGAGCACTTCTTCCACATCGTCGGGCAGGAACGGCGCCAGCGGCGGCAACTGGTCGACCGAGTTGAGTCCGAGCTTCTCGAGGAACAGCGCCGTAGTTCGATACAGGAATGCCCCGGTCTCGCCCTCAACGCCGCATTCCTCGATGAGGCCGCGCGTCACCAGGGTACGCATCACGCCATCACAGTTCACACCGCGGATAGCCGAGATGCGCGACCTCGTCACCGGCTGCTTATATGCGACCACAGCCAGCGTTTCCAGCGCCGCCTGCGTCAACCGCACCGACTGCCCGTCCAACACGAACCGCTCGACATACTCGGCGTACTCAGGCCGCGTGTACAGCCGCCAACCCCCGGCCGCCCGCCGCAGGTCAAACCC
This sequence comes from Actinoplanes sp. NPDC051859, assembly GCF_044452725.1. NCBI lineage: Bacteria > Bacillati > Actinomycetota > Actinomycetes > Micromonosporales > Micromonosporaceae > Actinoplanes > Actinoplanes sp. NPDC051859. The sequence continues at coordinate 27,487 of NZ_JBITBX010000015.1, read as the reverse complement.
GTGCCCTGCCGCCGTATACCGCGCAGAAATGTCCTCCAGCATCGCGGCGACCCGCTCGGTCGGCTGCTCCACGATCTGCGCCAACTGCATCTCGGCGACCGGCTCGTCCACCACGAGCAAAATCGCCTCCAACGCCGCCCGCAACTCGCCCTCATCGAGCGGCTTGAGCTCTACCTCTTCTTCGGTACGCGTCGACGCGCCCCCAACAGCACCACCCCCGCGCCCGCCCCGACGGCCCTGCGCAGGTATCCCGGAAGCAGCTTCCTCCGGGACCGGCTCCACCTGGCCGGCCTCCTGCGCACCCGAGACCGCATCCATCGCCTCGGCCCGCGCTTCACCAACCTCGTCAGGCGCCGTTCCCTCCACCGGCACCGGCGCATCCACCATCGCCGCCGGCTCAGCAGCCTGCCAAGCACCATCCGCAAAAGCGTCGGGCACGCTCAGCTCAGCCTCGTCGCCAGTGGCAGTCCGCCCGCCTCCGAATTCGCCGACCGCCTGCTCGGCTCCCGCCTCCGCAGCCTCCCGCTCGACGCCTGCCTCGCTCTCGGCGGGCACGTGCTGGGTTTCCTCTTCGGCAGCCGCCTGCTCCCCTGTCGCCTCAAACTCAACAGCCGACCGCTCGGCTCCCGCCTGCTCGCTCATCGCCTCCGGCGCGACAGCCGCTTGCTCATCCGTCGGCACAAGGTCGCCCACAGGCTGCTCGTCCGTAGCCTCAAGCTCGGCGGGTGCCCGCTCGTCCTCATGCTCATCGGCCGCAACGTGGGGCGCATCAACAACCGCAACCTCGTCCTCCGCGGCCTGCTCCAGGTCGTCCGCGGCCGACTCCGCCTCGGCCTCGGCACGACGAGCGGCGGCATAGGCGGGATCCGGCGGACGCTGCGGCCGTTCCCAGGGCGGAACCCACGACGCCGCCTGCGCAGCCAGGGATTCGGGGCGCTCGTCCGTCATCGCATGTCCTCTTCCGATGGAACTTCCGGCCCGGCTTCCGCCCACGGACCGTCCTGGTCGCCGTCTTCCACACGCACGCCGCCGTCGTCCTCCGAGACCGCACCAGCATCGTCTCCACCGACCAGCGCCTCATCGTCATCCGAGACCGCCACACTGTCGTCCCCCACAACCAGCGCCTCATCGTCATCCGAGGCCGCCACAACGTCCGCTCCGGCGGCGAGCGCCGCGTCTTCGTCGGGGTCGAGGTCGAGGTCGGCGGGTTCGGAAACGGCGGGTTCGGGAACGGCGGGTTCGGTGTCGGGGTCGGCGGTGTCAAGGTCGAGGTCGAGGTCGGCGGGTTCGGCGGTGTCGGGGTCGGTGGCGGCAGTGTCGGGTTCGGGTGGGGTGCCCTCGTAGTCGTCGATGTCGAGCTCGCCGCCGGCTGCGGCCCCGCCGATCCAGCGGATCGTCAGTTCGTCCAGGGAAACCGGCTGCTCGAAGTCGACCAGGCCCTCCCGGTACAGCTCGAGCAGTGCGAGGAAGCGGGCGACGACTTCGAGGGTGCTCTCGCAGTCGGCGACGAGCAGGCTGAAGGTCGAGGTGCCGGCGCGCCGGAGGCGTTCTCTAATCAGGTTGGCGTGCTCGCGGACGCTGACTCGCACCTGGTGGATGTGCGCGATCGACACCTCGGGCGGCGCCGGTTTCGGCGTGAACTGCTTGAGTGCCAGCTTGAACATGCGCTCCGGACCGATGCCGAGCACGAGTTCGGGGAGCGCTTCGGCGTACCGAAGCTCGAGGGAGACCGCGCGGGGCCAGCGCCGCGCGCCCATCGTTTCCAGCTCGGCCAGATGGGCCGCGGCTTCTTTGAAGGCTTTGTATTGCAGGAGCCGCGCGAAGAGCAGGTCGCGGGCTTCGAGGAGGGCGAGATCTTCCTCGTCTTCCACCTCGGCGGAGGGCAGCAGCCGGGCCGCTTTGAGGTCGAGCAGGGTGGCTGCGATGAGGAGGAACTCGCTGGCCTCGCCGAGGTCCCAGTCGTCGCCCATCCCGCGGATGTAGGCGATGAAGTCATCGGTGACCTGGTGCAGCGCCACCTCGGTGACGTCGAGCTTGTGCTTGCCGATGAGCTGGAGCAGCAGGTCGAACGGCCCGGTGAAGTTGGTCAGCCGCACGGTGAATCCGCCGCTACCCTCCGCAGCCTCCTCGTCGACGAGGGTCGCGACGGCCCCGCCCTCCCCCGAAACACCTGGGAGCGGCATCGCAGCGGAGGGATGCGCCATGGCAGGCGTGGCAGGACCGGGCTCTTCAGGCACGTGCTGACCGTAGACCACAGGTCCGACAAGCTGTTCCCGGCTCACTGCACAACCCCCACAACCGTCGCGAACAGCCTCTTAGGGGTCAAACGCCGCGAAGCCTCACCGGTGACTGAGTTTGATCAAGACGGGGGGAGAATCGGCGTTTTCCATCGGAGTAAGGAGGTCACGCGGTGCGTCTGCACGTCGGGTGCGCGATGTGGAGTCTGAAGTCCTGGCAGGGTCGATTCCTGCCGCATCCACAGCCGGCGCACGAGCGCTTGCGGTCCTACGCAGGCTGGTGCGACGCGGTCGAGGGCAACACCACCTTTTATGCGACGCCGGCCCGGGAGACCGTGGCTACCTGGGCGGCGCAGACCGGCCCGGACTTCCGGTTCGTGGTGAAACTGCCCCGGACGATCACCCATGACCGGCGCCTGACCGGCGTTGACGAACAGTTGCGGGCCTTCCTGCATGCTATTGAGCCGCTTGGCCCCCGCGCGCACGCCCTGTGGATCCAATTGCCGGGCTCATTCACTCCCGCCGACATACCGACTCTGGCCGGCTTTCTGCGCCGGCTTCCCCCTTCTCATCGGTACGCCGTCGAGGTCCGCCACCAGGACTTCTTCGCCGATCCCCGGGCGACCGGAGCGCTCGAGGATGCGCTAGCCACCGTGGACGCCGAGTGGATCCCGTTCGACACGACCGCGTTCTTCCGCACGCCGCCGACCAGCGACGCTGAGCGCGATGCCTGGACGAAGAAGCCGCGCATGCCGCGGCGCGCGGTGGCGCTGACCGATCGCCCGATCGTGCGCTACCTGGGGCGGGATGCAACCGACGAGACTGTCGCAGGTTGGCAGCCGTGGGTCCGCACCGTTGCCGGGTGGCTGCGCGAGGGTCGCACGCCGACGGTGTTCATCCATACCCCCGACAACGCCGATGCTCCGGAACTGGCCCGCAGGTTTCACGACGAGGTCCGCGCCCTCGTCCCCGCGCTTGCCCCCCTGCCGCAGCCCGAGCCTCAGGAGCCCCTGACCCTTTTCTAGTCACGCGCGAGGCGGTCAGCCCCAGAGACGCAGGAAGAGCAGGCTCAGCGCGTCGAGAATGACCAGCAGCAGCGGGTATTCGAACGGGAAGAAACAGCAGATCAGCAGGACGAGGACGCCGATGTTCTTGTCCTCGAACCAGAGCCGCATCCACTGCATGCCTGAGCCAGGGTTGCGCAGCGCCGACCACAACGCGCCGAAGCCGTCGAGTGGCGGGATGGGGATCAGCGCCAGCAGGCCGAAGGCCAGGAACCCGCCGGCGAACGACAGCAGCACCTGGTCGACCATGGACGACACGGGCACGCCGCGCAGCAGGTCCACCATGGTGGCGAAGCTGAGGACGTTGACGTCGGTGCTGAGGGCGTACCCGAGAAAGAAGAGCTGGGCCACGAGGAGGCAGGACAGCGGGCCGGCGAGGAAGACCGCGGCGGCGCGGCCTCGGCCGCGCCAGCGCGGCACCTCGTCGACCGAGACGATTTTGCCCCAGCCCATGCCGCCGATGGCGGCAGCGACCGCGCCGAACGGGTCGATGTCTTCGCGCAGCCGCGGGCCGAGCTTTTCCCCACGCTGAGTGAGGCCGAGGGTACGGGCCGTCAGTCGAATCGCGAAGGCGCGCACGAGGAGCGCGAGCAGGAAGGCGACGACCAGCGCAGCGAATGCGACCGGTTCGCCGAGGGCGAAGAGCAATCTAGCCTCGTTCCGCCTTGGCGGCGATGACCTCGCGGGCGAGCTGCCGGTAGTTGCGGGCACCCGACGACGCCGGGTCCAGGGTGGTGATCGGCGCCCCGGCCACGGTGGACTCGGGGAACTTCACCGTCTTGGTGATGACCGTCTGGTAGACCTTGTCGCCGAACGCCTCCACGACGCGCTGCAGCACCTGGCGGCAGTGGGTGGTACGGCTGTCGTACATGGTCGCCAGGATGCCTTCGAGCTCGAGGTCGAAGTTGAGGCGTTCGCGGACCTTGTCGATGGTGTCGAGCAGCAGGGCGACACCACGCAGGCTGAAGAACTCGCATTCCAGCGGGATGAGCACGCCGTGGGCGATCGTCAGCGCGTTGATCGCCAGCAGGCCCAGCGAGGGCTGGCAGTCGATCAGGATGAAGTCGTATTCCTTGCGGACGCTGCGCAGGACCCGGGCCAGCGCCATCTCGCGGGCGACCTCGTTGACCAGCTGGATTTCCGCCGCGGACAGGTCGATGTTGGCGGGCAGCAGGTGCAGACCGGCCACGTCGGACTTGATGATGACGTCCTCGGCGGTGACATCGTCCTGCATCAGCAGGTTGTAGATGCTCAAATCGAGGTTGTGCGGGTTGACGCCCAGGCCGACCGAGCAGGCGCCCTGCGGGTCGAAGTCGACGAGGAGGACCTTGCGGCCGTACTCGGCGAGCGCTGCGCCCAGGTTGATCGTCGTCGTGGTCTTGCCGACGCCGCCCTTCTGATTGGCGAGGGCGATGATCCGCGCCGGGCCGTGCCGGTCGGTCGGCATGGGCTCGGGGATCGGGCGGCGCATGGTGTAGGCCGTGGGGTCGGCCGGGCCGAGGTCGGCACCCAGATCAAGGGAACTCTGCTGTTCCCGCAGGGCCGAGGTCCATGCCTCGGCGCGCTCGCCGTTACCCGCCATGCCTCTGTAGCCCCCTATCGACCCGCAGCCGGAGCCGAAAGCCGACTGTACGCCACGCGAGGGGGTGATCCCGGGTCACCCGTACGGCGTGTCGTGCACTGGTGGCCCAACGCTCAACGAGCGCGCGGGTGCGCGGTCGCGTACACCTCGCGCAATCGGTCCACAGTCACCAGCGTGTAGACCTGTGTGGTGGTCACCGAGGCGTGTCCGAGGAGCTCCTGCACGACCCGGACGTCCGCGCCGCCGTCGAGCAGGTGGGTCGCGTACGAATGGCGCAAGGTATGGGGTGACACGGCGTGCGTACCCTCGACCGGCAGCCCGGCGGCTTCGGCGGCGCGGTGCAGGATCGTCCAGGCACTTTGCCGGGACAGCGCTCCCCCACGCGCGTTGAGGAACACTGCCGGCGTGCCTTTGCCGGCGGCGATCAGGGTGGGACGGCCTCGAACGAGATAGGCGTCCAATGCGGCCCGCGCGTAGGAGCCGAGCGGTACGAGCCGGGTGCGGCCGCCCTTGCCGCGCAACGTGACGACCTCGGAGTCCACGTCGTCCACGGCCAGCCCGACGGCCTCGGAGATCCGCGCGCCGGTGCCGTACAGAAATTCGAGGAGGGCCCGGTCGCGCAGCGCGAGCGGCTCGTCGCCGATGACCGCGTCGAGGAGCCGGGTGATCTGATCGACGTCGAGGGCTTTCGGCAACCGCTTCGGCGGCGCGGGCGGCTTCACGTCCCGGCTCACATCGTCCGGGGCGATGCCCTCGCGGGCGGCGAAACGGTGCAGCCCGCGGACGGCGCTGACCGCGCGCGCCGCGGAGGACGTCGACAGCGCCGGGTGTTCCTCGGTGCCTTCGCGCAGCAGCACGAGGTGCCGGGCGAGGTCGGCGGGAGTGACCGCGGCCAGGTCGGTGACGCCGGCCGCGGTCAGTGACTCCAGATAGCGCTCCAGGTCTCGCCGATAGGAGGCGAGGGTGTTGCGGGACAGGCCGCGCTCGACCGTGAGGTGGTCAAGGTAGGTGGCGACGGCCTGCCGCAACGCTGGACTTGTCAGCTCAGGGCCTCGGCCAGCGTCAGCGCCGTCATGCCGTGGGCCTCGGCAACCGGGCCGTAGGTGACGTGGCCGGCGTGGGTGTTGAGGCCCAGAGCCAGCGCCGGGTCGGCCTTGACGGCGTCGCGCCAGCCGCGGTTCGCCAGCTCGAGGGCGTACGGCAGGGTGACGTTGGTCAGGGCGTACGTGCTGGTGTGCGGCACCGCGCCGGGCATGTTGGCGACGCAGTAGAACATCGACTCGTGCACCTTGTAGACCGGGTCGGCGTGCGTGGTGGGCCGCGAGTCCTCGAAGCAGCCGCCCTGGTCGATCGCGATGTCGACGAGCACGCTGCCCGGCTTCATCCGGGAGACCAGTTCGTTGGAGATCAGGTTCGGGGCCTTCGCACCGGGCACCAGCACCGCGCCGATCACCAGGTCGGCGTCGATCACGGCCTTCTCGATCTCGTACGCGTTCGACGCGATGGTCTGCAGGTGACCGCGGTAGTCGGCGTCCGCGGCCCGCAGGCGCGCGATGTTCTTGTCGAGCACCAGCACCTCAGCCTGCATGCCCAGGGCGATCGCCGCCGCGTTCATGCCGGAGACGCCGGCGCCGATGACGACGACCTTGGCCTGGTAGACGCCCGGGACACCGCCCATCAGCACGCCACGGCCACCGCCGGAACGCATGAGGTGGTAGGAGCCGACCTGCGGCGCGAGCCGCCCGGCGACCTCGGACATCGGGGCGAGCAGGGGCAGCGAGCGGTCGGGCAGCTCGACGGTCTCGTACGCGATGCCGGTGACCTTGCGGTCGATGAGCGCGTCGGTGCACTCCTTCGACGCGGCCAGGTGGAGGTAGGTGAACAGCACCTGCCCCTCGCGCATGCGCGGGTATTCCTCGGCGATGGGTTCCTTGACCTTCAGCACGAGGTCAGCGGTGCCCCACACGTCGTCGGCGGTGGCGAGGATCTTCGCGCCGGCGGCGACATAGTCCGCGTCGGCGATCGAGGATCCGGTGCCCGCACCGGCCTGCACGAAGACCTCGTGGCCCGCGCGGGTGAATTCGAAGACCCCCGCGGGCGTGATCGCCACACGGAACTCGTTGTTCTTTACTTCGCTCGGAATGCCGACCTTCACGAGTCGACACCGTCCTTTCCGGGAGAGACGTCGATGGCTCACACCCGAGACGGGCTGCTTCGCAGATTACCGTCCCACCAAACGGAAGATACTGCCGATTCGCAGGTCGAAGATCAAGAAGCGACGGTCCGCCCGATCCGGTGTTACTGCAGGGTAATAAGGGTGAGCAGCACCGCAGCGGGACAGATGTGATGCAGTGGTGGGCCACTTCACATAGTGGTGAGCGCCGCGGACAGGACAGCGAATGCCGCGAGCGCTCCCAGCGCGAAGATCGCCGTGCCGGCGAGCACCGCGGCCTTGAGTGTCGCGAAGTGCCGGACGACCACGTACGCCACCAGCGCGGCGAGCCACACGCCGACGATGAGGTAGATCAGCGCGAGGAAGCCCACTCCGACGATGAGGCCGGTGCCGACGGCGATCTACACCGCAGTGCGGCGGGGGAAGTCCGGCCGGATGACGAGAAAGGTCACCAGCCCGGTGACCAGGGCGAGAACGACGGCGATCACGATCAGGATGTCCACGGCAGGGATGGTGCCACCGGGCGACCCGGCCCGTGGAGTCCCGGCGGGGGTCCTGCACAGCTCCTTCACAAAAGGACCGCCGAGGGAAAACCTCGACGGTCCTTTTGGGCAAACGTCAGGCCAGCGGTGCGGTGTCGGCCGGGCGCAGCGTGGCCCAGCCGTCGTCGCGGGCACGGGCCGCGCTGAGCAGCCCGCCCACGGCCGGGGCGTTGGTGATCTCGCCGCGCAGCACCATGGCAACCGCCTCGTCGAGGTCCACCCAGCAGATCTCGATGTCGGCTTCCTCGTCCTTGCGGGCGTGCCGCTCGGCCTCCGGCACCGGCGACAACTCCCGCGCCAGGAAGATCCGAATCGTCTCCGCGCTGAAGCCCGGCGAGGTGTGCAGGTCGATCAGCAGGTCGAAGCGGCGGGCGATGATGTCGGCCTCCTCCGCCAACTCTCGCCCAGCCGTCACGGCAAGGTCCTCACCCGCGACGTCGCGCAGGCCGGCGGGCAATTCCCAGAGCTGCTGACCGACCGGGTGCCGGTACTGCTTGATCAGCGCTACCCGACCGACCTCGTCGAGCGCCACCACACCGACGGCGTTCTTGTTCACCACCACGTCGCGGTGGGCGGTCCCGCCCCCGGACATGGTCACCTCGTCGGTGTAGACCGAGAAGATCGGCCCGGCGTACCGCTCGACCCGCGACTTCGTCTCGTGCGTGAAGGCGCTCACGACGCTGTCACCGGGGCCTTGCCGGTGTCGGGGTCGGCCGAGGCAGCCACCTCGACCGGCAGCTCGTCCGCGGCGGCGTACGTGACGGCGGCCTTGACCAGCCCGTCGAAGAGCGGATGCGCCCGGGTGGGGCGGCTCTTGAGCTCGGGGTGCGCCTGGGTCGCCACGAAGTACGGGTGGGTGTCCCGGTCGAGTTCGATGAACTCGACGAGCCGCCCATCCGGCGACGTGCCGGAGAAGACCAGGCCGGACGCGGACAGCTTGTCCCGGTAGTCGTTGTTGACCTCGAAGCGGTGCCGGTGCCGCTCGGAGATCTCGGTGGCGCCGTAGGTCTCGGCGACCACCGAGCCCTCCTTGAGGGTCGCCGGCCAGGCACCGAGCCGCATCGTGCCGCCGAGGTCACCCTTGCCGGCCACGATGTCCTGCTGGTCGGCCATCGTGGAGATCACCGGGTGGGTGGCGTCCTCGGCGAACTCGGCCGAGTTGGCGCCGGCGAGACCGGCCAGGTGCCGGGCCGCGTCGATGGTCATGCACTGCAGGCCGAGGCAGATGCCGAGAATCGGGATCTGGTTCTCGCGGGCGAACTTCGAGGTGTTGACCTTGCCCTCGATGCCGCGCACCCCAAAGCCGCCGGGGATGACGATGCCGTCGACACCTTTGAGAGCCGCCGCCACACCGGCAGCCGTCTCGCAGTCGTCGCTGGGCACCCAGCGCAGCTGGACCTTGACGTTGTTGGCGAAGCCGGCCGCGCGGATCGCCTCACTCACCGACAGGTACGCGTCCGGCAGGTCGACGTACTTGCCGACCAGCGCGATGGTGATCGTCCGCTTCGGGTGGTGCACCCGCTCCAGCAGGTCGTCCCAGGTCGCCCAGTCGACGTCACGGAACGACAGACCCAGCCGGCGCACCACGTACGCATCGAGCCCGGCCGAGTGCAGCACCTTCGGGATGTCGTAGATGCTCGGCGCGTCCGGCGCCGCCACCACGGCCTCCCGGTCGACGTCGCAGTAGAGGGCCAGCTTGTGGCGCAGCTTCTCCGGGATCTCCCGGTCGCTGCGGCAGACCAGCGCGTCCGGCTGGATACCGATGTTGCGCAGCGCGGCCACCGAGTGCTGGGTCGGCTTGGTCTTGAGCTCGCCCGACGGCGCCAGGTACGGCACCAGCGACACGTGCAGGTAGAACACGTGGTCGCGGCCGATCTCGTGGCGCACCTGCCGGATCGCCTCGAGGAACGGCAGCGACTCCATGTCGCCGACCGTGCCGCCGACCTCGGTGATGACGACGTCCGGCACCCGGCCGAACTCGTCCGGGTCGGCCATGGCGAAGATCCGCGACTTGATCTCGTTGGTCACGTGCGGGATGACCTGCACGGTGTCGCCGAGGTATTCGCCGCGGCGTTCCTTGGCGATGACGGCCGAGTAGACCTGGCCGGTCGTGACGTTCGCCTTGCCGGACAGCGCCCGGTCCAGGAACCGCTCGTAGTGGCCGACGTCGAGGTCGGTCTCGGCCCCGTCCTCGGTCACGAAGACTTCCCCGTGCTGGAACGGGTTCATCGTGCCGGGGTCGACGTTGAGGTAGGGGTCCAGCTTCTGCATGACGACCCGCAGGCCGCGCGCGGTCAGCAGATTGCCGAGGCTGGAGGCGGTGAGGCCCTTGCCCAGCGAGGAGGCGACGCCTCCGGTGACGAAGATGTGCCGAGTCTCGCGCACTGTTGGTGCCAAGGCCTGCTCCCGTGGGTCCGGTCAGTTCGGTCGTGCAGACCGGCGAAGTTCGTTGTTCACGAACGCGCCATCCACGGGATTTCACAGTAACACCAACCGCGGCGGCCGTACGTTCGGGCTGCTCGGCGCGCGTGTCAGCGTACGGTCACGCCCTCGGTGCCCGGTTCGTCCACCGCCCGGTCGCGGCGCGAGGACAGACCGGGGCCGCCGGGACCGTCCGTCTCGTCCTCGGCCGGCCGGGTGCGGTCGGCGGCGTGTTCCAGCACGCGCAGAGTGGTCAGGACGTAGAGCGGGACGGCGACGGCGGCGGCCGCACCGGCGATCGCGAAACCGGCGCCGCCGAAGACGCCGGCGAGCACCACCGTGACCGTCGCGCCGGCGAGCGCGGCCCGCAGCGCCGGGTGCAGGCCAAAAACCCGGTTGAGCCCGCCCCACGGCGAGAACTGGCAGAACGCCAGCATCAGCGCACCGACCAGGGCCAGGATCGTCAGCGGGCTGTCCAGGGCGTGCGCGCTGGACGTGGCTACGCGTTGGATGGCCGGCCCGGCCGTGCCGTCGAGCAGTGCGGTCAACGAACGGCCAAGGCTGCCCTGCTCCAGGGTCGGACGGCGCCAGTCGAGGACGGCGAAGCCGATGGTCACGCCGAACCCGGCGAGGGACGCCCAGGCGACCCGGGGAAAGGTGAGCCAACCGCCGGTGCTGATCGCCGCCGCCACGCACACACCCGCCGTCACAGCAACCGCGCCGAGCGGGTCCGCGCCCAGGTACGGGCTGCCCACAGTGATCACGGTGAGGCCGCCGACCAGGACCACGACCACGGGGCGCCAGGGACGGCGTACCCATTGAGCGGCGCAGCCGGCCGCGGTCAGGGCGCCCGCCACGAACACGCCCAGCCCCACGCTGCCGACGCCCGCATAGCGGGCGCCCTCGATGGCCGAATAGCCCGCAACGCCGTTGAGCTGGAGGTGCGCCCCGGTCAGGAGGTCCGCGCCGATGACCCCGGCGGCGACCGCCGCGATCAGGCCCACCGGCCAGAGCGTGCGCCCGAACCGAGGCGCGAACCGGATGACGGCCGTCCCGAGTGCGGTCAGCGCAAACGCCAACGCGGCGAAGGCAAAACCGGGCCGCTCGGCGCGCCACCACGGCACCGCATCGGCCAGCAGGGCGGCCGGAATCGCCAAGGCAGCGGCGACCAGCAACACCTCCACCGCCCACACCACCATGCGCGGCGCGGCTGCGGGACCGGTCGGGCCGGCATGCCGCCGGGCCCGCATCATCAACGGCACTACCAGCAAGAACACCGCCAACTGTACGGCGGACAGCCCGGTGAAGAACGTCTCGGTGATGCCCAACTGGACCGCGGCCCGCCGGTTCGCGTCATGCTCGCCGAGCACCGAGTCGTCCGGCGACGCGGGACGCCCCGACACCGTCTGTGCGGTACGCCCGGTGAACAGCTTCTCCGGCGCGGCCCGCCCCAGCGCGGTGAGGATCGTCGGTGCCAGGTCGACCAGTTGCAGGTAGCCGTCGCGGCCGGTGCCGGCGGAGGTCAGCCACCCGCCCTGCCAGCCCGGCCCGTCGGCGATCGCCACGTGCAGCCGCGACGAGGTGTCCGTGTCCGCAACGCCCGCCACCACGAGCAACGATCGCTCGGGCCGGGCAGCCACCACCCGCGCCAGGGCGGCGTCCGCAGCGGTCACCTGCTGCTCCCGGACCGCCCCGGAACCGCTCACAGAGCCTAGGTCGACCATGCTCAACACGCACTGGGTGAAGAGGCCCTTGGGGTCTGCGGGCAGCACGGGGACGTACCGGTCGACCCGACCGAAGGGCCGGGCCGCGGCGATGGCCGCGCCGGGTCCGACCGCGTTGGTGCAGCGCACGGACTCGGCGAGTGCACCGGGCACCGCGCCGTACGGCTGGTTGTCGGCGTTGGCGCGGACCACGCTGCTCAGTTGGGGCAGGTTGGCGCCGATGCCGTCGGGTCGTTCCAGCACCGGGCCGACCGCCGGGCACTGGCCGGACACCGGGCGCGCGTCCCACACCGCGTAGTTGCCGGCTCCCAGGGTCAGCCAGCCGTCGTCGGGGCAGGTGGCGTGGTGTGCCGAGCGGACGGACAGCCAGCCGATCGATCCTCGGGTCGCTGCCTGCCACAGGGCGGGCGTCCGTTGCGGGTCGAGGTCGTCCCAGCGCAGCCCGGCCGCACCGGCGACGATCACATAGTCGGCCGTGTCGCCGGGCACGTCGGCGGTGGGCCGCACGGACAACCCGGTCAGGCTCGCCGCGACGGTCAGCAGGATCAGCATGATCGGCACCCAGCCCCGCCCACGCCGCGAGCGGGACGGTGGCGCCGAGTCCGGCCTGCTCCCCCGGCGGACCCCGGCGAGCAGGCGGCGCGGCAGCGTCACCCTTGGCCCGCCGGCACACCGGTGACCGACGCGTACGCCCGCAGCACATCGGCGACGGTGTCCTGCTCCGTAGGCCAGGTCGCCGCCTGTCGGGGCCCCCGGGCGGCATAGTCGGCCCGCATCGCCGGGTCGGCGAGCAGGTCCCGGACGGCAGTGTCGAGTGCGTCGACGTCGCCGGGCGGGATGAGCACCGCCGCGTCGCCCACCAGGCCGGGCAGCCCACCCACCGCTGTGGAGATCAGTGGTACGCCGGCGTGCAACGCCTCCTGCGCGAACAGCTGCCGAGCCTCCCAGTCGCTGGTGATCACGGCGAGGTCCGCCCCGGCGAGCAGGTCGGGCACGTCCGTACGGTGGCCGAGCAGGTGGACGCGGGCCCGCAACTCGGAGGCACGCTGAGCCAGGAGCATGTAGCTGGGTCCGCTGCCGGCGATCACGGTGACCGGTGCGGGGTCGCGGTCCCGCCAGCGGGCCGCGGCTTCCAGCAGCACGTCATAGCGCTTTTGCGGGTGCAGCCGGCCCACCGAGACGATCAACGGCACCTCGGGGCCGAGCCGGAACTCGGCCCGGACCGCGGCGCGGGTGCGCTTGGGTGTGCCCAGCGCCGGGGCGGCCACTGCACCCAGGCGGGCCTCCCGGGCGCCGAGCGTCTCCGCCCGGGCAACCAGGTCTTCCGACGCGCCCAGGGTCAGCGCCGCGGAGCGGGCCACGATCCGTTCGACGAGGGCGGAGGCGCTGCCGCGCAGGCCGCGGGCCAGGACGGCGTTGTGCCAGGTGACAACGAGCGGCGCCGGTGGGCGCGCGAGGGCGGCGACGAATGCAGCGCGCAAGCCGTGGGCGTGGACGACGGCGATATCGCGGCCGCTGAGCGCGCGACGCAGCGCGCGGATCGCGCTGGAGTCCTGCGGGCCGGGGTTCGCGGGGATCTCGACCGGGGCGAACTCGGCGCCGGCCGCCGAGAAGCCGAAATGCTCGTCGGTTGCCACGGGCCCGCAGACCAGGACTGCACATCCGGCCGCGAGCAGACCGCGGGCGAGGGAGGCAATGTGCTGACCGACCCCGCCAGTGCTGGAACCGAGCACCAGGGCGACCGACCCCTGCCACGACGCCTGCGCCGCGTCCGTCACGTGCGATCCCTCCCGGGAAGTTTCGAGACCAGCGAGCGGAGGTAGCGCCGGTCGAACGGATGGACCACCGCGGCGAACGCGACCGCGACGACAACCCCGCCCAGCATGCCTTGCAGAAGGCTGCCCCATACGCCCGGGGTACCGCCGAATGCGTGCCGTAGTGCGGCGACCACGCCCCACCCGGCGCCACCTGCGACCGCCGCCGCCACGATACCCACCACGCTCGCCCGGAGCAGTCCGGAAAGCGCCTCCGGCCCGGCGTGGCGGCGTACGCCCAGCACCAGCAGCAGTCCGATCACCGACATGCCGATGGCGTTCGCGGCGCCGAGGCCGGCGAGTTCGGTCGGCCCGTCGAGGACGGTGGTGAATCCCAGCACAGCAACGGCGGCAAGTCCCCACCCGGCAGCGGTGGGCAGGGCAGCAGCCCGGGTGGCGCCGCGCGCGTACAGGGCTCGGGAAAGCAGCGCGAACAGGGTGTATCCCAGCAGGCCGGGCGCGAAGCCGACGATGGCCGGCGCGGCTGCGGGCGTGGAGATGAGGAAGGCGGCGGGCTGGGCGAGTGCGGCCAGCGCTGCGGCTCCCAGACAGGCGAGCAGCATCGCCGAGCGGGCGGCGGGTGCCAGGGCGGCGGTGAAGGATTCCTCGTCGCGGCGGGCGAAAGCGGCGGCCAGGCGCGGATATACGGCGGTCGCCACCGGCACGGCGAGCACCGCCCACGGCAGCAGGAAGACGGTCTGCGCTGCCATGTACCTGGTCAACGGGCCGTCGGCGGCGACCGAGAGCACGGCGGCGAGCACCAGCTGCTGTGCGCCGACGGTGACCGCCCCGGCCCAGCCGAGACGAAGTGCTTGGCGGCCTTCGTCGCCGGGGAAGCTCAGGGTAGGGCGTAGCCGCAGCCGACGCAGCGGGATCAGCAGGCACAGCGCGAGCACGACAACGCCCAGGGTCGTGCCGCCGGCGAGGATCAGCTCACCGGTACGGCTCAGCCCGGCGACGCCGCTGCGGGCGCCGTCGACCAGGGCGTAGCTGAGGTAGGCGCCCATGACGGTCACGCTGGACAACAGCGGCGCGATGACCGGCCAGGCGAAGCGGTGGTGGGCCTGCAGCACACCCGTGAGCACGATGCCGATGCCGTACAGCGGGAGTTGCGGCGCGAAGATCCGCAGCATCCGCGCGACCACGAGTTGCTCGTCGGGTTCGAAATGGAACAGCCCCGAGACCGGGCCGGCGAGCAGTGCGACCAGCACCGCCAGCGGCACCGTCAGGGCCAGCACCCAGGTGAGCAGAGCGGAGGCGACTGCACTGACCCGCTGCCGGTCGCCCGCGTCGACCGCCCCGGCGAGCAACGGTACGACCAGGCTGGCCAGGGCGCCACCCGCGACCAGCTCGAACACGACGTTCGGAACGCTGTTGGCGGCGTTGTAGACGTTCGCGAGCCCGTCTTCACCGACCGCACGCAGAAAGACCAGGAGCCGTCCGAAACCCGCGATGCGAGCCACGATCGTCAGGACCGCGATGACGGCGGCCGCTCCGGCCAGCCCCGCGCGGGCGCGGGTCGGGGTCACGAAGTCGGGCGGCGGCCCAGCGCGTCGAGTTCGCGCAGCCCCGGGGTGTCCTGAATGACCTTGGTGAAACTGACCTTCTCGCTGGCCGCGGTCAGTCCGGCGAGCACCACGAGGGCCAGCGCACGCCCGGTGGGGCCGGTCTTCGCGGCGAGAGCCACGCCGAGCAGCGCGCCGAGCGCATTGGCACCGGAGTCGCCGAGCATGATTTCTTCGTCCAGGTCGGCGGGCAGCAGCGCCGCGCTTGCGCCGAGTGTGCCGGCGGTCAGCGCCCCGCCGCGGCCGACGACCATCGGCGTACCGATGATCATGGCTGCTTTGCTGGCCCGGCCGGGCCGCAGGTCGAGCAGGTTGAGCAGGTTCGCCGTGCCCGCGATGACGCCGGCGCCCAGCAGCACATCGGCCGCACGCCGGACCGCGCCGGCTTGCTGGCGGGCCTGGTGGGCGCGGACGCCGGGATCGCGGGCCAGCAGCGCCGCGGCGCACAGCCCAGCCGCACCCACTCCGGCGATCTTGACGAGCCCACTGGTGACGCGGCCCTCGCGGAGCGCGCCGAGATGGCCTCGGAAGCCTTTCGTGGACTTCTGCTCGGGCCGGCTACCCACGACATCGTCATAGAACCCGACCGCGCCGCCGGTCGCCCCGGCGGTGAGCACCGCCAGCGCGGCGGCGGCGCTCGGCGCGCCCACAGCGGCTCCCAGGGTGGCGCCGGCGGCCAATGCGGGGCCACCGGCGAGTGACACCGTGCGACCGTGGAAGTTGGTGCGGTCGAGTTCACCCGCGCGGGGATCACGGCGGATCCATGCCAGTGCGGCCCGGGCGGCAAGCGCACCAAGGCCGGCCGACTTCACCCTGCTGGCCATGCGTCTGCTCCTGACTCGCGACGACCGGCCGCCACGCGACGGCCGACCGCCGAGTCTAGGGCGTACGGCCCCGGACCGGCGCGGTGACTCGGCGGGGTCAGGGTGCGGTCTTGGGAACCCGGGCGGTGGCGTCCAGGCCGTACTGGCCGACCTTGCCCGTCATCCGCTCGACCACCGTCAGCGCGGTCGCCAGCTGGCCCTGAGCGGTGTTCGCGTTGTCCACTGTGGAAACCCTCTGGACCAGTGACGGGTCGTTACGCACCTCGGAGACGAGGTTGCCCTCCCCGATCCCACTGCCGGCTACCACCACCGGACGGTCCTTCGAGAACTGGGTAGCCACCGTGACCGCATGCTGGTTCTTCTGGCCCGCGTCCCGGTCGACCGGCGGAAGACCCGACACCACCACGGTCACCTCCGCGCCCGGCACAGCTTCCCCGCCGGCCTCCAGATATCCCGAGGCGGTGTAGGCGGCCAGCACCGACGTCAGATCCTGCTCAGCGACCGGAGGGGTCTTCACCAGCAGCGCCCGAGCGAGCAGCGCACTGGAGGTCTCCACGCCGTCGCTGTTCAGCGGGAGCCCGTCGATCTCCACGGTCGGACGGGACGCCTTCTCAGCGAGTCCCAGCAGCTCGCTGCGAGCGTTTGCCGGGTCGAGGAATTTATCCTGCAACGTCACCTGGGCGGTGACTGTGGCGCCGGCGACCCGCAACATCTTGGTCACGCCGTCTGCCGAGTCTTTGCCGCTCGGCAGAACGACGACGACGATCCGGCGGCCGGTGAGCTTGCCGGCGAGCAGCGCCGGGGCCAGTTCGGTGGCGAACTCCTCGCTGCGGTTCAGCTCCTCGTGGAACTGGTTGGCCTGCGCGCGGTAGTTGCCGTTGTCCTTGCGCAGCTCGTCGACCTGGTTCTGCAGGTTGTCGGCCAGCGGCCCGTTGAGCGCGGCGGTGCCCACCACCAGACCGATAGCGAGCGCGAGGAAGACCGCGGTGAGCGACACCACGTGGTACCGGAAGTTGATCACAACAATGCCTCGTGGTCCGTATCGCCGATCAGAAGAGCTGTCCCAGTTGGAAGATGAGATTGTCCCACCACTCGGACACCACGGACAAATAAGCCTTACCGACCGTCGACACCGCCACGGCCGACGCCATCGCCGCGAGCGCCGACAGGACCAGCAACAGCAGCGACGACCCGGAGAAGTTCTGCTTGTAGAGCCGGCTGACGCCCTTGGCGTCCACCAGCTTGCCGCCGACCTTGAGCCGGGTGAGGAAGGTCGACGCCATGCCGCCGCGCCCCTTGTCGAGGAACTCGACCAGGTTGGCGTGGGTGCCCACGGCGACGATCAAGGACGCGCCCTTGTCGTCGGCGAGCAGCATGGCAAGGTCCTCGCTGGTGGCCGCGGCGGGGAAGGTGGTGGCCTGCACCCCGAGCCCGTGCACCCGGGACAGCCCCGGCGCGCGCCCATCCGGGTACGCGTGGACGATGACCTCCGCACCGCAGCGCAGCACGTCGTCGGTGACCGAATCCATGTCGCCGATGATGATGTCCGGGGTGTAACCCGACTCGACCAGCGCATCGGCGCCGCCGTCCACCCCGATCAGGACCGGCTTGCATTCCCGGATGTACGGCCGCAGCACGTCCAGGTCGGCCTTGTAGTCATAGCCGCGGACGACGATCAGCACGTGCCGCCCGGCGATGCTGGTCACCACGTCGGGCACGCCGACGCCGTCGAGGAGAAGGTCTCGCTCCTGCTTGAGGTAGTCCATGGTGTTGGCGGCAAACGCCTCGAGCTGCACCGACAGCCCCTCGCGCGCGTCGGCCATCGCCTTGGCGACCGACTCCGCGTCCTGACGGAGGCCGGATGCGATCGGCTTGTCGTCCCGCAGCACGGTGTCGTTGTCGAGGCTGATCACGTCACCCTCGTTGAGCTGGTCGAAGATCTCCTCGCCGAGGTTGTCGATCAGCACGATGCCGGCCTGGACGAGCACTTCGGGACCCAGGTTGGGGTAGCGCCCGGAGATCGACGGCTTGACGTTGAGCACCGCCGCGACGCCGACGGCGACCAGCGAGTCGGCCGCCACCCGGTCGATGTCCACGTGGTCGACGACCGCGATGTCACCGGGGCGCAGCCGCCCGACCAGGCGCTTGGTCCGGCGGTCGAGACGAGCGGTGCCGGCTACAGCCCCGGGTTCGACGCTCCGGGTCCGGCGCAAGGTGGGAAGTCGCATCCCGGCCATCCTGACACGCCGGATCGACCTGCCCGAACGCGACATGCGCAAGGTCACCCAGGGAAAGCGACAAATCACCCGCTGTGCTTCTCCCGGTCGGCCACCGCCAGCAGTTCCTCCGCGTGCGCGATGCCCAGGTCGGAGTCGGGCAGGCCGGCCAGCATCCGGGCCAGCTCCCGCGCCCGCTCGGTCTCCTCGACGATCCGCACGCCGCTCGTGGTGATCGCGCCGCCGGTGTCCTTCGCGACGACCAGATGCCGATCGGCGAACGCGGCCACCTGCGGCAGGTGCGTCACGACCAACACCTGATGGGTACGCGCCAAGCGGGCCAACCGTCGCCCGATCTCCACCGCCGCTTGACCGCCCACCCCGGCGTCGACCTCGTCGAAGACCAGAGTCGGCGGGCCACCCGCCCCGGCGAAGACGACCTCGATCGCCAGCATGACCCGGGACAGCTCGCCACCGGAAGCGCCCTTCTGCAACGGCAGGGCCGGGGCACCCGGGTGCGCGATCAGCCGCAGCTCGATCTCGTCGGCACCGTCCGGTCCGGCGGCGAGGCCGTCGATGACCGGCTCGTCGCGCCCGGCGCTGCGCGGCAACACCCCGATCTCCACCCGCGCGTGCGGCATCGCCAGCCCGGCCAACTCGACGCTGACCTGATCGGCGAAGCGTCCGGCGGCCTCGGTGCGGGCCGCGGTCAACCGTCCCGCCAGCTCGGCGACCTGCCCGGCCAGCCGCAGCCGCTCCTTGTCCAGCTCGTCCAGCAGGTCGTCGGACGTGTCCAGGTCAGCGAGCCGGGTGCGGGCGTGCTCGGCCCAGGCGATGACCCCGTCGATGTCGTCGGCGTACTTGCGGGTCAGCGACCGCAGCGCCGCCCGCCGCTCGTAGATGGCCTCCAGCCGAGCCGGGTCGGCGTCGAGCCGGTCCAGATAGCCGGACAGCTCGGCGGACACGTCGCCGATCAACGTTGCCGCCTCCTCGAGCCGGGCGGCGAGCTCGCTCAACGCCGGATCCACTCCGGCCTGCGCCTCGAGGGTGCGCCGGGCGGTGCCCAACAACAGCGTCGCGTCCGGCGTCTCATCCGCGGCTTCCACACCACCGGCGAGCACCTGCGCGGCGAGCGACGCGGCGGTGCGCAGCCCCTCGGCATGCTCCAGCCGCTGCACCTCGGCGCGCAGCTCGTCATCCTCACCCGGCTGCGGGTTGACCCGACTGATCTCGTCCAGGCCGAGCTTGAGCAGGTCGGCTTCCTGGTTACGCTCCCGCGCGTTGCGGCGCCGGTCGGCGAGATCGTCGACCACGGAACGCCACTGCGTGTACGCCTGCCGGTAGGTCTCCAGCAGCTTCTCATGGTCGGGACCGGCGTAGCGGTCCAGCGCCGCGCGCTGCTCGGCCGGGCGCAACAGACGCAACTGGTCGGACTGCCCGTGCACGGCAACGACCTGCTCGCCCACCTCGCCCAGCATCGCCACCGGCATGCCCCGCCCGCCGACATGCGCTCGCGAGCGGCCCTCGATCGTCACCGTGCGGCTCAGCAACACCGAGCCGTCGTCGTCGACCTCCGCACCCGCGTCGACGATGCGCGCCTGCACCGCGCCGGCGAGGTGCCCGGCGAGGCGCAGCCGCCCCTCGACCACCGCGCGGCCCGGGTCAGCCCGCACCCGTCCCGCGTCGGCCCGGCCGCCGAACAGCAGCCCCAGCCCGGTCACCACCATCGTTTTGCCGGCCCCGGTCTCGCCGGTGATGGCGTTCATGCCCGTGGTCAGCTTCAGCGTCGTGTCGTCGATGACGCCGAGCCCGGTGATGCGCAGTTCCTCCAGCACAGGGCGAACAGTATCGGTGCCCACCGACAATCGCCCAGTGCGGTCCCGCTCATCAGCGTCGATTACCGCGCCACCCCTCCACGGGCAGGTGGAACTTAGCCACCAGCGTGTCGGTGAACGGCCGCGGCTTGAGCCGTACCAGCCGCACCGGAAGCCGCCCCCGTTCGACCGTGACCTGCGCACCGGGCGGCAGATCCCAGGTCCGCCGCCCGTCGCAGCACAGCACCGCAAACGACGTGTAAGGGTCCACCGTCAGCACAAACGTCGACGTCGGCGCGGTCACGATCGGCTTGCTGAACAAGGCGTGCGCGCTGATCGGCACCAGCAGCAGCGCCTCCACTTCCGGCCACACGACCGGGCCACCCGCGGAGAACGCGTACGCCGTCGAGCCCGTCGGTGTGGCGCACACGACACCGTCGCAGCCGTAGCGGGACAGTGGCCGCCCGTCGACGTCGACGAGCAGCTCGAGCATCTGCGCCCGCTGCCCCTTCTCGACACTCACCTCGTTGAGCGCCCACGAGTCGGCGATCAGCCGGCCGTCGTACTCGGCGCGGACGTCGAGGGTGAGCCGTTCGTCCACGGTGTAGTCGCCGGCGACGATGTCCCGGACGGTCTGGTCGATGTTCTGCAGCTCGGCTTCGGCGAGGAACCCCACCTTGCCGAGGTTGATGCCGAGCAGCGGCGCCTTCGCCGGCCGGGCCAGCTCGGCGGCGCGCAGAAAGGTGCCGTCCCCACCGAGCGCGAAAACAATCTCCACGCCCTCGGCGGCGGTCGGATCGTCGACCGGGGTGACGCCGGGCGGCAGTTCGAGATCGTCGACCTCCTCGGCGATGACCCGCACTTCGAAACCGGCGGCGACCAGGTCCTGCGCGACAGCCTGGGCATGCTGGGTGCTCTGCCGCCGCCCGGTGTGCGTCACCAACAGTGCAGACCGGGTCATGCGTCCCCCATCTCCGGCGAATCCGGCAACGCTGCCGACCCGCCGGAGGTTACCGCGCCGGTAGGCCCGGCGGCGACCACCGCATGCACCCGCTCGGCGTCCGCGGGCGGGGCTCCCCGGCGGAACCACACGAAGAACTCCACGTTGCCACTCGGCCCGGGCAACGGACTCGCCGCCACGGCTGCGACGCCCAACCCCTGCTCAGCGGCCGCCGCGGCGACATCGAGCACCGCTTCGGCGCGCAGCAGCGGGTCACGAACCACCCCACCGGCGCCGACCCGTTCCTTGCCGACCTCGAACTGCGGTTTCACCATCAGGGCGAGGTCACCGTCGGGGGCGGTGCACGCACTCAGCGCGGGCAGCACCAGCCGCAGCGAGATGAACGACAGGTCGGCCACGGTCAGCGCCACCGGCCCGTCCAGCACGTCCGGGGTCAGCGTCCGAACGTTCGTACGCTCCATGACAGTCACGCGTTCATCCGTCCGCAAGGGCCACGCGAGCTGCCCGTAGCCGACGTCGACCGCGTACACCCGGGCAGCGCCGTTGCGCAGCAACACATCGGTGAAGCCGCCGGTGGAGGCGCCCGCGTCGAGGCAGCGCTTGCCCCGTACGGTCAGCTCGGGGAAGGCGGTCAACGCGCCGGCCAGCTTGTGGCTACCCCGGGAGACGTACTCGTCGGCCGGGTCCTCGCCGGTGACCACCACCGGGTCGGCCGGATCGATCATCGTGGCGACCTTGGCCGCCACCGTGCCGCGGACCTGGACTCGCCCGGCGGCGACCAGTGCCGCGGCCTGTTCCCGGGAGCGGGCCAGCTTGCGGCGGACAAGCTCAGCGTCAAGACGCGCGCGGCGGGCCATCAGGACACCACCTTCGCAGCGGTACGGGTCATCAACGGTCGATGCTCGCCAGCGTTTCCTGGAGCACCTGGTGCGCGGCTTCGTACTCGGCGATCTGGTCAGCCGGCGCCAAGGCGGCGGCGTTCGCGAGTGACTGCAGCACCGCGTCCACCGCGGGGTGGCCGGTCGACGCCGAC
Organism: Actinoplanes sp. NPDC051859; assembly: GCF_044452725.1. Classification (NCBI taxonomy): domain Bacteria; kingdom Bacillati; phylum Actinomycetota; class Actinomycetes; order Micromonosporales; family Micromonosporaceae; genus Actinoplanes; species Actinoplanes sp. NPDC051859. Next base: position 5,517 of record NZ_JBITBX010000015.1, on the reverse strand, counting down.
CCGTTCAGCAGCTCCGGGGTGATCTCGACGCGCGGCAGGACGGGTGCCTGCTGTCCGGGCGGCGGCGCAGGACGAGCGGCCGCCCCGGCAGGCATGCCAGGCCGGAAACCGCCGGGCGGCGGGCCAGGCCGGAAACCGCCGGGCGGCGGACCGGGGCGCGGCGGCTGCTGGTTCGGGTACGTCACGGCATGACCTCCGGCGTCGTGCTGTCCGGGCCGGCGACCTCAGGTGCCGGCGTGACTTTCGCAGGGGTGGCTTTCGGGTTGGCCTTGACCGGTGTGGCCTTGGCAGTCTTTCCGGGAGCGGCTTTGCCAGGGGCGGCCTTCCGGGGCGCGCGCTTCACCGGCGGAAGGACCGTCTCAGCGGCGGCCGCTTTCACCGGCGCGGTCGGTGCAGCGGCAGTTCCGGCGGGCTCGCTGCCGGTGGCCGCCGCCTGCCGGGCTGCTTTCGCGGCCTTGGTGGCCTTCGCGGGCACCGCCTTGCCCGGCATGGCGGTCGCCGGGGTGGCCTTCTTCGCGACCTTGCGCGCGGGTTCCGCCGCGGCCGGCATCGCGTTCGGGGTGACCGGCTTGGCCGCTTTCTTCGCGACCGCCTTCTTCATGGCCTTCTTCACCACGGCCTTGTCCACGACGGCCTGCTGTGCCGGGGGCACGACCGCGGCCGGGCCGGGCTCGGCGATGGTCACGTCCGCGGCGGGCTCGACGCCGGACTGCGCACGCGCCGCCTTGAGTTCCTTTTCGAGGTCACGCACCCGCGCGGTCAGGTCGGACACTTCATCGGCGGTGGCGAGCCCGACCAGGCCGAGGGCGCGGTCCACCTCGTAGCGCACGATGTTGGTCAGCGCCTCACGGTTAGCCACGCCGGTCGACAGGAGGTCCTCCACCAGGCCCTGCAACTGCCCGGCCGTCGCACCACCCTTGGTGAGAAGTTCGCCGGCAACCTTCTGTGCCTTCTTGCGCGGTGCCTCCGTCAAGCCGAGCGCCATCTCCAGATACGCCCGCCATGCGTCCTGCATGAGCCTCTCCCCTCGCGCTCGCGCCACGATCGTGCTGCTGCCACGCTACCGGGCATACCCGGTCCCGCCGTCGGGTACCGTGCGGATCGAGATCGGGTGTCGCGGAAGGAGAGCCCCAGTGGCCGACGTGGACGAGTGCCGTCAGGCGTTGCATCAGCTGGCGGCCCGGCTGGACGCCCACGCGGAGACCCGCGGCAAGCTCGACCTCGATCGCACGCTGGCTTGCCGGGTGCCGGATCTGGCGACGGCGTTCCACGCCAGGCTGGTCGGCGGCCGCCTGATCGACATCGCCGACGGCGACGACCCCAAGGCGAAGATCGCGCTGACTGCCGCCAGCGACGACCTCATCGCCCTGGTGACCGGGAAGCTGGACGTCACCAGGGCGATCGCCGCGCGGCAGGTGCAGGTCAAGGCCAACCCGCTCGACCTGCTGAAGCTCCGCAAACTGCTGTAGCGGTCGGGTCAGACCAGCCACTCGCCGAGCAGCTTGGCCGCATTGTCGGAGCCCGCCCGCGGCGTACCCCCGGCCCACATGAAGCCACACAGCAGCCGCAACGCGTCGACCGACGAGCCACCGCCTTCGAGCCGGCCGTCCGCCAGCTGCCAGCCACCGGCCGACATCGCACCGACCGGGATCCGCGCGTCCTGCGCCGGAGCAAACAACCCGGAAAGATCGGCACACACGTACGTCGGACGGCGCGATGCCGGCGCGGTAAGCAGTTCCGCCGGTCCGCTCACTCCGGTCAGCACGAGCACGCTGTCCATCCCGGCCCGGACCGCTCCCTCGATGTCGGTGTCCAGGCGGTCACCCACACACAGCGGACGCCGCGAACCGGACAGCGACGCCGCGGTCTCGAACAGCGCCGGGGCGGGCTTGCCCACCACCACGTCAGGCTCCCGGTCCAGCGCTGTCCGCAACACCGACACCAGCGACCCGTTGCCGGGCAGCGGGCCACGCGGACTCGGCAGCGTACGGTCGGTGTTGGTCGCCATCCACAGCGCCCCGGCCCGGACCGCGAGCGACGCCTCGGCCAGCACCCGCCAGCCCACCTCGGGGCCGTAGCCCTGCACGACCGCCGCGGGTGACTCGTCGGCATGCTCCACCGGGGTCAGCCCGGCGTCGCGCACCTCGGCCCGCAATGCGTCAGCCCCCACCACGAGCACGGGTGCCCCCGCCGGCAGCCGCTCGGCCAGCATCGCCGCGGCAGCCCCGGCGGAGGTCAGGACCTCGTCGGTGGCGGCGGGCACGCCCATGCCGGTGAGCAGCGCAGCGACGTCAGCCGCCCGCCGGGACGCGTTGTTCGTCGCGTACGCCACCGCGGTCCCACCGGCCCGCAGTCGCTCCACGGCCTCGGCCGCCCCGGCGATCGGCTTGTCGATCAGGTAGACCACGCCGTCCAGATCGAAGACGACGAGGTCGTACCCGTCGGCGAGGGCGTCACTCACGCCCGGTCGCCCGCTTTGTCGTCCCCAGCCTTCTCATCCTCGGCCTTGTCGACCGCCTTCAGGTCACTCGCATCCCGGTCGGCGTCAGCGTCGACATCGAGTTCCAGCCCGTCAACCGGCTCGTCGCCAGCTCCCAGCTCGTCCTCGTCAGCCTCATCCTCGTCGGCGTCGTCGGCGTCGTCCTCATCGGCGTCGTCCTCGTCGGCGTCGTTCCGGCCGTCCGAAGCGTCGTCGAGGTAGGCCGCGTCAGCGTCCTCCCCAGCGACCGGGTTCTCAGCGGCGTCGTTCTCAGCCGCCTCGTCCTCGTCGTCCTCATCGCCCTCGATGGTGACGCCGTCGAGTTCCAGCAACCGCTCCGCAGCGTCAGTCAGGTCGTCCTCATCGGCGGTCGCGGCCCGCGAGAACCACTCCCGCGCTTCCTCGCGACGCCCCGCAGCCAGCAGCGCATCCGCGTAGGCGTACCGCAGTCGCGCCGCCCAGTCAGCGGCGTCATCCGAGGTCAGCTCCTTGACCTGCAGCATCGCCACGGCGGCGTCGTGCTGGTTGAGGTCGCCCCGCGCGCCAGCCGCAACGATCAGCAGCTCAATCGCGCCGGCCTTGTCGAGCGCCTCCCGGTCGGCACCGCGGAACAGATCAATCGCCCGTTCCGGGCGCCCCAACGCGCGCTCACAGTCGGCCAGTTCGGCCAGGTGGGTCTGCAGGCCCGTCATCCGATGGTACGTCCGCAGCTCCGCGATAGCCGTCGTCCAGTCCCCCGCGGCGTACGCGGCCAGCCCCACGGCTTCCCGCACCACGGCGATCCGCGACGCCAGCCGCCGCGCCGCAACGGCGTGCTGCAGAGCGAGCTCGGAATCTTCGTCAATGATCGTCCCAGCAGCTACGAGGTGCCGCGCCACCCGGTCGGCGGTATCCCGCGACAGGCTCAGCAGCTCGGCGCGCACCTCCTTGTCCAGGTCGGTCGCGACGATGTCCTCCGGGATGTCCGGGGTCTGGAAGGCGGGCTGCTCGTCCCGGCCCAGCTCCCGAGGCGCCTGCTCATCCCGCGGTCCCCGCTCGAACCGAGGCCCACGGTCGTCCCGCGTCCCCCGCTCGTCACGCGGCCCCCGGTCGTAACGGGGCCGGTCCTCACCGCCGCGGTCGTAGCGGGGCCGGTCCTCACGCGGTCCCCGGTCGTCGCGGAACCCACGGTCCTCGCGCGGCCGGTCGAAACGCGGCCGATCGTCGCGCGGCCCGCGGTCGTCCCGGCGGAATCCACCGTCCCGCGAACCACCCTGCGGCCGATCGCCCTGCGGCCGATCGCCACGGAAGCCGCCGGTCCGGTTGCCCGGCCGGTCGCCGCCACCCTGGAAACCGCCGCGGTCACCGCCACCCTGGTAGCCGCCGCGGTCACCGCCACCCTGGTAGCCGCCACGGTCACGGTCGCCGCCGCGGAACCCGCCGCCCTGCGGCCGGTCGCCACCGCGGAAACCACCCCGGTCGCCACCGCCCTGGAAGCCGCCACGCGGCCCACCCTCGGTCCGGTCCCCGCGGAATCCACCGCGATCCCCGCCGCCTTGGTAGCCGCCACGGTCACGGTCGCCGCCACGGAACCCGCCGCCCTGCGGCCGGTCGCCACCGCGGAAACCGCCGCGGTCGCCGCCGCCCTGGTAGCCGCCACGGTCACGGTCGCCGCCACGGAACCCGCCGCGGTCGCCGCCACCTTGGTAGCCACCACTCTGCGGCCGGTCACCGCCACGGAACCCGCCCCGGTCGCCGCCGCCCTGGTAGCCGCCACGGTCACGGTCGCCGCCACGGAACCCGCCGCCCTGCGGCCGGTCACCGCCACGGAAACCACCCCGGTCGCCGCCACCCTGGAAGCCGCCACGGTCACGGTCGCCACCACGGAAACCGCCCCGGTCGCCGCCACCCTGGTAACCACCGCGGTCACGATCGCCGCCACGGAAACCACCGCGGTCGCCCCCACCTTGGTAACCACCGCTCTGCGGCCGGTCACCGCCACGGAAAACACCCCGGTCGCCACCACCCTGGAAGCCGCCACGGTCACGGTCGCCACCACGGAATCCACCGCGGTCGCCACCGCTTTGCGGCCGGTCACCACCGCGGAAACCTCCGCGGTCGCCCCCACCTTGGTAACCACCGCTCTGCGGCCGGTCGCCGCCACGGAACCCGCCCCGGTCGCCGCCGCCCTGGTAACCACCGCGGTCGCGGTCACCGCCACCCTGCGGCCGGTCACCGCCACGGAACCCACCCCGGTCGCCACCACCCTGGTAACCACCGCCTTGCGGCCGGTCGCCGCCACGGAACCCACCCCGGTCGCCACCACCCTGGTAACCACCGCCTTGCGGCCGGTCGCCGCCACGGAACCCGCCCCGGTCGCCGCCGCCCGGGTAACCACCGCGGTCACGGTCACCGCCGCGGAACCCGCCGCCCTGCGGCCGATCCCCACCACGGAAACCGCCCCGGTCGCCACCGCGGTCACGATCAGCACCACGGAACCCACCGCGGTCGCCGCCGCCCTGGTAACCACCACGGTCACGGTCACCGCCACGGAACCCGCCGCCCTGCGGCCGGTCACCGCCACGGAAACCGCCGCGGTCGCCACCACCCTGGTAGCCGCCACGGTCACGGCGGGGGGCGCTCCCGTCTCCCCGGTCACCGCGGGGGTTTCCGTCGGAGCCACCGTCACGATCCCGGCGGGGCCGGCTCTCGTCGTCGCGGTTGCCGCCGTCCTGCGGTCCTGGGTTCACGGGTCAAATCCTTCCGATTTCGGCGGTACCGCGCGGAGGGCGGTCGCCGGAGCACTTCACATTCAGGGGTACAACGGGTACACGTCGGTCCGGCACGGACCGCGACGCACATCGGTGGCGTCGCGGGAGCGTCCGTACCACGCTACTAGGCACCGGACACGCAAAAGCAGTCGAGGGCCAACCCCCGTAGGGGAAGGCCCTCGACTGTACGTTGAGTCCGGCGGCGTCCTACTCTCCCACACCCTCCCGAGTGCAGTACCATCGGCGCTGGAGGGCTTAGCTTCCGGGTTCGGAATGAGACCGGGCGTT
>NZ_JBITBX010000014.1:0-113637 GCF_044452725.1 Actinoplanes sp. NPDC051859 | reverse complement strand
TCCTATTCGCCATGCTCCGCGACCGCAGCCCCTACCAAACACGACCGAGCGACCACGCTCTCGCCGCTTGACGAAACCCATAGGGACACCCCCCCGACGTCAGACCTCTTCCCCTCGGTTGACCGGCGTTATGACCTATATGTGAGGACTTTTGCCGCATTGCCAGTGCGGCACGGGACCGGGCTGCGACGGATGCGGGTCACATCGATGGCGGCACGTGGAGTGGGTCGGATACCGTGGCCGCCGTGCCGCGTGTTAACGGGGCCGGTCCGGCGTGCTTGAGAGGGATCATGAGACTTCGTGTGGCAGTGGCAGCAGTGGCGGCCGCGAGCGTGCTCCTGACCGCCGGCTGCAGCGGCGAAAACGCCGCCCCGGAGTGGCACAACGCCGCCGCCGAGGCCGGGGCTCCCACTTCTGCCACGCCGCCGCCACCGCCGGAAAGCACCGTCGGACTCACCACCCCGGCCGCGGATGCAACCGACGTCAAGGCCCTCACCGAGATCTCCTACCGGTCCGAGGACCCGGCGAACACCTCCCTCGAGGTCAAGGACGAGAAGGGCAACGAGGTCAAGGGCGAGCTCGACAAGGACGCCAAGGTCTTCCGCCCGGCAGGTGCACTCAGCTGGGGCAAGAAGTACACCGTGACGATCACCGGCACCCCCGCGGGCGACAAGGTCGGCACCGCCACGAGCTCCTTCACCGTGATGAAGAAGCCGTCGAAGCTGGTCCGCGTGCAGAGCTTCCTCGGCGAGGGACAGACCGTCGGCGTGGGAATGCCGATGATGATCACCTTTGGCCGCGACATCCCCGAGAAGTACCGCGCGGAGGTCGAGCGCCGGATGGAGGTCACCTCGACCCCCAAGCAGGAGGGCAGCTGGCGCTGGATCAGCGCCTCCGCGGTGCACTACCGCCCGAAGAACTACTGGAAGGGCTACACCAAGGTCAACACCCGCATCTCGCTCACCGGCGTGCCGATGGGCGACGGCTGGTACGGCGGCACCGACTTCGACGTCAACGTCAACATCGGCCGCTCGTTCGTGATGACGGTGGACAACGCCTCGAAGCACATGGTCGTCACGCAGGACGGGAAGAACATCAAGAACATCCCGGTCAGCCTCGGCCAGAAGAAATACCCCTCGGTCAGCGGCACGATGCTGATCATGGAGAAGCTGCGGAAGACCGTCTTCGACACCCGGGGCCGGTTCTCCGAGGAAGACGCGTACCGCACCAAGGTCGAGTACGCCCAGCGCCTCACCTGGGGCGGCCAGTTCATCCACGCGGCCCCGTGGTCGAACGCCCAGCAGGGCAACACCAACGTGTCGCACGGCTGCGTCAACGTCTCGCAGGACTTCGGCAAGTGGCTCTTCGACAACACGATGATCGGCGACCCGGTCGTCGTGCGGGGCACCGAGCAGAACCTCGTGAACGGCGATGGTTGGACCGACTTCAACATGAGCTTCAACGACTACAAGCAGGGCAGCGCCCTGTAAGAAACACAGCATGACCGCTGAGCCGCCCGTCCCGCTCACCGCCGAAGAAGAGGCCGTGATGCGCTCGCTCGGGCGGCTCATCCGCGTCCGGCGGCACATCTTCGCGCATCTGGACGACCTCGACCTGACCCGGCCGGCCACCGCGCTCGGCGAGATGAGCGTCGCGGACTCGTAACACATTCCCTTATGGGTATATGATTGCCGCATGGCACGCGCGGCAACGACAACGGACGCCTTCAACGCGGTCGCCGAACCCCGGCGCCGGCAGATCCTCGACCTGCTCGCCGCGGGCGAGCTACCCGTCGGCGACCTGTCCAACCTGCTCGGCATCGCCCAACCCCAGGTCTCCAAGCACCTGCGCGTCCTGCGCGAAGTCGACCTGGTCCGGGTCCGCGAGGACGGCCGACACCGGCTCTACCGGATCAACACCGCGCCCCTGAAACCCCTGCACGACTGGCTCAGCCGGTACGCGCAGACCTGGAACGAGCGGTTCGACCTCCTGGACGACGTCCTCACCGACCTCACCGAAGCGGAGCACCACCATGACGACGACCACCAAGGGCACAGCGAAGGTCACTCTCCCCACCGACACCCAGATCCTGATCACCCGTGAGTTCGCCGCACCGGCCCGACTCGTGTGGCGGGCGTACACCACGCCCGAGCTGATCAAGCGCTGGTGGGCCGGCGAACGCGGCACGGTCACCAGCGCCGAGGTCGACCTGCGCGTCGGCGGCACCTGGCGCTACGTCATGACGGCCAACGGCGGATTCGAAGTCGCGTTCCACGGGGAGTACCGCGAGATCCAGGAGCACGCGAAGCTCGTCAGCACCGAGGCCTTCGAGGGCGTGCCCGATCCGGACGGCACCGCCGCCCTGGTCACCGTCACTTTCACGGAGACGGACGGCCGCACCCGCATGGAGATGCTGGCCGAGCACCACAGCCGGGAGATCCGGGACATGGTGATCGACTCCGGCATGGAAGGCGGCATGCAGGAAGGCATGGACGCCCTCGAACAGATCGCCGTCTCACTCGCCTGACGCGTACGGCAGGACGGGCGGCCCGGACCACGTCGAGAAGATCAGATGGGTCTGCACCCGCCCGACCTCCCGCCGCGCGGTGAACTCGTCCAGCACCAGCCGCTGCAGGTCGGCACTGCTGCCACAGGCGACGTGCACGATGAAGTCGTCGGACCCGGTCACGTGGTGCAGTGCCCGGGTCTCCGGCAACGACAACACGTGCGCGACGAACGGGTCCACCACGCCCCGGGCATGCGGCTGCACCTGCACCATCAGCAACGCCTCGACGTCCCGGCCGACCGCTACGGGGTCGACCAGTGCCGCGTACCCGGTGATCACCCCGGCCCGCCGCAGCCGGGCCACCCGGTCGAGGCAGGTGGAGGGCGCGACGCCCACCGCGGCGGCCAGATCCTTGTTGGCTATCCGACCGTCATTCTGCAACAGGCGCAGAATTTTGACGTCCACCGAATCGAACTGCAGGTCTTGCCCCATCCCTCGAACATAGTTCGGCACCTTCCCCGACGTGCCGCCCTCGGCCCGACACTTCTGCTCATGGAACTCACCACCCGCGCGGTGCATGCCGGGCGCGACGACCTGGTCGCGCTGGGAGTGCACGCCGTCCCCCTGGACCTGTCCACCACGTACCCGGCGCGGGACACCCGCGCGGAGGCCGAGCGGCTCGGCCTGCTGGGCACCGGCGCCGAGATCCCCGGCCTGCCCGTCTACGGCCGGATCGGCAACCCGACCACCGCCCGCTTTGAGACCGCCCTCGCCGAGCTGGAAGGCTGCGAAGCCGGCGTTGCCTTCGCCAGCGGCATGGCTGCCCTCTCCGCCTGCCTGCTCGCCGTCGCCGCGGCCGGCAAGCCGCACGTCGTCGCGGTCCGCCCCCTCTACGGCGGCTCCGACCACCTGCTGAACTCCGGGATGCTCGGCACCACCGTCACCTGGGCCACCCCGGACACCGTCCGCGAGTCGCTGCGCCCCGACACCGGCCTGGTCATCGTCGAGACCCCCGCCAACCCGACCCTCGCCACGGTCGACCTGCGCGCCCTCGCCACCGCCTGCGGCGACGTGCCCCTGCTGGTCGACAACACGTTCGCCACCCCGGTGCTGCAACGCCCCGCCGAGTCCGGCGCCAGCATCGTGCTGCACAGCGCCACCAAGTTCCTCGGCGGCCACGGCGACGTGCTCGGCGGCGTCATCGCCACAAGCGAGGAGTTCGCCCAGCGCCTGCGTCAGATCCGCTTCGCGACCGGCGCCATCCTGCACCCGCTCGCCGGCTACCTCCTGCTGCGCGGGTTGTCGACTCTGCCCGTACGCATGCATGCGCAGTCGCGGACGGCTGCGGCCCTCGCCGAACGACTCGCCACCCACCCGGCGATCGCGAAGGTCCACTACCCCGGCTTCGGCGCACTGATCGCCTTCGAGGTCACCGGCGACCCGCACGAGGTGGTCGGCGCGGTCCGACTCATCACCCCGGCGGTCAGCCTGGGCAGCGTGGACAGCCTCATCCAGATCCCGGCGTCGCTGACCCACCAGGTCGTCGAAGCCGAGTCGCGCGCCGAGGGCGGCATCAGCGACCGGCTGGTGCGCATGTCGGTCGGCCTCGAAGACCTGGACGACCTGTGGACCGACCTCTCGAAGGCCCTTGCAATGATCAACGAGTGACCGCCGACCGTGCCGCCAGGATCGCCTCCGAAATCTTCGCCCCGGCGGTCCTGGTGGCCGGTCTGCTCCTGCTAGTCGGCTGGCATGCCGGCGACACCCCCGGCGTCTCCCGCTGGTGGGGCCTGCCGGGTGCATTGTTCGCCGCCGGCATCCCTTTGGCGTACGTCCTCAGAGGCGTCCGTTCCGGCCGCCTGACCAACCACCACATCCCCGAACGCGAGCACCGCCGCATCCCCATGCTCATCGGCATCGCTTCGGTGGCTGTCGGCCTCACCGCCCTGATCCTGCTCGGCGCACCCCGCGAGGTCCTCGCCCTGATGACAGCCGGCGGTGCCGGGTTGCTCGTCTTCACCGCGGTGACCCACTGGTGGAAAATGTCCATCCACGCCGGTGTCGCCGCCGGCACCGCAGCCACGCTGACCGCGGTCTACGGCCCACTCGCCCTGCTGGTGGCTGTGCCGTGCGCCCTGCTCGCCTGCTGGTCCCGCATCCGCCTCTCCGCGCACACCGTCCCGCAGGTGCTGGCCGGAGCCCTGGTCGGCGCCACCATCGCTAGCACGGTCTTTCCGGCCCTCCGGTAGCTTCCACCCCCTACCGTCGAACCATGTACTCCTACGCACAGGCGACGGGCGCCGCGGCGCTGCAAGGACTCATGACCGGCGTGTGGGTGGCCGCCGGCGAGCTCACACCGGCCAGACGGCGCCTGACCCGGGCAGGGGCGATAGTCGCTTTCTCCGCCCTCGGCTCGATCAAGGACTGGGCCTTCCCCGATGACAAGGCCACCACGGGCGGCGCCGCCTGCTGCACCACCAAACCCGCCGCCCTTGCCGGCACTGCCCTTTCCGGCACTGCCCTTTCCGGCGTCGCCGTCCAGGGCTCGTCCGGCGCTGGGACCGAGCGCGCCGAGGGCGTTGACGACCTCGCCGACGACCTGGACAGCTCCCCGGAGCCGGTCAGCAAGGCCCGCCTGATTGCCGGCGGCGCCGGCGTCGCCATCGCCGTCGCCACCATGATCGCCGGCCGCCGCCTCGAAAAGCGTTGGCTCGCCGGCCTCACCCGCAACGGCCACACCCACCCCCACCGCGCCCTCGGCGTCCGCATGGGCCTGATCTCCTTCGCCGCCACCCTGCCCAGCGGCCTCATCCGCGCTCACGAGGCCCGCCAGCAAAGTTGACCTCAACCTGACTCCAGGTCCTAGGTTGCGGCGATGACCGGAGTTTTGCGACGGCCGTACACCCGCCACCCCGGCGGACCTCCGCCGCATCGCCCAGGCGACAGTCGTCGCCCTCAGCGTGGTCGCCCTCAGATCCCTCAGCGAGCTAGACAAGCGCCTCGCCTGGCTGATCGTCCCGCTCGCCGTCACCACCATCGGGCTCGCCCTGCACCGCCTGGTCCCGCCCGGCACCTACCGCCTGCGCCCCGGCCTCCCCGCGGCGGTCGCCCTCTGCGCAACCGCAGGCGGCGTCTTCTTCGGTACGGAGGTCTACCCGCCGTTACTCCTGCACGACCGCTACGGCCTCCCCACCTGGCTCTCCGGCATCACATTGACCGCGGGAGCGGTGGCGTGGGCACTCGCCTCCGCCGTCCAGGCCCGCCTCGGCGCACGAGCCAACCCACCCACCGCCATCCGCATCGGCGCCATCCTGCTCATGAGCGGCGCAGCGGTGGAACTGGCCGTCGCACTGGCGGAACTGCACCCGGCAATCGCCGCGGCGGGCTGGTTCGTGGCGGGCGCGGGAATGGGCACGTTGTACCCACGGATCAGCGAGCTCGTCATGGCCTGCTCGGCTCCCGGCGAAACCGGCTTCAACACCGCGGCGACAAGCATCGCGGACGCGGTCGGCGGCAGCGCTTCGCTGGCCGTGGCGGGCTCGCTCTTCGGCATAGCCCCCTTTACCGGACCGTTCACCTTCGCGTCCCTGCTCGGAGTTCTGACTATCGTGGCGGCGGCCCGAGCGGCCACGAGCAGCCCTGCCATCGCCTAGCAAGACCTAGGCCCAGCACACCCTCGTGCGTAGTCGCGATCGGACGCCTGCGCACGGTGCGCTACGCCCGGTTCTAGGCTTGGGGTCCCATCGACAGTAGCCTTGGAGCGTGTCGCACATGGCAGACAAGGACGTGCGGTTCAGCGTGCCGCTGTACACGCAGGCGGAGACTGCTCGCTATCTTGACATGCCGGCGACCACCCTGCGGTCATGGACTAAAGGCTATGCGCGGAAGCCTCATGGCGCTCGTCCCGCGGTAAGGGGACACCCTCTGGTGACCTACCTTCCGGCCGACCGACCCTCCGCACCGACGGTGCCGTTCATCGGGCTCGCCGAGGGGATGTTCCTCTCGGCCCTGCGGAAGGCCGGAGTGCCGCTTCAGCAGATCAGGCCCGCTTTGAAGCTTGTCCAGCAGCGTTTAGGAATAGCACATGCTCTTGCCTCCAAACGTCTGTACGTTCTCGGCGCCCAACTCCTGTGGGAAGTCGCGGAGGAAGGCGAGCTAACACCCGGCGATCGCCGCTCATTGATCGTTCTGCGAGACGGGCAGTATGTGTTCCGCGAGGTTGTCGACGGCTTCCTGCGACGGATCGACTACGCCGATGATGGGTACGCCGCACGCGTAGCTCTTCCCGGCTACGAGGTGGCGCAGATAACTGCGAGCCCGGCCATCAATTTCGGCTACCCGTACTTCGAGGCCACCGGAACTCCGGTCGAAGCAGTATTGTCACGGCTCAGAGCGGGCGAACCGCTCACTGAAGTCGCCGACGACTTCGACCTCAACCTTGACGAAGTATCGGAAGCAGCCGACAGGGCGGGGCTCGTTGCGGCATGACCGAAGCCACGATCCCGATTTTCCTGGACCGCAGCGTCGGAAGCATCAAGATCGCAGCAGCACTTCGAGCGCTCGACCTCGATGTGGAAACGATTCAGGATCGCTATGGGACAGAGGCCCCACGGATCGCCGACACCCAATGGATCGAAGACGCGACTCTGGATGGACGGATCCTGATCGGGGCGGACAAGAGAATCCGCCATCGAAGTCTTGAACGATTGGCAATCTGCCGCTACGAGGCAAAGTGCTTCACATTCCCGACCGGAAATCTCACAGCAAATGAGATGATCGCCCGCCTAAAAGCAGATCTGGCCGCCATCATGCGGCTGTCCCGGGAGGCTGGGCCATTCGTCTATCATCTAACACCACAAGGGCCAACAAGAATGGCCTTGGACTGCGCAGACTTGTAATCTCGCAAGGCGGGGGTGCCGTGGTTGCCAACCCCAGACAGTCGACAGATTCCCGCTTGGACCAGATCGTCGCCGCGGATATCGTGACCGGATGCCGGACCTTGAACGTCTTACCAGCCGCCACGCGGCGGAACTGTTCCGGTTCGAGCAGGAGAACCGGGCCTACTTCGCGCGCTCCGTCCCCGACCGGGGCGACGACTACTTCACGAACTTCGCGCAGCGGCACGCCGCATTGCTGGCGGAGCAGGATGCCGGCAGCTGCCACTTCCACGTCATGGTGGACGACGATGGGGCCGTAGTGGGCCGGTTCAACCTGGTCGATGTCGCCGATGGCAGCGCAGAGCTCGGCTTCCGGGTGGCAGAGCGGATGAACGGACGGGGCTTGGCGAAGGACGGCGTCCGCCAAGTCTGTGAGCTGGCCCGAGACAAGTACCAGCTGCGTCGGCTCAGCGCCTCGGCCAGCCCTGGGAACACGGCATCTCTTGCGGTGCTAGGAGCGTCCGGCTTCTTCATCGTGGGTGAAGATCGAGTCGGCATCCGGCAGTGCCGGGATCTAGCGTGACAGCTCGTCCGACGGCACCGGAGCGGGCAGGTGCCGGCGTTTTCGAATGCTACGGTGCCGCTATGGCTGCGGTGCCCGAGTGGATGCGGCCGCCCCGCCCCGAGGGCTGGTACGCCGAGGACCTCGACGAGCTCGCCGAAGCACCCCGCCACATCGAACTGTGCCCCGCCCGATCACAGCCCAATGACCCGCACCCGTGGTCCGCGGAGCTTGGTCAGGTCGTCGACGTCTGAGGTCAGCACCACGACTAGTCCGGGCAGCCGCAGGGCCACTTCGGCGGCCATGGCGCCGATGGCGTACTTGTGACCGTGCAGCTTTGCCTCTTTCAGCAGGCTAGCGCTGCGGCGGGCGCTCTCCTGAGTCACCGGTTCCACCCGTATCCGGGAGAGGAGCCAGTTGAGCCGCGCGATGTCGACGCCGCCGTGCGAGACCTCGATGATGGTGGCAGCCGAGATGGCGAGATCGGCGCCCGCACGCTCCGCCAGCTCCAGGATCGGCATGACCTTGCGGTCTCGGTCGATCCACAGGGACAAGCCCTGCGAGTCGAGCACCAACGATTCGATGCTCACGCAGCGTGCTCCGTCCCCTCAGTGGTGCCGTAGAGAAGAGCCTGAGCCTCAGCCAGCTCCTGCGCGGTAAAGGCGCCGAACTCACCTTGGTAGTGGTCCAGGTCTTCCCGCAGCAGTCTGCGCCGCTCGGCTCGCTCGGCCAGCTCGGTGAGGTAGCCGGAGACGTTGTCGGTGTGCGCCTTCATGCTTTCCAGCAGCTCGACCGGCAGCGTGATCGTGACCTTCCGCGTCTTGTCCATGTCGCGACCACACCACGGTGTTACCGCTCCGACGGTCCACCGGAACGCCTGAGGCCGCCGGCTGGTCAGGCCTCGGGTGCATCGATGGGGCGGCAGCGGCCGGCGGACCAGTGGGCGTATTCGAGGGGCCGGTTGGTGATGAAGCCGTCGACGGGCCAGGAGGACAGTCGGACCCAGTCGTTCTTCTTGTCGATGGTCCAGGCGTAGATGCGGATGCCGGCCGCGTGCCAGTCCTCGGCCTGGGCGGCGGTGATTGAGGTGAAGTTCTTGTTGAAGGCGTCGCCGTACTGCTGGATCTCGGCGGGGTCGGGCGTGCCTGCTGCCTGGATCAGGGCGCGGTGGGTGCCGGGGATGCGGCGGGCGGCTTCGAGGACGGTGGGGCCGTCGAAGGACATGATTGTGACGGATTGGCGGCCGATCGTAGCGTCGATCTGGGCGGCGACCGCCGCCCATTGGCGGGGAGTGGGCATGACTTTGAGCTCGGTCAGCACCCGGGCGTTGTAGTGGCCGGCGAGGTCGTACACCTCGCGGAGGGTGGGTATGTAGTCGCCGTCGTCGGTGGGGATGGGGTTTTTGCTCGCGTCGAGGCGGGTGATGGGGCCTTTGGCCGGGCTGACGCGGTCGACGGTGTCGTCGTGCAGGACCACCGGGGTGCCGTGGATGTCGAAGCGGACGTCGAGTTCCCAGTCGGTGATGCCGGCCTCGCCGGCGGCTTTGAACGCGGTGAGGGTGTTCTCCATGGCGCGTTCGGTGCCGCCGCGGTGGGCTACGGCCCTGGGCAGCAGGTCGCAGGTCGCCGCGGGTGTTGCCTCCGCCGCGTTCCCGTAGTGGCATCCGCTCAAGGCGAGAAATGTGACGGCGACGACAGCAGCAGCCAGGGACGGCTTGTGCACCAGGGGTCCTCTATCGGTGAGACCGGGAAGTGAATCTCGGTCACGATAGAGGTCCCGCGCAAGGAGCAATATCCACCTACGGGCGGGTTGCGGAACGGCGTCCGTTTGACCTGCTTAGACGTTAAAGCGGAACTCCACGACGTCGCCATCCTTCATGACGTAGTCCTTGCCTTCCATCCGGACTTTGCCGGCGGACTTGGCGGCGGACATCGAGCCGGCGTCGATCAGGTCGTCGAAGCTGACGATTTCGGCCTTGATGAAGCCGCGCTGGAAGTCGGAGTGGATGACGCCGGCGGCTTCGGGGGCGGTGGCGCCGGTGGGGATGACCCAAGCGCGGGCTTCCTTCGGGCCGGCGGTGAGGTACGTCTGCAGGCCGAGGGTCGCGAAGCCGACCCGGATGAGCTGGTTCAGGCCCGGCTCGGTCTGGCCGGTCGATTCGAGCAGCTCCATAGCCTCGTCCTCGGGGAGGTCGATGAGCTCGGACTCGATCTTGGCGTCCATGAAGATGGCCTCGGCCGGGGCGACCAGGGCGCGCAGCTCGTCGAGGAATGCCGCGTTGCCCAACTCGGCTTCGTCGACGTTGAAGACGTAGAGGAACGGCTTGATGGTGAGCAGGTGCAGCTCGGCGAGCAGCTCGAGGTCGATGCCCGCGGCTTTGGCGCCCGAGTACAGGGTGGTGCCGCCGTCGAGGAGTTCGAAGGCCGCCTGGGCCGCCGCCACCACGGGCGCGCGATCCTTCTTGAGCTTGGCTTCCTTCTGCAGGCGCGGGAGGGCTTTCTCGACCGTCTGCAGGTCGGCGAGGATCAGCTCGGTGTTGATCGTCTCGATGTCGTCGGCGGGCGAGACCTTGCCGTCGACGTGCAGGACGTTGGGGTCGGAGAAGGCGCGGACGACCTGGCAGATGGCCGAGGCATCGCGGATGTTCGCGAGGAAGGCGTTGCCGCGGCCCTGGCCCTTGGAGGCACCGCGGACCAGGCCCGCGATGTCGACGAACGAGACCGGGGCGGGGAGGATCTTCTCGCTGGCGAAGATCTCAGCCAGCTTGGTCAGCCGCTCGTCGGGCAACCCCACGACGCCGACGTTGGGCTCGATCGTCGCGAACGGGTAGTTCGCGGCGAGCACGTCGTTCTTGGTCAGGGCGTTGAAAAGGGTGCTCTTGCCGACGTTGGGCAGGCCGACGATCCCGATGGTAAGGCTCACGACACGCGAGTCTACGGGGCCCGCAACCGAAGCGACGGGCCAGTCCACGCGGCCCGCAACCGAAGCGACGGGCCAGTCCATGCGGCCCGCAACCGAAGCGACGGGCCTGCCTACGGGGCGCGCAGGTGAAACGGATCGTCTGCCATCTCCCGCAGGTGCCGGGCGATCGGGGAGCCCGGGCGCAGCGCGGCCGCGAGGGCACGAAGCTCGGCTTCAGGCAGCTGCGGCGTACCGACTCCGCGCAGCGGGATGGTGACCGGGCGGCTACCCGCCTCGCGGGCGACGAGCTGCGGGACCTGTTCGATCGAGGCGCGGGACGTGCCGGTGTTGCGCCGCAGCGTGTACGAGCCGGCGGTCACCTCGGCCGTGGCGAGGTCGACCTTCCGGGTGGTGAGGGCGCCGCGGACGGAGACGACCGTGCCGTCGAGCCAGGCGGCCGTGCGCCAGGCCTTGAGCGCCAGGTAGAGCCCGAACAGGAACACGGGTACGCCGATGAGGGCGATGACGCGCATGCCGCCGATCCCCGCGTCGAAGGACAACCAGTCGCCCTCGGTGAGGCAGTCACGGACCGCGGGCGGCAGCAGCTCGGGTGGGATGCCGGACACTTCGTCGGGGGTGGGGCAGGCCGGGTCGGCGCCGAATTCGCGCTGGAGCCAGCCGTCGGCCAGCAGCGGCAGGAGCGCGAATGCGGCCCCGGCGGCGGCGAAGAACAGCCCGAAGACGATGCCGAACGCTTTGCCTGCGCCACCGGCGCCGATGGACAACTTCACCGCGGCAGCATAGACGGACACAGCCATGTCCGAAACCCGCCAGCCAGCGGCGGGTCCGCCCGGGCAGACTCGTCGGCATGGAGTTGGACTTCGAGCGGTGCTACCGGGCCGTCGACAGCCGTGACCAGCGGTTCGACGGCTGGTTCTACACCGCTGTGCGGAGCACGGGCATCTACTGCCGGCCGTCCTGCCCGGCCGTCACCCCCAAACGCGAGAACGTCACGTTTCTGCCCAGCGCCGCCGCGGCACAGCGCGGTGGTTTTCGGGCCTGCCGCCGCTGCCGGCCGGACGCCGCCCCGGGCTCGCCCGAGTGGGACGTGCGCGCGGACGTCGTGGGCCGGGCCATGCGGCTGATCGGCGACGGCGTCGTGGACCGGGAGGGCGTGCCCGGCCTGTCGACGCGGCTCGGCTACACGGAACGGCACCTGCACCGGATGCTCACCGCCGAGCTCGGCGCCGGACCACTGGCGCTGGCCCGGGCGCAGCGCGCGCAGACCGCGCGCATCCTGATCGAGACGACCGACCTCGGCCTCGCCGAGATCGCTTTCGCCGCCGGTTTCGGCAGCGTGCGGCAGTTCAACGACACGATCCTCCAGGTGTACGCCCGTTCGCCCAGCGGCCTGCGCGAGCATCGGACCACCACGCACGCCGAGCCCGGCACCATCTCGCTGCGGCTGTCGTACCGGGCGCCGTTGCATGCGGAGGCGCTGCTGGATTTCCTGGGTGCGCGAACGCTGCCCGGGATCGAGGAACGCGACGGTTCGACGTACCGTCGCGGGCTGACCTTGCCGCACGGGAGCGCGACCGTCGCGCTGAAGCCGGCGGATCGCTTCGTCGCGGCGACGCTGCGGCTGACGGACGTGCGGGATCTGGCGCCCGCGGTGGCCCGCTGCCGCCGCCTCTTCGATCTCGACGCGGATCCGGTCGCCGTCGACGGCACGCTGGCTGCCGACCCCGCGCTCACTGCGCAGATCAACACCGATCCGGGGGTACGCGTCCCGCGCGCCGTCGACGGCTTCGAGCTGACCGTCCGCGCCATCGTCGGCCAGCAGGTCTCCGTCTCCGGCGCCCGCACGACGCTCGGCCGCTTGACCGACTTCGTGACCGCCGCGCCGGACGAGCGGCGCGGACTTGCCGCAGCCGAGACGCCGGACGAGCCGGACGACGTCGGCACCGCGGGGACCCGGGCCGAGCTGCGCGGTTTTCCGACCGCCGAGACGGTGGCCGAGCTGCCCGACGAGGCGTTCCGGATGCCGGCGGCTCGGCGTCGGACCATCCGGGCGGTGGCCGAGGCGGTGGCCGCCGGCAAGCTGGATCTGGAGCCGGGCGCCGACCGTGCGGAAGCCGTGGCCCGGCTGCTCGAACTGCCCGGGATCGGACCGTGGACGGCCGGATACGTGGCGATGCGCGCGATCGGCGACCCGGACGTGTTTCTGCCGACCGACGTGGCGGTGCACCGCGGTGCCCGAGCGCTCGGCCTGCCCCATTCCCCCGAAGCGCTGGCCGCGCACGCCGAGAAGTGGCGGCCGTGGCGCTCCTACGCCCTGATGCGACTGTGGAGAGCAGCATGAATATTCGACCTCGGAGAGCAGCATGAATATTCGACCTCGGAGAGCAGCATGAACCAGTACACGACACTCGACACCCCGGCCGGCCCGTTCACCTACGTCGTCAGCGACGCCGGGGCGGTACGCGCGGCGGGGTTCACCGCTGAGGTGGATGAGCTGCTTCCACTCGTACATGAGAAATTGCGGGAGGAGACGCGGCCCGCAGCTGATCCGGGAGTGGTGGGTGCCGCGGTCCGGTCCTATCTGGATGGTGATCTGGCGGCGATCGACGACGTCGTCGTGGAGCAGCACACCGGTGGGCCGTTCCTGGCGCACGCGTGGCAGGTCATGCGCGAGATCAAGCCGGGAGCGCCGGTGACCTACACCAGGTTCGCGGAGTTGGCCGGGCGGCCGGCCGCGATCCGCGCGGCTGCCACCGCGTGTGCCCGCAACGCCGCGGCCTTGTTCGTGCCGTGCCATCGGGTGCTCGGTACGGACGGGACGCTGCGCGGATATCGGTGGGGGCTCGACGTGAAAACCTGGCTGCTGGCCCACGAGCGACCTCCCGTTCGGTAACGCGTACCCCGGAGTTTCATCCTCGCGGTGTCCGGATGACGACCTGTGCGATCCAGCGACGCAAATCGCTGCTTGACTCTGATGCCGGTCGCCGGGTCTGTCGAGGAGCGAAGTGGACGTCATCACCGTGGAGGATCCGCCCTCCACCGAAACCGGGCGGCGGGTTCTCAGCTATGTGGCGGTCATCCTGCTGATCGTCGCCCTGGCGGCCGGCGGGTACGCGCTCCTGAACCGTGAGAAGCCCACCCCACCGGCCACCTCCCTGCCCTGCCCCGGCCTGCCCGTGGGAGACGGCGCCGCCTTGACCGGGGCCGTGACCTCGACCGGCCCGGAGTGTGTCGGGTGGACCGTCGAGCAGGACTACTCCTTCGGCTCGGCCGACCCGGCGATCACCGGCATCATCTCGCGGATCGTCGAGGAGAACGTCCGGGTCCGGGACCAGTCGAGCGTTCCCGGCGGCAAGCCGTACGTGCGGATCGCGGTGTTCATGCCGATGACCTCGGCGGCCGGGAGCGCGCTGGCGGACACCGAGATCCTGCAGTCGTTGCGGGGCGCGTACGCCGCGCAGCGCCAGGCGAACGACGGCAAGGCCTCCGAGCTGGGTGACCCCACGCCGTTGTTCCAGCTGGTCCTGGCGAACGAGGGCAGCGACCAGAGCGCATGGGAACCGGTGGCCGACCAGCTGGGCACCCTGAAGGGGGGTCCGCACCCGCTGGTGGCGGTGACCGGCATGAGCATCAGTGTGCCGCAGACCCGACTCGCCGCCGAGCGGTTCAGCGCGCTGCGGATCCCGGCGATCGGCGCGGTCATCACCGCCGACGACATGGTCGCGCCGTGGCTGTTCAAGGTCTCACCGCCGAACCAGCAGTACACCGCGGCGCTGGCGGCCGCCCTGAACCGGCAGCCGACGACCCGCGACGGCTACCTGGTCTGGGACCGCAATGCGGGCGACAACTACGTGCAGAAGCTCAGGACGAACTTCATCGCGACGTTCGGCGAGCGTTACGGGCTCAACGACCACAACCTCGGCTTCAACGGCAGCAAGCCGCCGGTCCCCGGCACGCCGCAGCTGTTCTCGGACATCGTGCGGAACATCTGCGCGGTCGACCCGGACATCGTTTTCTTCAGCGGGCGGGACCGGGACCTGCCGGCCTTCGTCGACGCGCTCGGCACCCGCGGCCAGTGCCAGCGAAAGGTACGCCCGCTCGTGATCGCCACCGGGGCCACCGGACTGACCATCGCGCGGGACAAGCTCGACGCCGCCCGGGTCGGCGTGCTGGACGCGTCGTCCACGGACCCGGTCGGCTGGCGGGCTAGCGGGCCCGGGACGCCGAAACACTACGCCGCCTTCGCCCGGCTGTTCACCGCCCCGGAGCCGGCCGGTCTCGGCTTCACGGAGGCCGACCTCGCCAGCGGCTACGCAGTCATGCACCGGGACGCGGTCGTCGCCGCCGTGTGGGCGGCCCGGCGGGACGCGGCGGCGAAGGCACAGCGCAACGCCGCTGCGGGTGCCGCGCCTGCGGTGTCCGAGACACCGACCGCTGAGGACGTCCGCAACGCCCTCTTCGGCGCGGAATCCGACCGGATTCCCGCCGCGTCGGGAGCCCTCTATTTCCAGGAACAGCCGGGCAACGACCTGTGGCCGGTGGGCAAACCGGTGCCCGTGATCCGGATCGGTGCCGCCGCGCAGGACTGGCCGCCCGGACCTTCCTGGACGACTCCCCTGATTCCCAACGGCACGTGAGGACGGACCCATGACCGACACCGGCACTCTGCTCACCATCGCCGCCGGCACCGACGCCCCGGCCCTGACGTCGCTCGGCTCCTGGTTGGACCGGACCCGCGCCAAGGCGGAACGCGGCCGGTCCCGGGCGCTGCCCGCCCGGGACGGCACCACGATGAACGCGGTGGCGACGATCGGTGTGGTGATCAGCAGCGTCACCGGCATCGCGAACGTCCTCATCGCGTACGGGAACTGGCGGCGGGCCCGCCCTCAAGCACCGGCCATCACGGTGACGGTGGGCGCCGTCACGGTGTCCGCCGACGATCCCGAGGCGCTGGCGAAGCTGACCCGGGCGCTGACCGCCGAAAATGCTGCCTGACCCCACCAAGTCCCGCGCGGTCGTCGTCGGCTCGGCGCGGTACCGGCACCTCGACCCGCTGCCCACGGTCGCGGGGAACCTCGACGAGCTGGTCGACATCTTCACCGACGAGTCGTTCTGGGGATTGCCCAAGCAGAACTGCGTACGCCTGCTCGACCCCGAGCATCCGGCCGTGGTCCTCGACGCACTGGCCGAGGCCGCCGCGGAGGCGTCGGAGGCGCTGCTGTTCTATTTCGCGGGGCATGGCGTGCTGCGCCCGGACTCGTACGAGCTGTACCTGGCGCTCGAGGACGCGGCGCTGGAGCAGTGGTGGCATGCGGTGCGCTACGACGACATTCGCCGGATCATGACGGACCGGGCCGGGGCGACCGCCAAGGTGGTGCTGCTCGACTGCTGCTTCGCCGGCATGGCGATGATGCCCGGCATGGGGGCCGGCGCCGAGATCGGGGACCGGGTCCGGATCGAGGGCACCTACCTGATGACCGCCGTGGCGGAGACTGCCGTCGCGCTGGCGTATCCGCATGAGCCGCTCACCGCCTTCACCGGCGCGCTCGTGCAGGCCGTCCGTTCGGGTGTGCCCGACGGGCCGGACGTGCTCGACTTCAACAGCCTCTATCTGCGCACGAGGGCGGCGCTGGACGCGGCGGGACGGCCGACACCGCAGCAGCGGTCCAGCGAGCAGGGTGGGCGGATAGCGCTGGTGCGCAACGTCGGCCTCGGCGAGCGCGGCCACGCGGCACGCACCGCACAGGCTTCCCTCAGCGAGCCGGAGCGACGCTCGGTGAACCTGCCACCGGCCCAGTTGCGGGACCTGCTCGCCGAGCTGGGCCAGCGGGATGCCGAGGCCGCGAACCGCCTGCTGCGGGCGGTCGGTGCGCTGCGCGCCGAACAGGGCGTCGCCGCCGTCGTCCACGAGATCACCGCGGCCGGCACCGCCGGACAGGCCCGGGTCGTCCTCGCCGCGGCGGCACAGCGGCGTCCTGCCGACCTGCTCACGCTCGTCGACGTCCTTCGGGAGACCGGGCAGGGTGAGCAGGTCGGGCTCCTGTTGACGGCATGCGCGGAGCAACCGGCGGACCGGGTCACCGCCCTCGCTGCGCGGTTGTTCGACAGCGACCACGCCGACACGCTCGATGTGCTGCTCGACGCGGCCGTTGAGGCGCGGATCGACCGGCTCCGGCCGTTGACTGCCCTGCTCGTCGCACTGCTGACCGCGGGCTTGCGCGACCGTGTGGGCGCGGTCCTCGCCGGCTTCGGTGCCCGGCTCCCACGGGCCCGGAAGGCCGAGCTCGCCGACGCCCTGCGGGACGCCGGTCAGGAACAAGCGGCCTTCTCGCTGTACGAGGGGCTGTCCGGCCTGCTGGCGGCGCGGCCCGTGGCCGTGGCGGCGCGGCTGTGCGCCGCGATGCACCGAGCGGGACGCGAGCGCCAGGCCCGCGACCTCGCCGACCTGCTTGCGGCGCGCTACCCGGGCCGGCGGGAACGAGTCGGGCTGCTCGACGCGCTGTGGACCGCGCAGGCGCCGGCCGAGGCCGCCGAGCGGCTCGACCACCTCGACGACCGGGACCTGCTCGAAGCCACGTTGCAGCTCTACACCCTGCCGCACCAGGCCGCGGGCCGCCGGCTGATGCTCACGACCCTCGGGCGGCGGCCGCCGGCCCTGACCGTGCGGACGGTCATCGCCCTGTACGACGCCGGCCTGCCGATGGAGGCGCGCAGCCTGCTCGAACACGCGGCGGCCCGGCCCGCCTCGGAGGTCATCGCGGTCGTGGCGGGGTTCGCCGGCACCGGGAACGACCCGTACGCCCAGGTGGTGCTCGACCGGGGTCTGTCCGTCGAAGTGCTGACAACGCTGCCGGACGAGTTGCGCCGGCTGTGCGGCCCGGTCCTTGCCCAGCGCCCGGCCGCGCGGATCGTCGAGCTCGCCGCGCGACTGCCAGCGGGGGCCATGATCTGGACGCTGGGCCGGGTGCCCACCGATGTGGACCCGGAGGTGTTCCGCGAGCCTGCCATCGCGTTGGGCCTGCTCGCCGATCCGGCCCGCGCCGGGGTCATGGCGCACCTGCACGGTTCGCTGCCGATTCCACCCGCCCTGATCGACGCAGCGTTCTCCGGGGAGTACGGCGATTCGAAGGCATGCGTCGCTGGCCTGCTCGTCCTCGCCTCGAACCCTGCAGCGCTGCACGAGGCACTCACCGGGCGTGCCGCCCCAGACATCGCGTACGTCCTCGCCGTCGTGCCCGGCCTGATGGAGTCGCTCGCCGCCGCCGGACCGGTGCGCACTCAGCTGGAGCTGCTGATCCTGCTGGAGACCACGGGCCGGCGCCGGGAGGCCGACCGGTTCTCGGCTGCCTTGCGCACTCAGCTGTCCTTGCCGCATCTCTGCGCGCTGGCGGCGGCCCTGCGCGAGCAGGACCTGCGACCGCCAGCGGATGCGCTGCTGGGAGCCGCCCCGGGCGCCGATCCGGCGGCTCTCGTCGTCGGCGAGGTGCTGACGGCCGTTCAGGGCGGCACACCTGCGCGGTGGACGCCCGCGCAGATCCGCGACCGGGCCCGGCTGGACCCGCAGACCCCCGTGGTGCACGTGGTGGCGGGCCGGAGCCTCAGCCGTGGCACGGTCGTGGTCTTCACCGACACCAAGCTCGTCTGCCGGCTGCGAGGCGGTCGGCTCGTGACCATCGCGTACCGGAACCTCGGCGCGGTGGCGGTGCTCCAGGACGACCGGGCGACGATCCTGCTGCGCGCTGGCGAGTCGGTCCAGAACTTGGAGATCCGCGACGCTGCGCTGTTCGCGGTGCTGACCCGGGCCCAGCGCGCGGTCGCGACGTTCGACACGCGGCGCGCCGAACTGCGCGACGGTAAGTCCGTGGCTCATCGGCCCGCGCCGGCTCTACCCTGACCGGATGACTGATACGGCAGGTACCGGGCGCGCCGGTCTGCCCGAGCGACCGTCCCTGGACGGGCTCGAGGACAAGTGGGCGCGCCGCTGGCAGGAGGAGGGCACGTACGCGTTCGACCGCTCGAAGGAGCGCGCCGACGTGTACGCGATCGACACCCCGCCGCCGACCGTATCCGGCGAGCTGCACATGGGCCACGTCTTCTCCTACACGCACACCGACGTCGTCGCACGGTTTCAGCGGATGCGCGGCAAGACCGTTTTCTATCCGATGGGCTGGGACGACAACGGGCTGCCCACCGAGCGTCGGGTCCAGAACGTCTACGGCGTCTACTGCGACCCGTCCCTGCCTTACGAGCCGGGCTGGGAGCCGCCCGCCTCGCCGCCGAAGCCCGCCGTCGCGGTGTCACGGCGCAACTTCATCGAGTTGTGCGGGCGGCTGACCGCCGAGGACGAGCAGGTCTTCGAGGCGTTGTGGCGGCGGCTCGGGCTGTCCGTGGACTGGGCACTGACGTATACGACGATCGGCCCGAAGGCGCAGGCCGTCTCGCAGCGGGAGTTCCTGGCGAACCTTGCGCGCGGGGAGGCGTACACATCAGAGGCGCCGACGCTGTGGGACGTCGGCTTCCGCACGGCCGTCGCGCAGGCGGAAATCGAGGACCGGGAGCGGCCCGGCGCGTTCCACCGGCTGCGCTTCCACGGCAGCAGCGGGCCGGTCGAGGTCGACACGACCCGGCCGGAACTGCTTCCGGCCTGCGTCGCGCTGGTCTGCCCGGCGGACCACCCGCTGGTGGGCACGACCGTCCGCACGCCGTTCTTCGACGTCGAAGTCCCCGTGTACGGACACCAGCTCGCCGACCCCGACAAAGGCACCGGCGTGGCGATGGTCTGCACCTTCGGCGACCTGACCGACGTGATCTGGTGGCGGGACCTGGGCCTGCCCACCCGGGTCGTCCTGGGTCGCGACGGTCGCTTCCTGCCGGACCGGCCGGCCGGCGTCGGTGCGGCGGCCTACGCGCACTTCGCCGGACTGACCGTCAACGCCGCCCGGCGTGAGATCGTCCGGCTCCTGGGCGAGACCGGCGATCTACTCGGCGAGCCGCGGCACATCCAGCATCCGGTGAAGTTCTACGAGCGGGGCGACTCCCCGCTGGAGATCGTCACCAGCCGGCAGTGGTTCATCCGCAACGGCGGCCGCGATCAGGGTCTGCGCGAGGTGCTGCAGGCCCGGGGCCGCGAGCTGCGCTGGCTGCCCGAGCACATGCGGCACCGCTACGAGCATTGGGTCGGCGGGCTGACCGGTGACTGGCTGGTGAGCCGGCAACGCTTCTTCGGCGTGCCGTTCCCGGTCTGGTACCGGCTCGACGACGCTGGCGAGCCGGACTACGACCAGGTTCTCACACCGGATCACGCGGCGTTGCCGGTCGACCCTTCCTCGCACTGCCCGCCCGGTTTCGCCGAGTCCCAGCGGGACGTCCCGGGCGGCTTCACCGCCGACCCGGACGTCATGGACACCTGGGCCACCTCGTCGCTGACCCCGCAGATCGCGGGCGGCCTGGGCAGCGACGACGACCTCTTCCGCCGGGTGTTCCCGATGGACCTGCGCCCGCAAGGTCAGGAGATCATCCGGACCTGGTTGTTCTACTCGGTGGTCCGTGCCCAGTTCGCGCACGACACGCTGCCGTGGACCACCACCGTGCAGTCCGGCTGGATCCTCGACCCGGACCGCAAGAAGATGTCGAAGGCCAAGGGCAACGTGGTCACGCCGATGGCACTGCTGGAACAGCACGGCTCCGACGCCATGCGCTACTGGGCGGCCAACGGGCGGCCGGGCGCCGACCTCGCATTCGACCCGGCACAGATCAAGGTCGGCCGACGGCTGGGCACCAAACTGCTCAACGCGTCGAAGTTCGCGCTCGGACTCGGCGCCGCCGACGCGCTGCGCACCGAGGTCACCGCCGACCTCGACCGGGCCATGCTGACCCGACTCGCCACGGTCGTCGACCAGGCCACCGCGGCGCTCGACGCGTACGACCACACCACCGCCCTGAACAGCACCGAGGCGTTCTTCTGGACGTTCTGCGACGACTACATCGAGCTCGTCAAGGACCGTGCGTACGCCCCCGGGCCGGGTGGCGACTCGGCGCGGGCCGCCCTCGCGTCGGGGCTGTCGGTGCTGGTGCGGTTGTTCGCGCCGTTCCTGCCGTACGCGGCCGAGGAGGTCTGGTCGTGGTGGCGCTACGGTTCGGTGCACCGCGCGACCTGGCCCACCCGGTACGAGCTGCTCCGCGTCGCGCCCGGTGGCGATCCTGAGCTGCTCGAGCTGGCGAGTGACGCGCTGCGCCAGGTGCGGCGGGCCAAGTCGGACCGCAAGCTGTCGATGAAGGCGGAAGTGCCGCTGGCCGAGGCGCTCGGGCCGGCTGCCCTGCTCGACCGGCTGACGCTGGTGGAGCCGGACCTGCGGGCGGCCGGGCGGATCGGCAAGCTCGACCTGCTCCCGGACCGTACGCCGGAGCTGGTCATCGCCTGCGCCTTCTGACCCCCGTGGCGGCCCGGGGCCACTCGGCCCCGGGCGGTTTGGCATGACTGGTCGGCGTGACTGGCCGTGAACGGCGGAGTTCGGTGAACCCGGGCCGTTGGACGGCCGGACTTGGCAGCATGAGGTCATGTCCAAGCCGCCCGAGGAGGTCGAGCCGCCCGCCAGGGACTTCGTGCTGTTCCGGTCCTCTCCCTGGCGAACGTTCGGTGTGCTGGCCGGGGTGCTCCTGGTCGCCTACGTGGCGGTGTCGCCGCTCGTGGCGGTCTTGCTGGGCGCCCCGCACGACCCGTGGTGGGCGACGGTGGCACAGGGCGCGGTGATCGGCACGTTGGTGGCTGGCTGTTACGCGCTGTCTTCCCGGTCGGCCATGCGGACCTGGGTCCGGGCGTCGTCGGCGGGCCTGGAGTTGGCCGCGGAGGGCAGTGATCCGGTGCTGCTGGCTTGGCCGGATATCGACCGCGCGGTGGTGCACCGGGTCGGCCTGCGGACCGTGCTGGACGTGACCCCGGTGGACCTGGACCGGGTCCATCCGGTCGCCGACGGCGCGGACGGCTGGCCGGCGCTGCACGACGAAGCGGACGGCGCCCCGGCCTTCACTGCCGACCTGACCCAGGTGTGGCCCGGCCCGCGCGCGCTGCGCCGGGAACTGTCCCGGCATCTGTCGTGAATGTGGGTCCTCAGGTTCATTCTGGCGAAGATCTCTTGTCGTGCGGGCCCTGCCGCTCGCGCAGGTCAGACCTGTTTAGATGCTGATGTTTAGTGCCTCATTGCCCTTGTCGACCTCGGTAAACAAGATTTTCTTCGTCCTGGACCTTCGTTTCTTCGGTCGTGCTTAGATCTCGCCAAGGTCATCGACCTCGCCGTCCCCCCACCTGCTCGGGAGAGATCCTTTGCGCGCACCGAAGATCACCCGCACCGCCGTCGCCCTCACGGCCCTGACCGCCCTGTTCGCACCGACCGCCGCAACAGCTGCCGCATCCCCCGACGCCGCGGCCGCTGCACGACCGAAGACCTTCTCCTACAACTTCGCCCAGGGCCAGCAGGGCTGGAGTGCCGAATACGCCGACTACTCGGCGTCGATGTCCAAGGCCGACATGGATATCGAGGACCGGATCGCCGAGCTTCCCGCCGGCACTGCAACCGGCACCGGCTACTTCATCCAAGGCGACAACCACAGCGACGACATCTTCATGTTCCTGAAGAAGAAGCTCACCAAGGACGACGGCATCGTCCCCCATAAGACCTACACAGTGAAGTCCTCGGTGACCTTCTGGTCCAAGGAAGCCACCAACTGCCCCGGCGTCGGCGGCTCACCCGGCTTCAACGTCTTCGTCAAAGCTGGCGCCTCCACGATGGAGCCCACGCCGTACGTCGACCCGGCCGACAACCACTACCGGCTGAAGCTGGACAAGGGTAACCAGAGTGTGGGTGGCTCGGAATCCGCCGTCCTGGGCAACATCGAGAACGGACTCCCCTGCGATGGCACCACCACGTGGGCCAAGGTCAAGCGGACCAGCCCGGCCGCCAACCCCATCGAGGTCAAGGCTGACGCGGCCGGTGACCTCTGGCTGCACGCCGGCACCGACTCCGGCTTCGAGAGCCTGACCCAGCTCTACTACACCAACATCACCACCACGCTGACGCCTCGCTGATCGCGGACCTCACCGCACCGCGGGGCCGGCAGTGGAATACCCACCACTGCCGGCCCCGGGTTCGTCCAGCAACTCGGGTGCCTGCGGCTGCCGCGGGGCCAGATCAACCTGGGCAGGCACCGTCAACTCCTCGTCCGAGACACCCATTTCGGCCAGCTTGCGGGCACTGACCAGCACCCGCGACTCCAACGAGCCGACCGCCCGGTTGTAGGCGGACACCGCACCGCTCAGTGAAGCGCCCAGCTTGCCCACGTGATCGCCGAGGGTGGCGAGGCGGCCGTACAACTCGCGGGCCAGGCCGTGCACCGCGAGCGCGTTGCGGGCCAGCGCCTCCTGCCGCCACGAATACGCCACCGTGCGCAGCAGGGCCACCAGCGTCGCCGGGGTCGCCAGCACCACATTGCGGGCGAAGGCGTGCTCCATCAACGTCGCGTCCCGTTGCAGCGCCGCGTCGAGGAACGGGTCCGCCGGCACGAACAGCACCACGAAATCCGGGGTCTGCTCGAACGCCGTCCAATAGGCCTTACCCGCCAGCGCGTCCACGTGACCCCGCAAGACCCGCGCATGCTGATCCAGGTGCGCATCCCGGGTGCGCTCGTCGCGAGCCTCCATAGCCGACAGGTACGCGTCGAACGGTGCCTTCGCGTCAACTACCACCGTCCGGCCACCATGCAGGCGGACCACCAGGTCCGGCCGGACGCCCTGGTGATCGGTGCGCGAGGTGACCTGCTCACTGAAGTCACAATGCTCCAGCAGGCCAGCCGCCTCGACGATGCGGCGCAGCTGATGCTCGCCCCAGCGCCCCCGCACCTGCGGGGCGCGCAGCGCCGCGACGAGCTGCTTGGTCTCGGTGCGCAACTCGCCGGACACCAGGCCCATGGCCCGCACCTGCTCGCGCAGCTCCGCGTAGGCGTCGACCCGGTCCCGTTCCAGCTCGGTCACCCGCTCCTCGTAGCGGCGCAGCGTCTCGTGCAGCGGGGCCACGGCTCGGGCAACCGCTTCCTGAGACTGGGCGGTGGACTCGTAGGACAACGACCGCAGCGACTGCTCCAGGCGAGCCTCGCCGTCCCTACCGGCCTGCACCGTCGCTTCCAGCCGGGCGATATCCGCGGCGGACCGCAATCGCGCGACCAGCCAGCCGAGCGCGGCCCCGGTCGCCAGGCAGATGAGCACCACGGCCAGCGTCGAGAGATTCACCCCCGCGAGCTTGCCAGAGGCGTACGACAAAGCGGACGCGGGCCGCCACACCGCCGAAGCGCGGGCGGGTTTGTTGCTTCGCCGACGCGCGGGCGGGTTTGTTGCTCCGCCGACGCGCGGGCGGGTTTGTTACACCGCCGACGCGCGGGCGGCCGCGGCGGCCTTCATGTCGCGGCGGAGCTCCTGCGGCAGGGAGAAGGTGAGCCGCTCCTCCGCGGTGGTGTATTCGGTGACCTCGCCGAAGCCCCGGTCCGCGAGGTGGGCCAACACCTCCATCACCAGCTCCTCCGGAACGCTGGCACCCGAGCTGACGCCGACCGTGGCGGCGCCGGCCAGCCACTCGTCCTGAATCTCGCTGGCATAGTCGACCAGGTGCCCGGCCCGTGCCCCCGCGCCCAGGGCCACCTCGACCAGGCGTACGGAATTGGAGGAATTGCGGGAGCCGACCACGATGACCACGTCGCAGTCCGGCGCGATCTCCTTGACCACGTGCTGGCGGTTGGAGGTGGCGTAGCAGATGTCGTCGCTCGGCGGCGACTGCAGCAGCGGCAGCCGGGTCTTGAGTCGGGCCACGGTTTCCATCGTCTCGTCGACCGACAGCGTGGTCTGGGACAGCCACACCACCTTCGCCGGGTCGCGGATCACCACGTTGTCGACATCGTCCGGACCGTCGACCAGCTGGATGTGGGCCGGGGCTTCACCCGCGGTGCCGATGACTTCCTCGTGGCCCTCGTGCCCGATGAGCAGAATGTCGTAGTCGTCCGCGGCGAACCGCTTCGCCTCGTGGTGCACCTTGGTGACCAGCGGGCAGGTGGCGTCGATCGCCTTCAGATTGCGCTCCCGCGCCTGGTCGTGCACCTCCGGCGCCACGCCGTGCGCGGAGAAAACCACGGTGGAGCCTTCGGGCACTTCCTCGTTCTCTTCGACGAAGATCGCCCCACGTGCCTCAAGAGTGCTCACCACATGCTTGTTGTGCACGATCTGTTTGCGCACGTAGACCGGGGCGCCATAGAGCTTCAGCGCCTCCTCCACCGTCTGTACGGCGCGGTCGACGCCGGCACAGTAGCCCCGCGGCTTAGCGAGGAGCACACGCTTGCGAACTGGGGTCTGCACGTCGGAGGTCACCCGGCCATGGTACGTGCCCCGCGCCGCGATCTCGCCTGCTGCGATACGGACCACAAACCCTCAGCTAGGCGAAACGCGACCCGCGCGGAAGAGCCAGCGACGATTCGCCGCGGGCGCGGCATACTCGGCCGGTGAGCGACACCGACGTGGTCACCGAGCGCACCGGCACCGGACCCCGGATCGGGGCCTTGATCAGGGGCGGCGCCGGCGCCGTCACGCTGGTCGGCGCGCTGACCTGGATTCTGCTGAACCTGCCGGCGACCGGGCGGCAGGCCGACCTCATCGTCGGTGCGGTCCTCGCCGCGGGCGGGCTGGTGCTGCTGATGCCGCACCGGGTTCCGCTACCTGCGCTACCCACGGCGGCCACCTCTGCCGGATCCGCACTCGTGGGAGCGCTGGCCGGGCTGCTCCACGAGACCACCCGAACCGGCGGCATGTGGGCGTACGTGGCCCGGCGCGGCTGGCCGTACGAGTGGCTGAACCGGGGAGCCGTGGCCGACGACCCGCAGACCGCCCGCGCCCTCGCCGAGCAGGCCAGTTGGCAGGTGGATGCGGTGAACCTCGCCGCCACCGTGCTGTTCTGGGGATTCGCCGGGCTGCTGCTGGCGGCGATCGTGAACAAGGCTCGTTCCCGCACCTGACCGTCACCGCCCGACGGATACTCGGGCCATGAACGCCGCCGGGACCGCCCTGCGCCTGCTCGTGGGCTGGTTCTCGGTGCTGATCGGGCTGCTGGATCTCGGCGTGGAACTGGACCGATTCACCGGCTCGCCAGACGTGCCGTACCTGGTTTTCCACGGCATGCTGCTGGTCGGCGGAGTCCTGCTGATCTACCTGAGCTCGGCGCCCGTACGGCCCGGCGCGACCGCTGCACTGACCGGCGGCTCCGTCCTGGTCGCCGGCTTTCTGCTCAGCGCGGTGCCGGCCGGCGCGGCGCAATGCTGCCTCACCACCTATTCGCAGCAGCACGGTTATCCGTTCGCGTTCGCGGCGCGCGACACCGGCGCCGACTGGACCGTCGACTACCTCCATCTGACCGCCGACCTGCTCTTCTGGGGGTACGTGGGTCTCATCGCGCTGCTGGTGCTCACCCTGATCCAGCGCCCGGGTCGCCCGCCCGGGGGAACGGTCCCGGCCCGCCCGTAGGCTAGGCCGGGTGACTCAGCCGGAGCCCAAGTCGTCCGCCGACGAACCGTGGCCGGTCCGCGTCGTCAGCCAGAAACTCGGCGCCTGGGTGGCCAAGCTGGGCTGGGTGTGGGTCGACGGCCAGGTCGCCCAGATCAGCCGCCGGCCGGGCGCTTCGGTGGTCTTCCTGACCCTCCGGGACCCGTCAGCCGACCTCAGCCTGACCGTGACCGCGCACCGTGACGTGCTCGACACGGGCGCACCCGACCTGGCCGAAGGCGCCCGGGTCACGCTGCACGCGAAGCCCGAGTTCTATCCGGCCCGCGGCTCGCTCAGCCTGCGCGCCGACGAGATCCGCCAGGTCGGGCTCGGTGAGCTGCTCGCCCGCCTGGAGCGACTGAAGAAGCTGCTCGCCGCCGAGGGCCTGTTCGCACGCGAACGCAAACGCCGGCTGCCGTTCCTCCCCCAGCGCATCGGCCTGATCACCGGGCGCGCCTCGGCCGCCGAGCGAGACGTTCTCATGAACACCCGCCGTCGCTGGCCGAGCGTCGACTTCCGGGTGGTCAACGTGCCGGTGCAGGGTCCGACCGCGGTCCCGCAGATCATCGATGCGCTGAAGGTGCTGGAAAACGACGACACCGTCGACGTCATCGTCATTGCCCGCGGCGGCGGCAGCGTCGAGGACCTGCTGCCCTTCTCCGATGAGGCGCTGTGCCGAGCGGTGTTCGGGTGCCGCACGCCGGTGGTGAGTGCCATCGGGCACGAGACGGACGCGCCGCTGCTCGACTACGTCGCTGACCTGCGCGCCTCCACCCCGACGGACGCGGCGAAGCGAATCGTGCCCGACCTCGCCGAGGAAACCCAGCTGGTCACTCAGGCCCGGCGGCGCCTCGACCGGGCCGTGCTCGGCCTGATCGACCGGGAACGCCACCGGCTCGACGTCTGGAAGTCACGGCCGGTGCTGGCCCGCCCCGAAACGCTGGTCGAGCAGCGCGCCGCCGAGGTGACCGGGCTGCGCGACCGGGCCGGCCGCAGCCTCGAGCACCGGGTCCGCCGGGCCGACGACGACCTGCGCCACACGCTGGCCCGGCTGCGCGCGCTGTCGCCCGCGGCCACCTTGGAACGCGGCTACGCGATCGTGCAGCGTGCGGACGGCCACGTGGTCCGCTCGGCGGGCGAGGTCACCACCGGAGATGTTCTACGCGTACGGCTCGCGGACGGCGAACTGCGCACCGAGGTACAGGAGAGCACCCCATGACCGACGAGAAACTGAGTTACGAGCAGGCCCGGGGCGAGCTGGCGTCGGTGGTGGAAAAGCTGGAACAGGGCGGCGCTTCGCTGGAGGAGTCGCTGGCGCTCTGGGAGCGCGGCGAAAAGCTGGCCGACGTCTGCCAGCGTTGGCTGGACGGCGCCCGGGACCGCATCGAGGCGGCCCGGGCGTCCCGCTCCGACTAGTCCTTGCTGTTCAGCACCTCGTACGCCTCAGCCGGCATGTCCTTGACCTCGGCGGCCGGCGGGGCCTCCTGCTTGGTCGCGGCGCCGTAGCCGGTGAACTCGACGGTGAATTTCCCAGCCGGGCTGTCGGTGGACTTCGGCAGGTCGAGCACGAGCTTGCTGAGCCGGCCTTCGCCGTCGAGCGTGGCCGTGTAGGGGATGGCTTTGGCGACGGCCGGGTCGACGCCCTTGACCATGCTGCTGTCGATCAGGTGCACGTCGTCTTTGACGACGGTCGCGTCGAGGGTGCCGCTGATGACCGACCCGTCCTGCTTCGCGGTGGCAATTCCGGTGAACAGCGTGTTCACCCCGGCCATGTCCGGGTCCTCGGCGCTGACCTTGAGGACCTCCGAGGTCACTCGGTTCAGGTCCGTCTTGAGCCAATTCTTGCCGCTGAAGAGCTCGATCAGCACCCTCGTGGCCTGCACCATCTTGGCCGTCTGCGGATCCTTGCTCGCCGCGGCCAAGCTCTCGACCTGCTGCTCGGCCGCGGACATGTCCGCGGTGAGCTTGACGAAGCGCGCGGGGTCGGTGACCCGAACCTGCATCCGGCCCTTCGCGCCTTCCTCGATCGTCTCGATGTCGAGCGCGGCCGACTTCGACGGCGTGTGCACGACCGCCTTGGTCGTGGCACCGGACGGCATCGTGGCCGCAAAGCTGTAGTTGCCGGTCTTGATTCCCGAGGTCGACGCCACCAAGGCGGCCTTGGGGTCAGCCGACGCCTCGTTGCTGCTGCTCTTGGTGCAGGCGACGAGCGAGAGTCCGAGCAGGGGAACGAGAACGGCGGCGAACCGGCGATTCATGAGGGGTACTCCGAAGGCAGTACGGACAGACTGCGGGAGCGTAGACCATTCATCGATAACCGGCTAGGGTCTGCCCGGGGTCACGGCAGGCTGGTAGCCAGCCTTTCCAGGTTCTGCACGTCAGATCGGCCGACCACGATGATCGTGCGGCCCTTCTCCAGGAACACCAGCGCGGTCTCACCTGGGCGGGCGTCGTATCGCTGCCAAGTGCGGGCGCCAGCGGCGTACGTACCCGTAGCTTTGGGTTCCTTGCCGAGTTCTGCCGGGATCAGTGTGGCGGTGGCGACGCTGCTCTCCACCAGCAGCAGTGGCTCTTCCTCCGGATCGGCGTAGCCGAGTCGCAGTGTCGCCCCGCCTTCCTCGCGCTTGAAGGTGGCGGTCTGCAGATACCAGTCCTTGCCGAGCCCCTGCGGCTCGCTGACCGGGAACATCTTGGCCGCCCGGGCCTGGTCGAGCACCGGCTGCGCCTTGACGGTGAGCGGCTGGCCGCCGTCGCGGGCGTACTTGTGGAAGCCCAGCAGCAGGGCGATCGGGACGAGCAGGACGGCGAGGGACATCACCATGTCTCGCGGGCGTCGTTCTGCGCGCTTGCCGACGGTGGGGGTCTCGGAGCTGGACACCTCACCATTGTTAACCATGTCGCTGACACGGGACTTTGCCCATGCCCCATGTGAGGATCGGGTAACGACCACACCCCGCACCGTCGCGAGGAGGCCTCTTTCATGCCCGTTTCCGCCAATCCCCAGGATCTCGACCGCAACATCGCGCTCGATCTTGTCCGAGTCACCGAGGCGGCTGCCATGGCAGCCGGCCGCTGGGTTGGCCGCGGCGACAAGAACGGTGGCGACGGCGCGGCCGTGGACGCCATGCGTACGCTCATCAACTCGATCCAGATGCGCGGCGTCGTGGTGATCGGCGAGGGTGAGAAGGACGAGGCCCCGATGCTCTTCAACGGGGAGCAGGTCGGTGACGGCACCGGTCCCGAGGTCGACGTGGCGGTGGACCCGATCGACGGCACGACGCTGATGAGCAAGGGCATGCCGGGCGCCGTGGCGGTGCTGGCCGTGGCCGAGCGCGGCGCCATGTTCGACCCGAGCTCGGTCTTCTACATGGAGAAGATCGCGGTCGGCCCGGACTGCGCCGACGTGATCGACATCAACGCCGGCACCGCCGAGAACCTGCGCCGGATCGCCAAGGCGAAGCGCAGCGCCGTCTCCGACGTCACGGTCTGCATCCTCGACCGCCCCCGGCACGCGAAGCTGATCGAAGAGGTCCGGGCGACCGGCGCCAACATCAGGTTCATCTCGGACGGCGACATCGCGGGTGCTATCGCGGCCGCGCGCAGCGAGTCGGACGTCGACGTGCTCATGGGCATCGGCGGCACGCCAGAGGGCATCACGGCGGCCTGCGCCCTGAAGTGCCTCGGCGGCGAGATCCAGGCCAAGCTGTGGCCGCACGACGACGCCGAGCGGGAGCGTGCGATCGCGGCCGGTCACGACCTCGACCGGGTGCTCACCACGAACGACCTGGTCACCGGCGACAACTGCTTCTTCGTCGCCACCGGCGTGACCTCGGGCGACCTGCTCAAGGGCGTCCGCTACCGCTCCGGCGGGGCACACACCCAGTCGATCGTCATGCGCTCCAAGAGCGGCACCATCCGGGTCATCGACTCCTACCACCGGTTGGAGAAGCTCAAGCTCTACTCGGCCGTCGACTTCGACGGCCACCTGCCCACGGTGCGTGAGTGACCCAGACTCAGTCCCGTCCAGCGCCGCCCGAGGTCAACCCCGGGCGGCGCTTTGTCGGCGTCGCACTCGCGGTCCTCTCCGGCGTCGCGCTGGCCGCGCAGTCCAGGATCAACGGCGAGCTTTCCGTACGCCTCGATGACGCGTTCGCCGCCGCGCTCATCTCGTTCGGCTCCGGCCTGCTGGTGCTCGCGGTGTGCGTGCCGTTGCTGCCTAAGGGCCGGGACGGGCTCCGCCGCCTCCGCTTCGGGTTGCGGACCCGCCAGATCCATCCCTGGCAGTGCATCGGCGGCATGTGCGGCGGTTTCCTCGTCGCCACTCAAGGCTTGACGGTCCCCACCGTCGGCGTGGCGGTCTTCATCGTCGCCCTGGTCGCCGGCCAGAGCTCGAGCAGTCTCCTCGTCGACCGTGCGGGCATCGGTCCCGGTGGCCCGCAGCCGGTGACCAGGATGCGACTGGCGGGGGCTGCCCTGACCGTGTTGGCGGTCCTGATCTCGGTCTCGGACCGGCTGGGCCACCCCAGCGCCCTCGCTCTGGCGATCCTGCCGCTGCTGGCCGGCATCGGCATCGCCTGGCAGCAAGCGGTCAACGGCCAAGTGCGGGTGGTCTCCGGCAGCGCCATGGTCGCGGGCCTGGTCAACTTCTTCATGGGTACGGTCGTGCTAGCCGTGGCATTCGCCATGTCGGCCCTGCTCCGCGGTGTCCCCGCCCGTCTGCCGACCGGCCCCTGGTGGCTGTACGTGGGCGGCACGCTCGGCATCGTCTTCATCGCGGTGGGCGCCGCGGTGGTCCGGCACACCGGCGTGCTGCTGCTCGGTCTCGGCATGATCGCCGGCCAGGTCACCGGTGCTCTCCTGCTCGACACCGTCGTCCCGGGCGCCGCGGGTAGGCCTGGGGCAACCACGGTCGTCGGCGCCGTCCTGACCCTCGCCGCGGTAGCGGTGGCGGTGGCCCCGACCCGCCGCCAGTGACGCTAGGCGGCGCCCCGAGGCAGCGCCGGGCTCAGAAGTCGGTCAGCGTCGTGTCGTAGACGCTCGTGGCTGGGCGGGGCCGCCGGCGCCGGAACGCGATCGCGGACACCACGCCGCCCAGCAGGCCGAGCAGGTGGCCCTGCCAGGAGATCGGCTGGTCGGTGGGGAGGATGTTGTAGATCTGGTACCAGTAGAGCAGCCCGATGAAGGCGGCCACGGCCAGATTCCACCAGCTGCGCTCGACGAAACCCCGGGCGAAGAGCAGGCCGAGGTAGCCGAAGACGACCCCGCTGGCGCCGACGACGACACTGCTGGGGTCGCCGACGATCCAGACGCCGAAGCCGCTGACCAGCACGATGATGACGGTCGACCAGATGAATCGGCGGGTTCCACCGGCCAGCGCGAAGGTGCCGACCAGGATCAACGGCACGCTGTTGCCGTAGAGGTGGTCCCAGCCGGCGTGCAGGAACGGGCTGAAGAAGACGCCGTCGAGGCCATCCAGCCGACGGGGGATGATGCCACCGGCCAGGTCGAGTGTGCCGGCACCGATGCCACGGTCGATCGCCTCGATCAGGAACAGGATCGGGACGACCGCACACATGGCGACGAAGGCCCGGCCGATCGCGGCGAAGAACGCTTCCGTTCCGACCTTCGCCGCCGCCTCATCCTGCGCACCCGGATATGCCATGTTCCGATGGTTACCGATGGCCGCCACTGCCGCCAAGCAAGAGTGTCGAATCCGGCACGCTCAGTTCACCTGCTGGCACGGGTGGTAGCCGTGGGCGACGCGTCGGCCGACGGCGTCGGGGCCGCGTCTCCGGCAGCTGCGGTCAGCTTGCGGGTCGCGGCACGGATGTCCGGCCGGAACGCAGAAATCTGGGTGTAGACGCCGGGGTAGCCCTTGCGCGCGCAGCCGAGCCCCCAGCTGACGATGCCGACCTGGATCCACTTGGCGCCGGATTTGCGCACCATCGGGCCGCCGGAATCGCCCTGGCAGGTGTCGACGCCCTTTTTACCGGCGCAGATCGACTCGTCTTTGACCAGATCAACACCGACTTTTCCGTACGCCTGGGCGCAATCCTCATCGGCGACTACCGGCACCGACGCGTAGCGCAGTTTCTTCTCCTGCTTCAGCGCGTTCTCGCGGGTCTGCCCCCAGCCCAGCACGGTCATCGGCCCCTTTTCGTCGGAGCCGCCACGGGTGAGTGCGAGTGTGGGCAGGTCGATCTCGCGGTCCAGTTCGATCAGGGCCCAGTCGTCGCCGTACGTTTCGCCGCGGAAGCCTGCGGCCCGGACCACCGAGACGGACTTGGCATGGATCGCGTCGCCCGATTTCAGGTTGGTGACGCCGGCTACGACCTCGATGCTGTCGTCCTTGCCGGTGCCGTTGACGCAGTGTCCAGCGGTGAGAACGACGCGGGGCGCGGTCAGCGCTCCGCCGCAGCCCATCGAGAGCCGCACCATCCAGGGGAAACGCCCGGCGGGAGCGAGGTCACCGCCGACGACTTCGCGGACAGGTGCGGCACCGTCCCCACCTGGCGCGATGCCGGCGGCTGGCCCGGAACCGGCTGCGGGTGCGGCGTCACCGGCGCGGGCGGCTATCTGGCTCGCGGTGAGGACCGAGGCGAGCACACCGAGGGCAACCAGCGAAGCGACTTTCCGGACCATATGGACATTTGATCACTGCCAACGACCCGAAAAAGGGGTACGCGCCGAAGCACGCACCCCTTTGTCCTGTCGTCTTTTAGTACCAGCCGACGCTCTGCGAGTGACCCCAGGCCTCACAGGGGCTGCCGTACCGACCCTTGATGTAGCCGAGGCCCCACTTGATCTGGGTGGCCGGGTTGGACGCCCAGTCGTCGCCCACCGAGGCCATCTTGCTGCCCGGCAGCGACTGCGGGATCCCGTACGCGCCGGAGCTGGGGTTCTCGGCGTGGTGGTTCCAGCCGCTCTCCTTGTTCCACAGCTTGTTCAAGCAGGGGAACTGGTCGATGCCGAACCCGGCTTCGAGGGTCAGCGCGCAGCCGGTGGCGCGATTGCCGTCGAACTCGTTGCAGGAAGCCGGGATGTCTCCGGTGAAGGGCACCGTGCCGGACTTCTTGGTCTCGGCGGCCTTCTCGGCCTTCTCTTCGGCGGCCTTCTTCTCGATCGCCTTCTTCTCGAGCTTGAGGGCCTTGCCGGCGGCCACCTTCAGCTCGGTCGCGGCCTTGTCAGCCGCTTCACCTTCCGCCTGGCTCCGGTAGGCCCGAGCGGCGGCGTGCTGGTTGTGTCGTTCCTTGAGGAGGGCCATCTCGTCGGTGTTTGCCTGGACGACGAGCTGAGCCTCGGCGCTCCGCGCCTGGACTTCCCGGTCCTGTCCGAGGTAGACCCCGCCGATGACGCCTGCGACGAGCAGACCCACGGAGGCCGCACGGATTCCGACCCGGCTCCAGAGCCGATTCACGAAGATTTCCCTTCGTAGGGGGCAATGACGCGAAGCAGATCCACCGGCTTCCCCACCGGCGGCGTTCCGCACCGCAAGCACCCGTCGGCCCGTTGCGGGGTCGCGCGGACCGGCTCCTTGCTCACCGGTCTCCGAGCGGCCAACCATCGATCTCTGTTCGGTACGGCCACCCGATGATGCTCGTCAGCCACCATGGCGCACCGTGAAGGCGTTGTGAAATGACGGCGCCCACCTGTGAAATGAATCACAGGATGTTTAGGATTCAATCCTACCAAATCACAGCTATTCGCGGCACCCTTTCGATATAACAGTCGTCACACTTTGTAGTCACCCCCAAACAGCGCGTGAGGCGGAAATCCGACCGGATCTCCGCCTCACGATGACTCTGCGTCAGATGGGAATTTCCTCGAGCAGATCGGTGACCACCTCTGCGATGGGAGAACGCTCCGACCTCGTCAGGGTGACATGCGCGAAGATCGGATGTCCCTTCAGCGCCTCGATCACCGCGGTCACCCCGTCGTGGCGGCCGACCCGCAGGTTGTCCCGCTGGGCGACATCGTGCGTCAGCACCACCCGCGAACCCTGACCGATCCGGGAGAGCACGGTCAGCAGCACATTCCGTTCCAGCGACTGCGCCTCGTCGACGATCACGAAAGCGTCGTGCAGGCTGCGACCCCGGATGTGGGTCAGCGGAAGCACCTCGAGCATCCCGCGGGCCATGACCTCTTCCATGACGTTCGCGTGGACCACGGCGCCGAGCGTGTCGAACACCGCCTGGGCCCAGGGCGACATCTTCTCCGACTCGCTGCCCGGCAAATAGCCCAGCTCCTGGCCGCCAACCGCGTACAGCGGGCGGAAGACGATCACCTTCTTGTGGCGGCCCCGCTCCATCGTCGCTTCCAGGCCGGCGCACAACGCCAACGCCGACTTGCCGGTGCCGGCCCGGCCGCCCAACGACACGATGCCGATCGACTCGTCGAGCAGGATGTCCAACGCCACCCGCTGCTCCGCCGAGCGGCCCCGCAGCCCGAAGGCCTCCCGATCGCCGCGGACCAGCTTCACCGTCTTGTCCGGGGTGACGCGACCCAACGCCGAACCGCGGGACGAGTGGATCACCAGGCCGGTGTGGCAGGGCAGGTGTTCCATCTCCTCAGGCTCCAGCGCCTCGCCCGCGTACAGGCGATTGACGTCCTCGTCGTCCAGCGTGAGGTCCGCCATGCCGGTCCAGGTCGGGTCGCTGGCCTGCCCGTGCAGGTATTCGTCGGCCGTGATGCCCACCGATGCCGCCTTCACCCGCAGCGGCATGTCCTTGCTCACCAGCGTGACGTCCCGGCCCTCCGCGGACAGCCCCAGCGCCACGGACAGGATCCGGGTGTCGTTGGAGTCGTTGCGGAAGCCGGGTGGCAGCTCGCTCTGGTCGGCGTGGTTCAACTCCACGCGGACAGTGCCGCCCTCGTCGTTGCAGAGCACCGGATGGTCCAGGCGACCGTGCTTGATGCGCAGCTCGTCGAGCATGCGCAGCGCCTGGCGAGCGAACCAACCCAACTCGGGATGGTGCCGCTTGCCCTCCAGCTCGGAGATGACCACCAGCGGGACGACCACCTCGTGATCGGTGAACCGGCGGAAAGCCGCCGGATCGGACAGCAGGACCGAGGTGTCCAGCACGAAGACCCGGCCGGCAGGCGCAGGTTCCGCGTCGGCATGCCGATCCCGGGACGCCCGGCGTCCCGAGGAAGCGCGGCTGCTGGAGACTTTGGCGGCCGGGTCGGTGTGGGCGACCCCGGCGTCGGTTCGGCGAGATGTCACAGGCCTGCTCCAGCGGGCGTGCAACCCGGTCCGCCCGCGGTCCGCCAACGTCCGGCGCCCGTCACTTGCACGGGGTCGGGATGCGGGCCCCGTGGCGCATATCGTCGCAGGTCCGGGCCGGCCGGCTGACTCGGGAAAACCCCGTGCCATGAATAAACGCTAGCGGTCAAGTGCCACCAGCGGTAGTACCGCGAGATACGCCAATTCTCCAGCCGTTCCGTCGGAGTGCGCTGAGCCGAACGGCGGGTACGCTGGGGTGCGTGCCTGAGTCCTCGCTGAGCCCTGAGTCCTTGCAGAGCCCGGATTCTTCACCGAGCCCGGGTTCCTCGCAGCGCAGTGCGCGTCCCTCGCACCCCCTGAGCGTCGCGGCGGCCCTGCAGTTCACCGCCTCGCGGGCCCGGGAAACGACCTTCTTCTTCGACTTCGACGGCGTGCTGTCGCCCGTCACCGACGACCCCGACGCCTCCCAGCCCGTCCCGTCCGTGCTCGGCGTCCTCGAACAGCTCGCTTCCCGGGTGGCCCGCGTTGCCATCGTGTCGGCCCGCCCGGTCAGCTTCCTGCGCTCGCGGTTCGAGTCCCTCGAGCACGTCGACCTCTACGGGCTGTACGGCCTCGAGGTGTGGCACGACGGCGATGTCGTCACCGAGCCGGCCGCCCTCCCCTGGGTTCCCGCCATGGCCGACCTGGCCGAGCGCGCCAACGCCGAGCTGCCCGACGCGATCCTCGTGGAATACAAGCGGCTGTCCGTCGCCCTGCACTACCGCACCGCGCCGCAGCTCGCCGAGCAGGTCGAGCGCTGGGGCCATGAGCAGGCCGAACGCCTGGGCCTGCGGATCCAGGCCGGCCGCATGGTGGTCGAGCTCAAGCCGCCGGTCGACCAGGACAAGGGCATGGTGATCAGCGAAGGCGTGCTGAACGCCGGCTGCGCCTGGTATTTCGGGGACGACATGTCCGACATCAAGGCGTTCGACGCGTTGCGTGCGCGCGAAGCGGTCGACCCGGAGTTCTTCGGCATGTGCGTCGCGGTCGCCAACCCGGAGACGGGCGCCGAGGTCTCCAGCGCCGCCGACATCACCCTCGAGTCCCCGGAAGCGGTCGCCCGCTTCCTCGCCGACGCCCTCCCGACCTTCGCCCACTGACCGAGTCGACGAGCGGCCCCTGCCTTCGCCTGCTGACCGAGTCGACGAGCGGCCCCTGCCTTCGCCTGCTGACCGAGTCGACGAGCGGCCCCTGCCTTCGCCCACTGACCGAGTCGACGAGCGGCCCTGCCTTCGCGGAGCAGGGCACTCCGCACTCCCTACGCGCGCGCCCTTCAGCCAAGCGGGTCGCGGCGCTGGCTGTCAGGCGCCCAGCGGCTGTTGATGTGCCGAGCGGGTCGCGGCGCTGGCTGTCAGGCGCCCAGCGGCGCTAGCTGCGCCAAGCGGGCCGGCGGCCGCGGCAGGCCCAGTAGCGACTGTCAGGCGCCGTAGCGGCGCTGGCGGGTGGCGTAGGAACGTAGGGCGCGGAGGAAGTCGGTGCGGCGGAAGTCGGGCCAGTTCGCGTCGTGGAAGTAGAACTCCGAGTGCGCCGACTGCCACAGCAGGAAACCGGAGAGCCGCTGCTCGCCGCTGGTCCGGATGACCAGGTCAGGGTCGGGCTGGCCGCGGGTGTAGAGGTGCTCGGCGATGTGCTCGACGTCCAGGATCTCGGCGAGCTCTTCCAGGGTGCGGCCGGCGGCCGCGTGCTCGTGCAGCAGGGACCGCACCGCGTCGGTGATCTCGCGGCGACCGCCGTAGCCGACCGCGAGGTTCACTTCGACGCCTTCACAGCGGTCGCGGGTCTTCTCCTGGGCCGCTTTCAGGGCCGTAGCCGTGGGGCCGGGAAGCAGGTCGAGCGCGCCGACGATGCGTAGCCGCCAGGGGTTGCCGTCCTCGGCGAGCTCGGTGGCGAGGTCTTCGATGATGCTGACCAGCGGGTCCAGCTCGGCGGCGGGCCGCTGGAGGTTGTCCGTGGCCAGCAGGTAGAGCGTGACGTGCTTGATGCCGGCCTGGTCACACCAGGTGAGCAGCTCCTTGACCCGGGTCGCCCCGACGCGGTGGCCGTCGTTGGGGTCGACGAAGCCCATCTCGCGCGCCCAGCGGCGGTTGCCGTCGCACATGACTCCGACATGCTGGGGCACCGGCTTGCCGGCCAGTTTGCCGGCGAGCCGCCGTTCGTAGAGCGAGTAGACGAGGGAGCGCACAGTCATCGCGCTCAGCCTAGCGAGGTAGGTCCCCTCTTCAAGAGCCCCCGCCGCGAATCGGGCCTATCTCGGCACCGATGCGTCCGATCGTGCGCGGGTCGGGAACCCCGGCACCGAGCCCCGGATCCACCATCCGGTCGGATACTGCCCCGATCGAGTCAAGCGTTTCATCGACCCGGCAGCTCACCCGCGGGTCGCCGTCGTGACCAGCGCGGGCAGGCGCGCCACCCGCCACACGGAGTAGCCGACGAGAACGGCG
The DNA here is from genome assembly GCF_044452725.1 of Actinoplanes sp. NPDC051859. Classification (NCBI taxonomy): domain Bacteria; kingdom Bacillati; phylum Actinomycetota; class Actinomycetes; order Micromonosporales; family Micromonosporaceae; genus Actinoplanes; species Actinoplanes sp. NPDC051859. Next base: position 75,499 of record NZ_JBITBX010000014.1, on the reverse strand, counting down.
GCGGCCACGAGCGGAGCGCCGTCACGGATTAGGCCGTCGAGGCCGAGCAGGAGATAGCAGAGCGGTAGGTCGACGGCCAACACGCCAACGGTGATCCACACCAGCAGGCGGGGTGCCCAGTGTTTACCGCGCAAGAGGAAGAAGGTGCTGAGCATGACCGCGTAGCTCACGCCGATCCCGGCTCCGAACCAGAAGACGACGGCGAGGAGCCACTGCGGGCGGCTGCCGAGCTCGCTCACCGAGATCAGCGCCGGGACCAGCAGCAACGGGCTATAGGTAAAGGCCGCGACCCGCGCGGTGACGGCCCACGCGGCGGCGGGCGGCCGTTTCGGGGCGGACTCGCGCCACTCGACACCTGCGCGGGTGAACTCCAGCTTGCGGGGATGACGGACCAGATGTTCACCGATGCCGCGGTGCCGGTAGAGCAGCACGACGACGGTGACGCAGAGCGCGGTGAGCGCTAGAAAGCCCAGCACACCGGCGAGTGGCGGCGCGCCGGTGCGGGGGACGACCAGCCGGCCGACCGCGAAGACGGTGGTGACGGCGAGGATCAGACCGAGCGGCCGGGCCGCGGCGCGACCCCGACCCACATGCCAGATCAAGATCAACCAGCCGAGGGTACGCAGCAGCGCCCACCCGGTCCGGACGACGAGCCCGAAACCGTGCTCGGGCGCGTACAGAAAATTGAGGAGCTCGACGCCTGCGGTGGCCGCCGCCGTCGCGACCAGCAACCCCCGCAGCGTGCGGACGGCACGCGGCGGACGTGGGTCGATGGTCACGAATGCGACGGTACCCGGGCCGCGCCCGCCTCGAACGCGAGGCGGGCGCGGATCATCATGCGTTCAGGCGGGACTTCAGCGCGTCCAGCTCGGCCCACAGCACGGCGGGGAGCTTGTCGCCGAACTTGTTGAACCACTCCTCGACCTGCGGGATCTCCGCCAGCCACTCCTCGCGGTCCACCGTGAGGACGGCCTCCATGTCGGCCTTGTCGATGTCCAGGCCGGTGAGGTCGAGCGCGTCGGCGGTGGGGATGTGGCCGATCGGGGTCTCGATCGCCTCGGCCTTGCCGTCGAGCCGCTCCACGATCCACTTGAGGACGCGGGAGTTCTCGCCGAACCCGGGCCACAGGAACCGGCCGTCGTCACCGCGGCGGAACCAGTTGACGTAGAAGACCTTGGGCAGCTTGCTGGCGTCGCCCGAGGCGGCCTTGCCCATCTCGATCCAGTGCGCGAAGTAGTCGCCGGCGTTGTAGCCGATGAACGGCAGCATCGCCATCGGGTCACGACGGACGACGCCGACCTGGCCGACTGCGGCGGCGGTGGTCTCCGACGACAGGGTCGCGCCGTAGTAGACACCGTGCACCCAGTCGCGGGCCTCGGTCACCAGCGGCACGGTCGTCTTGCGGCGGCCGCCGAAGAGGATCGCGTCGATCGGGACACCGCGCGGGTCGTTGTATTCCGGCGCCAGGATCGGGCACTGCTCGATCGGGGTGCAGAACCGGCTGTTCGGGTGGCTGGAGACGGCCTCCGACTCGGGGGTCCAGTCGTTGCCCTTCCAGTCGATGAGGTGCGCGGGCGGCTCGCCCATGCCCTCCCACCAGATGTCACCGTCGTCAGTCAGCGCCACGTTCGTGAAGACCGAGTTGCCCTGTGCGAGCGTACGCATCGCATTGGGGTTGGTGTGCTGGTCCGTGCCCGGCGCGACGCCGAACAGGCCGAACTCGGGGTTGGTCGCCCAGAGGCGGCCGTCCTCACCGAAGCGCATCCAGGCGATGTCGTCGCCGACCGTCTCGACCTTCCAGCCGGGCAGGGTGGGCTCGAGCATGGCGAGGTTGGTCTTGCCGCAGGCCGAGGGGAACGCGCCGGCGATGTAGCGGACCGAGCCTTCGGGCGAGGTCAGCTTCATGATCAGCATGTGCTCGGCGAGCCAGCCCTCGTCCCGGGCGGCCGCGGAGGCGATGCGCAGGGAGAAGCACTTCTTGCCCAGCAGCGAGTTGCCGCCGTAGCCCGAACCGAACGACCAGATCTCGCGGGTCTCGGGGAAGTGCGAGATGTACTTGGTCTCGTTGCACGGCCAGGCGACGTCGGCCTGACCCGGCTCCAGGGGCGCGCCCAGGGAGTGCAGGGCCGGCACGAAGTCGGCCTCGGTGCCCATGGCCTCGAGGACCTTGGCGCCCATCCGGGTCATGATCTTCATCGAGGCGACGACGTACGCGCTGTCGGTCAGCTCCACACCGAACATCGGGTTCGGGGCGTCGAGCGGGCCCATGCAGAACGGCACGACGTACATGGTGCGCCCGCGCATACAGCCGCGGTACAGCTCCGTCATCGTCGCCTTCATCTCGGACGGGGCCATCCAGTTGTTGGTGGGCCCGCAGTCCTCGGGGTCGACGCTGCAGATGTAGGTGCGTTCCTCGACGCGGGCGACATCTCCCGGGTCGGTACGCGCCCAGAACGAGTTGGGGCGGATCTCGGGGTTGAGGCGAACGAGGGAACCGGCGTCCACCAACGAGTCGGTGAGGCGGGTCCATTCCTCGTCGGAGCCGTCGCACCACACGACCCGGTCGGGCGTGGTGAGCGCGGCTACCTCTTCCACCCAGGCCAGGAGGCGGGCGTGGGAGGTGGGGGGCACAGACATGTGATTCCCTTCGGTCGGCACTGACCTGTGACGAAGCAGGCCGGCGGTCCGGCCCCATCACGGGAGTCACGTCAGCGTATGCCGAGTGAACGTTCAGTTCATCGGAGAATTCTGTGGACAACCGCACAATCCTCGGCGTTTGTGCGCGATGGCGATTGATCCTTCGCCAGACAGCGCAGTTGTGCGCAGAGGGCGCCACGACGTGCACATTCCGTTCCTACACCCTGGCCCGCGCGGACGCCATCGGCGTGTTTCCATCTCGCCTCGCCCGCCCCACCCGTCACGCTGCGGATACGGCCAGGTGTCCGGAGTCGGACGCCGCCCACTTTCGCGAAATGGACAAAACGTCATAAGATTGTCCACATTCGGGCTTTCCTCCCACTCCCGGATACCGGAGCAGGAATGTCGATCCCCGCCGGCCAGCACGACGCCGACACGGAGTTGCTGGCCGCCGTACGGGCCGGCGACGCCGCCGCGTACGGCGTCCTCTATGAGCGGCACCGCGCGTCGGCCCGGGCGCTCGCCTACGTCCTGGTGAGCGACCCTGCCGACGCCGACGACCTGGTCGCCGAGACGTTTGCCAAAGTGTTCGCCACCCTGCGAGCCGGTGGCGGCCCACTGGTTTCCTTTCGCGCGTACCTGAACACCACCCTGCGGCACCTCTGCTATCACCGCGCCCAGCGGGACCGCCGGCTGGAGTTCACCGACGACATCACCCGGTACGACGAGGGCGAGCCGTTCCACGACCCGGCCCTCGACCGACTCGAACGCACGTACGCCGCCCAGGCTTTCCGCGCGTTGCCGGACCGCTGGCGCGACGTGCTCTGGCGAACCGAGGTGGAAGGTGCCAGCCCGGCCGAAGTCGCGCCGCAGCTCGGGCTCACACCCAACGCTGTTGCCGTGCTGGCCCACCGCGCCCGGGAAGGCCTGCGCCGGCTCTACCTCCAACAACACGTCGCCGTCGCCGACCCACCCGAATGCCGATGGGCCGGCGAGCGACTCGGCGGGCGCATCCGGGGCCGGCTCGCACCCCGCGACTCCGTACGCCTCGAAACTCACCTTTCCTGGTGCGGCGAGTGCCGTGACCGCCTCGCCGAGGTGACCGAGACCAACCAGCGCCCTCACGGTGCGTATCGGCAGCGAAACCCTGCGAATCCCCCGGGTTAAGAACCGCTCACGAAACCAGCAGACTCGCTCAGGGGCGACGCGGGAGAAGACGCCCGCCGGTACTCTCGGACCCGTGCCAGCCGCCGCCCTCCTGCCCGCCCTGCGGGCCCGCTTCGGGGCATTGGTGCGCGAAGTGAGCAAGTTCGGCACGGTCGGCGGCATCGCCTTCGCGATCGACTTCGCGGTGTTCAACGTGCTGTTGCAGGCCGGCGCGGAAACCCTGCTCGCCAAGACCGGCTCCACGATCCTCGCTACCTCGGTCGCCTTCGTCGGCAACCGGTTCTGGACCTGGCGGCACCGGGCACACGGCAACATGGCCCGGCAGTACACGATGTTCTTCCTACTCAACGGCGTCGGCCTCGCGATCGGGCTGTCCTGCCTGGCGATCAGCCACTACGGCCTCGGCTCGATCTGGCCCGAATTCCAGACGCCGCTCGCCGACAACATCTCCGGCCAACTCGTTGGCACCGGCGTGGGCACACTCTTCCGCTTCTGGTCCTACCGACGCTTCGTGTTCGGCGAGAACGTCAACCCGGTGTCAGCACCCCCGGTGGCTCCCAGCACCCCGCCAGCCGACCCCGCCGCACCCCGCTCCACCGAGCCGGCAGCACCCCGCGCTGTGCCCCGGATGTGACGCAGGATCCTCTCCCCGGATCCTTTGCCGTCGCTTCTTCCCCCGTAAGGTTGCCCAATGCCTCGAGCTCGTCAGCTGATCGAACGCCTGCGCCGCCTCGCCCCCGAGGCGCTGGCGTTCGGCGTGATCGGCGCCGCGAACACCCTGCTCTACATGGCCATCACCTGGGCGATCCTGCCCATCGGCGTGGTCAAGGCAACCGCCATCGCCACCGTCGTCACCACCACGATGGCCTACTTCGCCAACCGGTTCTGGACCTACCGGCACCACACCCGCACAGCCCTGCGCCGGGAGTACACGCTGTTCTTCGGGTTCAACCTCATCGGTCTGGTCATCCAGTCCGGCGCGGTCGCCATCGGCAAGTACGGCTTCGGCCTCACCGAGCGGGACCACGCCATCCTGCTCATGGGCGTCACCACGCTCGGCATCGTCGTCGCGACACTCTTCCGGTTCTGGGCCTACCGGACGTTCGTCTTCCTGAAGCCGCCGGTGGACGGGCACGAGGCCGCCATGGCCGAGCTCGACGTCGCCGCCGGCCTCGCCGAGCTCAGCGCCGAGGCCGAGGGCCGGCTGGACGCTGAGATCGCCAAGGAGATCGACGCCCAGCGCCGCGCTGTCTAGCCAGCGGCAACACCGGCTCCTCAGCTTCCTCATCGTCGTCCGGCCGCAGCTCGCGGTCGGTCTCGATCAACTCGTACAGCTTCGTCTGCACCTGTTGCACCCGCGGCACCGACGCCATGACGGCCGACTGCTCACCAATCGAGTCGACGGTGAGCGTGCCGCAACCCACCATGCGCTCGAACAGCGACTGCTGCGCCACATGATCGTTGACCCGGTTCAGCGGCAGGTCCCGTCGTTCCCGGGCGATCACCCCGTCCTGCACCAGGATCCGCTCGTCGGTAAAGACGTAATGGGTCGTGCGCCAGACCAGCAGCGGGTACACGCCACGGGTCACCCCCACCCACAGCGACACCGCGCCCACGACACACACCCCGATCAGGCCGCCCGTGGTCGGCGGAAGCATCACCCACACCAGGATCACCGCGCCCAGCGCGACCAGCAGGACCAGGCTCGGCAGGACGGCAGCCTTCGCGTGCGGATGCAGGTGGAGGACAACCTCCTCCTCGTCGGTCAGGACCTCGTCCGGAAAAGCCACGCGCTCAGCGTACGTGCAGCACGTCCCCCGCCGAGACGCGATGCAAGACGCCGTCAGCCGAACGGATCACCAGCTGCCCGTCGCCGTCCACGGTGCTCGCCACCCCGGTGAGCTCCCCACCGTCTGGCAGGAGCACCCGCACGTCCCGCCCGATCGTCCGACAACCCGCCCGGTACGCCGCCAGCAGCCCGCACAGCTCTGCGTCGCCGCCGGTTTCGCGCCATCCGCCGTACCAGCGGGCGAAGCTGCGCAGCAACGCGCGCAGCAGCGGATCGCGATCCGCGGAGCTTGACCCGGCAACCTGCAGCGACGTGGCGGGCAGACCAGTGGTGGACGGCAGCTCCTCGACCCGGGTGCTGACGTTCAGCCCCACCCCGAGCACGACAGCGTCCCCGGCGACCTCGGCCAGGATTCCGGCGGCCTTGCCGTCGGATCCGTCCGGCCCAGCGACCAGCAGGTCGTTGGGCCACTTCAGGCCAGCGTCCACTTCGGCTACTCGCCGCACAGCCTCGGCCAACGCCACCCCAGCCAGCAACGGCAGCCAGCCCCACGAACGTTGCGGCGCGCCCGGCCACCCCCGCTCCGCGTCGCCGGTACCCGGCCGCAGCAGCACACTCAGCGTCAGCCCAGCGCGGGCCGGCGACACCCACTCCCGGCTCCGCCGACCCCGCCCGGACACCTGCCGCTCGGCGACGACGACCAAGCCCTCGGCCGCACCGGTCTTGGCGGCCTGCGCCACATCGGCATTCGTCGACCCTGTCTCCGCAACCACCTCGACCTGCCGCCACAAACCGCCGGGCACCACCAGCGCACGCTGCAACGCGCGCGCGGCGAGCGGCGGTCGATCGAGATCCGTGTACGGGCCCATGCCCTCACCCTAGCCGCGTCGTTGTCGCCTCAGTCCGATGCGGCGTGCTTACTGACGTACACGGTGCTGCGTACCTCGGTCTGCCCGGCGCCGGGACGCGGGCGCGGTCGGGGCCGGGCCCGCGGCGGTTGCTGCGGCGGGGCCGCCCGGTCGATGTTGCTGGCCTCGACCGGCGGCAGGTTCTGCGTCGGATTGTCCGCGGCTGCGCGCTGCCGCCGCATCCGGACCGAGGCGCGCCGCCGGCGACCGGGCTCCTCCTCATCGGCGGTTGTCCGTGCCCAGGTCAGTTCGGGCAGCGCAGCATCGGGCAGGTCCGGAACTGTCCAAATCGGGCCCTCAGCACTCGCCGGCCGGCCCGCGACATTGGACTGCGCCGGCTGCCGGTCCTGACCCGCTTGCCTGGACTGCTCCGCCGGCTCTGCGCGCCTGGATTGACGGCCAAGATCTGCACGCTTGGCCTGAACGTCGAGATCTACGCCCCTGAACCCACCGTCGCGATCTGCGCGGCTGGACTCAACGCCGCGATCTACGCCCCTGAACCCACCGTCGCGATCTGCGCGCGTGGACTCGACGTCGACGTCGTCTCGTTGCCTCGGCTCCCGTTGGTCGCGGTGCCAGGAGAGCGCCAACTCTTCGCGACGCGTGGGGGGCCAATCGGGGCTCCGTTGCGGCTCGTCGAACCTGCTCGGCTGCTCGACAGCGGTCGGGAATCCGCGGTAGCCGTCCGGCTGGACCGGGTACTCCTCGTGGTCCGCAAACCGGGCCGGGTACACCTCGTCGTCCGCGAACTGGGCCGGGTACACCTCGTCGCCCGCGAACCGGGCCGGAAAGTCGTCCGCGAACCGGGCCGGAAACTCTTGCCGGTCCGCGGACCGAGCCGAGGAGGCTTCGCGATCGGCGGGGAGCGCCGGGGGCCACTGCTGGACCAGGGCCGTTGGTTCGGACTCGACGTCGGGGATCAGGTCGGCTGCTGCGGTCGGCGGCACCGGCGGAATGCGTTCCACCGGGACCGGCCAGCCGTAAGCCGTATCCGGGACCGGCTTCCAGTAATCCCCGGATACCGGCTCGTCACGGTACTGCGGGCGTACCCACCCGTCGACCCGGTCACCGTGCGGCGGCGGCAGAGGCGCGGGGTCGTACGGGTCCACGTCGAACCCGCCGCCCGCGAACGGATCCACAGCAGCGGGGAAACTGCCGGAAGCATCGGTGTCCTGGACAGCCTCGAAGTCTCCGGACAGCTCAGGGTCCTCGAGTCCGGCATCCTCCCGGCGCACCGAAGCGTCCCGTTCCCGGCCGGGGTCGGCGCTGCTGGTTCGCGTACCGGTCCGCCACTCGTGGTCGTCCTCATCCGGGATCGCCGTGGCGAGTACGGGCTCGTCGGCCAGCCCGTCGAAGTCGGGAATCGCTCGGTAGTCCGGGACTGCACGGAAGTCCGGCGCCGGGTCGGCGCTGGTGACCGCTTCGATTCCGGGCGCCACCCGAAAATCGGGAACCACGTCGGCAAAGCCGGGGTAGTCGGCGTCGGGGTCCGACCGCTCACCGAGGTCGACCAGGCGCACATCTGTGGGGCGAGCCGCCTCGCTCGCCGAGTCTTCCGGCACCGTGGAAACGATGGGATCCAGCAGGTCATCAGGCAGGCCCACCGCATCGGCGGCGGAACCCGACAGCAGGTCATCAGCCGGTTCGGACGGCACGGAGTCGACCGGCGGCGTGACCAAGGCCGGTTCCGGCGCAGGGTCGACGGGTGCGGAGTTGGGCCAGAAGCGCCGCGAATCGCGGGGATCCGCGACCGACGCGGCCATCCTTACGGACTGCCCAGCCATCGCCGCAGGTTGCTCAACCATCGCGGGCTGCTCGGCCGGTGCCGTCCCGCGCTGGGCGGCGGCCGCTGCCCGTTTCCCTGCTGCCCTACCACCGCGGACGCCACTTGCCGCAGCACTCGAAACAGCGCCGTTCGAAGTGGCAGCTTGCGCATCAAGGCCGTTCGACTTGGCGCTACTCGCGCCGGTGCCGCTCACAGCGCGCTCTCCGGACGTGGTGGCCGCACGCTTCTTGCCAGAGCCGGCCCGACCTCCCGCCGAGCCAGCCCGACCCGCCACCGCCGTCGCCGTCGCGGAGCCAGACCGACCCGCAGCCGCCGTCGCCGTCGCGGAGCCGGACCGACCGCCCGCCGTCGAGCCAGACCGACCGCCCGCCGTCGAGCCAGACCGACCGCCCGCCGCCGAGCCAGGCCGACCCGCCGCCGCGGTGCGGCTGGCACCCTTGGCGCGGGCGGCGCCCCCGCCGCGCTTGCCGGGGCCGGCGGCACGCTTACCGGTAGTTCCGGTGCGGGAAGCGGCACGGGAACGCGCGGCGCGCTTGCCGGGAACAGCGCCGCTCTTGGTCCGGCTACCGCTGAACAGAGCCTTGCGGAACACGATGAGCGTCGCGAGGCCACCGACGATCAACGCCACGCCGACGGGGGTCATCCATGTTGTCACGTGGTTGGTAACGAATGGTGCATTAAGAACGAAACGACTCCGGCTCGACGCCGCCCCGGCCCGGCGCCTCGACGTGCTCGATACGATCTCCACGGCACGGGCGCAGATCGCGTACCGGCCACCGCGCAGGCAGGCACGCAGCGCCCGCGAGACGGTCCGGCCGGCATCGACCGCCGGCGACCCTCGCGCTGCGAAAGCCCGCGCACGAGGCGAGCGAGCGCGACGAACCGCGACCGCGGAGGACGCGCGCCCGGACGGCGAGCACCGTACGGGTGCGGGCGAGTGGAGGCACAGGACAGTGACGACCCAGCAGGACGTGGAGCAGTCCGACATCCACACCACGGCCGGCAAGCTCGCCGACCTGGCGCGGCGGACGGACGAGGCAGTGCACGCCGGTTCGGCGCGAGCTGTCGAGAAGCAGCACGCCCGCGGTAAGAAAACCGCCCGGGAGCGCATCGAGTTGCTGCTCGACGAGGGCTCTTTCGTGGAGCTGGACGAGCTGGCCCGGCACCGGTCGACCGCCTTCGGCCTGGAGAAGAACCGCCCGTACGGCGACGGCGTCGTCACCGGTTACGGCACGATCGACGGCCGCCAGGTCTGCGTGTTCTCCCAGGACTTCACGATCTTCGGCGGCTCGCTCGGCGAGGTGTTCGGCGAGAAGATCGTCAAGGTGCTCGACCTGGCCATGAAGATCGGCTGCCCGATCATCGGCATCAACGACTCCGGCGGCGCCCGCATCCAGGAGGGTGTGGTCGCGCTCGGCCTCTACGCCGACATCTTCTTCCGCAACGTACGCGCGAGCGGCGTCATCCCGCAGATCTCCCTGATCATGGGCCCGTGCGCGGGCGGCGCGGTGTACTCCCCCGCGATCACCGACTTCACCGTCATGGTCGACCAGACGTCGCACATGTTCATCACCGGCCCCGACGTGATCAAGACGGTCACCGGCGAAGAGGTCGGCATGGAGGAGCTGGGCGGCGCGCGTACGCACAACAGCCGCAGCGGCAACGCGCACTACCTGGCAAACGACGAAGACGACGCGATCGACTACGTCCGTGCCCTGCTGTCGTACCTGCCGAGCAACAACCTGGACGAGCCCAGCGTCTTCGAGCAGCCCGCCGAGCTCAGCCCGAGCGACGACGACCTGCTGCTGGACACGCTGATCCCGGACTCGGCGAACCAGCCCTACGACATCAAGAAGGTCGTCGAGACGGTCGTCGAGGACTTCCTCGAGGTGCAGCCGCTCTACGCGCAGAACATCGTGGTCGGCTTCGGCCGGGTCGAGGGCCGCCCGGTCGGCGTCGTCGCCAATCAGCCGATGCATTTCGCGGGCACGCTCGACATCGCGGCCTCCGAGAAGGCCGCCCGCTTCGTGCGCACCTGCGACGCCTTCAACATCCCGGTGGTCACCTTCGTCGACGTGCCGGGCTTCCTGCCCGGCACCGGCCAGGAATGGGACGGCATCATCCGCCGGGGCGCCAAGCTCATTTACGCGTACGCCGAAGCGACAGTCCCCAAGGTCACGATCATCACCCGCAAGGCGTACGGCGGCGCGTACGACGTCATGGGTTCCAAGCACCTCGGCGCCGACATGAACTTCGCCTGGCCCACTGCGCAGATCGCTGTCATGGGCGCCCAGGGCGCGGTCAACATCCTCTACCGCGGTGAACTGGCCGCCGCCGAGGACCCGGCCGCCCGCCGCGCCGAACTCATCGAGGAGTACGAGGACACGCTCGCCAACCCGTACATCGCGGCGGAGCGCGGCTACGTGGACGCGGTCATCGCCCCGTCCCAGACCCGGATCCAGGTGACCCGCGCCCTGCGTACGCTAAGAACCAAGCGCGAGTCGCTCCCGCCGAAGAAGCACGGCAACATCCCGCTCTAGCCCCTGAGCAGCAGCGCCCCGCCCCAGACCAGGGCGCCCAGGGACAAGAGCCAGAACACGAACAACCAGACCACGTCGCCGATGTGGGTGTGCTGTTGCAGCAGGCCCGCATCGGTAGACGGGTCGGTGTGCATCGCCCAGAACAGCTCCGGCACCTGCCGCACGCCGCCCATCAACAGAAACCACACCCACACGTACGCGAAAGCCAGCTGGACCGGCTCCGCCGAGCGCATCGCCACCACCCAGAGGATCGCCCCGACGGCCAGAATGACGAAGACGCCGAACAGGTTACGAACCATGACGAGTACGCCGGCGAGGAAGACCAGACTCAGGAACAGCACCGTACGCGGATCGAAGTCACGGACGAGCAGCTGCGCACCGGCAAAGCCGAAGATCGACGGCCCGAGGTAGCCGGCCAGCAGCGAGACGAAGGTCGAGACCCAGTTCTCCCGGCCCGGCAGCATCTCACCGCCACCACCGCGGAAGATCTTGACGTGTTTGACGGCCGACCCGAACAGCCACCCGAACACGGCATGCCCGCCCTCGTGGGCGACGGTGATCGCATTTGTCGTGTACCGCCACAGCGGCACCGCACCGACGAACGCCACCAGCGCGGTACTCCACGCTATGCCCGGCTCCGCCGCCATACGCCGAAGCTAAACCTCGGCGTCGACCAGCCGCATCACTTCGCGGTACTCAAAGCGAAACCGTTCGGGTTACCCCGGTTACGCCACCAGCCACTGGCCGGCGAGCATGAAGCCGCCGATGACCAGTGCCGCGACGTTCACGGCGAGGAAGACGCCGACCCAGAACAGTGCGGGGATGTGGGTGAGTCCGGCCAGCTGATCGGGGTCCGAGTCCCGCATCCGGCCCCGGCTGCGCAGCTTCTGCAGCTCGAACACCGGCCGCACCCCACCGAACAGCAGGAACCACACCCCGACGTAGGCGAAGGCGGCCTGCACCTGCGCGGACGCGTACCAGGAAACGGCGAAGACGATGCCGCCCGTGACCACCACGGAGACCGCGCCGAAGACGTTCCTGATGTTGATCAGCATGAGCAGCAGCAACAGGACGGTGAACCACAGCAGCAGCGTGATCCGGTTGCCGCCCAACAGCCATGCCCCGCCCAGGCCGACCAGCGACGGCGCGATGTACCCGGCGAGCAGCGTGAAGATCATGCCGGGCCCGGTCGGGCGGCCCGCCGACAGCGTCAGCCCGGACGTGTCGAACTCCAGCCGAATCCCGCGCAGCTTGCGGCCGGTCAGCAACGCGACGAGCGCATGCCCACCCTCGTGCGCAATCGTCACGGCGTTACGGGCGACCCGCCACAGCGGCCGGAACGCGACCACGAGCAGCGCGATCGCGGCCGTGATCAGCACCAGCGTTCCGGGCGGGTCCGGCTGAGCGCTGAACAGCTCATCCCACAGGTCAGTCACCGACTCGATCGACACAGCCCGGGAGCGTAGCCGATCCGCGCCTCCGCCGGCCCGATGGCTTAGTCCTTCGGCTTGAACCCCTTGAGGATGACGTCCAAGTCCTTACGCCCGTCGTTCCAGTCTTCCGGCGAGACATACCAGTTGATGCTGTACGCCCGCTTCGACCCCACCAGGAAGTTCCGCCGCAGCACATGCTGCCGCCAGCCCGACGGCGTCGTGTAGAAGAACTCCCAGTCCACAGCCTTCGTGAAGTAGTCGACAAACTTCATCTCGCCGACCGGCTCGTAGTCGTTGTACAACCCGTTCGACCGGCTCGCTTCCTGCTGCTTCCAGTCGGCCATCGGATCCGGCTTCGGCTGATTGGTCTCGCCGATGATCAGCAACCGGTGCCCGATCTGGAACTGGTACTCGTCCTCGCCCCAGGACCGCAGTTGCGCATTCGCCGGCAGCGGCACGGTGAACATGGCCTGGCGATCCTCGAACACCTTCCAGCCGTCCGGCACCACCACCGCAGCCGGAGACGAAGGCGTCACGCTCGGCGTCGGCGCCACGGACGGCGTCGCCGAAGCCTGCGGCTTGGTGCTGCTCGCCACCGGAGCCGGACCGGCCTTCCGGCCCTGATCGGTCTGCTCGCCCGCGCCGCGGTTCGCGAACGCCATCGGAACAATGACAGCAACCAGCGCGAGTACGGCGACGAGCATGCCGATCCCGATCACCGTCTGCCGCCGAGTCAGCGTGACCCCGAAGACGGTCAGCCCCCGACGCCCACCCGACGGCGGCCGCAGATTCATCGGCTGCCACACCGGCCGCGTCGCAAACGCAGCCGCCCCCGAGACCGGCGCAACCCCGTCGACGTCGTCCTGAGCCGAGTCGCTGGAACGCGGCGGCGGGATTACCGTGGTGCCGAACTCAGCACCACCCCACTGGGCAGGCGTTTCAGCCATAGCGCTACCGGCTTGGCTTCCGCTGACTTCTTTCTTGTCGGCTTTATTGTCGGCCGCACTCTTACCCGCCTCGCGGTTGCCAGCCTTGCCCATGCCAGCTTCGCTCTTACCCGCCTCGCTGATGGCGGTCTCGCTAGTGCTGGCCTCGCTAGTGCCGGGCTCGTCGCTGTCAGCCGGGCTGGGACTGGCCTCGCTGCTGTCAGACGCGCTGTTGCTGGCCTTGCTGCTGTTGTTGGCGCTGGTGCTGGCGGCTTCGGTGTCCCCACCCTCGCGTGTGCCATGCCCGCTGACCTTGTCTCCACCAGCCCCGTCGGCAGCGGAGGTGACCGTGCTGCTCGTAGTCGAGTCGTCCGTCGCCGGCGTGGCGCTGGCGGGCGACTCGTCGCTGGTCTTGGCTGCATCGGCCGCTGCAGCGGTGGGCTTCGCGGCTGCGGGCTGCCGGCCTCGGCCCTTCTTTCGGGATGGCTTGCTTGCTGCGCCGGCTCGGGCTCCCGCGACAGGCTTGGCAGACGCCGACCCGGTCACAGCCAGTGAACCGTCGACCGAGCTCGCCGTCGCTACGGCTTCGCCGCCGAGCTCTTCGGATGCTGACAATGGAGTTCCGCGCCCAGCTTCAGGTGAGGCTCCTGCCGGCAGCTCAGTCTCCGCGGCCGAGGCGAGGTCGACGTCGGCGTCGGCAGCAAGATCAACGTCAGTGACGGAGGCATTGTCAGTGGCGGAGGCAGCGTCGGCAGCAAGATCAACGTCAGTGACGGAGGCATTGTCAGTGGCGGAGGCAGCGTCAGCAGCCAGGTCAGCGTTGGAGACGGCGTCAACATCAGCAACCGCAGCGTGATCGCGGTCGGCGTCAGCAGCCAGGTCAGCGTCGGAGGCGGCGTCAACGTCAGCAACCGCAACAAGCTCACTGTCAGCGTCAGCAGCGAGGTTAGCGGCGGAAGTCGCGTCGGGCTCGGACTTGAGCTCGGCGGCGCGTTCGGTTGCCTGCCTGGATGCAGATTTGGCTGTGGCGGAGGACGTCGGACCGGGGGACGGCTTGATGGCGGACGTCGGACCGGGGGACGGCTTAGTGGCGGCGCCAGGCTGGGCCGTGGCCTCGTCCTCAGCCGTGGACTGGGCGTTGAGCGGCGTGTCGGAGTCGACCGCGCTGCCGGGTTCGGTCGGGGACGCCGGCTTAGCTGGGGCCGTACCTGAAGGAGGCGCGGGATTGTCCACGCGGGTGACCGAAAGTTCGGGGTCGATGCGGGTCGGTGCGTCGCCGGGGCGCGCGCGGCCCACCGTGGCCTTGCCAGGGGTGAAGATCGGCGGACGACTCGGCGCCGCGGCGCGGCCCTGCGGGACCGGCGGCGCCGCCCGGCCCGACGTGGTCGGCGGCGTGGCCCGGCCCGACGTGGACGGCGTGGCGCGACCCGTGGTGGTCGACGGCGTGGCGCGACCCGGCGTGACCGGCGGGATGGACGTGGAACGACCCGGCGTGACCGGCGGGATGGACGTGGAACGACCCGGCGTGACCGGCGGGATGGACGTGGAACGACCCGGCGTGACTGGCGGAGCCGACGTGGGGCGGCCGGTCGGGTTGGCCGGTGGGCGACCGGGAGCGACCGGGGGGCGCGGGCCGGGAACGACCGGGGCGCTGCCCGAAATGCCGGGCAACAGCGGGGGGCGTTCGCGGCCGGCGCCGGGGCGGCGCATCGTCGCGCTCATCGGGAAACTCAGGCGGGAACGGCGGCCGGTCGCGCGCAAGAGCAGGCGTTCGGTCTCCTCCGCGTTGATGCGGTGCGCCGGGTCCTTGCGGAGCAGACCGTTGAGGACCGGCTTCAGCGGGCCGGCGTTGCGGGACGGCGGCGGATTCTCGGTCGCAAGCGCAGCCAGTGTCGCAATTGCCGATGGACGCGCGAACGGAGAGGCGCCCTCGACTGCGGCGTAGAGGGTTGCACCGAGCGACCACAGGTCAGCGCCGGGACCGGCGGTGCCGTCGCGGGCCCGCTCCGGGGCGATGTAGGCCGGTGAGCCCAGGACCAGGCCGGTGCGAGTCACGTTCGGGTCGCCGGGCACCGTGGCGAGGCCGAAGTCGGTCAGGACGACGCGGCCGTCCTCACCGATCAGGACATTGCCCGGCTTGACGTCACGGTGCACAACCCCGGCGCGGTGCGCGGCCCGCAACGCGCCCAGGACGCCGAGGCCGATCTCGCCAGCACGGTGCGCATGGAACGGTCCGTCGCTGGCAAGAATGTCCTGAAGCGAACGCGACGGCACGTACTCCATGACGATCCACGGGTCGGCGTCTGTCCGCAGCACGTCAAAAACGCGTACGACGTTGATGTTGTTCAGCCGGGCGATCGCGCGCGCCTCCCGCAGCGAGCGCTCCCGCATCTCCTGTCGCTCGTCCGGGGTCAAGCCCGGCGGCGGCACCAATTCCTTGATCGCCACCTCGCGGTGCAGGACGACGTCGGTCGCCCGCCAGACACGACCCATCCCGCCCTGACCGAGCGGCGCAACGAGCCGGTAGCGGTCAGCGACAACAAGCGGGGGGGAAGTAGACATCACGCAGAAAATACCCGGTCTTGTCGAGCCGCAGCGAATCGATCAGCCGAGTGTGGGACGCGTGTCACCGCATACCTGCCGGTCAGATCGTACGCTTGATCAATGAATGAGGAACCGCTGGTCAGCGTGGTCCGGGGCGGACCGACTACAGAAGAGCTGGCCGCCCTGGTAGGGGCCTTGATCGCCACATCAACGGGCGCGGATGCCGCGAAACCCGAGACATCGACGAACGCTTGGATCCGAAGCGTACGCCCCGGGGCGGGTCGCGGGTCGTGGCGGGAGTCCGCCCTCCCCCGCTAGCAGGACGCCCTCCCCAACCCAGCGCGGGGAGGGCACACAGTGGAGGACGACCGGCCAGCCGCTGCCCGGCGGCGACCGTCCGGCGGGGCGGGCTGAGCAAGCGATGCCCGGCTTGTAGCGTTAGCCGTTGTGCAGACTGACCACGGCCTCCGGCTGATTCTCGCATCCGCCAGCCCGGCCCGGCTGGCGTTGCTCCGGGCCGCCGGATTCGACCCTGCCGTGCAGGTGAGCGGCGTTGACGAGTCGGTGGTCGAGGCGACGAATGCCAGTGAGCTCTGCCTGGCTCTGGCACGGATGAAAGCGCGCGCCGTGGCGTCGACGCTCGAGTCTGACCCGGATGTGCTCGTGCTGGGCTGCGACTCCGTGCTCGCGTTCGACGGGGCCATTCTGGGCAAGCCCGCCAATGCGGCTGAGGCGGTCCGTCGGTGGTGCGCGATGCGGGGCCGGTCCGGCGTGCTGCACACCGGCCATCACCTGACCGATCTCGGCGGCAAGCAGGCCGAGGAGGTGGGCACGACCGTCGTTCATTTCGCCGACGTCAGTGACGCCGAGATCGAGGCGTACGTCGCGACCCGCGAGCCCTTGCACGTCGCCGGCGCCTTCACGATCGACGGGTTGGGCGGGTCGTTCGTCGAGCGGATCGAGGGTGATCACAGCAATGTCGTCGGCCTGTCGCTGCCCCTTCTGCGCCGCCTGCTGTTGACCTTCGGCATCACAGTCCCCGCCCTGTGGAAAACCAAGAACTAGCCTGACCTGCACAAACACCCTGTCGCGCACCGATCATCAGGCACATGTCCGGCCGCTGTCCACAGGTCCGAGCGAACGCATGACCGCTGACGATAGGCTCGTCCCGTGCGCAAGGTATTGATCGCTAATCGCGGCGAGATCGCCGTCCGTGTCATTCGGGCCTGCAAAGACGCGGGCCTGACCAGTGTCGCCGTCTATGCGGACAGCGACCGCGACGCGCTTCCCGCGCGGCTCGCCGACGAGGCGTGGGCGCTCGACGGCGAGACGGCCGCCGAGACCTACCTGCGCATCGACAAAATCCTCGACGTCGCCGCCCGCAGCGGAGCCGACGCGGTGCACCCCGGCTACGGCTTCCTGAGCGAGAATGCCGAGTTCGCGCAGGCAGTGCTCGATGCCGGCCTGACCTGGATCGGCCCGACACCGGCGGCGATCCGCGACCTCGGCGACAAAGTCACCGCACGACACATTGCCCAGCGAGCTGGTGCGCCGCTCGTGCCGGGCACGGCCGAGCCGGTCGCCGGCGCGGACGAGATCGTGGCCTTCGCGCGCGAGCACGGTCTTCCCGTGGCGATCAAGGCTGCCTTCGGTGGCGGTGGGCGCGGCCTGAAGGTCGCGCGCACGCTGGAGGAGATTCCTTCCCTGTTCGAGTCGGCCACCCGCGAGGCGGTGGCGGCGTTCGGTCGCGGCGAGTGCTTCGTCGAGCGCTACCTCGACCGGCCGCGGCATGTGGAGGCACAGGTCCTGGCCGACACGCACGGCAATGTGATCGTTGTCGGCACCCGTGACTGCTCCCTGCAGCGCCGACACCAAAAGCTGGTCGAGGAGGCGTCCGCGCCTTTCCTCTCCGCCGAGCAGCGGGAACGCATCCATTCGAGCGCCAAGGCAATCTGCCGGGAGGCCGGTTACCACGGCGCCGGCACCGTCGAATATCTCGTCGGGCAGGACGGGACGATCTCGTTCCTCGAGGTCAACACCCGACTGCAGGTGGAACACCCGGTGAGTGAGGAGACCGCCGGCATCGACCTGGTCCGCGAGCAGTTCCGCATCGCCGACGGGGCGCCTCTCGCACTCACCAATGACCCGGAGCCGCGCGGGCACTCGATCGAGTTCCGCATCAACGGCGAAGACGCAGGCCGCAACTTCCTGCCCGCACCCGGCACCGTCACCGCCCTGACCTGGCCCTCCGGTCCGGGCGTGCGCGTCGACGCCGGCGTCGAGTCCGGCAGCGTCATCGGCGGCAACTTCGACTCCATGCTCGCCAAGATCATCGTGACCGGCGCGACCCGGGCCGAGGCTCTAGACCGCGCCCGCCGCGCGCTGGACGAGACAGTCATCGACGGCATCGCGACCGTCCTGCCGTTCCACCGCCTCGTCGTGCGCGACTCAGCCTTCACCGACGAGCCGTTCACCGTGCACACCCGCTGGATCGAAACGGAATGGGCGGGCGGCGTCCCCGCCTTCACTCCGACCGCCACGGCCACGCCGGAAGCCCAGGACCGCCAGACCGTCGTGGTCGAGGTCGGCGGCAAGCGCCTGGAAGTGCGCCTCCCCGCAAACCTCTCCACCGGAACCCCCGCAGCCCCCGCAGCCCGCCCCAGCACCCGCCGCTCCGGTTCCCGAGCCGCGTCCGCAGCCCCAGGCGGCGCCGCCGCCCTCACCGCCCCCATGCAGGGCACCATCGTCAAAGTCGCCGCCGCCAACGGCGACACCGTGGCCGAAGGCGACGTGATCGTGGTCGTCGAAGCCATGAAAATGGAACAACCGCTCCAAGCCCACCGAGCCGGCACCGTCAACGGCCTCACCGCCGACGTCGGCTCCACGGTGACCGCCGGCTCGACAATCTGCACCATCGACGACTGACACCCGCGTTCCCGGCCTGCCTCACCGCGTGCACAGCAGCCCCGCGCGTGGGGCCCGACCGGGGCCGGGCCGGGCCGGCGTCGAGCCGTTGAACCAAGCAAGCCCCGCGTGCGTGGGGCGCCCGTCGAAGAATCCGCGCGGGGACGTTGTGGCCCCAGCAGCCCCGCGCGCGTGGGGCGCCCTAGCTCGTGCGCGATGCCCGCGAGCTTGGCGGCGGGGCGGCCGCATGGCGAGGGCGACGTCGTCACCAGCCAACCCTGCACATGCAAAGGCAGGGCGACGTCGTCACCAGCCAACCCTGCACATGCAAAGGCAGGGCGACGTCGGCTACCAGCCCAACCCTGCACACACAGAGGAAGCCTGGCGAGCTGGCGGCAAGGCCACGACACCCGCACTCGCGGCGCACACCAATGCAGGCAGCGGGACCGGCACCGCGCGATCTGGTCTCAACACGCCGACGTTGAGTGGTCGCGGAACTCTTCGTCGGTCATCGCGACCGGGGCTGCGGTGTCGTCGGCCGAGGTCGAGACGACCAGGGCGCCACGGTCCAGATCTGCCGCGGTGAACTCCGAGTCGTCTAGGCGCCTGCTCTGGTCGGCGTTCCAGGCCAGCACGCGATAGCGTTTTCCCGCATCGAGGCCAGCCACCCCCTGGAGGGGATGCCACCGGTCACCGGGATCGGCCAGGTCGATGCTGATGATCGGCTCGTCGACCGGCTCGCCAACCGCTTCCCAACTCGCCACGGTCGCACCTCGCCCACCGTCGGCATCAATTTCTTCGAGCGCCACCAGGTGCACGCCGCCGAACCGGGGGCACGACGCGAGAACCAGTACCGGACCCCGCTCGCCGTCCCGGACTCCGGTTACCCCGCTGACCTCCGGAGTGCAGCCACCGAGCGGTGTGGCCGCGACTGTGCTGCGCCACCTCATGAGTGACGATCCTGGTCGCGGTAGATCACGCTGGAGTGACGACCGAGCATGAGCAACTCCGGTCCGCTGCCGACGTTCACCCAGCTCAGCGGATTGCGGACGCGTGTGACGAGGGGCGCAAAGTTGGGCCGCCGGTACGGGACCTACCGACGGCCCGGGCGTCTCGCCGGATCGGGCCGGTGCCCAGGCGGACGCCATCGTCCGCACGTCGAGAACGGGGGACTCGACGTCACGGACTGCCCACCAAGGTACGCCCGCGAGCGCCCCACCAGAAGCGGCAGCATCTCAGAACCCCACCGGTCGCGGGAGTTCGCCCCGGGCGGCGGGTCGGCCGTTTGGTCAGACCCGGCCCGAGTCCCCACGAGAAATGTCCGGAAGGTTTGAGATTGGGGAAAGGTTCCGCGTCGTGTACGGCGGGTACGCCGCGGAGGACGTACCGTGTCGGGCATCACCCTTAGGCGGGCCTGATCAGGGCGCATGCTGAACTCAGCCCATTCTCAGGTGCGCGCACGGACAATGCCGTGGACCCCTGGAGCCGTGAGGTGGCCGATCCGATGAGCGACCTGTTGACCGTGCTGGGTACGCCGGCGTGGGCCTATCTTGCTCTGTTCGGGTTCCTGACCGTCGACGCGATGGTGCCGGTGGTGCCGACCCAGGCGATCATGATCACCTCGGGGGCGCTCACGGTATACGGCAACCTCAACCTGGCGCTGGTCATCGTCGTCGGGGCGTTGGGCATGTTCGCCGGTGACTCGATCGCGTTTGTGCTGGGGCGGACGGCTGCCGGGCACCGGGGCAGTGGACGGCTGGCCGCGCTGCGCCAGCGGTTCGGGCCGGGTGCCGAGGCCAAAAGCGGAAAGGACGGCTCGAAGACGCGGCGGGCTGCCGAGCGGTTCACTCGTGGGCTGCGTAAACCCGGGCCCTTGGTGCTGCTGCTCTGCCGGTTCGTGCCCGGTGGCCGGATGGCTGCGGGCTACCACGCTGGGCGCACCGGCTATCCGATCAAACTGTTTGTGCTGTATGACGGCGGCGCGGCGCTGGCTTGGGCCACCTACGGCGGGTTGGTCGGTCATGTCGGTGGCACCGCGGTGACCCAGTCGGCGTGGCGGCTGTTCGCCATTGCCGCGACGGCCGCGGTCATCTTCGGCACGGCTGGCTGGATTCTTGCCCTGTCCGGCGGTCGCAAAGAGGCCGCTGACGCCGATCTGCCCGAGGACGCCGCGGGCGAGGACGAGCCGGTGCCGAACGCTCCGGTCCAGCCCGTCCACCCCGGCTGACCGCAGAGCCCCGGACGAAAAACCTACCCGGGGCCTGCGGACGATAGCGGACCGGCCCTGAAGACCCAGCCACGGCAGCAGGCCGGGGTTCTACTGGCGCTCGTGCAGCATGAGCTGGCGGGCAGCCTCGGCGATCGAGCCGGACAGGGACGGGTAGATCGTGATCGTGTGCGCGAGCTGGTCGACCGTCAGGTTGTTCTCGATCGCCATCGTGATCGGCAGAATCAGCTCGCTGGCCTTCGGCGCCACGACGACGCCGCCGACGATCTGGCCGGTTGCCGGGCGGCAGAAAAGCTTGACGAAGCCGTCTCGCAGGCCGGCCATCTTGGCGCGGGCGTTGCCGGTGAGCGGCAGCATGACCTGCCGGGCCGGGACCTTGCCGGCGTCGACGTCGTCCTGGGACAGGCCGACGGTAGCCAGCTCGGGGTCGGTGAAGACGTTGGCGGAGACGGTGCGCAGGCGCAGCGGCGCGACCGCCTCACCCATGGCGTGCCAGATGGCGATCCGGCCTTGCATGGCGGCGACGCTGGCCAGGGGGAGGACGCCCGTGCAGTCGCCGGCGGCGTAGATGCCGGGCACGTTGGTCCGGGACACCCGGTCGACCGTGATGTATCCGCCGTCGGCGACGTCGACGCCGTACTCGCGCAGGCCCAGGTCGGTGGTGTTGGGGACGGCACCGACGGCCATGAGGGCGTGGGAGCCGGTGACGACGCGGCCGTCGGCGAGGGTGACTTCGACGCCGTCTCCGGTGTTGACGACGGAGTCGGCGCGGGACTGGTTGAGGATGGTCATGCCGCGTTCGCGGAAGACGCGTTCGATCGCCATGGCGGCGTCGGCGTCCTCGTGCGGCATGACGCGTTCGCGGCTGGAGACCAGGGTGACCTCGATGCCCATGGCGAGGTACGCGCTGGCGAACTCGGCGCCGGTCACGCCGGAGCCGATCACGACGAGGTGGCTGGGCAGCTCGGTGAGGTCGTAGACCTGGCGCCAGTCGAGGATGCGCTCACCGTCCGGCACGGCGGTTCGCAGGACGCGGGGGGTGGCGCCGGTGGCGAGCAGGACCGTGGCGGCGTCGACCGTGTACGGCGCTTTGCCGTGCGGGGTGATCACCACCTGGTGGGTGTGGCCGAGGGTGTCCTCGCCGAGGCGGGCCCGACCCTGGACGACGTCGACGCCGGCTTTGACGAGTTTGGCCTGGATGTCGCCGGACTGGGCGAGGGCGAGCTTCTTCACCCGTTCGTTGACGGCTACCGCGTCGACGGTGACGCCGTCGAGGCCCGCGGACCGGACGCCGAACCGCTCGTTGTGCCGATAACCGGTCACCACTTCGGAACTGGCGATGAATGTCTTGGAGGGGACGCAGTCCGAAAGTACGCACGCACCGCCGGCGCCGTCGGACTCGACGAGGGTGACATCCGCGTCGAGCTGCGCGGCGACCAGTGCCGCCTCGTATCCGCCGGGGCCACCGCCGATGATCACGATCCGACTCACGCGCTCTACCTCCGTTGTTACGTTTCGTCACTTACGTGACTGAGTTGTGCCGACACGCACACCTCGTATTCTCCACCAACGGCATGCCGGGCTATCGTCATCGCCGTGGGTCATTACGCCGCGTACGGCTCCAACCTTGATCCGGCCCGGATGCGGGCCTATTGTCCGCACTCGCCGATGGTGGGTGTCGGGTGGGTCGAGGGCTGGCGCCTGACCTTCGCCGGGGAAGGCGACCTGGGCTGGGAGGGCGCGGTCACGACGATCGTCGAGTCCCCAGGCGACCGGGTCTTCGTCGCGCTCTATGACGTGCACCCTTGGGACGCCGCCCAGTTGGACGAGGTCGAGGGCGTGACCGCGGGGGCGTACCAGAAGCTCACCGTGCGCGTTTCGACCCTGGAGGGCGATCTGAGCGCCTGGGTTTACGTCTTCCACGGCTATGAGGGCGGCCTGCCGACGGCCTGGTACCTCTCGGAGATCGCGAACGCCGCCGAGAAGGCCGGCGCGCCCGACGACTACGTCAACGAGCTCCAGCACCGGCCCACCCGCACGTCGTCACCCGAGGTGTAGGACCCGCTGATAGATGTTGGCCTGATAGAGCGGCCGCATCCCGACCCCGTGATAGAGCTGCGCGGCCCGGGTCGGATTAGCCAGGTCAACCCCGAGGCCGGCCGTGCTGCGCCCTTTGGCCGCATAGGCCGCAAACGCCCGACGCAACAGAGCTTCACCCACACCCCTTCTCCGGTACGCCCGCAGCACGGCAAGCGACCGCACCCAGCCCGCCCCGTCCGCCACCTGAGAGTCGGCGGACTGCAGCACGCCGGCCCATTCGCCGTCGACGAAGCCCACGAACCACTCGTCGTAGGCGACGCTGGCCTCGGCGTCGACCTGGGACTGCCACGTCTCGTAGCTGGTGCTCGCGTGGTCACTGTCGCGGAACGCCTCGGCAATGGTGGCGTGGAACCGCCGGAGCTCGTCCGGGCGTACCGGTCGGATGGTGATGCCGGCGGGCGGCTCGGGTGCTTCCGGGGAGACGCCGTCGAGGGACATCGACATGCGGGCGTGTTGCTTCAGGAAGTCGAATCCGGCGTCGGTGAGCGCCTCGATCCACGGTTGCTCGGTGGGGATCGCTCCGGCCCGTACGGTATAGGTTGCGTGACCGAATTCCCTGGCTCGCTCGGCGGCCCGGGTGAGCAGCAACGCCAGGAGTGGCCGCTGCGCGGGGACGCCGCGCTCGGGCCAGACGTAGACCTCGAGGAAGTCGCGCTCCCCGCCGGTCGGGTTGTGCGGGTAGGCCCAGCCGGCGATGGCGCCATCGGCGTCGTACGCCAGCCAGCAGTCCCGGGCCATGTCGGTGTGGGGCCCGGTCAGGGCTTCCCGCACTTCTTCTTCCGGGAAGTCGGGCTCGCCGACTGCCGCGATGTCGCTCGCGTGTGCCAGGGCCAGGATCTCGGGAATGTCGTCGAGGGTGGGCCGGCGGGTGTGCCAGCCGGGCGGCAGCGAAGTCACCGCGCCAGCCTGCCTCATCTCCCCAGGCGGTGCGACAGGGATTCGAGCAGCCCGATCAGTTCGACGCGTTCCGCCCGGTCGAGGGTGCCGTACGCCTGGCCGGCCAGCGATCCGGCCACGGCTTCCGCCCACATGAGACGCCGGACGATCGGGCCGGCCGGCGGGTAGGGCGGCTGCCAGCCGAAGGCGACCGCTCCGGTTTCGCCCTCGGGACCGGCGATGATCGCTTGCAACGGGGTGAGGCCACTCGCGCGGACGGCGACGACGTGCACGCCCAGCCAGTGTTCGTGCAGCAGGTGCAGCAGCGCCGCGGCCTGCGCTCCGGGTGATGCATCGGGCACCGGCATGGCCCGCCAGGCGGCGAAGAGCGGCAGGCCCGCACAATCCACTGCGGACACGACGCGCTTCGACAGGTCGAGCAGGCGGGCGAGGCGGGGAAAGCCGCCGAGCTGGTCCACGCCCCAGCGGCACAGTTCGTGCAGGTGCCAGGCGGCAACTTCGACCGGCGGCGTTGTCTTGGCCGCAGCTTCCCAGCCGTCGGTGACGGCGTCCGGGGCGATGAACCCGATGGCGGCGGCCACCGTTTCGGGACGAACGTCGCCGAGCGCACCCGCCCGCGCCGACACGTGGTACGCCCAGCCGGACAGTCCCATCAACCGGGCGCGGCGCAGCGTGTGCGGGGACTCGGCGAACGCCCCGACGAGGGACGTGAGTCCCGGCCGGGCATTGGCGGCTGCCTGTTCGGGGGTCACACGATGAGATTCTGCTCTTCCACGCCGGATCTGGAAAACCGACCGTCAGTCCGGCTCCTCGGCGTCGAGATCCTCGATGGCTGCTTCCACGTCTCCGACGTGCCGCCGGGCAGTGGACGCCTCCCGTTCGGCGGACCGGCGCGCCAGTTTGCGCCGGGACACCTCGGCCTGCGCAACGAGGCGTTGGCGTTCCAGCTCGGCGATCTGTTCTTCCAGCTCATCGACGGCTCTGCTCGCGTCCCGCTCGGCGGTTTCGGCTCGCTCCAGCGTGGACTTGGCTTTGCGATCGGCGGCCTGCGCGGTCCCGAGTTCTTTACGCAGCTCGCGGTGCCGGGCCGCCCGCTCGTCCCGCGCTTTCTGCTCTGCGCGCTGCCGCCGGTCGTCTCGGAGGGAGACCGGCCTGACTTCCTCTTCCCCTTCCTCATCCTCTTCCGCCGCGTCTGTGGCGGATTCCGCGGAGGTCACCAGGCGCAGCCGGGGCCGGGGCACCTCGCCGAAACCGGCGTAGGTCGCGGCTTTGACCAGCCGGCCGCTGCGGACCTGATCGGCGACGTCCGGCTCGGCCAACGCCGCGCTGAGCGTGGCCTCCACCTCGGCCATCGGCAGTTTCACCTTGCGCAGTGCGGGGTCTTCCTCGACGGCAAGCTGCTGCGCGGCCCGCACCAGCGCAGAGACCGCTTGACGGCGCTGCTGGGACAGCTCGCGCAGTTCATCGCCCTGCAGGCTGCGCTGGGCGTGGCGCAATGCCTCAGCCAGCTCCACCAGGTCGGAGATGAGCTCGGGGCGACGCAGAGCGAGCAGGTTGACCAGCCAGGCCGCCACCGTGGGCTTTCGCAGGGCGGCCAGCCGCTTCGCGGTCTCTTTGTCGCCGTCCCCGCGGGCGGCGGCGACAGCGGCGGCCCGGCCCGCCACGAAGCCGTCCGGGTGCGCTTCGTAGAGCTGCCGGATCAGCTCCTCGGTTTCGGAACGGTCGGCCACGTCAGCCGATCGTGGTGCCGGGAGCGACGTGCGCGTACTTCGTGCCGCCGAGTCGCTCCAGGTGGCCGTCCGACACCTGCGCTCCGGTCTCGGTGAGCAGATGGTCGTGCAGGGCAAAGGCCCGTTCCGGTCGGACCGCACGGACGAAATCGATCGCCTCGCTGAGCTTCATCCAGGGCGCATTCAACGGTACGAACAAGGTGGCGACCTCGGCGTCCGGGACGGTGAAGGAGTCGCCGGGCGTGTATACCGAGTCGGTGCCGTCGGAGATCAGGTAGCCGAGGTTGGCGATCCGCGGGATGTCGTCGTGGATCACCGCGTGCTGGCCCCCGTACGCGCGGATGGTGAAACCCGCGGCCTCGAGCTCGGCCCCTGGCTCGACCGCGACGGTGCGGCCGTCGAACTCCGCCAGCTGGGGCAACACGTCGGCGTGGGCATAGACGGTGAGGTCCGGCCGCTCGCCCAGCGCCGCGGTGAGCGCGCCGACGTCGAGGTGGTCGAAATGCTCGTGGGTGATCAGGACGGCGTCGGCGCCGGTCAGGGCCGACCGCTCACTGAACGCGCCAGGGTCGACGACGAGGACCCCGTCGCCCTGAAAGCGCAGGCAGGAATGGGTGTACTTGGTGACCCGCACGTGACTCCTCCGCCGCCGAATCGTGACCGTCCGTATCGCAGTCTGCCGGAACCGCCGGGCCTTCGCCCTGCGTCCGAAGAGTGCAGACCTCGACGGGGACGGAGAACAGCCATGACAATTACCGCTTCGACTTCTACCAGGACGGCACGACGCGCCCGGCAGCGGGCGGCGGCCGCGATCTGCGCCGCGGCACTCGCGCTGACCGGCTGCAGTGCCGGCAGCAGCGAGTCCACACAGAGTTCCAAGATCGTGGAAGGCGGCGCCGCGCCGGCCGACCAGGCAGCGGCCCCCGCTCCCGCGCAGGAGCAGCAGGGGAAGGACGCGACGGCCAAGGCGCCGGATCTCAGCGTGGACCAGCGGTCGATCATCTACACCGGATCGATAACGCTGCGGGTGGAGAACGTCAGCACCGCGGCTGCCCGGGTGACCGGCATCGTGACCGGCGCTGGTGGGTTCATCGGCGGCGACAAGCGCAGCAGCTCCGGCGAGGGGCCGGCCGACGCCACGCTGACCCTGCGCGTTCCGGCCGACAAGTTCCAGGCTGTCGTGGATCAGGTCGCCGGGCTCGGCAAGGAGGAACAGCGCGGCATCAACACCGAGGACGTCACCGAGCAATCGGTGGACCTGCAGGCGCGGATCGCCACCCAGCAAGCCCGGGTGGACAGCGGCCGCAAGCTGCTGGCTCAGGCGAAGTCGCTCGATGACCTCATCTCGCTGGAACGCGAGGTGGCGTCCCGGGAGTCCGATCTCGCATCGTTGCAGGCAAAGCAGCGCCGGCTGGCCGACCTGACGGCACTGTCCACGATCACCGTGGTGCTGCTGGACCCGAAGGCCACGGACACCCCGAAGGAGGAAGATCCGGCCGGATTCCTCACCGGGCTCAAGAACGGCTGGGGTGGCCTGCTGACCTCGCTCGGCGTCATGGCGACCGTTCTCGGGTGGCTGCTGCCCTGGCTCCTGCTGTTCGGCCTGCCGGTGTGGGCCGCCATCTACTTCGTGCGGCGGCGCAAGTCCCGTCCCGTCCTCGCGCCGGCGCCGGCCGAGTCGAAGTAGCGGGTCAGAACGCGCCGGTGGCGAGCGCGGCCAGGGCGGTGTGCACCATGACCCGGACGCCGTACCCGATGCAGCGCTCGTCCACGTCGAAGTTGCCCTGGTGCAGGTCGTAGCGGATCTCGGCGCCTGGAGTGCCGGTGCCGAGCCGGATCATCGCGCCGGGCACGCTCTCCAGATAGAACGAGAAGTCCTCGCCACCCATGCTGATCTCGGCCTCGACCACCCGGTCGGCGCCGAGCGCGGCACCGGCGGCGCCCGCGATGACGGCGGCGGCCATCCGGTCGTTGATGACCGGCGGGACACCGCGGTTGTAGTCGACTTCAGCCTCGGCGCCGGTCGCCGCGATCACGTCGCGGATCAGCTTGGTGACCAGCTCCGGCGCCGCGCGCCAGGCGTCCCGGTTGAGGATGCGTACGGTGCCCAGCACCTCGCCCTCGCCCGGGATGGCGTTGAACGCCTGGCCGGCCTTCACGGCGCCCCACACCATCGACACGCCGGCGCGCGGGTCGACCCGGCGGTCCAGCAGGGCCGGCACGTCCACGATGACCCGACCGAGCGCGTGCACCAGATCGGTGGTGAGGTGCGGGCGCGCGGTGTGACCGCCGGGGCCGGTGAGGCGGACCCGAACGGTGTCAGCGGCGGCAGTGAACGGGCCGGAGCGTACGCCGACCAGCCCGGCGGGAAGTTGCGGGTAGCAGTGCAGCGCGAAGATCGCCGCCACGTCCTTCAGCGCCCCGGCGGCGATGACCTCCGGCGCTCCGGACGGCACGCACTCCTCGGCGGGCTGGAAGATCAGGCGGATCCGGCCGGGCAGCTCACCCCGCTGGTGCAACTGGGCAAGGGCCAGCCCGAGGCCGAGGAGCACGGTGGTGTGCACGTCGTGGCCGCACGCGTGGGCGACCTTCTCGACCGTCGAGCGGTACGGCACATCCTTGGTGTCCTGCAGGGGCAGCGCGTCGAGGTCGGCGCGGAAGGCGATCACCCGGTCGCCTTCGCCGATGTCGCAGATCAACCCGTTGCCCTTGGGCAGCAGCTGCGGGCTGAGCCCGGCGACGGCCAGCTCACGTGCGATGAGCGCGGCGGTCTCGAACTCGGCGTTGGACGGCTCGGGGTGTGCGTGGATGTGCCGGCGGATGGCGACGAGTTCGGCGCCGCGGGACGCGAGCCAGCGGTCGAGCTGGCCGGGCAGGGGTTCGGCGCCGGGCGGCGGGCCCGGGAAAGGTGCCGTCTCCGCGCCCTCGGGCGCCGTCAATGCACTCGTCACGTCGGTTTCTCTATCGCTCTTGAGGGTTTGGCCGTTTTCCGCAACGCGCGACAGCCTAGCCCCAGGTTGGTGACGCTGTGCAACGCCATTCCCGGATGGATGGGATCGCGCAGTGTCACGAAAGCCCTGATGGGAGCGTTCTCCGGGCGGCATCCGTGCACCACCTCCTACAACGGGTTACGAATCGCGGAGGTGACGCGGTTCAATCCTCACCAAGGTCACACCGACCTCCTCCACCGTGGCATGCCGAGGCAAGGTCGCGCAGTCCGACGGGGTGACGGATTTTGTACGCACCGTCCGATAAGTTCCACTCTGCGCTACGGCACGACCACGCAGGGTCGAGATCCGGAGATCACCCTGAGATCGGCTTTTCGAATAGGGGTAGGACCCGGCAAGATAGCGGGGTCGACCCGCCCCCTAGACCCCCTTCGGTGGCACCTTCGTGACTCAGATCCCGACGTGGAGCGCTGGTAACGCCGCTCCGACCAGCGGACGCGCAGCTCCGGGCACGCTGATCGGCGGGCGCTACACGCTGCGCGCTGCGGTCGGTCACGGCGGCATGGGCACGGTGTGGCGAGCCGCCGACACCCTGCTGCGCCGCGACGTGGCGATCAAGGAAGTCATCCTCCCGCCCGGCCTGGCACCCAGCGACCGCGACGCCATGTACGAGCGCACGATGCGCGAGGCCCGCGCCGCCGCCGCCCTGCAGCACCCGGCCGTCGTCCAGGTCTACGACGTCGTGCACGAGAACGGCCGACCCTGGATCGTCATGGAGCTGCTCGAGGCCCGCAGCCTCGCCGACATGGTCATCGAGGACGGCCCGGTCGCGGGCCGGGTGGTCGCCAAGATCGGCATCGCCCTGCTCGGCGCCCTCGAGGTGGCCCACGCGCACGGCGTCCTGCACCGCGACGTCAAACCGGCAAACGTGCTGATCTGCACCGACGGCCGCTGCGTGCTCACCGACTTCGGCGTCGCGCGGATGCCCACCGACGTCCAGCTCACCACGCCCGGCATGGTGCTCGGCTCGCCGCACTTCATCTCCCCCGAGCGGGCCATGGGCAGCGACTTCGGCCCGCCCAGCGACCTGTTCTCGCTCGGCGTCACGCTCTACACCGCGATCGAGGGTCGGCCCCCGTTCGACAAGGGCGACCCGATCGAGACGATGCATGCCGTCGTCGAGGACCCGCCCACGCCGGCGGTGCGCGCGGCTTCGCTCACTCCCGTACTCATGGGCTTGTTGGAGAAGGACCCGGCCCGGCGCTTCGACGTGCAGACCGCCCGCACGATGCTGCGCCAGCAGCTTGCCGGGCCGCTGGCGAGCAAGGCCCCGGCGCACCTGATGACCGACCCCTATTCGGTGGTGCCGTCGCAGCGCCCGCCGGCCGCGGAAACCCAGCCCATCCCGCCGCCGCAGCAGCAGCCCCCGACGTCCGGGCAGATCGGTGGCCGCGCCATGCTGGCGCCCGGTGACTCGCTGGCCGGGCATCTGGCGAAGCGCACCGACGACTCCGGCTCCCGTCGACCCGGCGGCAATCCCGCGAGCCTCGACCAGCCGACCGGGGCCTACCCCGGCCCGCCGCCGGAAGGCGATCGCACCAGCGTGATCCCGCCCGCGACGGACGGCGACACCACCAGCGTGATCCCCCCGCGTCAGCAGTGGGACGGCGCCCGCGCGGCCCGCGAGCCGATGCCGGGCGGCACGGTGGTGGTGAGCCCGGCGGCCAAGCGCAAGGCGGTCATCGACAAGTCGGTCACGGCCGCCCGGGAGGTCACCGGCAAGGCCGTCCGCACGGTGCAGGGCTGGCCGCGCAACACGCAGATCGCCGTTGCTGCCGGCGTCGTGGTGCTGCTGGTCATCGCGCTCGTGCTCGCCTTCTCCGGCGGAGACGACACGCCCAGCAAGCCCACCACCCCGGCCGCGGCGCCTCAGCAGGGCCAGGCCGCCGCGCCCTTCCCCACGGTCTCCTACCAGGGCCGCGGCACGACCGTGTCGGTCCCCAAGGGCTGGAAGAAGCAGTCTGGCGGCAGCTGGGTTGACTACGTCGACGAGGGCGCCGAGCGCAAGGTTCGGCTGCTGGTCGAGTCCGGCAACGGCACCGCGCAGAACTTCCTCAAGATCGCGGAGAGCAATCTGAAGAAGAAGGGCTCCAGCTGTCCGAAGCCGTACGGCCAGGTCGGACTCATCGACCAGACCATCGCCGGCCAGCCCGGCGCGGTCCTCGAATACACCTGCGGCGGCACCCGACACGGCCTCTGGGGCGCGGTCATGCGCGACGGCAAGGCGTATTCCTTCTACCTGACCAGCACCGAACAGCAGTTCGCCGACAGCAAGCCGGTCTTCGACGAGCTGGTCCGCACGTTCACCCTGGACTGAGCCGGACGCCGCAAAAATCGACGCCCGGGGTAGGTGCGGGTGCCGACCGTGCTATCCACATGGCATGGCAACTGACGACCTTCGCACGCTGGCCGAGTCCTGGCTGGCCGACGACCCCGACCCGGCCGGCCGTGACGAGATCCGGGCGCTGCTCGACCGGCTCCCGGACAGCGCCGCCGAGCTCGCCGACCGGTTCGCCGGCCCGCTGACCTTCGGCACCGCCGGGCTGCGCGGCCGGCTCCGCGCCGGGCCGAACGGCATGAACCTCGCGGTCGTCACCCGCGCCGCCGCCGGCCTGGTGAGCTGGCTCGCCGCCCAGAACGGCGAAGGACCCCTGATCATCGGGTACGACGCCCGGCACGGCTCGCAGCAGTTCGCCGAGCAGACCGCCCGAGTGTCCACCGCCGCCGGCCGTGAGGCGCTGGTCCTCCCCCGGCCGCTGCCCACGCCCGTCGTCGCGTACGCGGTGCGCAAGCTCGGCGCCGTGGCCGGTGTGGTGGTTACCGCCAGCCACAACCCGCCGCAGGACAACGGCTACAAGGTCTACCTGGGCGCCCAACTCGGCGGTCCGGGCGGCGCCGGCGCGCAAATCGTGCCGCCCGCCGACGCCGGCATCGAGGCCGCCATCCAGGCCGTCGGGACGCTCGCGGAGGTCAAGCTGGGCGAGCCCGGCACGGTCCTCGGCGAGGACATCGTCCAGGGGTACGTGGACAGCGCCGCGGCCGTTCTGCCCACGGGCGGCGCCCGCGAGCTGACGGTGGCGTACACGCCGCTGCACGGGGTGGGTGGCAAGGTGCTGGCCGCCGCGTTCGCCGCCGCCGGCTTCGCCGAGCCTGCGGTCGTGGCCGAGCAGGCCGAGCCCGACCCGGAGTTCCCCACGGTGGCGTTCCCCAACCCGGAGGAGCCGGGCGCGATGGACCTGCTCCTCGCGCTGGCGACGGCCCGGGGCGCGGACCTGGCTATCGCCAATGACCCGGACGCGGACCGCTGCGCGGTAGCTGTCCCGGCCGGCGACGGCAACTGGACCGCCCTGCGCGGCGACGAGCTGGGCCTGCTGCTGGCCGACCACCTGATGCGCCGCGGCACGCCGGGCACGTACGCCACCACCATCGTGTCGTCGACCCAGCTCAAAGCCCTCTGCACGGCCCGGAACACGCCGTACGCGGAGACCCTCACCGGCTTCAAGTGGATCGTGCGGGGAGCCGAAGAGCTGGCGTTCGGCTACGAGGAGGCGCTCGGCTACTGCGTGGCGCCCGACCTCGTCCGCGACAAGGACGGCATCACCGCGGCCCTGACGGTGGCCGAGCTGGCCGCCGGACTCAAAGCTGAAGGTAAGACGCTGCGGGACCGCCTCAACGAGCTGGACACCCAGCTGGGCGTGCACCGCACCGACCAGGTGTCAGTACGCGTCGACGACCTCGCCGAGATCACCCGGGCGATGGCCCACGTCCGGGCGAATCCGCCCACGGAGCTGCTCGGCCAGCCGATCACCGAGATCGAGGACCGGACGCCGGACGCCGACGTGGTGACGCTGCGGACCGCAGGCACCCGGGTCGTCATCCGTCCGTCCGGGACGGAGCCGAAGCTGAAGGCGTACCTGGAGGTGGTGGAGCCGGTCACCGGCAAGCTCGCCGACGCGCAGTTCCGGTCCGGGACGCACATGGTGCAGCTCCGCAAGGAGGTGTCGGCCGCGCTGGGCCTGTGACGCGCGGGATTCGCGGCAGCGGCCTACGGCGTCTTAGGGGCGCCGAGGGCCGCGGTGATGGCCCGGCTCAGCGTGGCGACGACCAGGGCCACGCTGGGTCGGACGATGGAGTCCTCGAGGTTGGCGCCACCGGCGAAGCCGGCGCCGCTGGCGATCTCCTCCAGCCGCTCGTGCGCCCGGGCCTGCTCCTCCGGGGGCAACCGGAGCGCGGGCTCCATCCGCGTCGCGACCAGCAGCGTGGCCAGCGCCGCGGTGCGCTCGTCCGGCACCGCGTCGGTGATCAGCGCGTCGGCGAGCCGCTTGCGGATCTCGGCCTCGCAGGCCGGATCGGTGGTCGGGTAGCGGTGCACGTGGATGGCGCCGAGCTGGGTCTCGTCGACGTCACGGATCACTCCACGCCCGACCAGGTCCTCGAGCACCCGCTCGCGCAGCCGGTGCCGGAGCCGCTGCACCCACTGCGCCGGCGTGTGCGGGGTGTCCCCGGCCGCCTTGGCCAGCACCAGATCGGCGATGGGCTCACCGATCGGCGTGGAGTCGTTGACCACGAGGTTGCCGTTCGCATAGGCGATCCGTCCCGCCAGCGCGAGATCGACCAGTACGGCCGCGGCCATGCCGAGATCGAGCCCGATCCGGGACCCGGTCGCCTTACCGGTCTGATCGTCGTACGCGAGGAGGAGTAGCTCCTCGGCGAGGGGGATGGAGGTCATGGCTCACGAGGATAGTGGGCGGGATACAGTCCCGCGTCCCGGGCGCGTCCGGCGATTTGCGGCTCGCGGACGAGGCCCACGACGCCGGGTACGATCACGTCACGCTGCGTCAGGAAACCCGGCAGAAAACGCTCCCACAAGCCAGGCGGGACAGCTCACACGAGCCCGCCGTGTACCTCACCGGCTGTAGTCTAGAATCCTGGCACGCCGAGCAGCGCTCTGCGCGTCGATGCCTCGGACTGCTGCGCCGGACCTGCGACCGCCCAGTCGCCCGTCCCGTTCCACGGCGATCACCCGAGGCGACTGGAGAGCCCCAGCCGATCCGGAAGGTAGTTTCCCGTGACCTCGCCCACTCCCCGACCCGACGTCACGGTGATCGTGGTCGTCTACAACGACGCCGCCCGCGTCGAGACGGCGGTGCGCTCGGTGCTCGACCAATCGCTGCGCAGTCACGAGGTGCTGGTCGTCGACGACCACAGCTCCGACGACACCCCGGCAGTGGTGGCCCGGCTCGTCGCACAGCACCCCGACCGCGTCCGGTCTGTCCGGCTAGAGACCAACTCCGGCGCCGCCGGCCGGCCCCGCAACGTCGGCATCGAGCAGGCCGCCGGGCGCTACGTCATGTTCCTCGACAGCGACGACGTCCTCGACCGGCACGCCTGCCGCAACCTGCTGGCGATGGCCGAGAGCTCCGGCGCCGACATGGTCATCGGCCGGTGCGTCCGCCGGGACGTGCTGACCGGCAACGAGCAGGCGTGGATGCCGTGGCTCGTCCAGGGCCAGGTGGTGCACGAGTCGCTCTCCGACGAGCCCGAGCTGCTCTACGACGTCCTGTCGACCAACAAGCTCTACCGCAACGAGTTCCTCGTCCGGGAGAACCTGCGCTTCCCCGAGGGGCGGCTCTACGAGGACAACCTGTTCTCGGCGCACGCCTACCTGACCGCGAAGAAGATCGCGGTGATCCCGCAGCGCATCTACATCTGGAACGTGGAGCGCAAGGCCACCACGCTGTCCATCACCAACCGCTCCGGCGACCAGCGCAACCTCGTCGACCGCATCGCCGTCGCGCAGGAGATCGACAAGCTGCTCGTCGAGTACGGCACCGCCGAGCTGCGCCTGCAGAAGGACATCCGGTTCATCGAGAACGACCTGCGGACCCACCTCGCGGGGCTGAGCAAACTGCCCGAGGAGACCCGGCGCACCCTGGTCGACATCGCCCGGCCGTACCTGCAGACGCTGGACCCGCAGGCGTTCCGGCAGGCCAAGCCGCTGCCCGCGATCGCCGCGTACCTGGCCCGGCAGGGTGACTACGACGGTGTCGCCGCCGCCCACGACTACCTCGTGCCCCGGGGTCAGCGAGCCGTCCTGCGCACCGATCTGACCATCCACGACGGTCACGTGTTCTGGTGCGACCGGCACCTGGACGACCCGCTGGGTCGCGAGATCCTCGACGTCACCTCGCTCGGCCTGCAGGATCTCCCGCTGACGAAGCTGAAGCTGGGCAGCGACGTCGTCGACATCCGGACCGCGGGCCCCGAGGTGACGATCGACGGCGTGTTCACCAACCCGCTGGGCCGGATCAAGGCCGGAAAGAAGACCACCGCCAAGCTCGTCTTCCGGGACCGGCGTGCCGCGCAGCGGTCGTTCACCGTGCCGGTGCGCCTCGACGTCGACGCGGCCCGGGTGCGCTGGACGGCCCGGTTCCTGCCCGGCAAGGCCCTGCGCCCGATCGGTTTCATCGACCCCGTCTACTCGGTGCAGCTGCGCCTCACCACCGGGCAGGACGCGACCGACCTGCACCTGTTCGCCGAGCAGAACGTGCTGGAGCGACTCAACCTGCCGGTGCGCCCCCGGCTGGGCCGGATCGCCGCCGACGTGCTCCGGGGATACACGACCGACTCCCGGGCGATCGCGCTGCGGCTGGACGCGGCCGGGCGCACGGCCGTCGCCGGTGTGTCGACGGTCTCCCGGGTCCGCGCCACGGCGCTGGGCGGCCGCGCCTGGAACAAGGTGCGCGGCCTGCAACGCGGGGCCCGCGCCCTGGCCGAACGCCGGACCACCAAGATGTCGCTGTACGACAACGTCTTCAGCCGGGTCCCGATCGACAAGCGCACCGTGGTCTTCGAGAGCCACATGGGCAAACAGTTCTCGGACAGCCCCCGGGCGATCTACGAGGAGCTTAAGCGGTCCGGCGCCGACTTCCGGGCGGTCTGGTCCTATGCGGGCTCGCTCCCCACCGGCTTCCCCGCGGACGTCAAGCTGGTCCGGCGGCAGTCGCTGGCCTACCTGCGGGAGCTGGGCCGGGCGGCGTTCTGGGTGGACAACCAGGGCTTCCCGTTCGACATCAAGAAGCGCAAGGGCACCACGTACATCCAGACCTGGCACGGGTCGGCGTTCAAGCGGATGGGCTTCGACGAGGCCACCATCAAGAGTCAGACCGCGGCCCAGCAACGGCGCCTGCAGAACGCGATCGACCGGTTCGACGTGTTCCTGGTCCGCTCCGAGCACGACGTCCGCACCCTGACCAAGGGCCTGCGGGTCGGTGCCGACCTGATGCGCGTGGGCTACCCGCGCAACGACGCCCTGGTGCGCCACGAGCAGGGTGCCGAGGCCGCCGAGCTGCGCCGGTCGCTGGGGCTCACCGACGACCGCCGGGTGGTGCTGTACGCCCCCACGTTCCGCCCCTCGGAGCTCGGCCGCGGCTCATCCGGTCTGCAGCTGCCGTTCTCCTTGGACGAGTTCGTCGAGCGGTTCGGCGAGGACACCGTGCTGCTGGTCCGCCCGCACTACCTGACCCACTTCGCCCTGCCCCCGAAGTACGGCCACACCGTACGTAACGCGGCACACGTCCACGACGTCACGCCCTTGCTGCAGATCTCGGACGCGCTCATCACCGACTATTCGTCGCTGATGTTCGACTATGCGCTGCTGGACCGCCCGATGATCTTCCACGTACCGGACTACGAGGATTACGTCGGCAGCAGCCGCGGCTCGTACTTCGAGCTGGCCGCCGTGGCGCCCGGCCCGCTCACCCGAACCTCCGACGACCTGCTCGCGGCGGTCGCCGACCTCGACGAACTCACCGGCCGGTACGCCGACCAACGCAAGGGCTTCGTCGCGCAGTACGGCGAGTACGACACCGGGAACGCCGCCAAGGCCATTGTCGACCGCTTCTTCCGCCCGGAGGGCCACCGTGGCTGAGACCCGCGACATCTTCATCGTCTGCAACAGCGTCAACGAGCTCGGCGGCCTGGTCCAGTGGGCACATGACGTCGCCCGGCTCTTCACCGGCCGCGGCCACCGGGTGCGGATGATCGGCGTCGAGCCCGCCACCGAGGCACGCGACTACGGGTCGGATCTCCCGTACCCGACGATCACCCTGCATGACCGTCACCTGCCCCGGCGCCGCAAGACGGTCGGTCTCGACCGCTTCAAGCCGGCGGTCCGCCGCCGCAACCGGCTCCGCGAGACGTTGCAGGAGCAGGGCGCCCAGCAGCTTTCCCGACTGTTCCGGGAAGCCGGGCCCGGCGCCGTGGTGATCGCCGCCCAGATCTGGGCGATGGAATGGGTCGTGAAGGCCGACACCACCGGCATGACGGTGATCGGCATGTCGCACGAATCCTTCGAGGCGAGCCGCAACAGCAGCCGGTACGCCCGCGTCCTGGAGTACTACACCCAGGCCGACATCCACCTGGCCCTGACCGACGCGGACGCCGACGCCTGGGCCCGGGCCGGCATGACCAACGTCGGCGCCATGCCGAACCCGCTGATGACCGTGCCGAAGAGCCTGCCCACGCTGGACGAGAAGACCGTCGTCACCCTGCGCCGCCTCTCCCACGACAAGGGCATCGACATGTTGCTCGAGGCATGGGCCCTGGTCGCCCCGCACCACCCGGACTGGGACCTCAAAGTGTTCGGCGCCGGCCCCGACGAGGCGCCGCTGCGGGCCCAGGCCCGCGAGCTGGGCCTGGACGACAAACCGATCTTCCAGGGCAAGACGAACGACATCGACGCCGCACTCTCCGCCGCGTCGATCTACGCCCTGCCCTCCCGCGAGGAAGGCTTCCCGATCGCCGTCATGGAAGCCATGGCGTACGGCCTGCCCACCGTGGCCTTCGACTGCGCCCCCGGCATCCGCGAACTGATCGACGACGAGGTCAGCGGCGGCATCGTCATCACCGCCGGCAACGTCTTCGGCATGGCCGCCGCCCTCGAACGCCTCATCAAGGACCCCGACCTCCGCAAGCGCCTCGGCAGCGCCGGCCAACAATCGGTCCGCCGCTTCTCCCCCGACTCCATCATCGACCGCTGGGAAAAGCTGTTCGCCTTCCTGGAACGCTAAATCCGGGGTAACCGCAGCCCAAGTCGGATTTGCGCCCCTCGGTGTCGGGGGCGCCAAAACAGACTAGGCGGCGTCACCGCAACCCAAGTCGGATCGCGCCCGTCGGTGTCGAGGGCGCCGAAACAGACTAGGCGTCCTCTGCCGTGGTCTGTTTCGGTGTTCTCGACACCGACCCTCAGGGGGGCGATCCACGTCCGAGCGGAGCTCGGACCATCAAAACCTGCGCATGCCGCCGAATTGGCGGTCGCCGGCGTCGCCGAGGCCGGGGACGATGTATTTGCTGTCGTTGAGGCCTTCGTCGATGCTGGCGGTGACGAGGCGGAGCGGGAGGCCGGAGTCCTCGAGGCGGCGGATGCCCTCGGGGGCGGCGAGGACGCAGCCGATGATGACGTCGGTGCAGCCGCGGTCGACGAGCAGCTGGCAGCAGTGCACCAGGGAGCCGCCGGTGGCGACCATCGGGTCGAGGACCAGCACGGGCATGCCGCTGAGGTCGCCGGGCAGGGATTCCATGTATGCCCGGGGCTCGTACGTGTCTTCGTCGCGGGCGAGGCCGACGAAGCCCATGGACGACTCGGGGAGCAGGGCCAGCGCGGAGTCGGCCATGCCGAGGCCGGCGCGGAGCACGGGCACGATCAGCGGCGGGTTGGCGAGCCGGGTGCCTTGGGTCGGCGCGACCGGCGTGGTGATGGGGAACTTTTCCACGGCGAAGGCGCGGGCGGCCTCGTACACGACCATGGTGGTGAGTTCGTGCAGCGCGGCGCGGAAGACGCCGGAGTCCGTCGCGGCGTCGCGCATGACGGTGAGTCGGGTCTGGGCCAGCGGGTGATCAACGACAAGTACGTCCACGCGCTCAACCTACCGGGGTTATCCAAGATCAACTGTCGGTGGGCCGCGTAGGATCCTTTTCATGACTGCGACGACGACGTCGAGGCTATCCGGCGACCTGTCCGGTTCCGCCTTCGATCTCCGGTCTTTCCTGCACGGGCTGCCCGGGGTCGACAAGGTCGGGGTCGAGGCGCGGGCGGCGACCCTCGGCACCCGGTCGGTGAAGACCAGCGCCAAACAGGCCGCCATCGACCTCGCCATCCGGATGGTCGACCTGACCACTCTCGAAGGCGCCGACACCCCCGGCAAGGTCCGCGCGCTGGCCGCCAAGGCCCTGCGGCCCGACCCCGCCGACCAGAGCTGCCCGGCCGTCGCCGCGGTCTGCGTCTATCCCGCGATGGTCCCCATCGCCGCCGAGGTGCTGCGCGGCACCGGCGTCCACCTCGCGAGCGTGGCGACGGCCTTCCCGTCCGGCCAGGCGCCGCTCGACGTCAAGCTCGCCGACACGCGGGACGCCGTCGCCGGCGGCGCCGACGAGATCGACATGGTGATCAGCCGGGGCGCCTTCCTCGCCGGCCGTTACGACCACGTGTTCTCCGAGATCGTCGCGGTCAAGGAAGCGTGCGGCGAGGCGCACCTCAAGGTGATCCTCGAGACCGGCGAGCTGCAGACGTACGACAACGTGCGCCGCGCCTCCTGGCTGGCGATGCTGGCCGGCGCCGACTTCATCAAGACTTCGACGGGCAAAGTGCCGGTGGCGGCCACCCTGCCCGTCACGTTGGTGAT
Organism: Actinoplanes sp. NPDC051859; assembly: GCF_044452725.1. Lineage (NCBI taxonomy): Bacteria > Bacillati > Actinomycetota > Actinomycetes > Micromonosporales > Micromonosporaceae > Actinoplanes > Actinoplanes sp. NPDC051859. The sequence goes on along the minus strand of NZ_JBITBX010000014.1, from coordinate 36,221 downwards.
GCTGGAGGCGGTCCGCGACTTCCGGGCCCGCACCGGCCGTCAGGTGGGCGTCAAACCGGCCGGCGGCATCCGCACCACCAAGGACGCCATCAAGTACCTGGTGATGATCAACGAAACGGTCGGCGACGACTGGCTCGACCCGGACTGGTTCCGGTTCGGCGCCTCGTCCCTGCTGAACGACCTGCTGATGCAGCGCACCAAGTTCACCACCGGCCACTACGCCGGTCCCGACTACTTCACCCTGGACTGATGGGAATGTTCGAATACGCTCCCGCGCCCGAGTCCCGCTCGGTCGTCGACATCGCGCCCTCGTACGGTCTCTTCATCGACGGTGAATTCGTCGCCTCCGCCGGCGGGGTCTTCAAGACCGTGAACCCGGCCACCGAGGAAGTCCTGGCCGAGGTCGCCACCGCCAGTCCCGAGGACGTCGACCGAGCCGTGGCCGCAGCCCGACGCGCGGCCGGGCCGTGGGCCGCTCTCCCCGGTGCCGAACGGGCCAAATACCTCTTCCGCATCGCCCGCATCGTCCAGGAACGCTCCCGCGAGCTGGCCGTGCTCGAGTCGCTGGACAACGGCAAGCCCATCCGCGAGTCCCGCGACGTCGACCTGCCTCTCGCCGCGGCGCATTTCTTCTACTACGCGGGCTGGGCCGACAAGCTGAAGTACGCAGGCTTCGGCGACGACCCCCGGCCGCTCGGCGTCGCCGCCCAGGTCATCCCGTGGAACTTCCCGATGCTCATGCTGGCATGGAAGATCGCCCCGGCGCTCGCCGCCGGCAACACGGTCGTGCTCAAGCCCGCCGAGACCACCCCACTGTCCGCGCTGTTCTTCGCCGACATCTGCCAGCAGGCCGACCTGCCGCCCGGCGTGGTCAACATCGTCACCGGCGCCGGCGACACCGGCCGCACCCTGGTCGAGCACCCGGGCGTCGACAAGGTGGCATTCACCGGCTCCACCGAGGTCGGCCGGCAGATCGCCCGCTCGGTCGCCGGCACCCGCAAGCGACTCACCCTGGAACTCGGCGGCAAGGCCGCCAACATCGTCTTCGACGACGCGCCGATCGACCAGGCGGTCGAGGGCATCGTCAACGGCATCTTCTTCAACCAGGGCCACGTCTGCTGCGCCGGTTCCCGCCTCCTCATCCAGGAGTCGGTCTACGACCAGGTCATCGAGGCCCTCAAGCGCCGGATGGCGACCCTGCGGGTCGGCGACCCGCTCGACAAGAACACCGACGTCGGCGCCATCAACTCGGCGGACCAGCTGGACCGCATCCGTACGCTGTCCGACATCGGCGCCGAGGAAGGCGCCGAGCGTTGGTCACCGCCGTGCGAACTGCCGGATCAGGGGTTCTGGTTCGCCCCGACGATCTTCACCGGGGTGACCCAGGCACACCGGATCGCCCGCGAGGAGATCTTCGGCCCGGTCCTGTCGGTGCTCACCTTCCGCACCCCGGCCGAGGCGATCGAGAAGGCCAACAACACCCCGTACGGGCTGTCGGCCGGCATCTGGTCCGAGAAGGGCTCGCAGATCCTCGCCGCGGCCGACCAGCTGCGCGCCGGCGTCGTGTGGGCCAACACCTTCAACAAGTTCGACCCCACCTCGCCCTTTGGGGGCTACAAGGAGTCCGGGTACGGCCGTGAAGGCGGCCGGCACGGCTTGGAGGCGTACCTTGCCTGAGTCATCCTCGTCCCGCTCGCGGAAGCCGGGCACCGTGACCGGCAAAGCAGTGGCGGTCCGGCGCTCTTCCCCGGTCAAGGCCGGGGCCGCCGCGGCGCCCGCCACTGTCGCCGCCGTCGCCCGGTCCCATGGAGGCGGCCGGCTGCCGGTCCGCAAAACCTACAAGCTCTTCATCGGCGGGGCGTTCCCGCGCAGCGAATCAGGACGGACCTATCTCGTGGACGGCGACAACGTCGCGCTCGCGTCCCGCAAGGATGCGCGGGACGCCGTCGTCGCGGCACGCAAAGTGCAGCCCAAGTGGGCCGGGGCGACCGCCTACAACCGCGGCCAGGTGCTCTACCGGGTCGCTGAGATGATCGAGGCACGGCACGCGGAGTTCGTGGCCCGCGGCGTGCCAGCCGCGGAAGTCGACGCCGCGATCGACCGCTGGGTCTGGTACGCCGGCTGGTCCGACAAGATCGCCCAGGTGCACGGCAGTGCCAACCCGGTCGCCGGCCCGTTCTTCAACCTCTCCGCGCCGGAGCCCACCGGGGTCGTCGCGGTGGTGGCGCCGGCGTCCTTCCTGGGCCTGGTCAGCGTGATCGCCCCGGCCATCGTCACCGGCAACACCGTCGTGGTGCTCGCCGCCGCGCCGCAGGCCGCGATCACCCTCGCCGAGGTCCTGACCACCTCCGACGTGCCGGGTGGAGTGGTCAACATCCTCACCGGGCAGGCCGCCGAGACCGCACCCTGGCTGGCCTCGCACGATGACGTCAACGCGCTCGACCTGACCGGCATGGCCGACCCAACGCTCGCCGCCGACCTGGAACGGTCCGCAGCCGGCAACCTCAAGCGGGTCATCCGGCCGCCGGTCGAGGCGACGGACTTCTCCGCCGACCCCGGCTTGAGCGCCATGACGGCGTTGCTGGAGACCAAGACGGTTTGGCACCCGAAGGGCTTCTGACCCGCCGGATGCGGTGTTTCCGACCGCGGTCGGAAAGCTTCCAGCTTCGACCACTAAGGTGTGTGCCCAGACTCACCCTTCCCGCATCGCTCGCGAGAACCAACCCGGAGGTCAGCGTGGCCAGCCAGTCGCCCGAAGAGGCCGCAGGAACCTCGTCGGTCAAAGAAGGCCCGTCCGGCCGTGGGCTGTGGGACGAGGTCCGGGTCTCGCCGGTCGAGATCGCCATGCCGGGCGGCGTCGCGCTGACCCTGCGCGCGCACCGCCCCGCCGTCGACCTCACCCCGACCGAGGTCGAAATCGACGAGGACGACCCGTTCCTGGCACGCGAGCGGGCCGCCGCCGCCCGGGCCGCCGAGGAAGAGGGCGTGATCGTCGACGACGAGTTCTCCGCCCTGGTCGCGGAGGGTGAAGCCGACCCGAAGGACGCCAAGTCCCGCAAGTCCGGCGAGGTCCTGCGCAACGAGGACGGCGAGATCGTCGAAGAGCCCGACCCCGAGGACTTCAAGGACGACGAGCCCGAGGCAACCACGACCGGCGCCAACCAGCCGGACGACGAAGAGGTGCCCGTCTTCCTCAGCCACCGCGGCAAACTGCTGGCCTTCAAGACCCCCGAATCGCTGGTCGCCTTCATTCAATCGGGTGCTCCGCACGATCTCGCACAACTGGACACCTGGGACACCGTGGCCAAGCGGGTACAGTCGTCCGACATCGACCCGCTGCCGGAGGACCGCTACGAACTGGACCTCGTGGTGGAAAACCTCCGCGGCGGCCACGACACCTGGGACCTGCCGCTGCTCATCGCTGCGGGCGAGGTGGCCCGCGACCTGGGACACGCGTTGCATCTGAAGCCCGTGATCCTGGCGTTGGCTCCCGGCTCGCCACTCGATGACCTCGACGAGTCCCTGCGGTCCGCAGAAAGTGGCGGAATGGGCGGTTTCTTCGGTCGCCGCAAGCTCCGTAAAATCGGTGCGCAGCAGGCGAGTCTGGGATGGCGCTCGGTCATCGGCAAGATCTCTGCCGCTGTGGACTGGCGCGACTGACCCCTCACCAGGGACCATCAGTCCTTGGTCGAAAAAGCTGTCCCTGGGGAGGAGGACGACGCCGTGGCGCTCGTGCGCGTGTACTGCGGTCTCGCGTCGGCTGATGAGACGGTCCGTTCGGCCTCGGCCGGATCGGCGCTGACCATCGCCGTGGTGGACGACGCGGGCCGGCTGCTCGGCGTCCACGAAATCAGCGACGACCCGGCCGGGTACGCCCAGCTCGGCACGCTGCTCGTGGAACGGACCAGCGGCTTCGCCGAGGTCGCGGTGGCCGCGGACAGCGACGACCACATGGTCACCTCCCTGCTGACCGCCGCCGGTCGCCCGCTCGTGGTCGCCGACGACGACTCCGCCGACGACTTCGCCGAACGTTTCTCCGACGATGACTCCGCAGAGGAAATCGCCGCACCGCCCGCCGCCCGGCGCGCCGTGGGCCTCGCCCGTGCACTCCAGGCTGGGGCCATCGCTGCCGTGACCATCCCCGCTCCCCGGGAACTGGTCAGCTACAAGCCGGTGCTCGCCGCCCACGTCGCCATGCTCAACGGGCGGCACTCCGCCGCGATCGCGCTGCGCGAAGTGCTGCGCGAGCTGTATCCGGCGGCGCTGCGGGCGTACCCGGATCCGGCCCACCCGCTCGCGTTGGCCGTGCTGGACGCGCTGCCCGAACCGGGCCGTCTCACCGCCCGCGGCGACGCCGACGCCCAGCAGGTCGCCGAAGAAGTCGCCGTCGAGCTGACTCGCGCCGGCGCCGGCACCGAAGACCAGGTCGTCTCCGCCGTCACCGCCCTGGTCGTGGCGATAAGCGAGTCGCCCCGCCGCGGCGGCGTCAACAAGGCCCTGGCCCCGGCGGCCGCCGACACCATTCGGCACGCGGTCGCCGCCGTCCGCTCCTGCGATGCCGCCTGCGAGGCCTTGGTCAGCACGCTCGCCGCTCGAGCCAGCCAGCAGACCAGCGGCTCCGGCCGCCGCCAGGCCGGTGCCCGCCGTGCGGTCGACCCGGCCGCAGCACTGCCCACCCGCACCGCCGGCGCCGCCCAGCGCATCGGCCGCCGCAGCCGTCCCGAGCCCGCAGCCGCCGGCAACGGCCCGGCCACGCCCCGCCCCATGACCACCCCGCCGGTCGCCCCGGAACCGATCATGCCGCCGCCCCTGGCCCCGCGCCCGGTCGCGCCGCCGCCGATCGCCCCGGCCGCCAGCCTGCCCACCCGCAACCCGAGCCCCGGCCGTACGCCCGCAGCAGAACTTCCGGCCCGCAACCCGGCAGATCTGCCCGCACGCAATCCGGGAGACCTCCCCACGCGTGGCCCGGCCGGTGACCTGCCGGGTCGCACTGCGGGCCCAGCCAGCCGGCCCGTCTCGGTGCCCCCGCCCCCGCCGGGCATGACCCCCATCACGCCAGGCGCGCGGCCGTCTTCGGTGCCGCCGGCCGACTCCGGCCAGCCGTTCCGGCCCACCCTCACCAACGCCGCCATGAGCAGCGCTCGCGCCGAACGCCAACGCACGGTCATCCCGCCAAGCACCCGCACCGGCGGCACCAACGGCGCCACCGACTACTCGTTGCCCATGCCGGTCCAGCGCGCGACCATGCCGGAGGCCCCGGAGCCGGGCTCCCGCGCCAACTGGCCGCTACTCAACAGCGACGAACCAGCCGCACCACCAGCCGCCGCCGTGAGCAGCCCGCCCGCCGACGGTCGAGTCAAGCCCCCGTGGCAGGACATGCCGCAGGAGCCGCCCGCCCTACGCCTCATCGACTCTGGCCTCACCACCACCTCGGCAGACCTCGCCGGAATCGCCGAACCGCCGCCCCTGCGCCTGGTCGACGACCGCGGCCGCAACGGCCGGACGCCGATCCGCCGTACCGCCCCCACACTCACCGCCCTGGACCGCAGCACCACCCCACCGGTCCCCGACGAGGGCGACGGCGACCTGCTGATCTTCGCCGCGGCCCGCTCAGCCTGGTTCACCGGTCACGAAGAGTCGGCGCCAGCGCCCGCCGACCTCGACTGGACCAGCCCCATGGACACCGGCTGGCGTGCGGCAGAAAAAGCCTCGGCGCCCGCGGTGGCCGCCTCGACATCGGCAGGTCTGCCCAAGCGCGTCCCGCAGGCCAACCTGGTGCCCGGCTCCCCGCTGCGCGAAGAACGCCCCCTGCGCATCGTCCGCGACGCAGCCAGCATCGCCGCGCACACCACCGGCTACTTCCGCGGCTGGCGCCGCGGCCAAGAAATCGGCGGCTACGCGATCGGCGGTCGCCCGGGTCGCGAAGCGGCCGGCGGCTGGGACTTCAGCCGCGACGGCCAGGAGGTCGAGGACTACCGGAACGCGGGCTACCCCAGCCGTTGATCCACTCGCCCTCAGTTCGAGCGTAGGAGGCTACGCCTCCGAGGCTAGGACTTCCTGAGACTCGCGGTTGTTCGTCGCTCAGCGTTCCGTTCCGGGGGCGCGCGAGGCGTTCTCGGCGGCGCGAAGGGAAGTCCTCGGCTGCCTCAAGGTGGCCGCCGCGGCATCGCTCATCACGTCCAGCTCGATCGCTTGGGTTGGGCCAGGAGCAGCTGTCGGAAGCAGCCGGCGCCGTGACTGTCACGCCACCCACCACCAGCCGTCGCCCAGTTCCCGGATCGGATGTCCGAGATCGCCCGAGGCTGTCGCCATGGGCGTCGGCTCGGTGGACGGCGTGGCGAAATACGCTAGTCCAGTACCCGATTCGGCTCGCCAGTTCTGCCACAGCTGCACAAACAACACGGTCGGAGTGGCATACGCGAATCCGGACGGGCAGAGGGAGCGTATGTCGGTCGGCAGAGCCCATCCGTCAGCCAAGCGGCCGGCCTGGTAGTCGTCGGCCAGTTCGGCGAGCGCGGCCCGATGCAGCCGATACCGGTAGTCGACGGGGTAGGCCTGGGAATCTTGCTGCGCAACGACGACAACGGCGACAGCGGTCAGACACAAGCTCACCACGGCGACTCCCCAAGCACCGCGGATGCAGGCGATGAGGATCGCCGTCGTCGAGACGAGCACAGCGAACAGCACGACCATCAACGAGATCGACCACCCGACGATCGACCCGACAAGCAGCGGCGTCTCGACGAGCCACCAGGCGGGAATCACCAGAAGCCAGCCGACACTACTCAGGGCGGCCTGCCATAAGCCGCGCCTGATCCACGCCGCCGTGATGGACGGCTTAGTCGGCTGATCATCGTCTTCCCAGGGGAAATCCATGGCGATGATCTTGCATGCGCGGTCGTGACCCGCGGAAGGCCGTCCACGAAACCTCCACACGGCCTCCCTGCCACGGTCACAAGGTCGCGGTGGCACGGTTCCGGCAAGGGTGTCCATCCGCCAAATTGGAGCCGGCGGTGCTGCCTTTCCGGACGAGCCGGCGGTGCTGCCTTTCCGGACGAGCCGGCGGTGCTGCCTTTCCAGACGGAAGCCCGTGGTGCTGCCTTTCCGGACGGAAGCCCGTGGTGCTGCGACGCGACCGCGGGCATGCAAAAGTCCCGCTCCGGCGGACGGAGCGGGACTTTCGACGGGCGGTTAGGCGGGTGCGACCGCGCGCGAGCGACGCATCGTGAGGACGTACTCGACCAGGGAGATCAGCACGTTCTTCGTCGACTCGCGGTTGCGGGCGTCGCAGCTGACCACGGGTACGTCGCTGGAGATCGCGAGGGCGTCGCGAACGTCCTGGGCGTTGTGGTACTGCATGCCGTCGAAGCAGTTGATGGCTACCAGGTACGGCAGCCGCCGGTGCTCGAAGAAGTCGATGGCGGCGAAGCAGTCGGCGAGGCGACGGGTGTCCACCATGACGACGGCACCGATGGCGCCCCGGACCAGCTCGTCCCACATGAACCAGAACCGCGTCTGTCCGGGGGTGCCGAACAGGTAGAGGATCAGGTCGCGGTCGATGCTGATGCGACCGAAGTCCATCGCCACGGTGGTCGTCGTCTTGCCCGGCACCTGCCGGTTGTCGTCGACGCCCACGCCGGCGGAGGTCATGATCGCCTCGGTGGTCAGCGGGGTGATCTCCGAGACGGACCCCACCAGCGTCGTTTTACCGACGCCGAACCCACCGGCGATGACAATCTTCGCCGATGTCACGCGTCCGGCGGCCGGCCGTCGCGCCATGTCAGAGCCTGCGAAGTCCACTCAGCACCCTTTCCAGCAGTTCCGTACCTACCACGTCGGACTCATCTTCCAGCGATGTCGGTTCGTAGACCGCCACCAGCCCGTCGTGGGCCATGTCGGCGACGATCACTCGAGCCACGCCGAGCGGTAGTTGCATGCGTGCGGCGATTTCGGCCAGCGACTGCACTCTGCCGCCGTCACACATCGCCGCAATGTACTGGTGTTCGCTTCCGCCCCGGCCGGTCCCGGTGGAACGGCCGCGGACGGTGGTCTCGACGAGCGCTTCCAGCGCGATCTCGAGCTTGGGCCGAGTCCGGCCACGGGTCACGGCGTACGGTCTGACCAGTGCGCCGGTCGGCTCATCGCGTTCGGGCATCGTCACCGCTCACCCCATCCCTAGGCCCATAGAAGTGTCTCGTGTTGTCAAGCGTTTGGACAGATACCGGACGGATCCGGTGAACCATCCGTTCAGCCGAGAACCCCGGCCGCTGAGCGGGGTGCCGGCGTCAGAGCCTCGCCCACGCGGTCTACCAGCAGCGCCATCTCGTAGCCGACCTGGCCGACGTCGCAGTTGCGAGCCGCCAGCACGGCGAACGAGGAGCCGTCGGAGATCGACATCAGGAAGAGGAACCCGTTGTCCATCTCGACGACCGTCTGGAGCACCGCGCCACCCTCGAAGCACCGTGCGGCGCCCTGGGTGAGGCTGACCAGGCCGGAGGCGATGGCCGCCAGCTGGTCGGCACGGTCACGCGGAAGGTCCCGCGAGGCCGCGAGCAGCAGACCGTCGGCGGAGACCGCGATCGCGTGCGCAACCCCGGGAACGCGGTCGGCGAAGTTGGCGAGGAGCCAACCCAGATCCTGCGTACTTGTCATGCCTCATGCTCCTTGCCAGCCTGCGAGGACTGCTGCCCTCCCGGAGTTTCCTCCGAGTTGGTCGATTGTTCCTTGGTGCGACCGCGCTGCACGCCGCGGTGGTACGCGGACAGTAGCCCACGGACCGCTTCCGGCGTACGGCGTTGCACCGAGGTTTCGGCCCGGTCGACGCCGCCCGGGACGAGCTGCGCCATCGGGGTACGGCGCGGCAGCCCGGCCGTTGTCGTGGTATCCACCGGCATCTCGGCTGCCTTGCGGGCCGCCTGCCATCCTTCATCGGCAGCGGTCTGCCAGGGGCTTACCGGTCCGCCGGGACCAGAAGTGCCGTTTGTGCTGGCCGAACCGTTAGCCGCACCGTTCGCCACGGCACCCACGGGTGCCGGGTCGCGGTCGTTGTCGCGCGTTTCGGGCGAGGACGCCTGCTGCGGCACGGTGGCCGTCCGAGCCGGGTCTCCGGTGGAGAAGCGCTGGGTGCTGACGACCTCGGCCTCGGTGTCGGCCACTGCCGGCGCCTCGGGCTCGGCGGTGGTACGGCTGTCGGTGGCAGGTCGGGCGTCCGCCGGGCGGGCCGTGGTGAACCAGGCCGACTCGAGCTCCCGGAAGATCGGCAGCTCCATGGTTTCGTCGGCGAACTTGGCCGACCCGTCGCCGTTGGCACGTTGGCGGGCCGCAGCCTGGGCGGCGGCGATCTGCGCGGCGGCGGTCGCCTGGGCGGCCGCGGCTTGCTGGGTCGCTGCCTCGTGCGCTGCCGCGGCGGCCGCTGCGGACCGTTCGGCCTCGCTCGACGTGGCGGTGTCGCCGGCCGGGGTGCCGTTCTGGGTGGGCGCCGGGCTCGCTCCGGCGCCGGAGCGCCGGTAGTGCGGGAACTCGGCGGTCAGGTCCAGGGCGGCGGCCAGGTTTTCCGGGACCGGCGGGGTGCCGTTCTCCCGGTCGGCCGACACCGGCGGCCAGGCCGGCGGGTTCGCGGCGGGCGGCGCTGACAGCGGCCGGTTCGCGCTCGGCGGGGCCGAGAACGGACGATCGGTGCTGGGCGGCGCGGACAGCGGGCGGTCCATGCTCGGCGGGGCCGACAGCGGACGATCCATGCTGGGCGGGGCCGACAACGGACGATCCATGCTCGGCGGCGCGGACAGCGGACGGTCCATGCTAGGCGGGGCCGAGACCGGGCGGTCGGCGATCGGCTGGGCCGAGACCGGCGGACCCGAGACGGGCGGTGCCGAGATGGGCCGGCCACCCGCGAACGGCGGGGCAGACGGGACCGGCGGCGCGGAAACCGGCGGCACGAATGACGAACGGCTCTGCGTCTCGGGGCTCGGCGGGAGCTGGCGCGGGATGGTGTGACCGAACGAACCCGTGTCGTCGGGGCGGAAGGTCTCACCGTTGCGGCGCTGCGGCAGGCCTTCGCCGCCGGCGAAGTTCTGCGGGCCGGCCTGCGGCAGCGGCGGAAGCGGTTCGTTGCTGCGCGGGCCGTAGAAGCCGTTGGGTCCGCCCATGCCGTTGGTGCCGTTGGTCTGGCCGAAACCGTTGCCGTGCGACGACGACCCGGAACCGTTGGCCGGTCCACCGAAGGCCGACTCGAAGCCGTTCGAGGGCGCACCGGTGAGGTCGGACCAGGCGGGTACGGCGCGGCCGCTGCCGGTGCCGAGCATGCCGCCGTTGTTCATCGGCGGGTTCGGGTCGAAGGGGCGCCCACCGGGGTAGCCGCCACGGCCGTTGCTGCCGCTCTCGAGCGCAAGCGGCTCGGCGAAGGCGGGACGGGCGGAGGAGTCGGCGCCGCCGAAGGCGCCCACACCGGCGCCAGCCGGAATCCGTGCGGCCGTGGCCGACGTGGCGAGCACGCCGATCGGCAGGCCGACGTCGGCCACCGTGCCGCGCTCGGTGTCAGCGTTGCGCAGCTCGACCTTGACGCCGTGCCGGTTCGCCAGCCGGGCGACTACGACGAGGCCCATCATCCGCGAGACGGCGACGTCCACCATCGGCGGGTTGGCCAGCCGCTCGTTGAGGTCGCGGAGCTGTTCACGGCTGATGCCGATGCCGCGGTCCTCCACCGAGAGCACCACACCGTCGCCCAGGCGCCGGGCCTCGACCACGACGTGGGAGTTCGGCGGGGAGAAGGCGGTGGCGTTGTCGAACAGCTCGGCGACCAGGTGGACCATGTCGTTGACCGCGTGGGCGGACACCTCGATGTCCCGGTCGATCATGCCGAACTCGATGCGGGTGTAGTGCTCGACCTCGGACTGCGCGGCGCGGAGCACGTCGATGAGGGCGGCCGGCTCGCGCTGGATACGGGTGGAGTCGGCACCGGCGAGAACGAGGAGGTTCTCGTCGTTGCGGCGCATTCGGGTGGCGAGGTGGTCGAGCTGGAAGAGCTCAGCCAGCCGGTCCGGGTCTTCCTCGCCGCGCTCGAGGCGGTCCAGGTGACCGATGAGCCGGTCGACCAGGATCTGCGAGCGGCGGGCAAGGTTGACGAACATCGTCGAGACGGAGGAGCGCAAGGCGGCCTGCTCGGCCGCGGTGCGGACGGCTTCCAGGTGGACCGCGTTGAATGCCTCGGTCACCTGCCCGAACTCGTCTCGGCTGCGCACCGGCAGCGGCTCGGCGACCTGGTCGGCCACCTGGGCCGGGGTGAGCGAGCCGGTCAGCGCCGGGTCACGGAGCCGCTCGACCGCCTGGGGCAGGCCGAACTGGGCGACGTTGAGCGCACCCTGGCGCAGTTCCCGCAGCGAGCGGGCCATCGACCGGGCGACCAGCCAGGCGAAGACGATGGCGAGCATCAGCATGCCGAGCAGGATGCTGGTCTCGATGAAGACCCGGCGCTGCACGTCGTCGCGGATGTCGGTGGCCTGGGCCACGATCTCGCCGTCGAGGCGGTTCTCCACGCTGCGGAACAGGTCGTTGTAGCCGACCATCGCGGTCTCCCACTGCTCCCGGTTGAACGGGATCTGCGTGGACCGGTTCGCAGCGAGGTTCTGCAGCGGGTTGGTGAGGTTGGTGGCGGCGCGCTCGGCCGTGCCGGTGACGACGCGGTCGACGAGCGCCTTGTCCGCGTTGGTGGCGACCTGACGCATCGCGGCGTCGGAGATCTGGAAGCCGGTGTCGGTCAGCAGGAACTTGCGGCGCAACGGGGTGGTGAAGTCCCCGGCGCCCAGCACCTCATGGCCGACCGTACGTTGCTGGGAGATGTAATCCTTGGACCGGGCGACACCGGCCACGACCCGCAGTCGGTTGCTGAGCTCGGTGTCCAGCGCGAGCTGGGCCGAGGCGTCCCGGACGTTGAGCAGGTCGTCGATCAGGGGGGTGTAACCGGCGGCGAGCTCGTCCGGCTCCAGGTTGGCCTTGGCCGCCTGGCTGCGCAGCGAGGGCAGTTCCTCGAGGTTGCGGTCCAGCCGCACGAGCAGGGTCTTCACCTGCTGCGGGTTGTCCTCGCCCAGGGAGGTCTTCTGCCGCAGGTACGGCAGCTTGGCCGCCTCGACCTTCGGGTGCTCACGCTGGAAGGCGAGGTCGGCTTCGGCGCGTTCCGGGGTGTTGGGCTTGGTCGTCGCGATGCGAATGGCGAAGGCACGCTCATTCTGCAGGTGGTCGACCAGTCCACCGGCGGCCTGCGACAGCACGGACAGGGTCCGCGCACGGTCGGCGTTGGCCGCCTCGTCGATGTGGTCGATCAAGCCCTGCGTGCCGACGACGATCGTCGCCAGCGTCGGCACGAGCATGATGAGACCCAGCTTGGACCAGATCGGGAGGTCTCGCAGTCGGCCGGCTGGCCGGCGGAGACGCGACATGACAGCGTTCGCCGTCTTGGGGCGCTTGCTCACGTCACCGTCCTCCTGATGTGGACCCGGCCATCGGGTCTCCTGGCACCGCACACGATCGACTCACAGGTCGGGCCCCCGAGATTCCATCACGACGAGTGTCAAAGAGAAAGAGCAGCCTGACCCGGACCGTTTGTGTGACGCGGGTCGGCGTCCGGAGACGCCGACCGCGCCGGCCAGTCATCACTGCTCGTATATGGAAAGTCTCTTAACGTCACTCAATTGAGTCGGCGTGTCGGGGTGGCCGAGCAAGCCGATCTGGCCCGATCCCGTTCGATCGTGCTGCACAGACGATGGCTCGCACACGAGCCGACGGCAAGGCAAGATGCCGGATTATGCAGTGTTTGTAGACAGCAAACTGTCCGAACGGACGACTGCGTTGACCGAATCGCCAGTATCCCGCGACGAAAGTACGTACGTGTCGCTCATGCCGGTTAAAACGTGACTTCAGGCCAGCAACTTCGCGTACGCCGGCTTGATCACGTCATTGATAAGCGACAAACGCTCGTCATACGGGATAAAGGCGGACTTCATCGCGTTGATCGTCAGCCACTGGAGTTCACTCCAACCCCAGCCAAATGCTTCGGTCAGCAGTGACATTTCCTTGGACATGGAAGTGCCGCTCATGAGCCGATTGTCCGTATTGACCGTGACGCGGAACCGCAGGTCCTTCAGCAGCCCGATCGGGTGCTCGGCGATCGAGGCAGCCGCGCCGGTCTGCACGTTCGAGGACGGGCACAGCTCCAGCGGGATGCGCTTGTCCCGGACGTACGAGGCGAGGCGGCCCAGGTTTCCGCCGGTGATGTCGTCCACGATCCGGACACCGTGGCCGAGGCGGTCCGCGCCGCACCACTGGATCGCCTGCCAGATCGACGGCAGGCCGAACGCCTCACCCGCGTGGATCGTGAAGTGGAAGTTCTCCCGCTGCAGGTACTCGAAGGCGTCCAGGTGGCGGGTGGGCGGGAAGCCGGCCTCGGCGCCGGCGATGTCGAAGCCGACCACGCCGGTGTCCCGGTAGCGCACGGCCAGCTCGGCGATCTCCTGCGAGCGGGCGGCGTGGCGCATTGCGGTCAGCAGCGTGCCGACCTTGATCTGGCGGCCCTGGGCAGCGGCCTCGGCGGTGCCGTCGGCGAAGCCCGCGTGCACGGCGTCGACCACCTGGTCGAGGCTGAGACCCTTTTCGAGGTGCTGCTCGGGCGCGTACCGGATTTCGGCGTAGACCACACCGTCGGCGGCGAGGTCGAGCGCGCATTCCTTGGCGACGCGGTGCAGGCCTTCTTCGGTCTGCATCACCGCGACCGTGTGCGCGAAGGTCTCCAGGTAGCGTTCCAGCGATCCGGAATCGGCGGCGGCGACGAACCACTCGCCCAGCTTTGCCGGGTCGGTCTCGGGGAGTTCGTGCCCGACGGCGTCCGCCAGCTCCACGATCGTTGCGGGTCGCAACCCGCCGTCGAGGTGGTCGTGCAGAAGAGCCTTCGGGGCCTTGACTATGTCGTCGTAGGAGATGGCAGTCATCAGCAGATGTTAGAGGGGCACGGACGATGATCGACGGCGCATTGGCATACCTGCGGTGCCCGGTGTGTGCCGGAACACTCGCGAAGGCCGACGAACGGGCGTTGCGCTGCCCCCTCGGGCACTCTTTCGACATCGCGCGGCAGGGGTACGTGAACCTGACGGCAGGCCGGTCGCCCCACTCGGGGGACACGGTCGAGATGATCGCGGACCGGGAGAAATTCCTCACCGAGGGACATTACGCATTCATCGCCGAAGCACTGGCCGCCGCGGCGAATCCGGGCGCCAGCCCGAACATCGAAGCCGGCCTGAGCGTCGAAGCCGGCCTGAGCGTCGAAGCCGGCCTGAGCGTCGAAGCCGGCGTAAGCAACGAAGCCGGCCTGAGCGTCGACTACGGCGTAAGCAACGAAGCCGGCCTGAGCGTCGACTACGGCGTAAGCAACGAAGCCGGCCTGAGCGTCGAAGCCGGCCCGAGCGACGCCGGCTTGGTCCTCGATGCCGGCACCGGCACCGGCAGTTACCTGGCCGGTTTCCTCGACGCCCACCCCGGCGCGCAAGGCCTGGGCATCGACGTCTCCAAGCCAGCCCTCCGCCGCGCCGCCCGGGCACATCCCCGGGCCGCTGCCGCTCTCGCCGACCTCTGGCGCCCGCTTCCCCTGGTCGATGCCTCAGCGAGTGTGGTGCTGAACGTCTTCGCGCCCCGCAACGGTCCGGAGTTCCACCGCGTCCTGCGGCCTGGCGGCCTCCTGCTGGTCGTCACGCCGGCCGCCGACCACCTCGCCGAGCTGATCGCCGAGTTCGGGCTGATCAAGGTCGACCCGGACAAGGCGGAACGGGTGGCGGACTCGCTGGGCTCCGGGTTCGCCGTGACGAACTCCTGGGGGCTGCGCCAGGTGTTGCGGTTGTCGGCGGCGCAAACCCGTACGTTGATCGGAATGACGCCGAGTGCCCGGCACGTCCCGCGCGACGCGGCCGGGACCCACGAGGTGACCGCGGCCGTTGATCTGACCGTCTATCGACGGGTTTAGACCGACAGGTCGACTTCTTCCCATTCCGGTGGAGCCTCGTGGTACGGCCCGGAGAACAGCACCGCCCACTCGAGGGCCCACCGGCGCTGGCCGACGGCGTTGCTGTCGACCTCGCCGGGCGGCCGGACACCAGCCCGCTCGGCCTCCTGGAACGCCCAGTCGAGGCAGTAGTAGAGGTCGAGGAGCACCGCCGCTTCGACCGCGTCCCGCGGCGCCACCAGCGACCGGGACCGCCAGGCATTGAACAACTCCCCGCCCGGCAGGTCCGGCATCTGCCGCATGAAACGGTCCTCCGGCGGCGCCGTCGGGTCGAGGTGGCGGCTCAGCCCGAGCAGCCACGCCAGCGCGAACGCCGCGTCGTGGTGCAGCACGAACGACCGGTGATCACCCTTGTCGCCCGCGACGAACTGCCACTCCGGCGGGGTGACGAAGTCCACCAGCTTCGAGTTGAGCAGCCAGCTCATCGCGGTCTCGGCGGGCATGCCGAAGCACCGGGCCACGACCACGTGCAGGACCGCGGCCCGGGCCTCCAGCTCGCCCGTGGGCCGCAGCTCCACCCCGTCCCCCGGCTCCCACACCAGCGGAAACGCCGGTGGCGGCAGGGGCAGGCCGAGCCGGCGCAGTTCGTCCAGGCTCGCGTCGCGTACCGCGCGGGGGTCGGGGGCGGCTTTCATGAATGGTCAGGCTATGCGGTCGAGCAAGAGCGGGCCGGGCGCGGTCGCCTCCGCGCCGATCCGGATGGCCGCGGCCGCGTCGGCCTGGGCCGCCGGGATCCGGGCGGCGTCATCCGTACGCAGCTCGAGCAGCACGTCGCCGGCGCTGACCCGGTCGCCGGGGCGAACCTTGAGCACGACGCCGGCCCCGAAGCTCACCGGGTCTTCCTTGCGGGCCCGACCAGCGCCGAGCCGCCATGCGGCGAGGCCGACGCCGAGCGCGTCCACCGATGCCACCACGCCGTCCTCTTCTGCACGCAGGACCTCGGTCTCGCGGGCGGTCGGCATGGGCGCGTCCGGGTCGCCGCCCTGGGCGCGGATCATGGCCTTCCAGGCGTCCATCGCGGCACCGGAGCGCAGCGCGTCGGCCGGGTCGGCGTCGATGCCCGCCGCGGCCAGCATCTCCCGGGCCAGGGCCAGGGTCAGCTCGACGACGTCGGCCGGTCCGCCGCCGGCCAGCACCTCGACCGACTCCTCGACCTCGATGGCGTTGCCGATGGTCAGGCCCAGCGGGGTGTTCATGTCGGTCAGCAGCGCGACGGTCTTGACACCGTGCGCCCCGCCCAGCTCGACCATGGTCCGGGCCAGCTCGCGGGCCATGTCCAGGTCCTTCATGAACGCGCCGGTGCCGACCTTCACGTCCAGCACGAGCGCGCCGGTGCCCTCGGCGATCTTCTTGCTCATGATCGAGCTGGCGATCAGCGGGATGGCCTCGACGGTGCCGGTGACGTCGCGCAGGGCGTACAGCTTGCGGTCGGCCGGGGCCAGGCCCTCGCCGGCGGCGCAGATGACCGCGCCGATGTCCTGCAGCTGCTTGACGAACTGGTCGTTGCTGATCCGGGCCTGCCAGCCGGCGATCGACTCGAGCTTGTCGAGGGTGCCGCCGGTGTGGCCGAGGCCGCGGCCGGAGAGCTGCGGCACCGCGGCACCGCACGCGGCGACCAGCGGGGTCAGCGGCAGCGTGATCTTGTCACCGACGCCGCCGGTGGAGTGCTTGTCGACCGTCGGGCGGCTCACCGCGGACAGGTCGAGCCGCTCGCCGCTGGCGATCATCGCCGCGGTCCAGCGGGCGATCTCGCCAGGCTGCATGCCGCGCAGCAGGATCGCCATCGCGAGCGCGGACATCTGCTCGTCGGCGACGACGCCCTTCGTGTACGCGTCCACGACCCAGTCGATCTGCGCATCGGACAGCATGTGCCCGTCCCGCTTCGCCCGGATGACGTCAACAGCCGCAAACTCGCTCATCACTGCTCTTCCCACTTCGCGCCGATACCTTCCGGCGGTTCACCTTCGCCGGCCCATGCGAGCCCGCCTTCCGCGTCCACCACAACCACCCGGGACGTACGGGTGCGACCCCAGGTCACCGCCGTAGCGGCGCTGGGGAAGATCGGGCCTTCCTCGAGGATGCCCTTGTCAGCGTCACTCTCTTCGGGGCTTCCGCCGGAACGCTCCCAGTAACCGGTCCACACCTGGGTGCCGCCGGACAGGTCCGGGTGCACGAAGACCGTGCCGCGGCCCCGCCACTTGGCGAGCTGCGCCGGCACTTCCAGCACCTCGGCCGCGCCGGTGACCTTGTCGATGTCGTCGGGGCCGAACGCGTTCGGCAGCAGCTCGGACATCTTCAGCGGCCGGGGCAGGGCTTCGACCAGGCACTCCGGTCCGCCGTGTTCGTAGAGCAGCTGGCGGCAGCGGCCACACGGCATCAGGGGCTGCCCGGTGGCGTCGACGCAGGACACGGCGACCAGTCGGCCCCCGCCCGTCGCGTGCAGCGAGCTGACGAGCCCGCACTCGGCGCAGAGCGTCACGCCGTAGGACGCGTTCTCCACGTTGCAGCCGACGACCACCCGGCCGTCGTTCACCAGTGCGGCCACGCCGACGGGAAAGTCCGAGTAGGGCGCGTACGCGTGCCGCATCGCTTCGACGGCCGCAGCCCGAAGCGATGCCCAGTCGATCTCCATGCCGCCGATTCTGCCCCACGCCGAGCGGGCGCGGACCGGCTCCCCGGTCCGCGCCCGGACGGCTCAACTCTTGATGTACGGCTGCCCGTCGGCGGCCGGTGCCCGCACGCGACCCACCAGACCCGCCACGGCGACGATGGTCGCCAGGTACGGCAGCATGTTGAGGAACTGGCTGGGCACCGGGCTCCCCACCGCGCTGAGGTAGGTGGCGAGCTTCTGCGCGAAGCCGAAGAACAGCGCCGCGCCCAGCGCCCCGAACGGGGTCCACCGGCCGAAGATCAGGGCGGCCAGCGCGATGAAGCCCGCGCCCGCCGTCATGTTCTTGTTGAAGCTGCCGGTCGCCGCCAGCGTGAAGTACGCCCCGCCGGCGCCCGCGATCAGGCCACCGAGCAGCACGTTCAGGTAGCGCAGGCCGCGGACTCGGATGCCGACGGTGTCCGCCGCGGTCGGGTGCTCGCCGACCGCTCGGGTCCGCAGACCCCAGCGGGTGCGGGAGAGCCCGAAGTGCACGACGAAGACCAGGATCAGCGCGAGGAATACCAGCCCGTTGGTGTCGAACAGGACCGGGCCGATGACCGGGATGTCGGACAGGACCGGGACGGCCCACTCCGGCATCTTCGGCGGCTGGTTGTAGGACTGGGCGTCGGGCTGCATCAGCCGCTCGTAGAGGAAGCCGGTGATGCCGAGCGCCAGCAGGTTCAGCACGATGCCGACCACGACCTGGTCGACCAGGTAGCGGATGGCCAGGACGGCCAGGATCGCCGCGATCAGCACACCGCCGAGGGCGGCGCTGAGCACGCCGGCCCACACGCTGGTAGCCATGGTGCCGACCAGGGCGGCGCCGAAGGCGCCCATCAGGAACTGGCCCTCGATGGCGACGTTGACCACGCCGGACCGTTCACCCAGCACGCCGGCGAGGGCGCCGAGGATCAGCGGTACGGCCAGCTCGAGCGTGCCGCTCGCGGTGTCCACCAGGGGCAGGAACTTGCCGGCGACCTGCCAGCACAGGAACGACAGCACGAAGCTGAGGATGCCGATGCTGAGAACTGCCGTCTGGTACTTGCGGAGCAGGCCGGCGAGCAGCACGCCGCCCGCGGCCAGCGAGATGATGCCGAACAGGATCGCGCCGAGCTGCCCGTTGATCTTCAGTGCCGCGCCCTCGGCGTCCTCGCTGAGCGTGAACCGGGCGGTCTCGGACGCCGCTAGCGCGCCGAAAACCACCGTGGCCAGCAGGCCGATGAACACGATTCCGACGCCGAGGCGCCGCTGCCGATCCCAGAACCGGGCGGGTGCCACGGCCGTCTCGGTCTCTTCCACTGTCGCCGTCGACACGCCGGTCACCAGCCCTTCGCCATGGAGGCGCCGAGCCGTGCGGTGCGGGCGGCGCGGAGGTGGAAGACCGCCTTCACCAGCGCCGGAGCGGCGATGAAGATGACGATCAGGGCCTGGATCACGGTGACGAGCTCCAGGGAGATGCCGGTGAACGACTGCATGCGGTTACCGCCGGCGCGCAGGGCACCGAACAGGATCGCCGCGCCCAGCGTCCCCCACGGCCGGTTCCGGCCGAGCAGGGCGACGAGCAGGCCGTCGAAGCCGATGTTGGCGGCGACCGCCGGGGTCAGCGCGTAGGCGGTGCCCAGGACCTGGGTCGCGCCACCGAGGCCGGCGAGGGCTCCGGCGGTGACCATCAGCATCGTGTACGTCTTGGCGACGCTCATACCCGCGGTCTTGGCGGCAGCCGGGTTGTGCCCGACGGCGCGCAGCTCGAAGCCGAACGCGGAGCGGTTGAGCAGCCAGGCGACGCCGGCCGTAGCCAGCACGGCGAGCACGATGCCGAGGTTGGCCCGCAGCTCGCCACCGAACGACGCAAGCTGCGCCGATTCGTCGACGGTCTTGCTGATCGCGTCGCTGCGGCCGGGCTGCTGGATGCCCTTCTGCAGGATCAGCCAACCCAGGAACAGGCTGGCCGTGTAGTTCAGCATGATCGTGACGATGACCTCGTGCGCCCCGGTCCGGGCCTTGAGGATGCCCGGGATGAAGCCCCACAGGGCGCCGCCGAGCGCACCAGCCAGCAGCGCCGCGACGAGGTGGATCACGGGCGGCAGCGGCAGCAGGAAGCCGGCCGCGGCCGCGGTGATCGTGCCGATGATCGCCTGGCCCTGACCACCGATGTTGAACAGACCACCGCGGAACGCGACTGCCACGGACAGACCGGTGAAGACCAGCGGTGCGGCGTACGTCAGGGTCTCGGAGATCGGCGCGAAGACCGTCTTGCCGGGACCGGTGCCGTCCGCCCAGGCCGAGATGGCGGCTGGGTCGACGATCGCACCCTTGAACAGGTCGGCGTACGCGGTGCTGATCAGGTCCCAGCTCGCGTTGAACGCGTCGGCGGGCCGGGCGGTGAGGTACGAGAACGTGTTCAGCACGGCCTCGTCCGAGACGATGATCAGCACGGCGCCGATCACCATCGCCAGCACGACCGACAGCAGCGTCACGGTGACCGTGTTCGCCGACCACAGGTTGTGTAGGAAGTGACTCATGAAGGAGTCGTCGTCGCCGGGCTTGTTCGGCTCTTTCTTCGCCGCCGTCTTGGTGGCGGCGGTGCCTTCCACAGCGGTCTCGGCGGCCGTCTCGTCGGCGTCCTTCTGCTCGCCGACCGGTCCGTCGGTAGTCACTTCGTCCCCTTCTCTACAGCCTCGTCACCGTCGGTCGTCGCCGGCTTGGCGGCGGACGAGTCGGTGATACCGGCCATCAGCAGACCCAGCTTGTCGCGGGGGGTGTCCGGCGAGACGATCGCCAGCACCCGACCGCGGTACATGACCGCCACCCGGTCGGCGAGCCCGACGACCTCGTCCAGCTCGCTCGACACCACGATCACGGCGGTGCCCACGTCGCGCTCGTGCACGATCCGCTTGTGGATGAACTCGATCGAGCCGACGTCCACACCACGGGTGGGCTGCGCGGCGATGAACAACCGCAGCGGCCGGGACAGCTCCCGGGCCACGACCACCTTCTGCTGGTTACCACCGGACAGCGTGCCGACGGGGGTGTCCGCCGACTGGGTACGGATGTCGAACTGCTCCACCCGCTCGCGCGCCGACTTCTGCACCTCGGCCGGGTTGAGCTGGAACGAGTTGCCGTACGGCGCCCGGTCGTACTGGTCGAGCACCAGGTTCTCGGCGACGGAGAACTCCTTGACCACGCCGTCGAGGCTGCGGTCCTCGGGGACGTAGCCGACGCCCGAGCGCAGGATCTGCTTGGTGCTCATGCCGGTGAGCTCTTCGTTGTCGACGGTGATCGACCCGGCCCGCGGCTTACGCAGGCCCATGATCGCCTCGATCAGCTCGGTCTGTCCGTTGCCCTGCACGCCCGCGATGCCGAGGATCTCGCCCGCGGTCACGGTCAGGTCGACGTTGTCGACGGCGCGGACGCCGCGGTCGTCGTCGACGATCAGGCCGGAGACCTGCAGCACTTCGCGGCCGGGCTCGGCGGGGGCCTTGTCCACTTCGAGACTCACCGCACGCCCCACCATCAGCGCCGCGAGTTCATGCTCGGGGGCGCTCGGGCTGGCCGTGCCGACGGTCTTACCGCGCCGGATCACGGTGATCCGGTCGGCGATCGCCTTGACCTCTTTGAGCTTGTGGGTGATGAAGACGATGGACTTGCCGGCGTCACACAGCCCGCGCATGACCGCGAGCAGTTCCTCGGTCTCCTGCGGGGTGAGCACGGCGGTCGGCTCGTCGAGGATGAGCAGGTCGACGTCGCGGGTCAGCGCCTTGACGATCTCGACGCGCTGCTGCGCGCCGACCGGCAGGTGCTCGACGAGGGCGTCGGGGTCGACCGGGAGGCCGTACCGCTCGGAGACCTCGAGGACCTCGCGGCGGGCGCGGCGGCGGTCGAGGAATCCGGCTTTGGTCTTCTCGGCGCCGAGCGCGATGTTTTCGGCAACGGTGAAGACGGGCACCAGCATGAAGTGCTGGTGGACCATGCCGATGCCGGCGGCGATGGCGTCGCGCGGGCTGCGGAAGGTCACCGCTTTCCCGTCGACGAGAACCTCGCCCTCGTCCGGCTGCAGCAGGCCGTAGAGCTGGTTCATGAGGGTGGACTTTCCCGCGCCGTTCTCACCCAGGAGGGCGTGAACCTCGCCGGGCTCGACGGTCAGGTCGATGTGGTCGTTGGCCACCAGGTCGCCGAAGCGCTTGGTGATGCCGCGCAGCTCGAGTCTCAGCGGAATCTCCTGGACGAGGGGCCGGGCGTTGCGACGGGAGGGGGTCGAAACGGCCCGAGCAGAGCCGCCGCGCAGGTCGCGGGAGTGTTCCCGCGACCGCGCGGCGGCCGGTTTGCTAGATCAAAACAAGGTCACTTCGGGGCGTTGGCCGACTCGACCTTGATGGTGCCGCCGATGATGTCCTTCTTCAGCTTCTCGATCTCGGCCTTGAGGGCCGCGTCGACCTTGCTGTCGAACTGGTTGTACGGCGCCAGCGAGACACCGTCGTTCTCCAGCGTGCCCTTGTAGCCCGGGGTCGAGGCGAGCGGCTTGCCGGCCGCACCCTCAGCCACGGCCTTCTCCACGGCGCCCGCGATGTTCTTGACCACGGTGGTCAGGAAGACGTCGCAGTACTGCTCGGCGCTCTTGCAGCCGTCCTGGTCGACCCAGACGACGGAGAGCTTGCCACCGGACGCCTTGGCGACGTCGGCGGTGCCCAGACCGGTGCCGCCGGCGACCGGCATGACCACGTCGGCGCCCTGCGAGACGAACGTGTTGGTGATCGTCTTGCCCTTGGCCTGGTCACCGAAGTTCTCGGCGAACGTGCCGTTCTGCTTGGCCTTGTCCCAGCCGAGCACCTGGACGTTCTTGCTCTTGGTCTTGTTGTAGTGCGCGACGCCGTCGGCGAAGCCGTCCATGAAGACGGTGACCGGCGGGATCTTCATGCCGCCGTAGGTGGCGACCTTGCCGCTCTTCGAGTAGCCCGCCGAGAGGTAGCCGGCGAGGAACGCGGCCTGCTCGGTGGCGAACTGCATCGGGTAGACGTTGGTCGCGCCCTCAACGGCGCTGTCCACGATGCCGAACTGCTGGTTCTTGCTCTCGTCCGCGACCTTCTTGGTGGCGGTGCCCATCAGGCCACCCACCGAGAGGATGAAGTTGCACTTCTGCGTGACGTAGGCGCGCAGGTTGGGCTCGTAGTCGGCCTCAGCCGTCGACGGCGCGTACTTCGGGTCGACGTTGGCCTGGTTCTGCTTGGCGGCCTGCAGGCCGGCCCACGCCGAGGCGTTGAAGGACCGGTCGTCGATGCCACCGGTGTCGGTGACCATGCACGCCTTGTATGCCGCGGCAGTGCTCGCACCGGAACCGCTAGGGGTGTCCTTCGGGGCGTCGCCACAGGCAGCGGCGGCGAGCGTCAGCCCACCCGCCGCAAGAATCGCAACGATTCGCTTCCCACTTACTGGGCGCAAGACGCCCTCCTTCCACAGCGCACCAACACAGCGTGGTGCATCTCAGGTCGGGAGCGTAGCCCCAGGTAAAGGCGCCGTGAAGGAGATCTCACCGGACTGTTGGCTCACCGTTACCTACGCGCAACCGGGAGTCCCGCCGAATGGGAGTTCCGGGGTCAAAACGCGGGAAAGCACGTCGGCGGCATCACTCACCGTAAATCCTTCGGTACAGCGATCCCGAACGTGAAAATTATTCGGTCACCGCGGGGGCCGGGCTGCCCGCCACGCCCGGATACCGAGAACACCGACCGTCGTGCCCACCGCGAGGGATGCGCCGATCAGCAGCGCGTGCACCCAGAGGAAGGACGTCGGCGACCCGGCCGCGAAGGACCGCTCGTCCTTCCAGATGGCCACACCGAAGCGGGGCCAGATCAGCCAAGTCCAGCCGCCCACGGCGATCAGGAACGCGGACCACTTCCGGGAGAGCACCACGCGCCCAGTATGCCGAGCCGCCGCGCGCCGGCTTTACCCGGCGGCTGCCAGCTTGGCGGCGATCCGGGCGAACCCGGCCCGCACCTCTTCCCGCGTGGGTGGACGGCCCGGCGTCGTGCGCCGCGGCTCAGCACTGTCGAATGTTTCCGCGGACAGCTCCTCGGCACCGGCATCCGGACTGCCCCCGGACTTGGCCAGCTCGACCTCGGCCCGGATTGCCTCGGCGTCGGCCAGCGGCAGCAACGGCTCCACCACCGCCATCAGGTCCTCATCCGCGACGACGGCCTGCGCCAGGGCCAGCGCGTGCGGCCGCTCGTACGGCCCGCAGACCAGCGGCTCCCACCCCTCGTCGTCGTCCAGCGGACCGATGGTGATGATCCACGGCAGGTCGGCCACGGGTGAGCCGGGCGGCAGGTGCAACGTCACGAGAGTGCCCACCCGAACATCATTCCGGGCGTCGGTGCCGGATCCAGGCATTTTGCCCCACTGGAGCGGT
This sequence comes from Actinoplanes sp. NPDC051859, assembly GCF_044452725.1. Taxonomy (NCBI): domain Bacteria; kingdom Bacillati; phylum Actinomycetota; class Actinomycetes; order Micromonosporales; family Micromonosporaceae; genus Actinoplanes; species Actinoplanes sp. NPDC051859. The sequence goes on along the minus strand of NZ_JBITBX010000014.1, from coordinate 12,128 downwards.
TTTATCGTCCGCGGAGAGGTCGACGACCCGGCCGTGCGGACTGGTCGCCGCCCACGCCGCACCGAAGAGCAGCAGCTGGTTGAAGACGTAGAGATAGACGAGCAGGCCCACGGCGCTGGCGACCAGACCGTACGCGGGGTTGCGCTGGATCAGCCCGACGAACGACTTGCCCACGGTGTTGAGCAGGTAGATCCCGATGCCCACCTGCAGGACGGGCGGGGCCATCCGCCGCGCTGTCATCCGCAGCCGCGGCACGGCGGCCAGCAGCGCCGCCGCGAGCAGCATGTTCACCCCGATGGTCAGCACCACGCTGATGATCTGCAGCAGGACGCCGACCCGGCCGTCGGCCAGCCATTCGAGCACTGCCTCCAGGCCGTACACGGCGCCGACCGAGACGGTGAGCAGCAGCAGGATGCCGACCAGCACGAGCAGGTCGACCACCTGCCGGACGACGATGTAGCCCGGCTGCTCGTTGAGCCGCCAGATCAGCCGCTGCGAGGACCGGATCGCCTCCACCCAGCCGATGCCGGTGAAGATCAAGCCCAGAATGCCGACGATGCCGACCGTACGGCCACTGTCGAGAATGGCCTTCACGTCCAGGAACGGCAGATTCTGCCGAAGGAACTCCTGCACGACGTCGAACAGCGCCACATTGGATTTGATCAAGAAACCGAAGGCCGAGTAGCCGATCAAGGCGAGCGCGAACACCGCGAAGAAACCGTAGTAGGCGATGGCCGCCGCGAGCCGTCCGCCAGAGACCTCGTCGTAGCGCAGCGCGGCCCGGCTCAGGTGGTCGAAGGTGCGCGAGCGGTGCCGCCAGGCCATGATCCGTGCCTCGACCGCCGCGTACGCCCGGTCGATGACGTTCACGCGGGTGACCGTACCCAATGGAAGGTCGGCTAGCCCGGAACACCCAGGGAATAGTCGCGGCGGCGCTGCCAGGGACCATCGCCAGCGGCGGAGAGATCATGCGAGAACAGCGTGAACGCCGGCACGTCGAAGCGCGCCTCGAACTCGGCAAGATCGTCGAAGACCGCATCGAGCGCGGCGGGGTCGACATCCTGCGCGACCGTGACGTGCGGGTGGTACGGGAACCGGGAGTCACGGTGCACCGCCTCGGCCTCGACGATGGCGGCGGCCAGCAGCTCGCATTCGCTGATCCCGGCGGCCAGCGTCACGAACACCACCTCGGTGATCGGCCGGAACGTGCCGGTCCCTCGCAGGTGCACGACGAACGGCTCCTGCGCCGCCGCGACCTTCGCCAAGTGCCGCTCGACAGCCGGCAGCGCCGCGGTCGGGATCTCCGTCGGGCCGAGCAGGGTGACGTGCGCGGGCGTGTACGCCGCCTGCGGGTCGCCCGCCTCGGCCCGGCGCCGGGTCAGCTCGGGTCCCCACGGTGCGGGGATGTCGATCGCGACGCCGATCCGCGTCGTGGGTGTCGCCGTGTCCGTCACCGTGGGTCAGGCTCCACGGGACGGGCTGAGAAAGCCGATGTTCTGGTACGCCGTGGCCAGCGTCGCCGCCGACACGGCCCGCGCCTTCTCCGCGCCGATCGCCAGCACCTTGTCGAGGTACCCCGGGTCCTCCAAGTAGGTCCGGGTGCGCTCCTGCACCGGCTTGACGAACTCCACCACGATCTCGGCGAGGTCCTTCTTGAGGTCACCGTAGCCGCGGCCGTCATACTGCTCGAGCAGTTCGTCTATGGTCCGCGCGGTGAGCGCCGCGTACATGGTGAGCAGGTTGCTGATGCCCGGCTTGTTTTCCTCGTCGTAGAGGATCTCCCGGCCGGTGTCGGTGACCGCCGACTTGATCTTCTTGGCCGAGCGCGCGGGGTCTTCCAGCAGCTCGATGATGCCGTTGGGCGAGGACGCCGACTTCGACATCTTGGCGGTCGGGTCCTGCAGGTCCGTGATCTTGGCTGTGTCCTTCACGATGTACGCCGAAGGCACCGTGAACGTCCGCCCGAACCGGGTGTTGAACCGCTGGGCCAGGTCGCGGGTCAGCTCGAGGTGCTGCCGCTGGTCCTCGCCGACCGGCACCGCGTCCGCCTGGTAGAGCAGGATGTCCGCGGCCTGCAGGATCGGGTAGGTGAACAGCCCGACGCTGGTGGTGTCGGAGCCCTGCTTCGCCGACTTGTCCTTGAACTGGACCATCCGCCCGGCCTCGCCGAACCCGGTGATGCAGCTCAGCACCCAGCCGAGCTGGGCGTGCTCCGGGACGTGCGACTGCACGAACAGGGTGCACCGCTCGGGGTCGAGGCCGAGGGCGAGCAGCTGGGCCACGGAGAGCCGGGTGCGGTTGCGCAAGGCCACCGGGTCGTGCCCCATGGTGATCGCGTGCAGGTCGACGACGCAGTAGAACGCGTCGGCCGTTTCCTGCATGGCCACCCAGTTGCGGACCGCTCCGAGATAATTGCCCATATGGAACGAGTCGGCGGTCGGCTGGATGCCGGAAAGCACCCGCGGTCGGCGGTCGGCGTCGGACATGAGCGCCATTGTGTCAGTCTCGGCGGGCGTCCCGTCAAACGCCCGGCGTGGCTCGCGTCCATGTTCGATCGTGTTGACTTGTGAGCGTTATTGAGTGACCCTGGACGGCGAACTCGCCTGCCAGCAGTGCAACGAAAGGTCGTGTGGTGAAACTTCTCGTCACCGGAGGCGCCGGCTACGTCGGCAGCGTCACCAGCCGCCTCTTGCTCGACGCCGGGCACGAGCTCGTCGTCCTGGACAACCTCAGCACCGGCTTTCGAGAAGCGGTCGCCCCCGACGCTACCTTCGTCCAAGCTGACATTGCCGACGCAGGCTCAGTGCTCACCCCCGACGCGGGCTTCGACGCCGTCCTGCACTTCGCCGGCCTGATCGCCGCCGGCGAGTCGATGACCAAGCCCGAGATCTACTGGGACCACAACGTCCAGCGGTCACTCGCGCTGCTCGACGCCATCCGCGCCGCCCGGGTCCCCCGCGTCGTGTTCTCCTCCACCGCCGCCGTCTACGGCAACCCCACCGAACTGCCGATCACCGAAAACGCCACCAAAGCCCCCACCAACACGTACGGCGCCACGAAGCTGACTTTCGACTTCGCGCTGACCTCCGAGGCGTACGCGCACGGGCTGGCCGCGGTCTCGCTGCGCTACTTCAATGTGGCCGGCGCGCTGATCCGCGGAGACGGCACCACCATCGGCGAGCGGCACGACCCGGAGACCCACCTCATCCCGATCGCCCTGCAGGTCGCCGCCGGTAAGCGCGACAAGCTGCAGCTCTTCGGCGACGACTACCCCACCGTGGACGGCACCTGCGTCCGCGACTACATCCACGTCGTCGACCTCGCCCGGGCCCACCTGCTCGCCCTGGACGCCGCGACCGGCGGCGAACACAAGATCTACAACCTCGGCAACGGGAACGGCTTCTCCAACCGCCAGGTCGTCGAAGCGGCCCGCGAGGTCACCGGCACCGACCTGCCCGTGGAGGTCGCCCCCCGCCGCGAGGGCGACCCCGCCACCCTGGTCGCTTCCTCGCAGCGCGCGCGCGACGAGCTCGGCTGGGTGCCGGAAAAGAACACCCTGCAGGAGATGATCGGCGACGCCTGGAACTTCTACCGCGCCCACGTCGCGTGAGCTGAGCACCGTGGACGTCGCCCCCGCGGCCGCTGCGGCCTTCCGCGCCACCTTCGGCACCGACCCGGCCGGGCTGTGGGCCGCCCCCGGCCGGGTCAACCTGATCGGCGAGCACACCGACTACAACGCCGGCTTCGTCCTACCCTTCGCCCTACCCCAACAGGTCGTCGCCGCCATTGCGCCGACCAGCGAGTCAGCCGCCGTTGCGCCGACCAGCAAGTCAGCCGCCGTTGCGCCGACCAGCGAGTCAGCCGCCATTGCGCCGACCAGCGAGTCAGCCGCCGTTGGGCCGACCAGCGAGTCAGCCGCCATCGCGCCGACCAGTGGGCCAGCCCCCATTGCGCCGACCAGTGGGCCAGCCGCTGCGGGCCCCGGCTGGACGGTGTGTTCGGACTTCGCCCCGGAGCCGGTGAATTTCACCGACCCGGCTCCTGGCACGGTCACCGGCTGGGCTGCATACATCGCCGGCGTCGTCTGGGCATTGCGCGACGCGGGCCACGCGGTGCCGCCCGCCCGCATCGCCCTCGCTTCGGACGTGCCCGTCGGCGCCGGCGTCTCCTCCTCGGCAGCGCTCGAGTCCGCGGTGCTGACCGCCCTCGTCGAACTGGGCGGGCTCAACCTGCCGCTCGCTGATCGGCCTGCAATCGCCCAGCGCGCCGAAAACGCCTACGTGGGCGCGCCCACCGGGATCATGGACCAGTCGGCATCGTTGCGCTGCGAAGCCGGCCGGGCCCTGTTCCTGGACTGCCGCTCGCTCGCGGTCGAGCAGATCCCGTTCGACCTCGCCGCGGCCGGCCTCACCATCCTGGTGATCGACACCAACACCCCCCATCGGCACGTCGACGGCGAGTACGGCGCCCGCCGGGCCTCCTGCGAGGACGCGGCGCGCATTCTCAGCGTTCCCGCCTTGCGCGACGTCACGGACCTGCCCGCGGCGCTGTCCCAGCTCGACGACGAGGTCATGCGCCGCCGGGTCCGGCATGTCGTCACTGAGAACCAACGGGTGCTCGACACCGTGGCGCTGCTGCGCGCCGGGCGCATCCGCGAGATCGGCCCGCTGCTCACCGCGTCACACGCCTCGATGCGCGACGACTTCGAGATCACGGTGGACCGGGTCGACGTGGCTGTCGGGGCCGCGCTGGCTGCGGGAGCCTACGGCGCCCGAATGACCGGCGGCGGCTTCGGCGGCTGCGTCCTCGCCCTGATCGACGCGGACCGGGCAGCTGCGGTCACGGCCGCGGTCGAGGACGCCTACCGCACCCACTCTTACGGCTCCCCCACCATCTGGCCGGTCACTCCCGGCCCCGGTGCCCGCCGCCTCTCCAGCGGAATACCGTCCCGGCGTGCTGGGTATGCGCCAGGCATGACAGTCGAATCGGACGAGAACCGACCCAACGAGTTCGGCTTCGCCGGCGCCGCTACCGCACCCGAGCCCACTCGGGCCACCACGAGGCCCGACGAGGTTGACGGCGAGAGCATCGCGGTCCCGTCCGGCGACCTCACCGGGGCGATCAGCGAGGCGATCGAGGACGCCACCTCGCGCGACGACGACCGCTAGCCGCGACTTCACCGACGCTCCGAAGCACAGCCGTCCGGCGCCGCCGGCAGCTGGGAACGTCGCAGCCCGCCCGGCGCAGTGCCGGACGGGCTGCTTTCGGGTCAGTTCGCCGAGGTCAGGAGGCCTCGATGATCATGCCGGCGCCGACCGTCCGGTTGGTGGTCTCGTCGATGAGAATGAAGCCGCCGGTGGTGCGGTTGCGGCGGTACTCGTCGGCGAGCAGCGGCAGGGTGGTGCGCAGTTTGACCCGGCCGATCTCGTTCAGGCCGAGCTGACCGGCGTCCTCGTCGCGGTGCAGCGTGTTGACGTCGAGCCGGTACTGCAGGCCGCGGATGACCGTGCGGGCCGTCCGCGTCGTGTGCTTGATCGTGTACTTGGCACCGACGCGCAGCGGCGCGGTCTCGTCCATCCAGCAGACCATCGCCTCGAGGTCCTGGGCGACCGCCGGGGCGTTGTTCGGCCGGCAGATCATGTCGCCGCGGGAGATGTCGATCTCGTCGCGCAGCCGGACCGTCACGGACATCGGCGGGAACGCCTCGTCGACCGGGCCGTCCGCGGTGTCGATCGCCGCGATCTTGCTGGTCATTCCGGACGGCAGGACCAGCACGTCGTCGCCGGGCTTGAGGACGCCGGAGGCGACCTGACCTGCGTAGCCGCGGTAGTCGGTGACCGTGGTCGACTGCGGGCGGATGACGTACTGCACCGGGAAGCGGACGTCGACCAGGTTGCGGTCGGACGCGATGTGGACGTGTTCCAGGTGGTGCAGCAGCGACGGGCCTTCGTACCAGGGGCTCTTCTCCGAGCGGGAGGCGATGTTGTCGCCCTCCAGCGCGGAGATCGGGATGATCGTCAGGTCGGTGATGTCCAGCTTCGCGGCGAACGAGGTGAACTCGTCGGCGATCCGGTCGTACACCTCCTTGTCCCAGCCGACCAGGTCCATCTTGTTGACGCACAGCACCAGGTGCGGCACGCGCAGTAGTGAGGTCAGGAAGGCGTGCCGACGCGACTGCTCGACCAGGCCCTTGCGGGCGTCGACCAGGATCAGCGCCAGGTCGGCGGTCGAGGCGCCGGTGACCATGTTCCGGGTGTACTGGATGTGCCCCGGGGTGTCCGCGATGATGAACTTGCGCCGCGGCGTCGCGAAGTAGCGGTACGCCACGTCGATCGTGATGCCCTGCTCCCGCTCGGCGCGCAGGCCGTCGGTGAGCAGCGCCAGGTTGGTGTATTCGTCGCCGCGCGCCGCGCTGACCGCCTCGACCGCTTCGAGCTGGTCGGAGAACAGCGACTTGGTGTCGTAGAGCAGCCGGCCGATCAGGGTCGACTTGCCGTCGTCGACGCTGCCCGCGGTGGCGAACCGCAGCAGGTCCATGTTGCGGGCGGCGGCCGCCTCGGTCTCCAGAACTGCCTGACTCATCAGAAGTAGCCTTCCCGCTTGCGGTCTTCCATCGCGGCCTCGCTGACCTTGTCGTCGCCCCGGGTGGCGCCGCGCTCGGTGATCCGGGTCGCCGCCACCTCGTCGATGACCTTCTCGACCGTGTCAGCGTCGGAGAGCACGGCGGCGGTCTGCGACGCGTCGCCGACGGTGCGGTAGCGCACCCGGCGGGTCTCGACCTTCTCGCCCGCGCGCGCAGTGATGAACTCGTTCACCGCGTAGAACATCCCGTCGCGCTCGACGACCTCGCGGTCGTGGGCGTAGTAGATGCTCGGCAGCGCGATCTCTTCCTTCGCGATGTAGTGCCACACGTCCAGCTCAGTCCAGTTGGACAGCGGGAAGACGCGGATCGACTCGCCGGGGTGGTGCCGCCCGTTGTACAGCGACCAGAGCTCGGGCCGCTGGTTCTTCGGGTCCCACTGGCCGAACTCGTCGCGGAAGCTGAACATCCGCTCCTTGGCGCGGGCCTTCTCCTCGTCGCGGCGGGCGCCGCCGAACAGGGCGTCGAAGCGGTACTTCTCGACCGCGGCGAGCAGCACCGGGGTCTGGATCCGGTTGCGCGTGCCGTCGGGCAGCTCGCGGACCTGGCCGGAGTCGATCGCCTCTTGCACGCTCGCGACCACCAGGTTGAGGCCCAGCTCGGTGACCCGGGCGTCGCGGTAGTCGAGCACCTCGGGGAAGTTGTGCCCGGTGTCGACGTGCATGACCGGGAACGGGACGCGGGCCGGGGCGAAGGCCTTTTCGGCCAGCCGCAGCATGACGATGGAGTCCTTGCCGCCGGAGAACAGCAGCACCGGCCGCTCGAACTCGGCCATCACCTCGCGCATCACGAAGATGCTCTCGGCCTCCAGGGCGTCCAGATGGGAGACGCGGTAGGGCTTCGCCTGGCTCACAGGATCCCTAGCCTTTCGATTCCGTGGGGGTGCGGGGGTCAGGTTACGGGAGGTGCCGCTGCAACGCTGCCAGCAAACGGGGGGCGAGATCCTTCCGACAGACCAGGAGATCCGGCAACTTGGGATCGGCCTGGTTGTATTTCAACTCACTTCCGTCGATTCGGGAAGTGTGCAATCCGGTGGCTGCCGCCACAGCGATCGGCGCGGCGCTGTCCCACTCGTACTGGCCGCCGGCGTGGACGTAGGCGTCGGCCTCGCCGCTGATCACCGCGGCGATCTTGACACCGGCCGAGCCCATCGGCACCAGCTCCGCGCCGATGTCCTCGGCCAGGGCGGTGACGAAGGCCGGCGGCCGGGTCCGGCTCGCGGCGATCCGGATCGGCGCGGGCGGGACGCTCGGCGCCGGAAGCGGCGGGTACGCCGGAGTGTGATCGGTTCCTAACGTACGGTGCTGGGCCGGCATCGCCACCGCACCAGCGGACAGGCAGCTCGGGCTCTTGCAGTCGGCGGTCCACAGCGCGACGTGCACCGCCCAGTCGCTGCGGCCCTCCTCGGAGAACTCCCGAGTGCCGTCCAACGGGTCCACGATCCAGACCCGCGAGGCGTCCAGCCGGTCCGGTCGCATGATGCCGGGCTCGCCGTCCTGCCATGCCACCCGGGCGTGGTCGTCCTCCTCCGACAGCACGGCGTCGGCGGGCCGCCAGCGGGCGAGCTCCGTACGCAAAAGGTCGTGCGCAGCTTTGTCGCCCGCGGCCTTCAACGCCTTGCCGTCCGCGTAACCCATGTCCGCACGAACCTGGAGCAGCACCTGCCCGGCGCGGTCCGCCAGCCAGCGGGCGAACGCGGAGTCGTTCACCGGCGGTGTGCCGCCGGACTCCGGTTCCCGCTGTCCCGCAATGCGGGCCGACGTCCCTGTCTGCTCGCTCATCGCTCTCCTCACGACTCTCAGTACGCTCCCGACGACCGGACCACCGCGGTCATGGTCCGCAAAAGGATCACCAGGTCCAAGCCCAGGGACCAGTTCTCCACATAGCGCAGGTCCAGCCGGACCGCCTCCTCCCAGGAGAGGTCCGAACGACCGGATACCTGCCAGAGGCCCGTCATGCCCGGTTTGACCGCGAGCCGGCGCCGCACGTCGTCGGCATAGGCGGCCACCTCCGACGGCAACGGCGGCCGCGGGCCGACCAACGACATCTGACCTGACAGAACGTTCAGCAATTGCGGCAGTTCGTCAAGAGACAGCCGCCGCAGCCAACGTCCGACCGGGGTCACCCGCGGGTCGTCACGGATCTTGAAGAGCACACCGTCGTGCTCGTTGAGGTGCCGAAGCTCAGCGAGCCGCGCCTCGGCGTCGGTATACATGCTGCGGAACTTGAAGATGCGGAATTCGGAACCGTCACGCCCGACCCGTACCTGCCGGAAGAGTACCGGCCCCCGCGACGTCAGCCGGACACACAGTGCGACGGTTAACAACACCGGACCGAAGATGACCAGCAGAAACAACGCACCGAGCCGATCGAAGAGATCTTTGACGATGCGGGCTCCCCCGTGCAGCCGGGGATGCTCGACGTGCAGCATCGGCAGGCCGTCGAACGGCCGGATCGTGGTCCGCGCACCGGCCACATCGATCAGCGCGCTCGCCACCACCAGATCGACCTCGTCGCGCTCCAGCCGCCACGCGAGCCGGCGCAACACCACCCCGTCGAGTTCCGGGCAGCTCAGCACCACGACCGTGTCCGCCTCGGCCGCGTCCACCGCGTTCGCCACGTCGTCGAAAGTGCCATACACCGGCAAATCGACGTCGCTGGCCCGCGGCCGGAACCGGCCGTCCGCCAGTTCCCCGGGCCCGTCGCGCTCCGGCGGCAGGCAGGCACCGACCACCTCCAGGCCGTGATAGCGCTCGCGGCGCAACTGCCGGGTGATCCCGATGACCGACAACTCGTGCCCGACCACCAGCACCCGGCGCAGGCTCTCGCCGCGCGCACGCTCCAGATGCAGCCGTTTACGCAGGGCGAACCGCAGGACCACCGCCGAGACGATCGCCGTGGGGAGGGCGGCCAGGACGTACGAGCGGGCGAGGTCGAGCTCCAAGGCGTACGAGACGACGGCGACGGTGGCGATCAGGCCGATGCCGCCCCGGAACACCCGCTGGTACTCGTCCGTGCCGACGAACAGGTAGCGCCGCTCGTACGCCCGACTGACCACCAGGACAGCCAGCAGCGCCACCGGCAACAGCGCCGACAGCAACAAGTACCACTGGTTGTACGCGGTCACTTCGTCGCCGAACCGCAGCCCGAACGTCACCGCGCCCGCGGCTATCCCGGCGACCAGGTCACACAGGACGAGCGCCTGCACGTACCGGCGCTCCCAGCGCTGCCGCCGCGACATGGCCGCGTGTTTGCCGCGTACCCGGACGAAGGGCCGGGCTGTCGGCCGCGCCGCCGCCGACCGGTTGGGCCGCGGCGACCACAGCTGGTCCGCTGCCTGGTTCCGCGCCCGGTCGGTGCCGACCTGGCCGGCCTGCGGTGGCGCATTGTCCTCGTCAGCGGCCGGGCGGGCCGGCGAGGGAATCTTGCTGTTGCGACTCCGATCGCGGTGCGGCGATGTGCGGTGCGGGCGCGGGCCGTGGTTGGCGGGTGGATGATTCGCCGGGCCGTGCGTCTCCGGGACGACGTCCACCCGGGCCGACTCCGAACCGCCGCGCCGCTGGATCGTCGGCAGGATCACCGTCGTCTCGTCCAGCCGCACCTCGCGGCTGCCGGACAGGTCCTGTGTCACCCGACCCTCCCCCGCACCGTCGATTCCCGCGCATCGTTGCGATGCGCTATGTGACCAACGCGCTAACAGCGGGCGGCGTCACGGGACCGATAGACGGACAAAAGGGTCTAAAGGATCTACCTGTTTGGACCTCAGAAAGTCAGTTTCCGTGGTATTTGTTCTGCGCCCACTCGACGCCCTCCTGCACCACGGCCGCCACCACATCGGCTGCCCGATCCACGAGAAACTCCAGCTCCTTGCGCTCCGTCGAGGAGAAATCCGACAACACGAAATCCGCCGGATCCTGCCGGCCCGGCGGCCGCCCGATGCCGAACCGCACCCGGGCGTACTCCTTACTGCTCAGCGACTTCGACATCGAGCGCAGCCCGTTGTGACCACCCTCACCGCCGCCGCGCTTCACCCGGATATCGCCGTACGGCACGTCCAACTCGTCGTGCACCGCGATCACATTCTCCACCGGCACCTTGAAGAACTGCCCCAACGCCACCACCGGCGCCCCCGACAGATTCATATACGTCAACGGCTTCACCAGGATCAGCTTCGGGCCGCCGAACCCGAGCCGGCCCTCCGCCACCTCGGCCACCGCCCGCTTGTGCCGCCCGAACTTGCCGCCCACCCGGGACGCCAACAATTCCGCCACCATGAAACCGACGTTGTGCCGGTTGGCGGCGTACTCCCGGCCCGGATTGCCCAAGCCCACGACGAGCCAGGGTGCGACCTCGGTCATCAGCTCTCCTAGAGACGACAACAGGGAAAGTGCCAGCCGGCACTTTCCCTGTTGGGTGTTGGCGTCGGCGTCAGCCGGCAGCTTCCTCGGTGGCCTCGCCCTCGGCGGCCTCCTCGGTCGCCTCGCCGGTGTCACCCTCCATCTGCGCGGCAGTCTGCGCCTGCGACACGATCGCGATGACGTGCGCGGCGTCCACAGCCAGCTCGGTGCCCTTCGGCAGCGTCACGTCGCCGGCGGTCACCTGCGAGCCCGCCTCCAGGCCCTCGATGGAAACCTCGAGCGCGGCCGGCACGTGCAGCGCCTCGGCCGTCACCGCAAGCGTCATGCTCTCGCTCACCACGAGCGTGTTCTTGGCGGCCTCGCCGACCAGCGTCACCGGGACGTCCACCTGGACCTTCTCGCCCCGCTTCACGATGATCAGGTCGACGTGCTCGTACGTGTCCTTGATCGGGTCACGCTGGATCGCCTTCGGCAACGCCAGGGTGGTCCCCGTGCCGCCGGTGATGTCGATGGTGAACACCTGGTTCAGGCCGCCGTGCCGAATCGCGGCAGCGAACTCCCGCGCCGGCAGCGCGATGTGCTGGGGCGCCTCGCCGTGGCCGTACAGCACGGCAGGCACCAGGCCAGCCCGGCGCGTGCGGCGGGCACCACCCTTGCCGAACTCGGTACGGGGCTCGGCGCTGATCTTTACCTCGGACACGGGGATACTCCTGAAACTTTGATCGGGCTGCGTCTAAGTCTGCGGCTTGCGGGCTGCGGGCGGTGATCGGCGGAGCCGAGCGGTGGGTGGTGCTCAGTGCTCGGCAAGAGGCGCACTGGGCACAGGCCCGGAGCACCGCGTCGATCACGGTGCCTCAAGCGAACTCCGCAAACTGCAGCAGACCGCGTGGCACCCTCGCCGTGGCAACCGCACCAGCTTACCTGCTCATGCCACGCCTTAGCGGGCGGGTCCCACCAGCTCACTCTCCCTGCGAAAGTTCACCCACCCGAAGCACAGAAGCGGGGGGGGCGCCCCCCCCCCCCCCCCCCCCCCAAACCCCCCACCCCCCCCCCCCCCCCCCCCCCCCCCAACCCCCCCCCCCCCCACCCCCACCCCCCCCCCCACCCCCCAACCCCCCCCCCCCCCCCCC
>NZ_JBITBX010000013.1:0-182136 GCF_044452725.1 Actinoplanes sp. NPDC051859 | reverse complement strand
CGACCACCACGGGCCGTCACCCCGGCTCTCACCGGCATCTAACCACGGGCACCTTCTCAAGTCCCGTAGAGAGGAGGGTCCACCAGTGACCACCGAGGCGACCGACCGTCAGGCCTTGCTGCGCCGGCTGCTTGCCGAGCGCGGCTTGGCGCGTACCGAAACACCTATCGCACGGCGGGCACTGGGTCGTCCGGTGCCGCTGTCGCCACTGCAGGAGGGGTTGTGGTTCCTCGACCGGCTGCGTCCCGGCAGTTCCGCCTATGCGCTGTCGTGGGCCACCCGGCTGCGGGGACCGCTCCACCTGACGGCGTTGCAGGGCGCTGTCGACGTGGTGGTGGCGCGGCATGAGGCGCTGCGGACCGGTCTGGTTTCTGACGCCGCAGGCGGTGCCGAGCAGCGGGTGCTCGCCTCGGATGATCCGCAGGCTCGGGTCCGAATCCGGCACGTCGAGCTGACCGACGCGGACGCCGTTGCCCTCGACCGGGCCGTCCGCGCGGAGATTGAGATCCCGTTCGACTTGGGCGTCGCGCCGCTGCTGCGGGTGCTGCTGATCCGGCTGGGCGCTGAGGACCACGCGCTTGTCCTCACCACGCACCACATCGTCAGCGACGACCGTTCGCTGGTGGTGATCGTTCGGGACCTCACCGTCGCCTATGCCGCCCTGCAGGCCGGGCAGCGGGTGGAGCTGCCGCCAGTGGGCTGCCAGTACCCGGACTACGCGCTGTGGCTGCGCGACCGTGCCGGGGGAGCCGGGCTGGACCGGCACCGCGCGTACTGGGCCGGCCGGCTCGACGGCGTACCCGAGGGGCTCGACCTGCCCACCGACCGGCCTCGCCCGGCGACGGCGTCCGGCCGCGGTGGCAGCAGGGAGCACCGGTTCCCTGCCGAGCTGCGCGACGGCATCGACACGGTGGGTCGGGCGCGCGGCGCTACCCGGTTTGCGGTGCTCCTGGCCGCGTTGCAGGTCCTCCTGTCCCGACTCGCCGGCAGTGACGACGTCTGCGTGGGTTCTCCGGTGACCACTCGGGACCGGCCGGAACTGGCCGACGCGGTCGGCATGTTCGTCAACAGCGTTCCCATCCGCACCGATCTGGGCGGCGACCCGACCTTGGCCGCCGTGCTGGACCGGGTCAAGGCCGAGTGCATCGACGCCATCGACCACGCCGGGCTGCCCTTCGACCGCATCGTCGAGGCCGCCCGGGTGTCGCGCCGGGACGGACGCAACCCGCTGTTCCAGGTCATGTTCGTGCTCAACCCGCCGCGCGGGCCGGGCAACCGGGCTGTGGCAGGCCTGACGCTGGAACCGCTCGGCTTCGCCCGCGACACCACCCGCATGGACCTCACCTTCTTCGTGGATGACACGGGCACCGGGCTCCGGGTCATCGTCGACTACGACACCGACCTCTACGACGCGACCACGATCGACGGCCTGGTCGACCGGTACCGACAGGTGCTCTCCACGCTCGCCCACCGGTCCGACACTCGGCTGTCCGAACTGGATGTTCGCGGGGTGTCCGAGCGCGCGGCGCAAGCCGGCAGGCGCGGCAGCCGCCATGCGTACCCGGACGCGAGTGTGGTCGAGCTGATCGCCGCACGGGCCGCCGAGCAGCCAGACGCGCCAGCTGTCGTCGCCGGTGCCGACACGGTCAGCTACGGCGAGCTGCTGGCCCGCGCCGACCGGCTGGCCCGACGACTGCGGGCCGCCGGCGCCGGTCCCGAGGTCCCGGTCGCGCTGGCATTGCCCGCCAGCCCCGCCGCAGTGGTCGCGATCCTTGGCGTCCTGCGCGCCGGTGCTGGCTACCTGCCCCTCGACCCCGGCCATCCGCCGGCCCGCCTCGCCGCGTTGCTCGCCCACGCCGGTGCCCCGCTGCTGATCGCAGAAACAACCCCTCCCGGGTACGGCGGCACACTGCTCACACCCGATGGTCCCGCACCGGACGACCCGCCCCCCGCATCGGCCCACCACCTCGACCAACTCGCGTACGTCATCTTCACCTCCGGCTCCACCGGTGCTCCTAAAGGCGTGCAGGTGAATCACCGCAGCCTGGTCAACCTCGTGCACGGTTTCGTGGCGGTGCACGGGTTCACCTCGGCTGACCGGCTGCTCATGCTGCCGCCATTGAGCTTCGATGCCTCCGCCGGCGACCTGTTCCCGGCGCTGGTGAGCGGGGCCGCGCTGGTGCTGGCCGAGCGACCTGCCGAGTTGACGGGTTCGGCCCTGTTGGCGTTCTGCACCCGGCACGGGGTCACCGTCGTCGACGCTGCCGCACCGCACTGGCGTCGCTGGGTCGCCGACCTCGCCGACAGCCGGTCCGTCGCGATCCCGCGTTCGCTGCGGCTCATGATGGTCGGCGGCGAGGCGGTCGGTGTCCATGCCGTGCAGCAGTGGGCCACGCTGACCGACGACAGGGTGCCGCTCGTCAACCATTACGGCCCCACCGAAGGGACTGTCTGCGCCACCACCCACCAGACCGTCGACGCTGCCGAGACCGCCGGCTCTCAGCTCCCCATCGGCGTGCCCCTGCCCAACGTACGGGCATATGTGCTCGATGGCGCCCAGCGTGAGGTGCCGGTCGGGGTGACCGGCGAGCTGCACCTTGGCGGCGCCGCCCCGGCCCGCGGTTACCTCGCGGATCCCGCCGGCACCGCCGATCGGTTCCTGCCGGACCCGTTCGCGGACGAGCCCGGCGCGCGCATGTATCGCACCGGGGACCTGGTCCGGCAGCGGACAGACGGCAGCCTGGAGTTTCTCGGCCGCGCCGACCGGCAGGTCAAAATCCGCGGGCACCGGATCGAACTGGGCGAGGTCGAGGCTGCCGTCGCCGCACTGCCCGGCATCCGGCAGATCGCCGTGGTCGCCCGGCCCGAGCTGATCGCGTACGTGGTGAGCGACGACCCGCCACCAGCCGCGACCTGGCGGCGAGCACTGCGGGAACGGTTGCCCGACTATCTCGTGCCGGCGCGCTTTGTGGCCCTGACCGCGTTGCCGCTGAACCGGCACGGCAAGCTCGACGAGACGGCGCTGCCGCCGCCCAGTTCGACCACCGCCGTGGCCTACCTGCCGCCGCGCACCGACACTGAGCGTTGCCTCGCGCGGATCTGGGCCGAGCTGACCGGCACGACAGCCCCGATCGGCACCGGCGACAGCTTCTACGACGTCGGCGGGCACTCACTGCTGGCCGGGCCGCTGATCGCCCGGATCGCCCAGGAACTGAGCGTGGAACTGCCCGTCCGCGCCGTGCTGGCCGCCGCCGACCTTGGCGCGCTGGCGTCCTCAGTGGATAGTGCCCGATCCGGAAACGCGACGGACGGCAGCTCGGCGGCGGAGCTGGAAAAGACCTTGCGGGCTGATGCAGTGCTGCCCGACGACATCTGCGCGGCGCTTCCGCCGGGCCGGCCGCCGGCGGTTCCGCAAACGGCACTCATCACCGGCGCAACCGGGTTCCTCGGCGCCTACCTGCTGCGTGACCTGCTCGACGCCGGCGCAGCCCACGTGCACTGCCTCGTCCGCGCCGCCACCGGCGATGCTGCGCTCGCCCGGGTCCGGGAAAACCTCACCCGTTATGGGCTCTGGCGCGACACCGACGCCGAACGCCTCACCGGGCTCCCCGGCGACCTTGCCGCACCGCACCTGGGACTGACCGCAGCCGGCGCCGACCGGCTCGCCGACACCGTCGACGCCATCTATCACAACGGCGGCGCCGTCAACTTCCTGCACACGTACGCGGCTCTGCGCCCCGCCAACGTCGTCGGCACGCTCGAGGTGCTGCGGCTGGCCGGGCGGGGCCGGCCCTGTGCGGTGCATCTGGTGTCCACCCTGGGCATCTATCTCACTCCCGGGCAGGTCGGTGCCACCGTTCGCGAAGGTGATCCGCCGGACGACTGCACGCTCGGTGATGGCTACAACGCCAGCAAATGGGTGGCGGACGCCCTGGCCCGAGCAGCACGCGAGCGCGGCTTGCCCGTCTCGATCTATCGGCCCGCCCGGGTCACCGGTGATGCCACGACCGGCGTCGGCAACGTCGACGACTGGTTCAGTCGGCTGCTCGTCACGTGTGTGCAGCTCGGCGGCGTGCCGGACCTCGGTCTGCCGGCCGACCTGGCCCCGGTGGATCACGTGGCAGCGGCAATCGGCCGGCTGTCGCGCCGAAACGCCGGAGCTGACTGGCACTTCTACGGCCAGACACTCGGCCACGACGAACTGGCGGCGGCCATGGCCGGGTACGGCTACCCGGTCGAGCCGATGCCGTACCCGCGTTGGCGCGCGGCGCTGCTAGAGCGACCTGACGCCGCCCTGGCGGCATTCGCCCCGCTCTTTCCCGCACCAGACGGTGACGCGGGAACGCCAGCCGGCGGCCAACCCCACTTCGACTGCTCAGCGACCGCGGCGGCGGCCGGCGCACCGTGCCCACCGGTCGACGCCGCACTGATCCACTGCTACCTCGCTCACCTGGTCGACTCCGGCGTCCTCGAACCACCGGCCACCATCCACTCTGGAGAATCGAGCTCACCGGCCGCCCTTCGTGCTGACGCGTCGAGCGCTGACGCGCCGGGGGCACCGATCGTCGGGAGGCCACGTGTCTGATGCTGCCGCCAAGCCGTCGGAACGGATTGATCCCCGGCGGGTTCGGTTGCTGGTCACCGTCTGGGCGGGACAGCTGGTGTCGCTCGTGGGCTCCAGCCTGACGGCCTTCGTGCTCGGGGTTTGGGTATACCAGCGCACCGGCTCGGTCAGCCAGTTCGCCATGATCTTCCTGGCGAGCACGTTGCCGGCCATCCTCGCCGCGCCGTTCGCCGGTGTCCTCGCCGACCGGTGGGACCGACGCCGCCTCATGCTGGGCGCCGATTCCGTCGCCGCGCTCGCTACCGGCGCCATCGCCGCCTTGTACGCAGCCGACGTGTTGGCCGTCTGGCACGTCTATGTCACCACCGCGGTCGGTGCGGCAGCCGGAGTGTTGCATCAGGTCAGTTACGCGTCGCTGACGCCGCGGCTCGTCGGCAAACGCCACCTGGCCCGGTTCAACGGGATGATGCAGGCCGGGCGCGCCGTGCAGATCGCGGCGCCGCTGCTCGCCGGCGCCCTCGTGGCGACGATCGGGGTGGGCGGCGTGCTGGCGCTCGACCTGGGCACGTTCGCGGTCGCCGCGACCACGCTGTTGGTGGTGCGCATTCCCACCGAGGTGACCCGCCCAGCCGGCCCAGAATCCGGGGCGGCGGCGCCCTCGGGCTCGGCCTGGCAGGCGGCGGCCGGCTGGCAACATCTGCGCGAGCGGCCGGGACTTCCGGCGCTGCTCGTCGTCTTCGGCGTCTACAACGCGCTGTTCGCCCTTGCCGGGGTGCTCGTTCAGCCTCTGATCCTGTCCTTCGCCTCGGCGGCGACTCTCGGCGCACTCATGTTCGCCGGCGGTGCCGGGCTCTTCGCCGGAAGCCTCCTGATGAGCGCCTGGGGCGGACCCCGCCGGCGGGTGACCGGCATCCAGGCCGGGCTCGCCGTCGCCGGCGTGGCGCTGGCACTGCACTCGCTAGCCCCGTCGCCGTGGCTGATCGCCGTCGTCGCACCGGCATTCCTGTTCACCCTGCCGGTCATCAACACCGCGACGATGACCCTGCTGCAGACCAAAGCAGAGTCGGCGGTACTTGGCCGGGTGATGGCTACCGCCCGAGTCGTCGGCGACGCCG
This sequence comes from Actinoplanes sp. NPDC051859, assembly GCF_044452725.1. Taxonomy (NCBI): domain Bacteria; kingdom Bacillati; phylum Actinomycetota; class Actinomycetes; order Micromonosporales; family Micromonosporaceae; genus Actinoplanes; species Actinoplanes sp. NPDC051859. The sequence continues at coordinate 176,457 of NZ_JBITBX010000013.1, read as the reverse complement.
CCGTGCCACTGGCGTACGTCGCCGCCGGCCCCCTCGCCGACCGGGTCGCCGAGCCGCTGATGCGCAACGGTGGGGCGCTCGCCGGCGGGCCGGGCGCGCTGCTGGGCACCGGTCCGGGCCGCGGTATCGCGCTCATCTTCGCCGCGACCGGGCTAGCGATGCTCGCGCTCGCCGCCATCGCGTACGCCGTGCCCAGCTTGCGCCGAGTGGACGACCTCCCCGACGCACAGGACCTCGACGCTGCCCCACTCGGCGCGGCGGAGCCCACCGTACGGGAAGGAGTCGGCTGATGCCGGTACCACTGACCCCTGAGGAAGCCGCCGACACTCCGGGCGCTCACCTCGACCTGCTCAACACGGTGGGCTTCCACGCCGCGGGCACCGCGCAGCGGCTCGGAGTCTTCGAGGCCCTCGCCCACGGGCCACTCGCCGCGGCGGACCTGGCCAGCCGGCTCGACCTCGACCCCGTCGGCACCCGGGTCCTGTGCGACACCCTCGTCGCGTTCGGATACCTGAACCGAGCCGTCGACGCGTACGCCAACAGCCCCGATGCGACGCGGTGGCTGCTGCGCGACGGATCTGACAGCTATGCGCCCGTCCTCGCGTTCTGGCACGCCGTGCTGACTGAGCAGTGGGGTGGGTTGGCGGACTCGCTGCGCCGGGGCAAGCCGGACGGCGACTTCTACGCCTGGTTGGACTCGCGTCCGGACACCCTCGCCGACTTCCACACCATGCTGCGCCGCCTCGCCGGCTGGCTGGCCGCAGAGGTGATCCCGCGGGTGCCGGTGCCCGCCGGTCCGGCCAGCCTGCTGGACCTCGGCGGCGGGCATGCCGCGTACCCGGTGGCGTTGTGCGCGGCGTACCCCGAGCTGCGGGCGAGAGTGGTTGACCTGGCCGGTGCGTTGGAGCAGGGTCGGGCGACCGTCGCCGCTGCGGGCCTCGCGGACCGGGTCGAGCTGTGTCCGGGCGACTTGTTCACGGCCGACCTCGGCGCCGGGCACGATGTGGCTTTGCTGTTCAACATCGTGCACGGGTATCGCCCAGCGGAGGTCGCGACGCTGCTCAGCCGGGTCGCGGCCGCCCTGCGCCCCGGTGGCCGGCTGCTCCTCTTGGAGCCCCTCGCCGACGTCGAGCGGTCACCTGGGCCGGGGGAGGCGTTCGTCCGGGCGTTCAGCCTCAACCTGTTTCACACCCAGGACGGCCGCGTGTACGGCTACGCCGAGCTGACCAACCTCCTGACCGACGCCGGCTTCACCAGCGTGGACCAGCACGTGCTGGAGCGCTCTCCCACCGACCATCTGGTGACTGCCATCAGAGGCGGCGGGGGGAGGTAACCCGTTCGGGGGATTCGACAGGTTTGGTCGGATCGGGGATGGCGGATGCGGCGCCGACTGCCGAGCATGCTTGGCGTGAATCGCACGCTACGAACCGTTCTGACCACAGTGCTGGGTGCCGCGGCCGCCGCGGCCTGTGTCGTGTTCCTCACCGGCGAGGGCCTTGATCGCGCGGAGAAATGGATATCCGTGACGGGCGTTTTCGCCTCGGTCACTCTCGCCGCGGTGGGCCTGTGGGGCTGGCCGGCGTGGCGGCAAGCGCCCGACCACTCCGTGCCTGCCCAGGAACCGGCTGCTCCCACGGGCCCGGCGGCCGCGCCGGCGGTCGCGCCGGCGGCCGCCCCGACGGTTGCGCCCGCCGGATCGCCTGCCGGAGTCACCGCCTCGGGGCCCGGCTCCGTCGCCATCGGTGGGAACAACAGCGCGTCGATCCGTACGCGGGTCAGCGGGGCAGACGGCGGAACCACGCAGTGACGGCGGAAGGCACCGATCACCCGGCGGCGGTGAGCGCCACCGGCCCGGCCGCGATCGCTGTGGGCGGCGACGTGACCGCCCGCGTCATCTCCACCCGCAACGTCGAACGGCACGTCCACCTCGGACCGACCATCATCGGTAGCCCTCGCTCCGCGGGCGACGGCCCGGTGGAGATCTTGCGGACCCGACTGACCGCCGAGCTCGACCGCTTCCTGCGCAATGTCGACAAACACCCCGCCCAGCTTCCGGTGCGATGGCGTCTCTTGCAGCACGGCGTGGAGCAATGGGCGAACGTGGTGCAGACTCCGGTCGGGGACACCGCTGAGCCCCCGCCGACGCTCGCCGGGACCGCCGGGGTGCTGGACCTGTTCGACCGCATCGGATCGCACCGCCTGGTGCTGGTGGGTCCGGGTGGCGCCGGCAAGACCGTACTGGCCGCCCGGCTGTGCCTGACTCTGCTGGCCCGAAGGGACGGCCCGGTTCCGGTGATCCTGTCCACGGACGGCTGGGATACCGGGCGGATGTCGTTGCGTGACTGGCTGGTCAGCCGGCTTCGGCAGTTGTTCGACACCCTGCGGGTCCCCGTCCTGGACGAGCCGGACCTCGCGGTCGTCCTGCTGGAGAAGGGCCTGATCCTGCCGGTGCTCGACGGCCTGGACGAGTTGCCGGAGCCGCACAGCCGGGCAGCCTTACGGGAGCTGAACTTCGAGCATCGGCTGCCGATGATCGTCACCGTGCGCGAAGACCGGTTTGCGGAACTGACCGCGGACGGCACGGTGTTGGCCGCAGCGGCCGGCGTCCGGCTCGAGCCGCTGAGCGTCGCCGACGTGGCCGCCTATCTGCCGCGGACGACGAACCGGATCGCCGAGGATGGCCGCGGAGTATGGGCGGGCGTGCTGGACCGGTTACGCGACGACCCCGCGCAGGAGCAACTCCGGCAAGTCCTCGCCAACCCGCTCATGGTGTCGATGGCTGCCGCGGTGTACGCCACCGGACGAAACCCGGCGGAGTTGCTGGCTCCCGCCTTCGCCGACGCTGCAGCGGTCGAGAAGCACCTGCTGCGACGGTTCCTGACTGCCTGCTATCCGGCCATAGCGCGGGATCGCTACCGGCGCCGCAGGGGCGACTTCGCCTGCCGGCCCGACCAGGCAACGAAATGGCTGAGCTGGCTGGCCGGCACCATGCACACCCAGCGCAGTCGGGACCTGGCCTGGTGGCGGCTGGCCGATGCCGTACCCGACAGCACCCGGCGTGGTCTGTTCACCGTCTTGGTGGTCAGCACCTCCGCGGCCTGCGGCGCTGCCTACGGTCCGTTCACCCCTGGCGGAGCCGTGCGCGGCCTGCTGTCCGGTTTGTTCATGGGCATGCTCGTCGCCCTGGCGTATCCGCAATTGTCACGGTGGAATCCGGGTCTGATCCGCTACGACCCGCGCCTGAACACCAGCCCTGGTCGGGCGGTGCGTGGCTCGCTCTTGGCGGTGTGGTTCGGCGTCGGCCTCGGGTTGTTCGTCGGCGGTGTTCGGGGCGCCCTGGTCGTCGGTGTCACCCTCGGCCTGATGTACTTCCTCACGAGCTTCTTCGTGTCGCGGGTCGATCCAGGCCTGGTCACCAGCCCGGTTCGACTGTTGACCCTCAGCAGAACGACGTTCCTGATCAACGTCGGTGCCGGTGTCGTGCTCAGCACCATCGGCGCTGTCCTGCTCGGCCAGCTTGCTCCCGGAATGCTCGCTGTCGGTTTGCCGATCATGCTCCTGTGCTCAGAATGGGGCCGATGGGCGTTGTTCGCCCGCTGTTGGCTGCCGTTGCGGGGCCGGCTGCCCTGGCGGATCCAGGCGTTTCTCGCCGACGCGCGCGCACGCGGTGTGCTTCGGCAGGTCGGCGGCGTCTACCAGTTTCGGCACAGCCGGTTGCTGGCGGCGATCGCCGCCCGGGACATCAGCGAGCGCTGATCAGACGCCGTGGGCGGCGACAACCTGGGCGCTGCCGTCGGCCAGCCGATAGCACAGGCCGACGACGGCGGCCTGGCCGGTGGCGACCCGTTCGGCGAGGACGCGGGAACGGTCCAGCAGGAGGTCGACCGTATGTTTCACATGTTCGGCCAGGATCTCGTCCGCGGTCACGCGCCCGGCGGCCCGCGCGGCGAGCACGCTGGGCGTTACCCGTTCGACGACGTCGCGCACGTAGCCGGCGGGGGCGACACCGTCTTCCAGCGCGGCACACGCGGCGGCGATGGCGCCGCAGGAGTCGTGACCGAGGACCACCACCAGGGGGCAGTCCAGGACGCCCACCCCGTATTCGATACTGCCGATCACCTCGGCGCCCATGACGTGGCCCGCGGTGCGGACCACGAACAGATCGCCCAGGCCGCGGTCGAAGATGATCTCTGCCGAGAGCCGGGAGTCGGAGCATCCGAACAGTACGGCGAACGGCTGCTGCCCCGGTGCGATCTCCGCGCGGCGGGCGGCGTCCTGGTTCGGGTGCTGCGGCGTACCCGCGACGAAGCGCGAGTTTCCGGTCAGCAGCAGGTCGAAGGCTTCCTTGGGGGCTGGGGGGTCGATCGCCGTCATCGCCGCAGCCTAGCCGGCGGTGCGCGATGATGGGGCGGCACGGGTATCTACCGAATTTTCCGGGACCAGCTCGCTAGGAGCGTGCGTGTCGTCCGCCAAGCTTGCTGTCCGGTGGTCGCCGTGGCGCGTCATCATCGGCTTCGGGTTCATCAGCCTGGCCGCTGACCTGGTGTACGAGGGCGCGCATTCCGTCGGGTAGCGCGGCGGTGCCATCATCGCCCGCATGCCGATCTTCGGAAGATTGCTCGCGTTTGGTGCGGTGCTGGCACTGGTGGGCTGCAGCGCCTCAGAGGCGGCGCCGAGTCCCCCGACGCCCGCCACTCCCGCGAAGCAAAGCGCGCCGGCGTCTTCTGCTCCGCCGGTGCTCGAGTCCGCCGACGGCCGAACCGGCAGCTCGACGCCGCCCCGACCCGGGGCGCTGCCGCGCGTGGTGAACCACGGTCCCCGTACGCAGAAGCGGGTGGCGTTGACCTTTGACGCCGACATGACCGACGCCATGATCGACCGGCTGCGGCGGGGCGAGGTGGCCTCGTACGCAAATATGGCGGTGTTGCAGTTGCTCGAAAAGCGTCGGATTCCGGCGACCTTCTTCGTGACCGGCCAATGGGCCGAGCAGTATCCGCGGGAGCTGCGGAGAATTGCTGCCAATCCTCGGTTCGAGCTCGCCAACCACAGCTATGAGCACGCGGCGTTCACTGGCGACTGCTATGGGCTGCCTCGGGTGCCGGCCGATCAGATGACCCGCGATGTGGAGAAGACCTTCCGGGCGCTGGCCCCCTTCGGAGGGCGACAGACCCGATACTTCAGGTTCCCCGGCCTCTGTCATGACAAGGCGGCACTGCGGGCCTTGGCGCCGCTGGGCGTGACGGTCATTGACGGCGACGTCGTGAGCGGGGACCCGTTCGCCCGGAGCGCGACGCCGGTAGTAGCGGCGGTGGTGTCGAAGGTGCGGCCCGGTTCGATCGTGATCATGCACGTCACGGAGGCGAATGCTCAGTACACCGACGAGGCGCTACCGCTCATCCTTGCCGAGCTTGAACGTCGCGGTCTGGAGCCGGTCACCCTCTCGGAGCTGTTGTCTCCGTAGTGGGTCGGCCACCAAACTCCCAGTACGCCCGCAGTGCCGCAATCTTCCCGCTGGAGTCGCTCCGGTAGGTGAAGACGCCCTGCACCTCGGTGGTCTGTCCGCCCGGCATGGTGATGTGGATGCTGCCGACATCCGCGACCTCGTTGCCGCACAGGTACGACCGTTCGATCTCGAAGTGGATCCGATCGACCCGCCCGATCACCGTGTCGTAGAACGTGGCGATGGCCGCGGCGCCACGATGGCCGCGTCCGTCCGGGCTGAGCGGGGACGGACCGATCGGATCCTCCACGATCGCCTCGTCGGCGAACAGTCCGAGCCAGCCTGCGCGATCCTTGGCCCCGGCTGCCGCCTGAGATCGCCGTGCCAGGTCGCGTACGGTCAGCACTCCCGACGCCATCGCATGCCTCCTCGTGGGTTCTCCGGACCATCTCCGAGACTAGAACACGTTCTACCCCCGGGCAATGTGCAGGCCCGCACTGCCGGGACAGACAGCTGTTGCCCGCACGGTCTAGGGTTTCGACCCGTGAAGGTCCTTTTCCTGCTGAACGACGGCTTCGGTATCGGCGGCACGATTGCCACGACCTTCAATCTCGCCAGCGCCCTCGCCGAACGGGGGCACCAGGTCGAAGTCCTCAGCACCTTGCGCGGCCGTGACCTGCCTCAGCTGCCGTTGCACCCCGCCGTGCGCCTGACGGGGCTCGTGGAAACCCGAGCCGGACATCCCGCGAACCCCGGCGACGATCCGCTGCGCGGTCAGCCGGCAAAGTTCTACCCGAAGGCCGACTATCGGTCCCACAACTACGACCTGCTGGTCGAAGAACGGTACGCGCGCTTCCTGCAGAGCAGCGACGCTGACGTGGTGATCGCTACCCGGGCCGGGTTGATCGCCTATGCCGGCCGATTCGCGCCGCGCCGCATGATCAAGATTGGGCAGGAGCACCTGACCCGGCGCCAGGAGCGTAAGGCGATGCGCGAGGAGTTGCCGACTCACCTGCGCAAACTGGACGCCTTCGTGACCGTCACCGCCCGCGACGCCGAGGACTACCGGGCCCATGTGCCGCTGCCCAGGACCGAGCTGACGTTCATCCCGAACTGTGTGCCCGAGCCGGCCACGCCACCGTCGCACGGTCGCGACAAGATCGTGGTGGCGGCCGGCCGGCTGATCCGCACCAAGCGGTATGACCTGCTCATCCGGGCCTTCGCCGTGGTGGCGGCCGAGCGGCCGGACTGGCAGCTGCGGATCTACGGCCAAGGCAAGCTGCATGGCGACCTGCGTGCGCAGGTCGCCGAGTTGGGGCTCCACGACAACGTGCTGATGATGGGCCCGTACACGCCGATCGAGACGGAGTGGGCGAAGGGCGCGATCGCCGTCGTGCCGTCCGATCGGGAATCGTTCGGCATGACCCTGGTCGAGGCGATGCGGTGCGGGGTGCCGGTGGTGAGCACGGACGCGCCGCACGGCCCGGCCGAAGTGGTGCAGGACGGGACGGACGGCATCCTGACGCCGGTCGGGGATGAGGCTGCCTTGGCGACGGCGTTGCTGCGGCTCATCAACGACGACGAGCAACGGAACGCCATGGCCGCTGCCGCGTTGAAGAGCTCGGCGCGGTTCGACCCGGCGCTGATCGCCGAGCAGTACGAGCAGCTGTTCGAGCGCCTAGCCGCCCGCAAGGCCCGCTGGCGCTGGTGGCCCCGCGGAAGCCGCCGGGCGGCCCCGCAGCCGGCACTAGGGCTGGCACCCGTTTCGCTGGCCGTCGACGCCCAGGTCACCGCGGCTGGTGAGGTGGTCCTGGCAGGCGGCGCGGACCTGTTCTGGTGCCGCGACGACGACAAGCTCCCGGTGGGCAGCGACCTGGCGGAAGGAATCTGGCAGCTCCGCACCGCGGAAGGTGCACCGGTCCGAGCTGGCCGGCTCGACACCCGAGCCCTGATTGCCGGTGCGGCCACCCGGGTCCAGCTGCCCTACCGGCACGGCGACGGCTCCTTCGGCCTGCGAGTCTGGAACCGATCCGTGTACGCCGAGATCTCCCACGTGCTGCTCGACGCCGACAGTCTGCGCATCACCGGACACGTCGTTGGCGCAGCTCTCGCCGACGTGGTGGTGGAGTTGCGCAGCACCGAGACGCGGGAGCTGCAGGGCTCAAGGACCTCATCGGGTTTCGAGGTGCGGATTGCCGCGCTGCCGGCGGGCACCTGGCAGGTGTGGCTGCGTTACGCGGCAGATCTACCCGCCGTTCGGCTCGGTCGGCTGCTGGACGACGTGGCCCGCAAGGACATCGCCTATGTGTTCCCGCCGATCAGCACCGGCGCCGTCACGATGCAGCCGCACTACGACGCCGACAACGAGTTCTCGATCCGCGTCACTGCCTGAGCCGCACCCGACTCCCGCGGTCGGGGGCAGGCTCTCACCCGTCGGTCGGTTCGGCCGGGGATCGCGGATGAATCGCGATCAACAGCTCGAAGGTCGGCTCGTCCGGGGCGGTGTTGGCGTCGAACCGTTCGACCAGGGCCAGGAGCTCGGCGCGGAACTTGCCCGCCTCTTCCGGGCGCATGCGAGCGGTGGAGTAACTGATCACGGCACGTTGCGCGTCCGGGGCAGCGCGGTCCATCACCGCGGTGCCGTCGCGCAGTCCGGTGAGGATGGTGCCGCGGACCTCGTCCAGCAGGGTGGTGACGACCTTACCCATTTCGTGGCCGGCTAGCGCAGGAAGGCCGGCGGACTCGCTGCCGCGCTGGAAGGTGATGGACTGCTGGGCCGCACCGTAGTGCTTTTCGATGATGCCGTTGACGACTCCGGTGGCGCGCACCTCGAGCAGGCCGCGCTGTTCGAGCTGGCCCAGGTGGTAGTAGATCTTCTTGGGCGGCATGCCGATGGCGGCGGCCAGCTCCTTGGCTGTCCATCGCCGGTCGTGGTTATCCATCATCAGCTCGAGGATTGCGAGCCGCGCGGGATCGGCGAGCGCCTTCAGCGTCTCGACGTCGTCCACGATGCGGGTAGCCACCATCAGGTTGGTTCTCCTAGAAAAGTGCGGCTTGTCCACAAACCGTACTGCATTCCGATCGAGTTTAGACGCCCTAGAAAAGTCAAACACTTGACTGAGTTTGGACGCTTGGTGACACTTGATCGCCGGCCGTCAGGTCGGCGTCACTCAGGGGGAATCCGGGGGGATTCATGTTGTTCGATACCGTGCTCCCGCAGGTCGTCGAAGCCGCCGACCAGCTCTCTATCCACGCCATCACCACGGCGCAGCTCATCGGCCACCATGCCGGGGCGCTGCTCGAGGAAATCACCCGCTCCACCGACGCCGTCCTCGGCACGACCGCGGTCAACGGGGGCTGCAGCATCCTCGCACCCAGCGAGCTCTGACAGCGATGCCGTCGCGGCCCAGCAGGTATGCCATCGTCAGCGACTCGGAATTCCGGCATCCGTCCGGCCGCGTCGTCCGGCCCGTCCTGCACGCCGCGACGGCACGGGTGTTCCTGGCCGACCCCCAACTCGCCGGCCGCCTCGCTGGCGAGCCGCCAGCCGGGCTGGGCGGGCTGGCCGAACGCGATAAGCCCGCTGGCCCTGTCGCGGGGAATGAGGTGTCGCCGGAGGCGGACAGTCAGGACAGTGTGCTTCGAGCCGCGGGACTGCTGGTGGACGAAGATGCCGACGAGTCGGCCGCGATCATCGCAGCGAGCCGGGCGGCAGCCCGCGACGTGCGGACTCGGGCCTTTGTCGTCATGCCCAGCGCGTACTGCAACATGGGTTGCGGGTACTGCGGGCAGCGTCATGAACGGATCACCGTGGGCGGCACCCATCGCGAGGCTATCGCCGCGCGGTTCGACCGCGCCGCCCGCTCCGGGCGTTACGACGCGCTGACGGTACGGTGGTTCGGCGGCGAGCCGTTGATGGCTTTCGCGGTCCTGCGTGACCTGTCCGAGCGTTTCATCGCCAGTGCTGCCGACGCCGGTGTGCGGTACGCCGCCAAGGTGGTCACCAACGGCGCCTTGCTGGACGCCCGCAAGCTGCACGCGTTGCACCGGGCGCGGGTCAGCACGATGGAGATCACTCTGGACGGGCCGGCGCAGGTGCACGATGTGAGCCGTCCGCTCAAGGGCGGCGGCGGCTCCTTCGACCGCATCACCGCGGTTGTCGCGGCAGCGCTGCGGGACCCCGGATTGGACGGTCTGCAATTCGTTGTCCGGACGAATGTCGGCGTGCACAACGCCGGGTTGGCGGAGACTTTCTCGGCGGCGTTGGCCGAAGCGGGCCTGGCGCACGACCGGGTGCACTGCTATCCGGCTCCCGTGCATTCCTGGGGCAACGACGTCACTGACGTAGCCCTGGCACGGCGGGAGATGGCCGCGACCGAGATGGCGTGGCTGCGGGCGTACCGTCGGCATGGTTTGCGGTCGGCGTTGCTGCCGGCCGCGCCGATCGATGTGGTCTGCGTCGCGGCGACCCGGCACAGCGAGGTGGTCGCGCCCGACGGCCAGCTTTTCAGCTGCACCGAGCAGCCGCTGGTGCCTTCGGCGGCAGGTTCCGGGCTTGGCGGGATCGCCGAACTCGGTGTGGCGGACCTGCGGCCGGCTGGCGCCTTCGACGACTGGTACGACACGGTGGAGGCCGGCCAGACGCCGTGCCGGTCGTGTGCGATCTTGCCACTCTGCGGCGGTGCCTGCCCGAAGCTGTGGCGTGAGGACCGACCGCCTTGTCCGCCGATGCGCGACAACGTCCGGGAGCGGTTGGACCTGTACGCCTTGGACGCCGGGTACACGCGGGTGTAACTCACGCGGCCGGATGCACGACGGCGCGGACGAGATGGGGCACCCGTAGCGTTTCGTCGGGCAAGCTGCACACCAGGCCGCGCCCGACGAGCACGCCCAGGTCGTCGATCACCGTTTCCCAGGGAGCCGGCAGGGCGGCGGCGGCCTGCGCCACGGTCCAGGCGCGATCGTCGCGGGCCAGCGTGTGCAACAGTTCTGCCTGCCCGGCGGTGAGCGTCGCGCAGCAGGCCCGGAGGAGTCCACCGAGTGTCTGTCCGGCGCCGCGGCGGGCCGGAACGGTGAGCCCCAGCAGGTCCCACACGGATAGCTGGGCGAGCTGGCGGACACTGAGGACTCGCGCCCGGCCGGCTACCGCCTCCAGCGCAAGCGGCAGTCCATCCAGGCGGCGGCACAGTTCGGCAGTGGCGGCGGCGTCGGCTGCGGTGAGTGTGTATCCCGCGCGAATCTCGGTGAGCCGATCGGCCAACAGTCGCACGGAAGCGAGCTCGATGAGTTCTGTCGGGTCGCTCGCGGGTGCGGGGGTGGGCAGCGGCGCCAGCACGGTCGTCTGGATGCCCGCGAGTTGCCAGGGCTGATGCGAGGTGGTGATGACGCGCAGCTCGGGGCAGGCGGCGAGCAGGCCGATCACCGCGGGCCCACAGTCGTCGTAGGCGGCGCCGTCGAGCACCAGCAGGGTGGGAGCCCGTCCGGCCGTCTGGCGGATCCGGGCCGTGGCGGGCAGTCCGAAGGCGCGCAGAGTGGTGTCCTCCCACAGCACTGCCCACTGATGGCGTTCGCGGAGCCGGGCGGCCACCTCGGCCGCGACTCGGGTCTTACCCACTCCCGGCAGCCCGGACAGCGACACCATGCGGCGGCGGCCGGAGGTGAGGAGGTCGATGACGGCGCAGATCTCGGCGTCGCGGCCGAGGACCGCGTCGACCGATGCCGGCCGGGGCTCGTCGGGGACCGCCTCGAGTCGGACGGCGCTGCGGCGGTGATGCCCGGCCCGGACGAAAGTGTCTCGGGCCGTGCCGTCGAGCCGCAGGCCGTCGGCGAGCAGCCGGAGCGTCAGCGAGCGGGCGTTGGCGCGACCGGACTCCAGATCTCGGATGGTGCGGGGACTCACGGTGGAGAGGTCGGAGAGTGCGCGCTGGGTCAGCCCGGCCCGCAGGCGATGGCGCCGCAGCAGGTCGGGGAACCCGGACTCGGCGTCGCTGCTGGTGGTGGTGCTCGCGTGCGCGACCGGCGCCGTCGCGGCGACGGCCGGGATCATCCGAGGCCTCCGGAACATCGACAACAGGAGTGCATCGAACCCCGATCCGGACGCCGAGCTTGAAGTGGACGTCTGAATTTTGTTGGACGTCGCACTTCTGTGTCAAGCAGGTGCGGATCAGCGCACCAGCGAAGACTCCGCCGTAGCCCGTTGCAGCAGGTGCAGACAGATGCCGAGCAACTCCACCGCCAGCGGATCGGGCGTCCGCGCCGTCGATAGGTCGGAGAGCCGAGCCAGCAGACCACCCCACTCCACCGTGTCGGTACGCCGGTCGCGGTGCCGCACCAGAGCCAGGCTCACCGCGGCCTGCGTCGCCAGCAGATCCAGCAGTTCGAGATCGTCCAGTTCCCGCCCGGTCTCGGTGGTGTGCGGGTCCAACACCTCCAGCACGCCGATGCAGGCGTCGCCCGCGATCAGGGGCGCCGCCATGATGCTGGACGGCAGATAGCCGGTGGAACCCGCGGCGTCCCGGGCGAAATGGTCGGTCTCGGCCACGTGGTCGACGATCAGAGTCTGGCCGCTCATCGCCACCCAGCCGGCGATGCCCGTACCCGCGGGGAAGCGTCGGCCCACCAGGTTCTGCTCACCGGCGCCCGCCACGGCGGCGAAGATCAGCTCGCCGGTGTCCGGGCCCACCATGAAGATCGACGAGGCGGCGGCCGCGTACACGTGGCGGGCCACGGCCACCACGGACTGCAGCAGGTGCTGCTCAGAGGTGCCGCTCAGGAGTTGGGACATGGGTGCCTCCCTGGTCGCTCTGCGGCGAGACGTTCGCCGCGCAGTGATACAGAACGCTCTTCAGTTGGAACGGGGTGAGCCACGGATGCTTGCTCAACACCAAGGCGGCGATGCCGGCGATGTGCGGCGCCGCGAAGCTGTTGCCCGTGCTGCGCATCGTGCCGCCGCCCGGACTCGCCACCGGCACCCGTACGCCGCGGGCGCAGAACTCCACCGGCGGGGTGGTGTTGTAGTAGAACCGCAGCGGATCCGGCTCGGCGTGGCTCGCCACCGAGACGACCGAGGCGAAGCTCCACGGGAAGCTCTCGATCGGCAGGTTGTGGGCAGCCACCACCAGCAGGCACCGGCGGAAGTAGGCACGATCGCACAGCTCCGCCAGCCGCGACCGAAACTCGGGCCGCGCCGTGGACAGACTCATGTTGATCACGTCGAAGCCCGCGTCGACCGCATGCGCCAGCCCGGCCAACAGCGCTGCAGCCGTTCCGGATCGGCCGTCGCCGAGCACCCGGATCGAGCTGAGGGAAACCTTCGGTGCCACCGCACGGATGATCCCGGCGCACGCGGTGCCGTGCCCAGCCGCGTCGTAAGGCGCGCATTCCCGCACCCGGGGCGCCCGGCCCTCCTCGGCCACCACATCCCACGAGTGCTCCACCGGACCCACCAGCGGATGGTCCGCGTCGACGCCGCTGTCGAGCACACAGACCCGAACACCAGCACCGTCCGCGCCGCCCCACGCCCACTGTGGCCCGATGCCCGCGAAGAGGTCTGCTGGCACCGGATCCTGACCGCCCGCGGCCATTCCCCAGGCCGGCATTCCGGAGCGCTGACGGGGCCGCTCGCGCCGCCACGGCGGCACCGTCACCTCCATGCCCGTACCACCCTTTCCGGCTGGGCCGCGCCGATCAGCGCGGCACAGCGGATCGCCGCCTCGGCCGACTCCTGTGCCCGGGCGCTTTCACCGAGCGCCCGGTAGGTATGGGCCAGGTCGAAATGGACTTCCGCGCGCAGGCAAGGGTCATCGGTGCCGCTCAGCAGGAGCCGCACGTCGTCGATGCGGGCGTCGTGGACGCCCCCCGCCGCGGCCAGCACGACGGCTGCCGACAGGCTCAGCAGTCGACCTCGAATGTCCATGTCCGCGCTGCGGCCCGCCAGGCTGAACACCTCCTCCGCCACGGCCGGATCATGGTGCAGCCGCTCACGGGCGGCCTGCACCTGCAGGGTGAGAGCGGTAGGCGCATGTCCCGCGCGGGCGGCGCCATCAGCCGCTCGCCGATAGCACTGCTCGGCCGCCACGTGCTCGCCTTCCAGTGCGTACGCCAACCCGCGCGCCTGGTCCACCAGCACGCCGCCGATGGTGAGGCGCAACTCGTCGACCGCCGTGCCCGCCGCGGTCAACGCGCGGTGGGCGGCCGGGGTGTCCCCGAGGAGGGCGAGACAGCGGGCCTGCGCCGCTAACACCGGCACGAGCAGCACCCGATCGCCGGCGAAGCGTTCCGCGAGCTCTGTGCAGCCGGCAAGCTGGTCGAGCAGGGGAGTGGGTGCCCACTGCCGCACCTCGCAAAGCGCCACGAGCAGGCGATCCTCCTCGTAGCTGTCATGCGCCAGCCGGGCGTGAGCGAGAGCTGCCCGGGCGGCACGCTCCGCCGCGCCGAACCGACCGCGCCGCAGGTTCATCAGGACCCGCACCTGCTCGAAACGGCACCACGTCAGATAGTCCGACAGATCAGCAGCCAGGTCGTCCGGCACCGTCTCGGCGCCAGCATCGCCCAGGCGTACGGCGAGCAGCCGCTCCTGCATCAGGCACGCCCGTCGAGTCCGCGGGTGCCTGGTGCGCTGTCCCGCCTCGGCCACCACCTCGCGCGCCCGCGCGGTCGCGCCGTCCAGCACCAGCGCATCGCTGAGGCGCAGCGCCGCGGCGGCGTCCGTACCGTCGGATCCGCCGGCCAGGGCTCGCTCGAGCAGGTCCACGGCCGCGGGAATGTCGCGCTGTCGCAGGGCCGACGTACCCTCCTGTAAAGCCGCCGCTGCCGCCCGCCGCTGCAGCCGGGGAAGCTCGCCGTCCTGGGGACGCAGATCGCCGAGCAGACGCACCACGGCACCAAGATGGAACGCGGGGCTGACCAGCCTGTCCGCCAGCGCCCGATGCCAGCGCAACCGGCACTCCTTGTCCAGCCGGCCGTACGCAGTCTCGTGCACCGGCTGTTGCACGAACGCGTACTCGCCGGCTCGGGCCGCCGGCCGGATGAGTTGGCGGACCACCAGCGCATCGAGGGCCGGGCCCGGCGCTGGCTCGCCCAGCAACAGGAGATCGCCAGCGGTGAACGTCGTCCCGATGACCGAGGCGGCGCTGAGCAGGCGCAGGGCCGCCGGCGGCAGCCGGTCCAGCATGGCGCCCACCATCGCGGTGATCGTTGCCGGCACCGCGGTGGCCGCCTGGTCCGGTAAGGCGGACTCGACCATGAGGTGGATGAAAAGCGGATTGCCCGCGCTGTGCGACACCACGCGCTCGAGTGAGCCGACCGCGTGTGCCAGAACGTCGGCACTCCCCGCGCACAGCAGTGCCGTCAGGGCGGCACTGTCGGCCGGATCGAGGGCGCTGAGTTCGATCACGTCGTCGCACATCGCCGGCGGCCAGGCAGCGTCAGCCCATTCGGGTCGGCCCGCGCAGATCGTGACCAACGGCAGGTGGCGGAGGTCGGCGACGAGCGCCGCGACCAGCCGCAGCAGCGACCGGCCCGCCGCCTCCAGGCCGTCCCAGACCACGACCAGCGGCGCCGGCGCGGCGGCGAACACCCGACGGGCGGCCCACTGGATCTCCTCCACCGCTGGCGCAGCCGTCCGCAGCTCGCCGAGCACCTGAGCCACCCGCGCGTCGGTGCGGACCGCCGCCGGCGTGTGTGCGACGAGCGCGTCGAGCACCCGAGCGAGCGGCAGATAGGTGTCGGCCGGTCCATAGGACGGGCAGTCCCCGGTCACCACGATCGGCGCCGGGCCGCACCCGGCGAACTCCTTCACCGCCTCCCGAATCAGGCGGCTCTTCCCGATGCCGCCGGGGCCCACGACGGCGATCGCCTCGGCCGGCCCGCCGGCCACCACCCGGGCGTACGCGGCATGCAGCCGGGCACGCTCAGCCATGCGGTCCACCATCGGCGACTCGTCGGCGTGCCCACCGTCGGGAGCCGGACCCTGCACTCGAAACACCGGAACCGGAAGGGCTTTTCCCTTCAGCGCCAGCGGCACCGGGGCCGTCAGGGTGAAATGCCGCCGGGCCAGGTGTGCCACCGTCTCGTTGACGACGATCTCGTCCGCGGCGGCCGCCGACTGCAGCCGAGCGGCGAGATTGACCACGTCGCCAACGACCCGCAGGCCCGCCCGCGGCGACTGCGTGACCAACGCCTCGCCGGCTGCCACTCCACAGTGAACTCGAGGCGGCTCGGCGCCCCGCGGGCCGGACATAGTTGCCAGGTCGGCGCGGATCCGGATCGCCGCCCGCAGCGCCCGGAGCGCGTCATCCTCCCGCGAACGCACAGCACCGAACACCGCCATGACCGCATCACCGATGAACTTCTCGACCACGCCGCCGTGCTCCTCGACCGCGACCGAACAGATCTCGTAGTACTGCTCCAACATCAGTTGCAGCGGCTCAGGGTCGACCTGCTCGGCGAGGCGGGTCCAGCCCACCAGGTCGAGGAAAAGCACGACTACCAGCCTGCGGCTCACCTGCGATCCCCATCCGTGCAGCTCGGCATGGCTCTTCCTTTCCTGGTGCGCACGCCGGCGACGCGGGATGCGCCGCCGGCGTGCCGACAACCGGCTACAGCATCTTGAGGTCGTGACCCACGACTTCGGCCTCGGCCGCCGCCAGCCGCTCCTGAACGGAGACGAGGACGGTCGTCTCGTGTTCGGTCAGGGCGGCGAGCACGGACCGCTGCTCGGTGCTGAGCAGGTCCACCGGGCAGCCCGCATCGCGCAGGGCTTCGAGGGGATCGTGCATGGACTTCACCTGTCTTCGATTCCAAAGGGAACTGCGCTGAGGCAGTCGTCACGCCGCGTCGGCGTACGGCGGCGGCCAGATGCCGATCGGCAGCAGGCGGTGGACGTAACAGAAGGCGACCAACTCGGCGCGGTTGCGGCAGCCGAACCGGGCGAGCAGGGCACTGATTTCTTCGCCCACGGTGTGTCGACTCAGGCGCAGCTCGCGGGCTGCACGGTCGGTCGTGTGCCCCCGCGCGATCATGGTCAGCAGGCGCATCTCCCGGACGGAGATCCGGTCATCCGGCAATGAGTTCACTGCGACGTACTCCTTTCGACGGGCCGTGGGTGAACAGCTCGCGCACCATCACCGCAGCCATGAACGAGACACCGTGCCAGCCGGCGCGACGCTCGTACCACAGCCAGTCGCCGTCGGTGTTGACCTCGAGGAAGACGGGTTCGCCGCCGTGCGTCAGGAGGAGATCGAAAGCGCCGTAACGCAGGCCCCAGGCCACGGACAACGTGCGTACCACCGCTGCCACCGCCGCGGGACAGCGGACCTGAGACACCTCGACGGCGCCCGGGTCGGTCCAGACGGTGGCGGGTTCGTGCTTGTGCACCTCGAACGCGCAGATCCCGCCGTTGAGGTGATAGACGCGCAACTCACGGGCGTGTGGCACGTACTCCTGGACCACCCGCGGCCCCTCGGTATCCCCGCCGGACAGGTCGTTGCGGTCGACGATCGCGGGGAGGTGAGCCGGCCACTTCCGGCGATCAGGTTCGCTGATGCGGAAGTCGGGGGTCTTGACGACGATGCGGCGGCTCCCGAGCAGCCGGGCCGCGCCCGCTACGTCGGTGGTGACGATGGTGCGCGGCGTCCGTACGCCCAGACGGCGCGCGTCGAGCAACTGGACCGTACCCACCGGTGCCCGGCCCGGCAGCCGGTGATCGGCCGACGCGGTGAGCTGGTGGACCAGCCCGGCCCAGGACGCCGCCTCGACGCCGCTGCGGCGGCCTGACGCCCGGGCCGCGATGGTGGCGGCTCCGGCGTGCCGGGTCCAGACCACCGCTGGGCGTACCCGGCGTTCGCCGACGATGAGCGCTCGCCTGCTGAGGTCGAAGGACACGCGGGCGGCGCCGAAGTCGGTGTCCGTCAACAGGAGCACCGGCATCTGCAGTGACCCCATGAGGTCCCGCACCACTGCCAGCTCCCGGCCGCCGGCACCGTCCACCAACACCACGGCAGGGCGCGGCGCGGCACGGTCCGATATGGGCATGAGCGAAGGCTATGTGCCGCAACCGGTCGCGAATGGCAGCTAGGCGGCAGCTTGGCGGCAGCTTGCCGGCGAGACGCCGACACACCCCTTCCCGCGACCGTACGGTCGCAACCGCGGCCGAGCTGACGGCCGGCGCAGACGACGAGGAGCGGCTATGTCGGACAGCATCGTGACGGCGATGGACCTGACCAAGCGATATCGGCGCAGTGCGGTTCCGGCAGTGGACGGCATGTCGTTCGCCTTCGACGAAGGAGAAACGATCGGCCTGCTGGGTCCCAACGGCGCCGGCAAGACGTCGCTGATCAAGATGATGTGCGGGGTGACCGCGCCGACCAGCGGGCAGATCCGAGTGTTCGGAGCCGATCCGGTGCACGAGCCGGTGGCCGCGAAGAACGGCATCGGCGCCATGCACCAGTCGGGATCGTTCGACGAGATGCTGTCCGTGCAGGACAACCTGCAGATCGCGGCGCGTTTCCGCGGCGTGACGTGGCGGGCCGCCCGGCCTTGGGCGCTCGAGTTCGCCGACTATCTGGGGCTGACCGCCGCACTGCCCCGCCTGGTCTTCCAGCTCTCCGGTGGACAGCGGCAGCGGCTGCAACTGATCCGGGCGCTCCTGACCATCCCACGCCTGCTGATCCTCGACGAGCCGTCGGCCGGCCTGGACGTGGCCGGGCGGCGCGACGTCGAACGGTTCGTGCGCTGGCTGCGCGACGACCACGGGGTGACCGTGCTCTGGACCAGCCACCACATCGACGAGCTGGAACGCAACTGCCAACGCATCCTGGTCATCGACAAGGGGCGGGTGATGCGCTTCGCCCCGCCGCGCGAACTGGTCCGCGAATTCGGCAGCGCCCACCTGGTGGTGACCGTGGACGACGACGTCGCGGCCAAGGTGGTGGTCGAGTGGGCGGAGACCGCCGGCTTCACCGCCACCGCGACCGGCGCCGACGTCCGGATCGAGGGCGCTGTCGCCCGCGACATCCTGCCGCCGCTCAGCCGGGCCTGCCAGGACGCCGACGTGGCGATCTCCGGCATCTCGACCGTCACCGACTCGCTCGAGCAGGTCTTCCTCCGGATGACCACCAGGACCGACAGCTCGACCACCACGACCGGAAGTAGGGCCTGACCGTGACCGCGCTGTCCTTCGACCACACCCCACCCACGCCGACCCGCCGGTCGGCCGACCTTGCGGCGGTCTTCTACCGCGAGTTCGCCCTGCTGGCCCGCAACCGGGTCAACCTCATCCTCGGCCTCACCCCGATGCTGGTGTACCTGCTGCTGGTGAACACCTCCCTCGGCAACGTGGTCGGCGACATCACCTACCGCGGCACGCGCCTGCCGTTCGAGGTGTTCCTCCTGCCCATGGTGCTGGCGATGTCAGTGGTCAGCGCCTCGGGCACCAGCGGCATGGCGCTGTTCCAGGAGGAGATGAGCGGCGTCGCCACCCAGCTGTGGTCCTGGCCGCTGCGCCGGTCCCGCTTCCTTGCCGGCAAACTGCTCGCCGGGGTCTCGCTGGTGCTGGCCCAGAGCTTGCTCGCGCTGGTGGGCGCAGTGCTGCTGTTCCGCTACCCGCTCGCACCGGAGCACTGGCTGAGTCTGCTGGCGACGCTGGTGCTGGCGTCCATCGCCTTCAACGGCCTGTATCTCGCCGCGGCCGTACTGATCCGCGACTATCAGACGTTCATGGTGCTCACCAGCGTGTCGGTGCCGGTGCTGGTGTTCAGCGCGCCGTCCCTCTCGACGGCACAGCAGCTGCCCACGGTGCTGCAGTGGATCTCGGTGGTCAACCCCGTGACGTACGCGGTGACCGGCATGCGCGACGCCGCCGTCTTCGGCTTCGGGACCGCCTGGCCGAGCATCGCCGTGCTGGCCGCCGTTGCCGTGGCCGCCAACGTTGTCGCCGCCCGGGGCCTGCTGCGCCGTGCGCAGAGCCTCTGAGGAGCGCGATGCAAACCATCGACGCGACTCTCGCCTGGGCGGCAACCGATGCCGACCGGGTCAAGGTTCGGCTGCCCGGCACCGCCCGGGCGCAGGCGCCGGCTGCGACCCTCGAAACCGCCCGCCGTGCCGCGGGCCTGGTGGGCATCACCCGGGTCGCTGACATCACCCGACTGGACGTCATCGGCATTCCGACGTACCAGGCCATCCGGCCGTTGTCGCGAACCCTGGCCGTTTCGCAGGGCAAAGGCGTCACGCCCGAGTTGGCGATGCTGTCGGCCATGCTGGAGTCGATCGAGACCTGGCATGTCGAGCAGCCATTGCCCGCGACGGTCACCGCCCCACCGCGCGAGCTCGACCTGCCCTATGACCTGACCGCGCTGCCGCTTACCGCACCCCACCTGCTGCATGACCGGCTGCCGCTCGACTGGCTGCCGGCCCGGTCGCTGGCCGATGGCGGCGAAACGCTGGTGCCGCGGGACTCGGTGCGCCTGTCCCTGGAGCGTCCCACCGACTGGCGGGCGCCGGCCTTCCTCGCCTCCTCCAACGGTCTCGCCAGCGGCAACACGGTGGTCGAGGCCAGCCTGCACGGTCTCTACGAGGTCATCGAACGCGACGCGATCGCCGCGGCCACCCGCGGCCGGGGAATCCGCGTGGACCCGCATACGCTGCGGTCTGCCATCGTCGACGACCTGTGTACGACGATCGCGCGCGCCGGGGTGGTCCTCGAAACTCGCCTGCTGTCCTCACCGACCGGGCTGCCATGCTTCCTGGCCTGGGTGGCCTGCGACGACTATCCGGAGGCGATGTACGGCTTCGGCTGCCACCTGGACGCGGCCACCGCCCTGTCCCGGGCGATCACCGAGGCGACCCAGACCCGGCTGGCGTACATCGCCGGGGCTCGGGACGACCTGCGTGCCGACGTGGGCGGCGGTGCGCCCCGGCGGCCGGAACCGGTGGACCCGATGGCCGACGCTGCCGCCCTCGTCGGTGAGCAACCCGACCACGACAGTCTCCTCGCTGACCTCGCCTATGTGGTGCGCCTTGCCACGACGGCGTACGGGCACGCACCGCTGGTCGCCGACCTGAGCCGCGCTGAAATCGGCGTGTCGGTCGTCAAAGTCCTGGCCCCGGGCAGTCGCGTCAGCCTGGAGGTGCTGTGAACACCAAGACGGTGGTCTACACCGGCCCCACGCTGACCGCGGACCGGGTGCGCGAGGTGCTGCCCGGCGCACAGATCCGTCCGCCTGCCGGCCGTGGTGACCTCCTCGCCGAGGATTGGCGGGCCGGCGACGTGGCGGTGATTATCGACGGCTACTTCCGCGAACGCCGGTCGGTGGGCCACAAGGAGATTCTGTGGCTGTTGCATGCGGGTGTCCGGGTGGTTGGTGCGGGCAGCATGGGCGCGCTGCGGGCCGCGGAGCTGTCGGCGTACGGCATGTGCGGCGTCGGAGCGGTCTACGCCATGTACGCGTCGGGCGAGATCGACGGCGACGACGAGGTCGGTGTGCTGCACGGGCCGGCGGATCGGGGCTTTCCAGCCTTCACGGTCGCCTTGGTGAACCTGCGCTACGCCGGCCGCCTGGCGCTGGAAGCCGGCACTGTGTCGGCCGGCTCGGTGAACCGGCTGGTGGCCGCCGCAAAGGCGCTGCCGTTCACCCACCGCACCTGGGCAGACATCACCCGCGGTGCGTTCGATGCGGCCGCACTCGCCGCAGGAACCGCCGCGGCTCCTGCACTCGCCGCAGGAACCGCCGAGGCTCCTGCACTCGCCGCAGGAACCGCCGCCGCGGATAGAGCCGTCGGGGACGCGGCCGCCGCGGACCTCCTGCGGGAGTTGATCGACGCTGGTGTCGGCAACGCCAAGCAGGCCGATGCCTGCGCGGCGCTGGCTGCGGTGGCCGCTGGTGACCTGCCGGCGACCCCGCCGGTGCCGATGGTCTTCACCGGGATCAGCCGGGACCAGGTGGCGGCGCGCCGGACCCGCCGCGAGTACGCGCCCGGACGCACCATGTCGGACTTCGATGTGCTGGACGCGGCCCGCTTGTTCGACGATTCCTATCCAGCGCTGCACGAACAAGTGTTGACCGGGCTGCTGGCGGAGCTTGCCGCACCGCAGGGCCTGACCGTGGCGGAGTACGCCCGCGCGAAGCTGGGCATCGACGGGCGGGACCGATTGCCCGACGCGCTCGCGGCCTGGCTGACCGATGCCGAATGCGCCGGTCTGCTGCCGGAGCAACGGTTGCTGACGATCATGGTCCGGGTCTGGCCGGTGTGGCATTCGGCCGATTGGCGGCCTGCGGTGCTGGACCGGTTGCGCAGTTCGGCCGACTGGTCCCGGTGGAGCGACATCGTCGAACGCGCCGGCGAGGAGTCGCCGCAGCGGATCGTGGTGCCACCGCCCGCCCTGTGCGCGTCCATGTTTCTGCGGCATTGGCGCGAACCGCACGTGTCGCCAGCGATCGCTATGGCGCGGCGTGGCTTTACCGATGCGGAACAATTGGGTGCCGCGGTGCGACCATTCTTTGCCTTTGACGTGCGTCGTTCGCGGTCGACTGAGATCGCGGTTTGAAATCGCGACGAACCCACGTTTGTGGGGTTTTCCGGCGGCCGAGAAAGCGTCACAATAAATGCGCAACCGAAAACCACAACAAAGGGAGTAGACATGTCTTTCAACTCCGCAACGGCCCTGCGCGACGCCGGCATTCTCGGCGGCACGATGACGCCCGAGCTCGAGGAGTTCTACGGCAGCCTGACCCAGCAGGAGACCGAGGTCCTGATCTCCGCGAAGAACCGCCTCGCGGCGGTCCTGCCGGACGTGGAGGCCCACTCGGCTGACTGGGCCACGCCGGAGGCGACCCAGCACGGCTTCGACGCCGCGATGCTGTGCGCCTGTGGCCTCTGGTCGGGCTCCGGCCAGGCCCAGAACATGGCCGAGTAAGGGCTGATCTGACGCGCAGGCGCGGCCCGACAGCCGGTAATGAACAGCCAGACCATGACAGGCCGGTAGGGCCGCGCCTGTGACCACGAACGACATTGAAAGGGGGCACCGATGCGGGGGACACTCGTCCGAAACCGCGGTCTCTTCGAGTTGCCGAAGGACCTGACCTACTTCGTGCACAACGATGACCACTTGGTCGTCAATCCGGAGGCGGGTGCCCGCTGCCTGCTGAAGCGCGAGGAATTTCGCGTGCTGCAGGCGCTGGCCGGCGCCTCGGTGGACGGTCAGGTGGTGCCCTTCGAAGAAACGGCTTTCAGCGAACGCGTGCTCGCCAAGTTGATTCTGAATTGGGTGGTCTACTACAACGGCAACAAACCCAAGGTGCAGGTCAGTGAACCGCCGCTGAATTACGCGTATTACGCGGTCACTGACGGTTGCAATCTGCGCTGCCCGTACTGTTACGCCTCGTCTGAGAAATGTCTGCCGGGGGAGTTGAACACCGCGGAGTCGATGGCACTCATCGACCAAATTGCGGACCTCGGCGCCCATTTCATCGTGTTCACCGGCGGTGAGCCGATGTTGCGTAAGGACCTTTTCACGCTGGTCGAGCACGCCAACAGCCGCGGGCTCAAGTCCAACGTGATCACGAACGCCACGATGATTCGCAAGCCCGAGCAGGCCCGGCGGTTCGCGGAGCTGTTCAATGCGGTCACGGTCAGCATGGACGGTGGCACCGCCGAGACGCACGACCGCACCCGCGGCGCCGGCGCGTTCGACAAGACCTACAAGGCGTTGCAGCTGCTCAACGACGCGGGTGTGGCACCGGCCATCAACCACATCGTCACCTCGGACAACGTCGACGACCTGGAAAACTTCGCCGGTTTCATCTCCGGCATCACGGTGCACAGCGTGCGCCTGATGAACCACAACGACCTCGGTCGCGGCGTTGACGACGAGTACGACTTCGGTTGGCTGGACCATTTGCGCGTGCAGCAGATCGTCTGGACCTCGCCGATCGCCGGCACCCTGCAGTCGGACGGCCCGCGCCCGGCGAGCCCCTGCTCGGTCAAGGGCAACTGCGGCATGGGCGGCAACGAGATCTACATCAACTCGTTGGGTGACGTCTACCCGTGCAAGCTGATCACCGGGCGTGAGGCGTACGCGGGAAACGTCCGCAGCACGTCGCTCGCCGAGATCTTCAACGGCCCGGTGCTGGGCGCGATGCGGCGCAGCACCGTCTTCGGCGGCGACTATCACGCGGACTGCGAGCAGTGCTACATCAAGGCCAACTGCGGCGGTGGCTGCCGTGCGGCGCACATGTCGGAGTCGAACGATCTGACCCGCAACAGCCGCCACATGTGTCGGATTCTGCGCCACGGCGTCGTCACCCAGCTGTGGCGCGAGGCGGGCCTGACCCGACCGCAGATCGCCGCCCAGGACCAGGTGATCACGGTCCCTCGGATGGTTGCCACCGACGAGGTGCACCGCGTCTTCAACCAGTGGGAGACCTGGAAGCCCGAGCCCAAGCCGGTCATCAAGCCCGGCGTGCTCATCCCCATCATGCCCGTGTCGAGGAGGCAGAACGTTGTCGGTGCACATCAGTGAGTCGGTCGTCTGGCAGGAAACCAACGACAGCATTTCGATCTACCACACCGAATCCGGCAAATTCCGGACGCTGAACGAGACCGCGGCCAAGATCTGGCTGCTCGTCGACGGCAACCCCGACCGCGAATCGGTACGCACTCAGCTCGGCCTGCTCTACGGCTCGGGCAACGTGGCGCTGACCGGCCGGATCCGCATCGAGGTCGACCGCTTCATCAACGGCATGGTCGAGGCGGGGCTGTTCATCGAGGACGACGCGGACCGTGCGGGCGTGCCCCTCGCTGAGGGCGTCGCCGTATGAGGGGGAGGGCCGCCGCGCGATGAGGTCGGCGGTAGTCCTCGGTGGTGGGTTCGCGGGCATGCTCATGGCCGGCGTGCTCGCGCGACACGTGCCCCACGTCACCGTGTTGGAGGCCGGCCGGTATCCCACCGGCCCCGACGTGCGCGCCGGTGTGCCGCAGGCCCACCACAGCCACGTGCTGGTGACGGGCGGTGCGGTGGCACTGGAGACCCTGCTGCCGGGGACACTCGCCGCTTTGGCCGAAGCAGGAGCGCACCAGCGAGGACTCTCTGGCGACGCCCTGATCCTCAGTGCTCAGGGTTGGTTTCCCCGGCACGAGACCGATGCGTACCTGATTTCCAGCTCCCGCTGGCTGACGGACCACGTGCTGCGGAAGCGGGTGTTGGCCGGTGGGACCGTCGCCGTCCGGGAGAACATCCGGGTACGCGCGCTGACCGGCGACGCCACCCACGTCACCGGCGTGCTGGTGGACGCCGGCGACGGTCGAGTCGCAACGATCGCCGCCGACCTGGTGGTGGATGCCACCGGCCGGCGTTCGCGGGCCCCGCGCTGGCTGGCCGGGCTCGGCTGCCCGCCGGTGCCGGAGGAGGTCGTCGATCCCGGCCTGGCCTACGCCACCCGCTTCTACCGGGCGCCCGCCGGCCTCGGCGCCAACCTGCCGGCAATCATGGTGCATCCGCAGCCCGGACCGGACCGGCCGGGGTACGGCGCCACCCTGTTTCCCATCGAGGACAACCGGTTCGTGGTCACCCTGACCGGCACCCGCGGCGACCGCCCACCAGCCGATGAACAAGGGTTCGCCGCTGCCGCCGGCGCGCTGCGTTCGCCGATCGTGGCCGAGCTGATGGCCGCCGGCGAGCCGCTGGGAGACGTCCGTCCGTACCATGCGACCAGCAACCGCCGGCGGTTCTTCGAACGCTCGCCACGTCCCGACGGGTTCCTCGTCGTCGGCGACGCGTTGGTTGCCCTGAACCCGTTCTATTCGCACGGCATGTCGGTGGCCGCGCTGAGCGCCCTCCGGCTCGACCGTGAACTCACCCGCGGCGGTGCCGGACCGGCGGAACTGTCCGCCGCTCAGCACGCCATGGCGGCCGAGGCCGACGGGCCCTGGACCACGGCCACCGAACAGGACCGGCCGCGGGGCGGTGCTGCGGGCGTACCCGCGGCTTTCGAGCAGTTGGTTCGCGACCGGCTGGCGCGGACGACGGTGTCCAGCCCGCAGTGGGCCGAGGCGATGTTTCGGGCTCAGACCCTGATTGCCCCGGTGCCGGCCGGGGCGGTGGTGCCTGCACCCGCACCCGCCGATGGGCGTCCGCTCGACGAGCACGCCGCTGTCGCGCAATACCCACACCTGGCCGCCTGGCGACGCACGCTAGCAGGGAGTACGACATGACCACCGAGACCGCCGTCCCGCTGTCGGTCCTCTTCGGCAACCCGGCCTACCTGTCGCCGCAGCTCTCGCCGGACGGCACCCGGCTGTTCTATCTCGCCCCCGACGAGGGCGTCCTGAACGTGTGGGCGGCGCCGCTGGATCAGCTCGACCAGGCGCGACCCGTCACCCACGAGCGGGGGCGCGGCATCCGCACGTACGGGCTGTGCCACGACGACCGCACGCTTTTCTGCCTCCGCGACGCGGACGGCGACGAGAACTGGCGGCTGCACCTCGTCGACATCGGTACGGGGGAGGAGCGGTGCGCCACGCCCTTCGACGGGGTGCAGGCCCGCATCCTCGCGCACAACCGTTGGCATCCCACGACGATCCTGCTCGGCCTCAACCACGAACGACCGCAGCTGCACGACGTCTACCGGCTGGACGTGCCCACCGGTGAGCTGCACAAGGTCGCCGACAATCCCGGGTACGTCAGCTGGATCATCGACCACGACCTCACCGTCCGCGGCGGAGCGGCCCTGCGTCCCGACGGCGGCATGACGATCCATCTGGACGGCGAGCCGTGGCTCGATGTGCCCTACGAAGATGTCATGGGCACTCGGGTGGTCGGCTTCCGCCGGGACGGCACGCACTGCTATCTGCTGTCCTCGATCGATGCCAACGCGTCTCGGCTGTTCGAGGTGGACTGCGCGACCGGCGATCGGCGCCTGCTCGCCGAGGACCCCACCTACGACGTCAAGCGGGTGGAGTTCGACCCCGACACCCGGGAACCGGCAGCAGTGGTCTTCGGCAAGGATCGCGACGAGCGAGTGTTCCTCGACCCGCACTACGCGCAGGATCTCGGCCGGATCCGCGCCGAGCTGACCCGGGACGGCATCGACGCGGAGGTCTTCATCGACCGCGCCGGTCCCCGCTGGATCGTCTCCGCCGTCACCGGCGCCGGCCCGGTGCTGTACTACTGCTGGGCTGACGGCAGCTTGCGCTTTCTCTTCAACCACCAGCCCGAGCTCGAGCAGTACCGGCTGTCTCCGATGGAACCGTTCGCGTTCACCGCCCGCGACGGCGTCACCGTGCACGGCTACGTCACCTGGCCGCCCGGTGTGCCGCGCGACCGTCTACCCGCCGTCCTCAACGTGCACGGCGGCCCGTGGTCGCGCCACACCTTCGCCTTCGACGAGGAAGCCCACCTGCTGTCCAGCCGCGGGTACGCGTGCGTGCAGGTCAACTTCCGCGGCTCAACCGGGTACGGCAAGCAGTTCCGCAACCTGGGCGCCAAACAGTGGGGCGCCGCCATGCACACCGACCTGCTCGACGCCCTCGACCAGCTCGCCGCCGGCGGTGGCATCGACCCCGACCAGGTCGCCATCATGGGCTGCTCGTACGGCGGGTACGCCGCCTTGGTCGGCGCGACCTTCACCCCCGAGATGTTTGCCTGCGCGATCGACCTCTGCGGGCCGGCCAACCTGCTGACGATGCTCGCCACCGGTGCGCCGTACCGCAGTCCGCTGGCGTCCTTCCTGCATGCACAGGTGGGAGACCCCGAAACGGAAGCCGACCTGCTGTGGTCGCGGTCGCCGTTGTCCCGCATCGAGGACGTGCGCATTCCTCTTCTGGTGGTGCAGGGTGCGAAGGATGTCCGCGTACCCGTCGCCGAAGCCGAACGGGTGGTGGCCGCACTGCGTGACAAGGGTTTGCCGCACGAATATCTGCTCTTCCCCGATGAGGGACACACGCTCACGAGACCTGCCAACCGCGACGCCTACTACGCCGCGGTGGTGCGGTTCCTTGCCGAACATCTCCCGGTCAAGAGTGCCGCCGAGACAATTGCTTTCTGAGCGTTATTCCGGGGATGCGTGCCGGCCCGGCTTCGCGTGGGTGCTGCTGGCGACGAAGCTGGCGATATCTTCCGCGCGGCTGGCGGCGTCGGCGAGATTGGTGCCGATCTCATTGGTCGTGGCGGTCTGCTGCTCGACGGCGGCAGCGATGGACGACTGATTCTGGTTGATCTGGGCGATGACATTCGCAATGTCGTTGATGGCGCCCGCCGTGGACTCGCTGAGCTGCTGCACCGCCATGATCTGGGTGTTGACGTTCTCGGTGGCGTCCTTGGTCTGCCGGGACAGTTCTTTGACCTCACCGGCGACGACGGCGAAGCCCTTACCGAGCTCCCCGGCGCGAGCTGCTTCGATGGTGGCGTTCAGGGCGAGAAGGTTGGTCTGCTCGGCCACCGCGGTGATCGTCCGGACGATCTCGGTGATCTGCTGGGACGCGGCGCTGAGCTTGCTCATGGTTTCCGTGGCGGTATCGACGGCGCTGACGGCAGTCGCGACGGTGTTGCTCGCCTCGGCGGCATTGCGGGCGATCTCGTTCACGCTGGCGATCATCTGTTCGGTGGCGCTGGCGACCGCGGTGATCCGGTGACTGACCTCTTGCGTCTCGCTGAGCCGGGCGGCGAGGGCCGCGGCGCGTTCCTCAGAGGCTTTCTTCTGCGAGACCTCTTCCCAGGAGACGACGTAGCCGATCAGCGTGCCGTCGGGCTTGGTGATGCCGTTGATCCGCGTGTCGAGGGTGACCTTGCCGAAGCTGAATTCCGCATGGTGCGGCAGCCGCGACGGATCTTGCAGGATCTTCTCCACGCGGCTGGGATCCTTGTGGAACCGGTGGATGCTTCCGCCCAGCAGCTGGCCGCTGCTCACCCCGAAGATCTCCTGCACCTCGGGCCCCACCAGCTGCATCGTCTGCGCGGCCTTGGGATTCATGTAGATCAGATTGAGCTGGGGATCGGCGATGAAGATGTTCGCCTGCACGCAGTCCAACGCGGCGCGGGCGGCCTGAATGTCATCGAGGAGGGCGGTGTCGGGTGTCGCCGTAACGGTGTCGGGTTCGACGAGCGGGTTGCGGGAACGCGTCAGCCACATGACAGCGGGCTCCGCTTCGTCGCCGCGTTCCATCCGGGTTTGCTCATCTGCTCCACGCTGCCCTTCTGGGGGAAGGACCCGGCGGCGGTGGCAAGGCTGCTGCCTGAGCCGCGGGCCCCGGTGTCGATCTCGACGACGGATGCTCGATGCATCCCAGTGTCGGGGATGGGAGCCCGGCTCACCGTCGAATACGCAGATCCTCCGTCCGCGCCGGGCGGACCGACCCGGTCTGGGCCGGTCCGCCCGGTCGTCAGGGTGCCGAGGTCAGCTGCGGACCCGCTCCATCTTCACGACCTTGCCCTTCCAGGGGCAGAACCGCTCGGAGTTCCACCAGCCCGCCTCGAGGTAGGCCGGCCGGCCATCGCACAGCTCCATGCTCCGGTCGGCGATGGTCACGTCATTGGGGTCCAGGTGCCAGCCCCAGGGGGAGTTCTTGTCCCACTTCGACCACACGATCTTGCCGTTGACGTGGGCGTTGCTCTCGCCGCGCAGAACCGCGAACGCGGCCTGAATGTCTTCGCGGTCCACCAGCTGCACGCGGAAGCTGTTGGACTTTTCGCCCGCGACGGTGGTCGGCATCTGGACGGTGGCGATGTAGCCGCCCCGCGGCGCGGGCGCGGTGGTGGCCGCGGCGACCGGCGTAGCAGCAGCCGCGAGGCCGGCGGTGGCGACCAGTGCGGCCAGGGCGACCTTCATGGTGGAACGCATGGTTCTCCCTTGTTGGGCATTCTTCGGTGAATGGGCTCGTGACCCGGAGAGCAGCTAACCATGCTTTTCGGAGAATGGAATAAGGCCCTGCGATATGTCGATGACTATCGAATGTGATAGGACGTATTTGACCTCCAACTCGACAGCAGAGTGCCATTATTCAGGTGTCCCGCTAGCTGAATATCTATTCATTGTCATGGGCCTGTGGACCCATTTTCAGCAAATGCAGTTTGGCGATTGTGCCCATTCTCATCCCGACCTGCGGGCGGCGGAACCGCCCCCCGGTTCCCCAGCTGAACAGGTTGGGCTTTCTTTCCGGCTCCGGTCGGCGGCTACGACGATCTCCCTGACGGCCCGGACTGGTACCCGTTGCGGCTGATGGGGCCGAATGCCCGCTTCGGCGGTGACCACGGCGGCGTCACGTTGCACCCGCCGCAGCACGAGGCGCTGCTGCCGGCCGGTGACGAGACAGCGGTGTCCGCCATCGCCTCGATCCTGGCGGGGCTTCCGCCCACCGCTCGCGGCGAGGCGATCCTGGAGGCTCCTCAGGACGCCCGAACTCGGCCTTGATCGGCGGGCCGTCGCGTCCACCGGCTATTGGCGGACCGGCCGCGCTGAACAGGGCCAAGTCACCCGCAATTCGCTCATAACGGACAGCAGCGCTCAGTCGTGCGGCAGTACCGCCGATCATGAAAGGGGACTCGGCGAGGACGCGAGGTGTCGTGTGACAGGCGATCTGACCGGCTTGGTGACGGAGGGTCTGCTCGGCCACGGCGCGCACACCGTGGTGCAGACCGCGCGCCGAGGCAACCACCGGTACGCCGTCAAACAACTGCGGGACGCCGCGGACGAGACAGCCGCCCTGCTGACGTTCCAGCGGGAGGCGGCCCTCCTGGCCTGCGTCGACCATCCCGGCGTGGTCCGCGCCCGCGCCGCCGGCCTGTACGAGGGCCGCGCCGCTCTCGTCACCGAGCTCATCGACGGCCGCCCGCTGGCCGAACTGCTCGCCGACGGACCGCTGTCGCAGGCCCGGACCGGCCGGCTCGGTATGGAGCTTGCCGGAGCGCTGAGCGCGGCCCACCGCACCGGGCTGGTGCACCGGGATATCAAGCCCCACAACATCATCGTGCCCAGCGCCGGACCGGCGGTCCTGATCGACTTCGGGCTGGCCGCCCGCGACAACCACACCGACGCCGAGCACACCGCCGTCGGCACCTTCAGCTACACCGCTCCCGAGCAGACCGGCATGCTCAAACGCCCAGTGGACGGCCGCTCCGACCTGTATTCCCTCGGCGTGGTGCTGTTCGAATGCCTCATCGGGAAACCGCCGTTCACCGCGTCCAGCGTCGGTGAACTCCTGCGTCTGCACACCGTCGCGCCCGCACCAGATGTCCACGCGCTCCGACCGGAGATCGACGCCGAGTTCGCGGAGATCGTGGCGCGGCTGTTGGCGAAAGACCCCGATGACCGCTATCCCGACGCGTCAGCGGTCCTCGCGGCGCTGCAACGCGCGGCGGGCGACAAAGCCACCGCGCCGGCGTCGCCCGCCCTGGTCGGACGCGAAGGCGAACAGGCTGTCTTGACCGCCCGCCGGACCACCGCACAATCCGGCACCGGAGGTGTCGCGGTCGTGTACGGGCCGGCCGGCTCCGGCCGGAGCGCTCTAGCCGCGCAGCTCACCGACCATGCGGGACTGACCCTGCACGCGCGATGCCTGCCCGACGTGGAGGCACCGATCGCGGCACTGCGGGCAGCCGTCGAGGATCACCTGCGCCAGCTGGACCGGCTTGCCCCCGAGCAGCGCGACACAGCCCACGCCCAGCTTCGCCGTGCTGCCGAGAAGGCTGGCGCTGCGCTGGTGCGCACGATGTCTCCGGCCCTCGCCGACCTGCTCGCCGACCTGCCGGACGAGCCCTCGGACGGGCGCGACGAGCGGCTGGCCGCCGCGCTTGCCACCTTCCTGGCCGAGCTGTCCCGCGAACACGGCGGCGCGGTGCTGGTGCTTGACGACGCGCACTGGCTCGACCCGGCCGCCCAGCGCGTGCTGACCACCCTCGCCGCCGACCTCGCGCAGGTGCCCCTGCTGGTCGTGCTGACCGCTCCCACCGACGACGACCTTGCGACCATACGGGCCACCTGCGGACCGGCGTGGGACACCACCGTACGGCTGGCACCACTCGCCGAACCCGAGGTGGCCGCCCTGCTGCAGACCCGGCTGCCCGGCGCCGCCGTACCCGCGGAATTGGTCGCCCATGTGACAGCCCGCAGCGGAGGGCTGCCGCTGGCGGCAGTGGAGTACGTGCGAACCCTGGCGGACCACGGCCTGCTGACCCCGCACTGGGGTGCCTGGGTCTTCGACGCCGAGCGCCTGCACGAGCTGCCCGCCGGAACTGGTCAGGACCTGGTCGTAGCCCGGCTGGCCGAGGTCGACCAGGCACACCGCGCCGTCCTGCGGGTCGCGGCGGCGGTCGGCGTCCGGTTCCGCTTCGACGTGGTGGAGCACGTCAGCGACCTGCCGGCCGACCTCGTCGCGGAGGCGGTGGGCGCCGCCATCGCCGGCGGACTGGTCGAGGGCGGGGCTGATGGACGCTACGCGTTCGTCCATCCCGCGGTGACCGAGGCGCTGCTGGCCGACTTGGACCCGGCACAGGCGGCCCAGCTGCACCACCGCCTCGCCACGAGCCTGGAACAGTTGGCACCCGCCACGCCGGACGCCGCGCACATTTACGCCGTGGCATATCACTACGCGCACGGCGGGGCGGCCACCGATGCGGAGGCCCGCTACCGCAGCGCGGTCGCCGCCGGTCACCAGGCGCTGGCCGATCGGGCACCAAGCGACGCGGTCACCCACCTGGAACGCGCCCGAGACACGGCCACGCAGCGCGAACGGCCGCTGCCGACCGAGGTCGCGCACGCCCTGGCCTTGGCCTACCTGCGGACAGCTCGCTTCGAGTCGGCGCGCGAACTGCTGCGGACGACGCTCGACGCCGAAACGGACCCGGCGCAACGGTCCCGGCTGTGGAGCACCCTCGCCGAAGTGGAGCATGATGCCTTCGCCGGCGCTGCCGCGGTGGCAGCAACCACCTGTGCCCTCGCCGAACTGGGCCACCCGGTACCCCGCAACGCTCTGGCCCGGTTGACGACCGCTCTCGGCAGCGCCATAGCCGGCGCAGCGGTCCGCCGCACCGGTCTCGGCGCCGGAACGGCAGCCGGCGAACACCGCGCCGACCTGGAACGCCGGGCGATGCTGCTCTACGGCGCTGGCTACGGCGCGGCGACCGTCCAGCAGGTCGTGCTGGCAATCCTGTTCCTGCTCCGAGCGCTGTACCCGGTCAATCGCCTGGGACCGAGCCACGCCTACGCCCGGGTGTACGCCCTGCTCGGCTACGTCCTCGGATTGGCGAAGTTGCACCGGCCGGCCGGCCGCTGCCTGGCCCGGGGTGTGGCGACCGCCGAACAGCTCGGCGATCCGGCGCTGACCGCGTTCGTGCGCTGGCTGGTGGGCATGAACAGGTTCGTCACCGGCGCCGACGACGGCACGGAATGGGAGCGGGCGATCCACCGCGACGCCCGCTGGCTCGACCCGCCCCAGTTTTTGTTCAGCTACAGCTTCCTTGGCATCCGCAAGCTGCTCTGCGGCCACGTGGAGCAGTCCCGGGCCGCACATGAGCGGGGTCTGTCGCTGCTACCACCGGGCACCACCCGGCTCGCGGCCGACTACTTTTCGCTGCTTGGCGTGCTGGGCCCCGCGATGCAGGGTCGGCCGGCCGAGGCTGCCCGCGCGCTGAGCGCCGTCCGCGCGGCTGTGCCGCCGGACGCTACCCCCGGCGAGCGGGGCAACATCGCGGTAGCCCAGCTGTGCGTCGTCGTCGAAGAGGGTGAGTTCGGTGCGCCGTTCGAGGCGGCGATCGCCGAGTTCGAGGCGCTGCGGCTGGGCCGGGCCGAGATGTCCGTCATCCACCGTTGGTTCTACGTCCTGGCCGCGGTCGGCCGGCTGACCCAGTGCCGGTTCGCCGCCCCGGATGACCGCCCAGCCCGGCTCGCGGCCGCGAAGCGGGCGATCCGGGACCTCGGTCGGGTCGCGGTCACGCCGTTGTCCAAAGCTATCCACGGGCTGACAGGCGCGGCGCTGCTGGAACAGTCCGGCAAGCCGGCCGCGGCGCTGACCGCGGTGACCCGCACCGAACGCCACACCTGGGCGCTCGACGCACCCCTGCTGGAGTTCGACGCGGCCCGGATCCGCGCCCGCGCCCTGCGCCAACTCGGCCAGCACGGAGCCGCGGAACGGCAGGCTCAGCAGGCACACCAGCTCGCCGAGACGCAAGGCTGGGACCACCGAGCCCGGCAGGTACGCGCGGAGTTCGGGGTGAACACCACGCCCCAGGCCGGGCGCCACTCGTACGCCCACTCCGCCACCGTCGACCCGCACCGCAACCGCAGGCTGGAAGCGCTGCAACAGATCAGCGTCGCGGCGGCCACCGTCCTCGACCCGACGGACCTGGCCCGGGTAGCGCTCGACGAAACGCTCCGCATCCTGGGCGCCGAGCGGGCGCTGCTGTTCGTGTGCGAGGACGATGGCACCCTCCGGCGGTTCGCCGGCCGCGACGCCGCCGGCACGGACCTCCAAACGGTCACCGACTATGGATCCACCCTGCTGGAACGGGTACGCGAGTCGGGTCAGGCCGTGGTGGTCACCGGCACCGAGCACGGCGCGGCGCTGGGCTCGCGCAGTGTGGTGGCGCACGGCCTGCGCAGCATCATCGTCGCCCCGGTGTTGCAGGGCGGCCGGCTCACCGGCGTGGTGTACCTCGACAGCCGGCTGGCTCGGGGCATCTTCACCGAAGCCGACGCGGACGTGCTCACCGCGATTGTCAGCCACGTCGCGGTCGCCCTCGAAACGGCCCGCGCCGCCCAGCTCGATGCCGACGTGCGGACTGCGCGTCGCCAGCAGGAGGTCGCCGAGCTCCTCCGCACCAGCCTCGCGGAGTTGGGCGCGCTGCACGACCCGCGCGAGGTCCTGGACCGACTGTTCGCCACCCTCGTCGAGTGGTCCGCCGCGGTCGGCGGCTGCCTGATGCGCGCTGAGGACAGCCTCCTGACCGTCATTGCCACCCGGGGCGCAGTCGACGCTGGGTTGCTCGGCACCGAGCTCGACCTGGCCTCCGCCACGGACTTCGCGGCGCAGCTAGCCACGGGTCGACCGGAGAACGCGCCGGCTCCGGCCGAGCTGACCGGGCCGCTGGCCGCGGATGCGCCGGCGCTGACCGTACCGATCATGGCGCGGGATCGGCTGGTCGCCGTGGTCTTCCTCCCCGGGGCCGACCTGGATGCACCCGGTCGGGAGGTCGCGGCCGCCCTGGCAAGCCAGGGTGCCAGCGCCTACGACAACGCCGAACTGTTCAGCCGGGTGCAGGAACTCGCCACCACGGACGGGCTGACCGGCGTGACGAACCGCCGCCACTTCCACGACCTCGCCGACACCTTGGTCAACGTCGCCCGCCGCGGCGACCGCAAGCTCGCCGCGATCATGCTGGACATCGACCACTTCAAGAAGGTCAACGACACGTACGGCCACGGCGCCGGGGACGATGTCATCCGGGAGGTGGCCCGCCGGGTCGGTGTCAGCGTCCGCCAGTCCGACGTGCTCGGACGCTACGGCGGCGAAGAATTCGCGATCGTGCTGCCCGACTGCGGCGGCGAGGAACACCTGGTGGCTGAGCGCATGCGCGCCCTGGTTGCCGCCGACCCGATCGCCACCCGGGCCGGTCCCGTCGCCGTGACCGTCAGCCTCGGGATGGCCCGGCTGAATCCGGCCGACGACGACCTGGACATGCTGCTGGCCCGAGCGGACCACGCCCTCTATCGAGCGAAGGAAGGGGGCCGGAACCAGGTCGCCCTGGACTGAGCTTTCCCGCGCCGGGCGCGTCCGCTCAGGCCGCCACCGCGACCGGTTCGGTGAGCATCGCCGCGAGGTCCGCGGCGGGCATCGGCCGATAGAAGTGGAAGCCCTGCACCAACGAGCACTGCAGATCGCGCAGCACGTCGGCCTGGGCGGCGGTTTCCACGCCCTCAGCCACCGTGGTCAGCCGCAGGCTGGCGCCCAGGTCCACGATCGCCCGGGTGAGCGTCAGATCATCGGCCCGGGCACCCGCGTCGCCGCGGTCCGGCGGAATGAACGCGCGGTCGATCTTCAGAATGTCGACCGGCAGCTGCCGCAGGTAGGACAGCGACGAATAGCCCGTGCCGAAGTCGTCGATCGCCACCCGGACGCCCCACCCGCGGATCTCGACCAGCCGGGCGACAACCTCATCGGCCTCCGCCGTCGTGGAAGCAACCAGATCGGTCTCGGTGATCTCGATGGTCAGCGCGTGCGCCGGCAGCCCGGTGTCGTGCAGCACCCGCCGAACGGTCGCCGGGAATCCGGGATCGCGAAGCTGCGGACCGGCCACGTTGACCGACACCGTGGTGCCGTGGCGCTCGAACCAGGGCAGTGCTTCGGTGCAGGCTTGGCGCAGCACCCAGTCTCCGATGGCCCCGATCAGCCCGCTCTGCTCCGCGATCGGGATGAACGCGTCCGGCGGCACCGGTCGGCCACCCGGCGGAGTCCAGCGCAGCAGCGCCTCGACTCCGCGGACGGTCCCGGTCGCCAGGTCCACCAGCGGCTGGTAGTGCAGCACGAACTCGTTGTCCCGCAGCGCGCGGCGCAGCCCCGCCACCGTCTGGGCGTAGTCCTGGCGCTCGCTGAGCAGCCGGTCGGTGTAGACGGCGACCTGATTCTTGCCGGCGCCCTTGGCGGCGTACAACGCCAGGTCGGCGTCCCGCAGCGAGTCGGCGACCGTCGCCGGTGCCCGGACCGTGTGCAGGCCGATGCTGGTGGTCAGCGACAGCTCCGCGCCGTCGACCTCGAACGGCTGGCGGATCGACTCCAGCACGGCGGTGGCGACGGCGACCGTACGCTCGGGTGTCGTCTCCTCCAGCATGATGACGAACTCGTCGCCGCCGAGTCGGGCCAACGTGTCACCCTCGGACAGCAGCGTGCCCAGCCGCGCGGCGACCGCGATGAGGAGCTCGTCGCCGACCGGGTGGCCGAGGGTCTCGTTGACGTCCTTGAAGCCGTCCAGGTCGAGCAGCAACAGGCCGTGCGCGCCGCCGGTCCGCCGGGCCAGGGCATGGCCGAGCCGCTCCTGCAGCAGCAGCCGGTTGGCGAGGCCGGTGAGCGGGTCGTGCAAGGTCTGGTGGCTCAGCCGGTCCTGCAACGCGCGCTGTTCCGCCAGAGCGGCAGCGAGTTCCTCGGCCTGGGCGGCGAAGGCAAGTGCGCGGGCGGTGGCTGCCCGGGCGAACTGTTGCTGCCGGATCACCAGCAACGTCGACATGGCTGCGGTTGCGGTCAGCGGGACCAGGATGTCCGCCAGCTCCGCCTGCCCGGCGATCAACTCGTCGAGCAACGAGGCCGCGGTGACGGCCGGGCCCAGCAGAGCGAGCACGATCTGCACCGTAGGCTGCACGCCGGCGCTCAGGCGTAGCCGCAGCGGGCCAGCGTCGGTGGGGCGGGCGATCGACGGGTGCATGGCGGCGGTACCCGCGACGACCAGCCCGAGAAGCCAGCCGGCGGAGGATACGGGGTTGTGGGCGACCTGCCCGGTGACGCTGCCGACGACATGCGCGAAATGCACCAGGTCGGCCACGGTCAGCAGGCCGGACATCGCAGCGGCCAACAGATGCGCCATCGGGGGAGTGGACCCGGTGAACAACAGCCGGCCGGCGACCGTCACGACCGCCAGGTCAAAGATGGGGAACGCCATCGCCACCGCCAGCCGAGCGGCGCTCAGCGGGCTTCCGTCCAGGAAGCCGTCGATGACCAACGTCCACATCAACACCGCCACCCCGCTGGTGACGATGGCGGCGTCCAACATGCCACTGCGCCGCGTCCGCTTGCCGGCCATCGTCCACAGTGAGGCGATCAACAAGGGATACGCGCTGAGGTAGATCAGGTCGCCCACCGACCCGAACGGGATCCGCTGCCCGGTGACCGCGAACTCCACCGTCCAGTACACGTTGGCGGCGGTAGCCATCAGCACCGCGCTGACCAGCAACCACCACGGCCGGGCCAGCGCGGGCCGGTGCAGCCGAATGCCGAAGATGGCTACCGCGATGGAGGCGATGCCGACCGCGCCGTACAGCGCCTGCGTGGCGCCCCAGGGCAGGAACGGGCCGACCAGCACGGCGAGGCCGCCGACACCGCTCACGTACCGCCAGGCGTACCGGCGGAGCCCGGCCGGCCCCGTCTCGGCCGCAGTGGTCGACACCATGTCGTCCGTCCCTTCCCCCGGTCAACCCCATGGATACGCGGCGTCGGTTGCAGGCCGGGTGCGGGCGAGGCTGAGGATGAGTAGCGTTCGCTGTCTGCGCTCAGTCGCCGGTCGGCGAGGTCGTGGCGAGCGCCACCGCGTGAACCACGACGAAGAACATCACGAACACCGCAGCGGACAGTGCCACTGTCAACCCGGCGACGAGCCCTGCCCGGCCGCGGAGCCATCCGATGGCGGCCAGACCGACGCCCCAGGGCAGCAGAGACAGCAGTGCGACGAGCCCCGGCGCCGTTATGCCGGGTCCTGGGCGCCCGGCGCCCCAGACGGCGGGCATCAGCAGGGCCACGAGGATGCCGATCGCGACGTACCACGGCCGGGCCGGTAGCAAGCTGCGCCATCCCTTTGTCGGTTCCCGCCATGATGCCGGGTCGTCAACGATGAACACTCCCGCTCCGATGAGCCCCACCGCCGCGGCGGTGGTGATCACGACGGCGGGGTTGTCCTGCAGCAGGGCGGCGACTTCACCCACCGGAGCTGCGCCTCGGGACATCACCCACCCGGCAGCGGACACATGTACGGCCACAACGGCTGCGGCCGCGGCACGTCCTTCGTACGCTTTCGATGGCGGCACCTGCTGCTGCGTTCGCACGCCAAGCTCACTGCTCACCTACTGATCAACGCGTGCGGAGTTGGCACGATCTGGCGGGAATCGAAAAAGGGGGCAAACCGGTAGTGCGCACGAACTTCTTGTGGCGCCAGCCACCCATCCAGTAGATTTTTCTGCGATACCCACACCTAGCAGCGGTTTTTCCACCCCTGCGCCCTTGCCGACAGGAGAGTTCCCCGTGGCCGAGCGCTTCCGGGTCACTTATGCGACCTTGTCCGCGGACAACGAAGAGCTGCACCAGGCGTACGACGCCGGGGCCGCCCAGGCTCGCGGCTGGCTCGGTGCGGAGCTGACGCCGTTCGTCGACGGCGCCGCGCGCGCCGGTGTCGACCCGGCGGAGATTTTCAGCCCGAACGACACCACGCTGAAGCTGGCGACCGTCACCGCCGCTACCGACGCCGACGTCGACGACGCGGTGGGTGCCGCTCGGGCCGTGTTCCCGGCCTGGTCGGCGACGCCGTGGCAGGAGCGGGTCGCGCTGCTGCGCCGGGCCGCCGACCTGATCAGCGAGCGGTCGAACGAGCTGGCCGCGCTGATGACCATGGAGGTGGGCAAGAACCGCCTCGAGGCGTTGGGTGACGTCGAGGAGTCGGCGGATCTGATCCGCTACTACTGCGACAGCTACGAGCAGCACGACGGTTTCGACAAGCCGATGGCGACGATCGCGCCGAAGGAGTCGACTCGCAGCATCCTCAAGCCGCATGGCGTGTGGGGCGTGATCAGCCCGTTCAACTTCCCGATGGCGTTGGCCGCCGGCCCGGTCGGTGCGGCCCTGGTCGCCGGTAACACGGTCGTGCTCAAGCCGAGCCTGCAGGGCACGTTCTCGGCGTGGAAGTTCTTCGAGTGCCTCACCGACGCCGGCCTGCCCACCGGCGCCGCGAACTTCGTGTCCGGCGGTGATGGCCCCGGCCGTGCCCTGGTGGCGCACGACGAGGTGGCGGGACTGACCTTCACCGGCTCGTACGAAACCGGCATGTCGGTCATTCGGGACTTTACTCGGGCGTACCCGAAGCCGGTCATCGCCGAGATGGGCGGCAAGAACGCCACGATCATCTCCGCGAAGGCTGACCTGGAGCGCGCGGTGAGCGGCGTGGCCCGCTCCGCATTCGGCCTTTCCGGGCAGAAGTGCTCGGCCTGCTCCCGGGTCTACGTCGCCCGCGAGCACTATGACGAGTTCGTGACCCGGCTTGCCGAGCGCGCCGACTCGCTGGTTGTCGGCGACCCGCTGACCCGCGATGCCTACCTCGGCCCGGTCATCGACGCCGCCGCGGTGCAGCGCTACCGCGACGCTGTCGCCCACGCCGGCAAGGTCGGCCGGGTCGTCACCGGCGGCGAGGAGCTCGCCGGCAAGGACGGCCGCCCCCAGGGTCACTACCTGGCACCGACCGTGGTCGCCGATGTGGCGCTCGACGACGAGCTGTTCTCCCGTGAACTGTTCGTACCGTTCGTCGCGGTCGCGCCGGTCGATTCGATCGAAGAGGGCATCGCGCTCGCCAACGCCCTGCCGCTCGGTCTGACCGCCGGTTTCTTCTCCACCGACGACACCGAGGTCGCGCTGTTCCTCGACCGCATCGAAGCCGGTGTCGTCTATGTCAACCGTCCGGCCGGCGCCACCACGGGCGCGTGGCCGGGTGTGCAGCCCTTCGGTGGTTGGAAGGGCTCGGGCAGCTCCGGCAAAGCCGGCGGCGGTCCCTACTACGTCCAGCAGTATCTCCGCGAACAATCTCAAACGGTGGTGTCCTGATGACCGCAGCTCCTTCCTGGTTCGACCCGAAGCGCCCGCAGCCGGACCTCGTCACCGACGTGCCCGGCCCCGAGGCCAAGGCCGTGCTGGACCGTGACACGGCCATCACGAGCCCGTCGCTGCCGCGTGCCTACGCCATCGCCCCGCGCCGTGGCTACGGCAGCGTCATCGAGGACGTCGACGGCAACCTGTTCCTCGACTTCAACGCGGGCATCGCCGTCAACTCGACCGGCCACGCCCACCCGACGGTCGTCGCCGCGGTCAAGGAGCAGGCCGAGAACCTGCTGCACTACTCGGCCAGCGACTTCTACCTGCCGGTCTACAGCCAGATGTGCGAGACCCTGGCCGCGACCGCGCCGATGGACGGCAAGGTCCGCGTCTTCCTCACCAACTCCGGTGCCGAGGCCGTCGAAGGCGCGCTCAAGCTGTCGCGCTACGCGACCGGCCGCCAGTACGTCATCAGCTTCTTCGGCTCGTTCCACGGCCGCACCTACGGCGCGATGACGCTGACCGGCTCGAAGTCCAAGTACCACAAGGGCTTCGGTCCGCTGCTGCCCGGCGTGCTGCACGCCCCGTACGCCCCGGCGTCGCTGGACTACATCGAGGACGTGCTGTTCGCGCACCAGGTCGAGCCGACCGAGGTCGCCGCGATCTTCGTCGAGCCGATCCAGGGTGAGGGTGGCTTCATCGTGCCGCCCGCCGGCTGGCTGGCCCGGCTGCGCGAGATCTGCGACAAGCACGGCATCCTGCTGGTCGCCGACGAGGTGCAGTCCGGCATGGGCCGTACCGGCAAGATGTGGGCGATCGAGCACACCGGCGTCAAGCCCGACATCCTGATCAGCGCCAAGGGCATCGCCTCCGGCTTGCCGCTGGGCGCCTTCATGGCCCGCGCCGAGCTGATGGAGAAGTGGGGCGCCGGCGCGCACGGCT
Organism: Actinoplanes sp. NPDC051859; assembly: GCF_044452725.1. Taxonomy (NCBI): domain Bacteria; kingdom Bacillati; phylum Actinomycetota; class Actinomycetes; order Micromonosporales; family Micromonosporaceae; genus Actinoplanes; species Actinoplanes sp. NPDC051859. The sequence goes on along the minus strand of NZ_JBITBX010000013.1, from coordinate 135,536 downwards.
CGACGTACGGTGGCAGCCCGGTGCCGTGCGCCGCGGGCATCGCGACCATGAAGGTCATCCAGGAGGAGAACCTGCTGGACAACGCCACGAAGCAGGGCGACTTCCTGCTCGCCGGCCTGCGGGAGCTGCAGAAGAAGTTCCCGGAGACCGTCATCGACGTCCGCGGTGTCGCGCTGATGATCGGCGTGGAGTTCCCGACCGGCGCGATCGCCGAGCGGGTTCAGGACGCCGCGTTCCGGCGGGGCCTGCTGGTCCTCGAAGCCGGCGTCAACGCCGTACGCATGTCGCCGCCGTTGGTCCTCACCCGCGAGCAGGCCGAGACCGGTCTGCGGCTCTTCGGTGAGGCTGTGGCGGAGGTTGCGGGCCAGGCGAGCGCATGAGCAAGCTCGCCACGATGGCCGACGCCATCGGATCTCTGGTCCGCGACGGCGACACCGTGGCGATCGAGGGCTTCACCCACCTGATCTCCTTCGCGGCCGGGCACGAGATCATCCGGCAGCGTAAGCGGGATCTGACGCTGTGCCGGCTCACCCCGGACGTCATCTACGACCAGATGATCGGCGCGGGTGTCGCCTCGAAACTGATCTTCTCCTGGCTCGGCAACCCGGGCGTCGGATCGCTGCACGCGGTCCGGCGCCTGGTCGAGGGGCCCGGACTGGAGATCGAGGAGTACAGCCACTTCGGCATGGTCGGCCGGTACACGGCGGGCGCGGCGAACCTGCCGTTCTACCCGCTGCGCACCTTCGCCGACTGCGACCTGCCCGAGGTCAACCCGAACATCAAGCCGATCACCTCGCCGTTCGACGACGGGGAGACGCTCTACGCGGTGCCGCCGCTCAAGCCGGACGTGGCGATCATCCACGCCCAGCGGGCGGACGCGAACGGCAACACCCAGATCTGGGGCCTGTTGGGCTGCCAGAAGGAGGTCGCCTTCGCGTCCAAGCGGGTCATCGTCGTGGTGGAAGAAGTCGTCGAGGAGTCGGTGATCCGTGCCGACCCCAACCGGGTCGTCGTGCCGGCCATGAAGGTGGACGCGGTGGTGCACTGCCCGCGCGGCGCCCACCCCTCGTACGCCCAGGGCTACTACGACCGCGACAACCGCTTCTACCGCGACTGGGAGCGGATCAGCAAGGACGAGGCCGCGCTCACGGCCTGGCTGGACGAGTGGGTGCACGGCACCAAGGACCACTCGGAGTACCTGGCCAAGCTGGGCGAGCACTACTTCGACGACCTCACACCCGAACCGGCGCCGTCCGGCTCGGTGGACTACGGAGCGTACCGATGAGCTACACCCGTACCGAAATGATGGTCGTCGCGGGTGCCCGGGCGATGGCCGGGCAGAACGTCTGCTTCGTCGGCATCGGGCTGCCGAACATCGCGGTCAACCTGGCCCAGCGCACGGTCAACCCGGGCATGCAGCTGATCTACGAGTCGGGCGTCTACGGCGCCCGGCCCGCCCGGCTGCCGCTGTCCATCGGCGACCCGTGCCTGGTCACCGGCTCCGACATGGTGATGAGCATGGTGGAGCTCTTCCAGTACTACCTGCAGGCCGGGCTGGTCGACCTGGGCTTCCTCGGGGCGGCCCAGCTCGACCGGCACGGCAACATCAACACCACGGTGATCGGTGACTACGCCCACCCGAAGATCCGGCTCCCCGGGTCCGGTGGCGCCTGCGAGATCGCGCAGAACGCCGGCGAGGTCATGGTCCTCATGCGGCAGTCGAAGCGATCCTTCGTGCAGAAGATCGACTTCCGGACCAGCTCCGGCCGGCGGCTGTCGAAGGTCATCACCGACCTCGGTGTCTACACGATGACCGGGGAGGGCGCCGAGCGGCGGCTCGTGCTCACCGGCGTGCACCCCGGCATCTCGGTGGACGACGTGCGGGAGGCCACCGGCTGGGAGGTCGAGGTCGCTGACGATCTCGCCACCACCGAGGCGCCGAGCGACGAAGAGCTGAGGTTGCTGCGCGAGGAACTCGACCCGGAAGGCGCGTACCTGAAATGAGTCACGTGTTCGGCCGGGTGGCCGAGGACGCACCGCGGATCGGCTCGGCGCTGGGCACGCAGATGTGGGACACCGCCGGCAAGCGTTACCTCGACGCCGCCGGCGGTGCCATCGTGGTGGGCGTCGGCCACGGCGAGGCCGCGGTGCTGGACGCCCAGTCCGAGCAGGCCCACGCCGTCGCCTACGCGCACGGCTCGGTGTTCCGCGCCGACGTCCTCGAGGCGTACGCCGACGACCTCGCGGCCGTGCTGCCCCTGGACGACCCGAAGATCTTCCCGGTCTCCGGCGGCAGCGAGGCGGTGGAGACCGCGTTCAAAATGGCTCGCGCTTACCACCTGGCCCGCGGCGAGGACCGGCACGCCATCGTCAGCCGGGTCGGGTCGTACCACGGCAACTCGCGCGGGGCTCTGGACGCATCCGGGCGGGCGTCGCTGCGCAAGCCGTACCTGCCGTGGCTCGGGCACGCCACGCAGACGTCCACACCGTACGAATATCGGTGTGCTTTTCCGGACACCCACCCGGTGGGCTGCGGCGCCCGGCATGCGGCGGCGCTGGCCGAGCTGTTCGAGGCGCAGCCGGTGGCGGCGTTCATCGCCGAACCCATCGCGGGCGCTGCGCTGGGCGCCTGCGTGCCGCCCGATGACTACTGGCCGGCCGTGGCCGAGGTGTGCCGCCGCTACGGCGTGCTGCTCATCGCCGACGAGGTCATGACCGGATTCGGCCGCACCGGCACCTGGTTCGGCGTCGACCACTGGGGGGTGCGCCCCGACATCCTCGTGTCCGCCAAGGGCGCAGCGTCCGGCTACTGGCCGCTGGGCCTCGCCGTCGCCTCGGGACGCGTGCACGACACGATCGCGGAGACCGGTTTCACGCACGGCTTCACGTACTCGCACCACCTGGTCGGCGCCGCCACCGGCCGTGCCGTACTCAAAATCATGCACGACCGGGACCTGGTCACCGCCAGTCACAAGTCGGGGGAGTTGCTGCGCGACACGCTGCACGCCGGGCTGGCCGACTGTGCGCACGTCGGCGACATCCGTGGTCGTGGCCTGCTCGTCGGCGTCGAGATCGTCGCCGACCCCGACACCAAAGCACCGTTCGACCGCGCCGAGAAGATCACCGAGCGGGTCCTGGCCGCGGCCCGGGAGGCCGGGCTGCTGCTGTACGCCGGCACCGGCTGCGCTGACGGCGTGAACGGCGATCTCATCCTGCTCGGTCCGCCTCTGACCACCACCACCGCCGAGATCGAGGAAATCGCCACCGGCACCGCAGCCGCGATCGTGAGCGTCGTGTCGGCTGGTTGACGCGTGCACCCGGACATCCCTGGCCCGTCCGCCAGGGATGTCCGTAGGATGGCTGACGGTGCTGGTTCGCCCGTTCCTGACAGAGCGGGCGTCGTAAGAGGGAACCCGGTGCAAGACCGGGACTGCCCCGCAGCGGTGAGTGGGAACGACCGCCGTCATGAAGCACTGGGTGCCGCCATCGGCGCCTGGGAAGCGACGGCCAGTAGGCGACCGTGATGGTCATGCCCGCAAGTCCGAAGACCTGCCAGTGCTGCGTACGCCGACCGGTGTGCGCCGCCGGCGGCCTCTCGGGAGGGCCAGAGCGGAAGCCTGGGCACTCCACCGTGCCCGCCTTCCCTTTGTGCTTCTCGGGTTCTGCCGGGCACTTCGAGGGAAGGACCCCCCGGTGAGCAGTACCTTCGGGCAGAGCACCGTACTCGGCTATCCGCGGATCGGCGCGAACCGCGAGTTGAAGCAGGCCGTCGAGGCCTACTGGGCTGGCAAGATCGACGCCGCTGAGCTGGAAGCCACCGCGGCCGGGCTGCGGTCCGAGGTGTGGCAGATGTTGCGCAACGCCCGCCTCGACGCGATCCCGTCCAACACGTTCTCCTACTACGACCACGTCCTCGACACCGCCGTCGCTGTCGGCGCCGTGCCGCAGCGGTTCGCGCGGCTCGGCCTGTCCGACCTGGACACCTATTTCGCGATGGCGCGGGGCGTGGACGCTGAACCGGCGCTCGAGCTGACCAAGTGGTTCGACACCAACTACCACTACCTGGTTCCCGAGATCGACCCGGACACTGTTTTCTCGGCGAACCCGGCCAAGGCGCTGCAGGAGTACGCGGAAGCCCACGCGTTGGGCATCGACACCCGGCCGGTCTTGGTCGGACCGGCCACGTTCCTGCTGCTCGCCAAGGGTGCCGACCCATTCGCCCGGCTGAACGACCTCGTCGAGGTCTACGCGCAGATCTTGACCACTCTGGCTGCGGCGGGCGTTGCGTGGGTGCAGCTGGACGAGCCCGCCTATGTCGGTGACCGCACCGCAACCGAGATCGAAGCGCTGCGGGCTGCGTACACCCGCCTCGGTGAGGTGGAGCACCGGCCGCGGATCTTCGTCGCCACGTACTTCGGTGAGCTGGGGGACGCCCTGCCCGCCCTGCTCGACACCCCGGTCGAGGCCGTCGGTCTCGACCTCGTCGCGGGCATGGGCAACCTGCGGCGGCTTGCCGCCGCCGGCCCGCTGCACGGCAAGACCATCGTCGCCGGCCTGGTCGACGGCCACAACATCTGGGCCACCGACCTGCGGCAGGCCGTCGCCACCGGGGCCACTGTCACCGGGCTCGCCGACCACGTTGCCGTGTCCACCTCGTGCTCCCTGCTGCACGTCCCGGTCGACCTGTCGGCGGAGAAGCGCCTCGACCCGGGTTTGTTCGCCCGGCTCGCCTTCGCCCGGCAGAAGGTCGACGAGGTGGTGCTGCTGGGCACGGCGCTGCGGGACGGCACCGCACACCTGCCCGAGTCGCTCCCGCCGGTCCCGGCCGCCTGGACCGACTACGACGTGCGGTCGCGACTCGCCGCCCTCACCCCAGCCGACCGGCAGCGCGGCGCCTACGCCCAGCGGGCCGTCGCCCAGCAATCCCGGCTCAATCTGCCGCCGTTGCCCACGACCACCATCGGTTCCTTCCCGCAGACCACCGACCTGCGTCGCGCCCGCGCCGACCTGCGGGCCGGCACCCTCGATGCGGCCGGCTACGCCGAGCGGATGCGCGCCGAAGTCGCCCACGTCATCCGCCTCCAGGAGAAACTGGGCCTCGACGTGCTCGTCCACGGCGAACCCGAGCGCAACGACATGGTGCAGTACTTCGGCGAACAGCTCGACGGGTTCGCCGCCACCGACCACGGCTGGGTCCAGTCCTACGGCTCCCGCTGCGTGCGGCCGCCGATCATCTACGGCGACGTCGCCCGCAAGGCACCGATGACCGTGGAATGGTCGACCTACGCCCAGTCGCTGACCCTGAAACCCGTGAAGGGCATGCTGACCGGTCCGGTCACGATTCTGGCCTGGTCGTTTGTGCGTACGGATCAACCACGGTCCGCAACCGCAGACCAGGTCGCCCTCGCCTTGCGTGACGAATGTCGTGACCTGGAGGCGGCAGGCATCACGGTCATTCAGGTCGACGAGCCGGCGCTGCGCGAGACGCTGCCCCTGCGCACGGCCGATCAGCCGGCCTACCTGGACTGGGCGGTCGGCGCGTTCCGCCTCGCCACCAGCGGGGTCGCCGACGACACGCAGATTCACACCCACCTGTGCTACTCCGAGTTCGGCGAGGTCATCACGGCGATCGACGCCCTCGACGCGGATGTCACGAGCATCGAGGCGTCCCGCTCCAAGATGGAAGTCTTGGACGACCTCGCGGCGATCGGCTACCAGCGCGGCGTCGGGCCAGGCGTGTGGGACATCCACTCGCCGCGGGTGCCGTCGCTCGAGGAAGTCGCGTTGTCCGTGGAGCGAGCCGTCGCTGCCGTTCCCGCCCCACGGCTGTGGATCAATCCCGACTGCGGCCTGAAGACCCGCGGGTACGCCGAAGTCGAGGAGTCCCTGCGCCATCTTGTCGCAGCCGCGGCCCAGTTCCGCGCCCGCTGAGTCAGCTTTCCGCCGGGTGGGCTTCGCTTCGGCAAGCCTGGAGCCCACCCGGCCCCCATTGATCACGGGTACCGTCTCGGCATGATCGTCGCCCGTTCCATCCTGCTCTTCGCCGTCGCCGCCCTGTTCGAGATCGGCGGAGCCTGGCTGATCTGGCAGGGCTGGCGCGAGCACCGCGGGCTGTGGTGGATCGCCGCCGGGGTCGTCTCCCTCGGCCTGTACGGCTTCGTCGCCGCCTTCCAGCCCGACGCGAACTTCGGCCGCATCCTCGCCGCCTACGGCGGAGTGTTCGTCGCCGGGTCCCTCGCCTGGGCCATGATCGTGGACAAGTTCCGCCCCGACCGCTGGGATATCCTCGGCGCGCTGATCTGCCTAGCCGGCGTCACGATCATCATGTACGCCCCCCGCTCCACCGCCTGACCCTCGACCAGAGAGCACACCTTGCCCGACATCACCAGCACCGTCCTGGACGACCCGGTCGGGCAGTCACTGAACGGCCAGCACGCCCATCTCGCCCGCCGAGTCGGCAACGCCTGCACATACCTGTCCGGGGTCGCCACCTTCGCCGCGATCCCCGCCGAACCCAGCGCGGCGGACTGGCACGATCTCGCACAGCTGCTCGGCAGCGGTCAGTTCGCGGACCTGTTCAGCGCGCCGGCTTCCCCGCCCGCGAACTGGGAACCGGTTTTCACCCTGGCCGGTTTCCAGCTGATCTACGCCGACGAGCCGACGCAGGTCAGCGGCGACGTCAAGGTGCAGAAACTGGGACCGAACGACGTTCCCGACCTGCTCACGCTCACCGAGCTCACCCGGCCGGGACCATTCTGGCCGCGGACCATCGAGATGGGGACCTGCCACGGCGTACGCGACAACGGGACCCTGGTCGCCATGGCCGGCGAGCGGTTACGGCCACCCGGTTGGTCGGAGATCAGCACCGTCTGCACCGCGCCGCAATACCGCGGACAAGGACTCGGCGCAGCCGTGGTCCGGGCTGCCGTTCACCAGATCGTCGCTCGGGGCGAGCGTCCCTTCCTGCATGTCGCCGCCACCAACGTCGGCGCCATCCGGCTCTACGAACAGCTCGGCTTCGTCGTCCGCAAACCCGTCCGATTCCACGGCTACCTCGTGCCCTGACCAGCGCCGATCTCAGGAATCTCCCCGTGCCAGACGGCTCACGGCAGCGGCGCGGGTGGTCACGCCCAGCTTCGTGTAGATCCGCGACACGTGCGTTTCGACCGTGCGTACGCTGAGGAAGAGTTGGGTGGCGATCTCGGCGTTGGACTGACCTGCGGCGATCAACACCGCGATCTCGCTCTCGCGTCGGGTCAGCGCCGCGGTGCCGGGTGCGGCCGGCGCCCGGCCCGGTCGGAGCCGCCGAACCAGTCGCCGGACCGTCGCGTGCAGGTCCGCGGAATCGGTCCCGCTGGTGACATGCTCGGCCTGGCGCAGGTTGTTCAGTGCTGCCGGCCGGTCGCCGGCCCGCAGGCGCAGATGGGTGGCCGCGATCCACGCCCGACCGGCCATCATGAGCAGCTCCGCCTCCGTCAGCAGAGCCGCAGATTTCTCGGCGAGGTCCGCGGCGCGCAGCGGCTCGGCGGCGGCGATGGGGTACACCGCGGCCAGCAGCGCCAGACCGTGCCCGAGCTGATGGCGGGGGTCGGCGACGCGGGCGGCCAGGTCCGCCCAGTGTCGGGCGGATTCCGGCGCTCCCACCTTGGCGGCGATCTCGCTCAGCACCGTGCACGCGATCAGCCGGTTGTGCGGGTAGAGCGCCGCCAACTCAGGCCCTCCGCCGGCTGCCACCAGGTCTGCCGCGCCGCGTTGGACATCGTCGGCGGCGATCCGGCTGAACGCCAGCATCGCCTGGGCGGTAGCGAGCCAGCCGCGACTTTCGGCCGCTGCGGTGACCGCCTGCTCGCCCGTGGCGATCGCCGCGGGATAGTCGCCGGCGCATCGGTGCAGCCAGGTCTGGGCCAGCAGGGCCAGCGCGAGCGGTTCGGCGGCGCCCAGCAGCCGAGCGATGCCGGTGGCTTCCTCGGCAGCACGCATCGCCTCGGCGATGCGGCCCAGCCGGGCCTGCATCAACGCTTGCATGGCGAGCAGGTAGGGCTGGACGAAGCTGTGCCCGACCTGCACCGCCACTCTGCGGCAGCGCAGGAGCCGGCGCAGCGAGTCACTCGGTCCCTCGGTCTCCAGGCCGGTCCAGCACAGCCACGCGAACAGGTCGAGCTGGCGGGCGATGTCGTCGTCGGCAATGGTGTCGAGCAGGGATGTGGCCGTGGCGTGCGGTTCCACTGATCGGTCCGCGTACCCGGTGATCGGTCGCATGGCCCGCGCGATCGACGCTGCCGTGCTGTCCGGGACGAGCGCGATGACTTGGCACAACCGCTCGTCGGCCGTGCGCAGCTGTCCCCGCATGAGGGCGTAGGTGGCGATCTGCAGCAGGACATCGGGACTGTCGGCGCCGGGCCGGCGGTCCAACTCCGCGGTGAGCAGCGCCTGGGCTTCCTCGGGCCGGCCCAGCAGCCGGATCAGCACGCCGGTGAAAGCGAGGGCGCCGGGCCGAGCGGGATCGTCGGGAGGCAGCAGTTCCTCGAGCACCGTCGCCATCGTCTGCCGTGCCTCGGCGAGATGGCCGCTCGCCGCCTGACGCTCGGCCACATAGGTGACCAGCGCCACCCGCGGCGGCAAACCTGCGCGGGCGGTATCCCCGGGTATCAGGCGCAGCGCGGCCTGCGTCCATTCGGCAGCGGTGGCAGGTGCCTGGGCGCCAACCGCCCGCGCAGCCGCGATGAGGACGCCGGCCGCGTGCGCATCACCGCTCGCCGCCGACCGGGCAACGTGGTGTGCGCGGGCGCGAGGCGGCGCACCCACCCGTTCCAGGTACGCGGCTGCCCGCGCGTGCGCCCCGAGGCGCCACCCGGCAGCGGTCGACGCATACACGACGTGGCGTACCAGCGGATGCCGGAAGCGCAAACGGCCGGTGCCGCTCACCACGTGGAACAGGTCGCGGCCGACCAGTTCGTCGAGACAGCGCAGCACGGCCGCCGCCGGCAACTCGGCGACCTCGGCGAGCAGGACGGGCTCGTACTCGTCGCCGGCGACAGCCGCGGCGGATGCCAGCAGCCGGCTGTCCGGTCCGACCGTCTCCCATTCCGCGCCGAGCGCGGCACGCACTTCCCCGGGCAGCGCCGCGAGCGCAGGTGCCGGGTCGTCCGCCGTACGGGCCCCGCGGTCAGCCGTGGTGCCGCAGCGCCGCAGCGCATCCACGTACAGCGGGTTGCCCGCGCTGAGTCGGAACAGCAGTGCCGCGTCCCGGGAATCGGTGCCGGGGCCGAGAAGTCTGCTCACGTCGGCTTCCGTCAGCGGCCCCAGCACCAGCCGGTGATGAATTCGGCCCGCGGTGTGGTCGGCGGCCAGCGCGGCACGGAGCCTGGCCGGCGTCTGCACCGGCCGGTAGGCGAGCACCAGCAGCACGGGGCCGGCGGGCGGCCGGCGCACCAGGTAGTCGATGAGGTCCGTGGTGGCCGGATCGCACCAGTGCACGTCGTCGAGGATCAGCACCAGACCCTGCGGTTCGGCGATGCTCTCCAGCAGCCGGCGGAGCGCGCGCAGCACCCGGTAACGCTCGGCGGCGTCACCCGGCGTCACCGCCGGCTGCGGTCGGGAGCGCAGCCCGTCAAAGATGTCGCCCAAACGGTGTGCGTCGTCCTCGGCGAGCCGCGACCGCAGCGCCTCGTCATGCCGGCGTACGTGATCGTCAAGGGCTTCGGTGAGCAGGGCATACGGGATCTCGGACTCGAACTCGGTGGCCCGGCCGGTCAGCGTCAGCAGCTTCTGCTCGCGGGCGTACGCGGCCAGCTCGGCGAGCAACCGCGTCTTGCCGATGCCCGGTTCGCCGACCACCTCGACCACCTGGGCACCCTCGTCGAGGCGGCGCACAGCGTCGGTCGCTGTCCGCCACTCCGTGTCCCGGCCGATCATCGCCTGCACAGTGGTCATTGTTGCAGGTCGATGATCTCCGGCGGGGGACCAGGCCGAGGTATCGCTCAGGACAGCGGCGTGAACGCCTGCTCGAACTCGGGCAGCCGGAACTGCGAACCGCCGCCCAACCACCAGGTGTCATCACTGCGGTAGAGCACGGTGTAGGTGCGCGGGCCGTCCCGGAAAGCGATCTGCCGACCGTGCGTACGCTCACCGTTGCGCGTCCAGGTGAACTCCCACATGACGGCGGGCTTTCCGCGATAGGTCCAGCGCTGGTTCATCTTCAGCTTCTTGTACTGGTCCTCGGCGTGCTCCTCGGCGAACAGCTTCTCGTCCTGCGTCAGCCGAGCCCACGGGTCCACACTCTCGTAGCTGTGCACCTCGAAGTTGGCCTCCATCATGGTGTCGTTCGACTCCACGAACGTCGTAGGGCCGACTGCGTAGGCCTCGAAGGAGGTGGGCACGCCGACCGCGTAACCGCCGACCGGATTGCGGGCGGAGGAGTAATAGTCCGGCAGGTCCTGCCCGGGGGCTTCGGCGTCCTCGGCTGGGATCTCCACCAGGCCCGCACGTCCGATACGCCCCGTACCCAGCCCCTCGGACGGGAGATCCGCGGCAGACGGAGCCAGTGTGTTCGCCCCGGGATCCGCGCTGGGCTCTGGCTGGCCCGACGAGGGGGCGGAGTTCGCGCCGAGCGCTGAGTCCGCGGCCGGTTCCTGGCTCTGCGCATCCGTCGCGCCCCCGTTCCGGTCCCGCGACGGAAACACCGCGCAACCAGAGGAAGCGCCCACGGTGAGACCGGCCACGAGCAATCCGACCAGCCCCATCCGTACGCGGTCCGTCAAGCGCCCAGGTTCCTGCTGTCCCACTGTCCTGCCCTTCGTTCTGCACTCGGCCGAGTCAGAATCGTGCAGGATCGCCCCGTCCCCGACATCCGTGTACGCACGTAGATTTCGAGACACGTACGGGCCACGGCCGGTGATCGACTGGCGATATGGGCCGCTACGGGAGGTCGTTGCGGAGGGTGCGGCGGCTGGTGACCTCGCACCGGCTGTCCAGGCAGACCCGGTTGCGGCCGGCGCGCTTGGCTTCGTAGAGGGCCTCGTCCGCGCGCGACAGCAGGGTCGACTGGGTGCTTCCGGTGGTGGCTGAGGTGACGCCGACACTGACGGTCACCGGAAGCTCGCCGGTGATCGGCTGCCAGTCATGCTCGGCAACCGTGCGGCGCAGGTCCTCCAGGATGAAGACCGCGGCCGACAGGTGTACGCCGGTGATGACCACGAGGAATTCCTCGCCGCCGACGCGGGCCACCATGCCGCGGTCGCCGACCGGAACCTGTGCGAGCAGGGCGGCGCATTCGGCGAGGACGCGGTCGCCGACCTCGTGCGACAGGGTGTCGTTGATGCGTTTGAAGTAGTCGAGGTCCAGCAGGGCCACGGTCACCTGGGCGCCGTCCGCGGCGCCGTCAGCCAGCAGCGCCGGCAGTGCCTCGTCGACGAAGCGGCGGTTGCGCAGGCCGGTCAGCGGGTCGCGGCGGGCCTGGTCGCGGAACGCCTCAGCCTGGCGCCGGGCTTCGTCGACCTCGAACAGCGCCTGCCGGTTGCGGGCCTGCGCCTCGCGTTCCTGGTTGAGTTGCGCTTTCTCCGCGATCCGCTGCTCGCACATCGTGTGGAAGGCGCTCTCGAAGTCGCCCGACGCGGCGTAGAGCTGCGCCTGCTCCAGCAGGTTCTTGACGGTCAGGCGGTCGATGTGGGCGGCGTCGGACAGCACCTTGCTCGCGGTCAGCGACTCTTGCGCTTGCTCCAGCGCGCCGCGGTGTCGCTGGACGGCGGCGAGGGTCAGCAGCAGGTCGGGTTCGGCGTCGGATTCCGAGTGGTCGCCGTGGTGGTAGGACTCGAGGGCGGCAAGCACCGCGGCCTCGGCCTCGGGATAGTGGTGCAGCCGCAGCTCCACCCGAGCGATCGTATCCAGGTCGCAGTAGTCGAGCTCCCAGCCCTGCTCTTCGCTGAGCGCGACCAGGCGGTCGAGAACCTGGCGTGCCAGCAGGGCGTCGCCGTGCTCGTACTCGCGGTAGGCCCAGTTGTTGAACACCATCGCCTGCAAGCGCAGGTTGCCCAGGTCGTGAGCCATCCGGAACGCCTCTTCGTAACGTTCGCGGGCGGCGGGCAACGACTCCGTCTCGGCGAACGCGTCGGCGAGCTTGATCAGGGACTTGACCGTGACTGTCGGCGGTGTGGTGTCGTCCAGAGCGTCGACTGACTGGATCCGGTGTTCCAGGTTCGCCACCAGGTCACCCATGTTGCGAAACGCCCGGCCCAGCATCTCGTGGGCGCGGGACAGCACGCGGTTGCACCCCGCGGTGGTCGCCCACGCGTGCGCTTCCCAGGCCAGTTTCATGGACTCGATCAGGTCGCCCCGCCGTTCCACCAGGTCGGCTCGCAGCACCGTGCAGCGCCACCGGAGCACCGGGTCGCCGAGGTCGGTGGCAAGCTGTTCGAGCATCGCGACCCGTGGTAGGGCCACGTCGACATCGATGCCGGCCTGCTCGGCGAGCGCGTCGATCTCAGCGTCCAACGCCGCCGCATCGAGGACCATCATCGCCACCGCCTGCCCGCTGCTCACCGCATCCATCATGCCGCTACCCGTTTCCCTGCCGCGCCGGGCCGTATCCGCGGCGCCGGGAAACCGGCCACCATCGCACCACATCGGCGCCGACCCGCGTGGCTTGAGCCTTTAGATATCCGCTCAGCTGCTCCCCGCGGCGGAGCTGGCACCAAGGGGCGTTATCTGCCGTTAGCATCCCGTCTGTCACGGTGCGGCCATGAATGGGCGCTGAGGGGCGTCAGTCCCGTTCCATGGCGGTGAGGAGTGCCGGCGGTGCATCCGGCGCTAGATCATGCGGCGCCGGACCCGCAACACCACCACACCGATCATGCCCGCGGCGACGGCAACGAACAGTGCCGCCTCGATGAGCTGGAACCTCCAGAACACCTCGGCCGGGTGGTAGACCCCGAACTGCTGGATGCCCCGCGCGTGCAGGAACTGATTGAGGTTGGTGCCGGCCTGGTTGGCAGCGCTCTCCAGGTCGTAGTACTCAGTCGAGCTCAGCCTGCGCCCGGTGGCGTCGGCGTAGCCGCGTTCGATCACCCAGTCAGCGACGCGAGACGCCGGGGAGTCGCCGGTGGGGATCGGTTCCATGGTGGTAAGGGGCGTGGCGTACGCGGGGCGGGCCAGCAGCGCCACCGACAGCCGGGCGGCGAGAAACGCTCCGAACGCGACGCCGAAGGCGGGCAGGCTGCGCCGCAGGATCGCCCCGGCGGCGGTGGCGACGCCGAACGCGAACAGTGCGTACGCCACCGGAACAAGTCCCTCCAGGTCGAACGCGTCGTACTGGAACCGGCCTTCCCACGCGTCGAACGGCTGACGAAACCAAGTGAGCACAGCGGTGAACATCCCGGTGAGCGCGACGGTCACGCCGGCCAGTGTCGTGAGCTTGGCCGCCAGCCAGCGCATTCGCGGCACGGCCTGCGTCCAGGCCAGCTGCCAGGTGCCGTCCTCCCATTCGCGCGCGAGCAGCGGCGCGCCGAGGAACGCGCCGATGACGACGGGGACCAGATAGAAGGCTGCCAGGAGGTTCTCGACGTAACCGTATTTGTCGTCCAGCTGGCGGAAGGAAGCCGTGCAGCCCTCGTTGATGCCGGCCTCTGCGGCACATTGGGCGGGGCCGCCCGGGAACAAGTCGTGCGCCTGCGTTCCCGACACGAGCAGGCAGATGCCGAACAGGCCGACGAGCAGAGCCAGAACGCCGACCTCGGCGCGGTGCTGACGCCAGATCAACCACGTCACGCCGCCACCCCCGGCGTGACTGCGGCACCCGGCTCGGAAGACCGGCGCAGGTAGGCCAGTACCAGGTCCTCCAATGCGACCGGTTGGGCCTGCCAGCCTGGCGCGGTGGTGATGGCGCCGTCGCGCACCAGCAGGGTGGTGTGCCGGTCGCTGTGGACGGCCTCCACGACGGTGCCGGCCCGGTCGAGGTCGGTGGCCGTACGCGGGCCGATGAGCAGCCGGTGTTCGGCGAGGAGGGTGTCGATGTCGCCGGTGAGTGTGACCCGGCCGTCGTTGAGCACGATCAGGTGGTCGCAGACGCGTTCCAGCTCGTGCACGACGTGGGAGGAGAGAGACGGTCACCCCTGCCTCGGCGACCGCACCCATGAGGACCTGCAGGAACTCGTGCCGGGCCAACGGGTCGAGGCTGGCTACCGGCTCGTCGAGGACGAGCAGGTCCGGCCGCTTCGCCAGGGCCAGCGCCAACGCGACCTGAGCCTGCTGCCCGCCGGAGAGGGTGCCGGTTCTGCGGTCGAGGGGGATCCTCAGTTTCGCCAGCCGGCGTTCGGCCAGCTCACGGTCGAAGCGCACGTTGCAGGCCTGGCCGAAGCGGAGCATCTCGGCGACGGTGAAGCGCTTGTACAACGGGTGGTCCTGGGCCAGGAATCCGACCCGGGACAGCGTTTGCGGGGTGCTGACGGTGACGTCGTGGCCGAGAACCTCCACCGTGCCGGTAGTCGGTGCCAGCAGTCCAACGACCAGGCGCAGCAGCGTGGTCTTGCCCGCTCCGTTCGGCCCGACCAGGGCAATCACTCCGCCGGCCGGCAGGGCAAGGCTGCAGTCACGCAGCGCCCAGCCCTTTCGATAGCGCTTGCCCACACCGTCGGTGCGCAGCGCGAACTCGGTCTCCGTCACGCCACGTCCTCGTTTCTGGTCTGCTGGTGGACAGAGGCAATGAGCGCATTGACTGCCTGCTCGTCCAGTCCGGCCGCGTAGGCGCGGCGCAGCCAGGTCGTCAGGCCCCGGCGCAACGACGTGTACGTCGATGCCGACATCGGGGCGGACTGCTGTTCCGTGACAAACGTGCCCTGACCGGGCCGACCGGCGGCCAGATTCTCCTGCTCCAGCTGCCGGTACGCCTTGGCGACCGTGTTCGGGTTGATGGCCAGGTCCTCAACCACCTCACGGATGAGCGGGAGCCGGTCACCGGGTTGCAGGAAGCCGAGCAGCACTGCCTGGCGGACCTGCTGGACAAGTTGCAGGTACGGCGGCACACCGGAATGGGTGTCGAGGCGGAAAGTGAACACGGCATCCCCTTACTGCTTTACTAGTACCATAGTAAAGCAGTAAGGGGAGGTCAACCGGAGTCGGTCAGGTGCCCGCAGTCGGACGAGCGCCGGCCGGCTCCGGTGCTCTCGGCGATCTGGCGCGGGCTGGACGGGCCGAAACCACCGCGCGGCCCACCAGGTTGGCAATCTCCGCGCGGGAGGACACGTCCAGCTTGACGAAGATGCGGCCCAGGTGAGTTTCGATGGTCTTGTGGCTCACGTCCAGGGTGCGGGCGATCTGCCGGTTGGTGCAGCCCTGGCTGACCAGCTTCGCGATTTCGAACTCGCGCCGACTCAGCATCGTCTGCTGCGCGGCGGAGCCGGCCGCGGCGCGGGCCGCGGCCACCGCCGCGCAGAGGGCACCTGCCTGGGCGCGGAGGGCGATCTCCTCCGCCTCGTCGAGGTGCTCCGCGGCGCGGTGCGGCTCGTCCAGGGCGATGAGCGCCTCGGCTGCGGTAAGCCGCGCCCAGCCCGTCTCCAACGGACAGTCCGCGACGATGGCGGTGGTGACAGCGGCGGAGGCCAGCGAGAGCTTCTCGGCCGGCCGGGCGGCGACGCGGGCGGCGTGCAGCGCGGCGCTGGCGATCTGGGCGGGCAGGCCCAGCGCTGCGGCCGCCGACTGGGCCTGCTGGCAGATGTCGCGGGCAGCATCGCCGTCGCCCGCTGCCAGGGCGACACTCGCGGTCAACGCGGCGTACGCCGTCCGCTCCCAGCTCGGGCGGGCCGCGGCGGTCCGGTCCGATCCTGCGAGGGTACGGCGGCAGCCGGCCAGGTCGTCGTGGGCCAGTTGCGCCGCGGCCAACGACTCGCGGGCCTGGGCGTACCAGGGGCTCAGGGTGGCGTCGCCGATCGCGGTGACGGCAGCGCGGGCCTGGTCGAGGGCCGCGACCGGGTCACCGGCGACCAGGGACGTTGCCGAGCGCAGGCACCACGCCGCGGCGCCAGGTTCGGCGGCCGGGACCAGCTCAGTGAGCCGCACCGCTTCGGTGGCGAGGTGGACAGCGGCCGGAATGTCGCCACGCCGCAAGCGGACACCGCCCAGACCTAGTGTGGCGTCCAGCACTACCGGCCAACGCCCGGTGGCGCGGCCGATCGCCAGCGCCCGGCCGAAGTGCCGGGTGGCCGCGGCGTGCTGATCCAGGTGGGCTTCCAGCCAGGCGAGTGCGATCAGGACCGGCGCGGCGCCCGTGAGCTGCGCGTCCGAACGGCCGTCGACGATCTCGGCGGCGGCCCGGCTGCCCCGGCGCGCCGCGGAGAGGCCGCCGGCGGCGAGGCAGACCGTCGCCTTCACCGCGATCGCGTACGCCCGCAGCAGCTCGTCCGCACCGCCCGCGGTCGCCAGCAGCGCATCGTCGCAGGAGCTGTCCAGGTCGTCCGAGGCCGGTTCCCGCGGTGCCAGTACCCCGCCGGATACGGCTTCGGCGGCCAGGGCTACCAGCAGCCTGGTCGACTCGGTCTGGTCCGGCAGCAGGCGCAGAGCGGTGTGCAAGATCTGCCGTGCCGCGCCGCGGTCGCCGTCCGAGCGGGCGAGTTCGGCCCGCCACAACGCAGTGGTGACCAGGCGGCCGGCCGGGCCGGAGTCGTCGGCGAGGTCGTCGTAGCGCTGGAGCGCGGTGCGGCATTCGGTGAAGCGGCCGGTGGCTCCGGCGGTGGCCGACAGCCCGGTCAGCAGTGCCGGCCGGTGCGGGGCGGCGACGTCGTCGGGCACCGGGAGATCCAGAGCCGCGCGGTACCAGACTGCCGCGGTCGCCGGGTCGTCGTTCGCGGCAGCATCCGCGGCATCGGCCAGCACCGAGACGTCGGCAGCGACACCGGTCCCCACGGCACGCAGGACGTGCCCGGCGTACCCGGTGACCGGGGTGCCGCAGCGGCGTAGCGCGGCCGCGGCCCGCTGGTGTGCGGCGAGCCGCCACCCCGGCGGTGTGGCTGCGTAGCAGGCTCGGCGCAGAACCGGATGCCGGAAGGTGAAGGAGCCCGCCTCCGGAGCGGGCCGCAGCAGGTCGTCGGCGAGCAGGGCATCCATTGCCGCGAGGACGCTCGGCAGGGTGAGCTCGGTGATCTCGGGCAGCAGATGCGGCCGGAACTCCTCGCCGAGCACCGCGGCCGCGTCGGCGACCAGCCGCGCGTCGTCAGGCTGCCGATGCAGCTCCGCGAGCAGCGGCGCGGCCGCCCGGGCCGCGATGGTGGAGTCGTTACCCGGACCGGACCGGCAGCTGTCCGTTTGGCAGTCCGCCATGAGGACCTCGAGGTAACGGGCTACGCCGTCGGTGTCCTCGAAGCAGGTCGCCCGGTGCCGGCCACAGAACCTGTCCGCGGCGAAGGTGGCCGTCTCCGTACGCGTGAACGGTGCGAGAGGCACATGCCGCGCCGCCCAGGCCGGCGCCGCGCTGCCGACCGCCGCCAGCAGGCTCGGCGAAGTCTGCCGGGGACGATAGGCCAGGACCAGGACGATGCCGGCCGGCGGCGGATGACGCAGCGTGTCCAGAACGGCCGAGGTGACGTCGGCGTCGGCTTGGTGCAGGTCGTCGAGCAGCACGACCTGGCGGGACCCGGGCGCCGTCGCCGCGCGGAGCGCGGCGACGGGTGACCGTTCCGCTCGCATGTGGACGGTCGCGCCGGCGGTGCGGGCGGCGACCGCCCACTCGGCCAGCAGCCGGGACTTGCCGACGCCCGGCTCGCTCGCGACGTCGACCAGGACCGGGCGCTCGCCCGCGTCGGTCAGGAAGCCGGCCAGCAGGGCCTGCTCGGTAAGCCGCCCGACGAGCGGACGGGAATTCCCGGTGTCCATCACCGCGTCTCCTCGCTGCTCAGCTCAGTTGGTGGTCGCGGGGCGCAGGCTCAGCGGCCGCATGTCGGTCCAGATCTCCTCGATGTGCGCGAGGCATTCGGCCTTGGTGCCGCGGAAGCCGGTGGTCTGCCAGCCGCCGGGCACGTCCCGGCCGTCCGGCCAGATCGAGTACTGCTCCTCGGCGTTGTGGACGACGAGGTGCGGACGGTCGTCGACGACGTCACTCATGGAAACTCCTGGAATCGTGGGAAGGCCGCAGACACGGCCGTCTGGGCCTGTCCAGACTCGTCGCCGGCGGGGTGCGGCGATAGGCACGGCGGACCTCACGAACGTGCGTGGCAACAAGTTGCCCAGCAGGTCGCAGGTTCCGGTGCGCGTCGCCGGGCAGGATGTGTACGCCGGTCGCGGGTAAGGTTCCGCATCGGCGTCGGAGTATCGAAGAAACGAGGAGTCTGTATGCCGTCTGCTGTCCGTCACATCACGGTGAACTGTGCAGAGCCGTACGAGCCGTACGCCTTGGCGGAGTTCTGGAGTGCGGTGACCGGGTGTCCGGTGCATCCCGAGGACGAACGGGGTGACGACGAGGTGGGCCTGCTGCCGCTGGTGGAGGGTGGGCCGATGATGCTGTTCATCCGCGTGCCCGACGCCAAGGGGGAGGCGCGCAACCGGGTGCACGTCGACATCCAGCCGGACACCACCCGTGACGAGGAGTACCAGCGGCTGCTGGGCCTGGGTGCGACGCTGGTGTCGGACGAGCGCAAGCCGGACGGGCGCGGCTGGATCGTCCTGGCCGACCCGGTCGGCAACGAGTTCTGCGTCGAGCGCAGCCAGGCCGAGAAGGACGAGTGGGACCGGGAGCATCCGGACGAGAACTGAGCCTCAGCGCGGCCTCCCAGAGCCTCACTCGAGGAGGCCGCGCTTCTCGGCCAGCAGGCCGGCCTGGAACGGGTGGGTGGTGCCCAGCGCGGCGAGGGTGGCTGCGATGAGCCGCCGGCCCGCCCGGGCGGACAAACCCAGCCGCTGCGCGATCTCCTCCTCGGTGGCGCCGGCGGCCAGCAGACCGAGCACCCGGTCCGCCGCCGCGGCACCTGCCTGGTTCACCGCAGCGCCCGCCTCGTCCACCGGGTCGACTGTCAGGGGCGTGCCTGCCGCGAACTGGGCGTCGAAGGTCGCGATCAGGTGCCCCACCACATTCGGTTCGCGGATGAGCATCGTGCCGCCCGCGGGGTCGCCGCTCGGGGCGGGCAGGACGGCCAGCTCCCGGTCGGCGACGATCAACGGGCGCGGCGGCGCCGGCACGGTGCGCACCAGCGCCCCAGCCCGGACCGCCGCCGTGACCCAGGCCAGCGTCTCCGCATCGACCCGGGCCGCGTTCGGGAGCAGCAGGCGTACCCGGACGGCGCTGTCGGGGCCGGGCAGCAGGCCCGGCACCGGCCCGGTGCCGCGGGTGGTGCCGCCCGGGTGGGCGATGCGCAACTCCGCCCGGACACCCAGCAGCTGGCCCGCGATCCGGCGGCGAGCTTCCACAGCGTCCGCCACGGTCTCGAAGGGCGTCATCCCATGATCTCCTCAAGGGTGGCGCCGAGCGCTCCGACGTGTGCGGGCTGCAGCAATCCGAAGTGGTCGCCCGGGGTGAGCCGGGTCCGCAGCTCGGCAGTCCACCGGCCCCAGCCCGCGGCCGCCGCTGAGATGTCACCGGGCTCCGCGGCGACCAGAAGGTCGACCGGGCCGTGCACCGGACCGGGAGTCCAGGTCGCGGCCGCCGTCAGCAGCGAGGTGAACGTTCGGGCCCGGGACAGGACGCCGGACCGGTCGGCGGCCAGCACCAGGCCGGCCGCTTCGAGCGCGTCGGCCGCCGCGGCGAACCGCTCCTCGTCGGTCGCCGCGACGTCGAACGTCAGCGGCAGCGGTTCGCGGCCCTGGGACCGGCAGACGGTGTCGGTGAAGGCGCGGACCGCGGTCGCATGGTCCGGAGCCTCGGCCAGCGCGGTCGGCGGATGAGTATCCATCATGGTCAGTGACGCCACCTCGTGCCCGAGCTCCTGCAGCCGGGTCGCCACCGCCCACGCCAGGCCGCCGCCCAGCGACCAGCCGGCCAGGTGGTACGGGCCCGTCGGCTGGACGCGCACGATCAGGTCCACGGCGCGGCGCGCAAGGTCGGGCACGCCGACGACTGCCGCGCCCGCCTCGACCGGCGCGGCCTCGATCGCGAAGCAGGCCCGGTCGACGCCGAGGTGCCCGGCCAGCGGCAGATACGGCACCGCGGTCCCGGTGCTCGAGTGCAGGCAGAACAGGGCAGGTCCGGAGCCTGCGGCGACCTCGACGACCCCGTCGGGCAGGTCGGTCGGGGTTTCCGCGGTCGCCCGGGCCAGCTCCTCGACGGTCTGGTGGGTGAACATCTGGCGTACGGTCAACCGAAGACCGCGCGCCGCCGCGACCGTGAGGGCGCGCAGGACGGTGACCGAATGCCCGCCGAGCGCGAAGAAGTTGTCCCGCACGCCGATCGAGGCGATGGGGAGATCCAGCGTCTGCGCCCAAACCTCGGCGATCGCCCGCTCTCGCGCGGTCCGCGGCGCCTCGCCAGCGCCGGCCGCAGGAGCGTCGAGTGGGGGCAAGGACTGCCGGTCGACCTTGCCGTTGGGCGTCAGCGGGAACGTGTCCAACCACTGCCACCGGGCCGGGACCATGTGCTCGGGCAGCCGCTCCCGGCAGTAGGCGGCCAGCGCCGCCGCGTCCCGTGCCCGGCCCTCCACACCGATCACGTGGGCGGCGAGGAACCGGGCCGCCGGGGGACCGCCCGCCACCACCACGACCGATGCCACGTCCGGGTGGGCGCGCAGGACGGCCTCGACCTCGCTGAGCTCGATCCGGAAACCGCGCACCTTCACCTGGTGGTCGGTGCGGCCGAGAAACTCCAACCCCTCCCGGGTTCGCCGGACCAGGTCGCCGGTGCGGTACAGGCGACCGTCCGGCGCGAACGGGTCCGGCACGAACCGGTCCGCGGTGAGCCCGGGCTGGCCGTGGTAGCCCCGGGTGACCCCGGCGCCGCCGATGAACAGTTCGCCCGGCACGCCGGCCGGTTGGGGGCGGCCCCACCGGTCCAGGACATGCAGCGACGTGTTGGACAGGGGAGTGCCCAGGCAGACCGTGCCGGTGCCGGTCGTGTCCTCGTGGCGGACGTCGGCTGCCGCGGACCACACCGTCGTCTCGGTGGGGCCGTACATGTTGACCAGGTCGCCGCCGTCCAGGGCGGTGCGCAGCCGACCGGCCAGGGGAGCGGGCAGCGCCTCGCCGCCGACCAGCATCCGCCGCAGACCACCGAGCGCCACCCGGGTCGGCTTGTCGTCAGCCATCAGCTCGGCCAACGCCGGGGTGCACTGCAGGTGGGTGACGCCGTGCCGGGCGATCAGCTCCCGCAGCGTCGGTACGCGGTCCGCCGGCGGAGCCGCCGCGGCCTGCCGAACCGCGTCCAGGGCAGGGAGCGACGCGAGGACCTCGTCGGTCGGGACACCGAAGTCGATGAGGCAGGCCACCTCGTCCACGCCGATCGCGGTGAGCCGGCCCAGCACCTCCAGGCAGTGCTCCGGTGTGCCGATGAGAGCGCTGCTGTGCACGTACCGGTGGAAGGCGTGCTCCAGCACCGCGTCCAGGTCGTCACCGCTGAGGTCGGCCGGGTCGAGGCCTTGCTCGGCGGCCAGCGGTCGCAGCAGGTCCAGGGAACCGCGCAGGTATTGGATGAACGGCTCACGCACCGTCCGCAGCACCTCGTCCGCATCCGCCCCGACGAAGGTGTGCAGCATCAACGTGACCGTGCCGCCGTCGCTGCCGTGGGTTTCCCGCCAGGTACGCCGGTACAGCGCGATCAGCTCCCCGAGCTTCGCCACGTCCTGCCCGAGGAGGTGGGTGAGCACGCCGACGCCCTGCTCGGCGGCGGCGCGGAAGGTGTCTGGCGAGCCGCCGGAGGTCAGCCAGGCGGGCAGCTCCGGCTGCACCGGCCGGGGCCGGGTCCGGACCTCGACGTCGCCGGTTCCGCCGGGCATCGTTCGGGCTTCGCCCCGCCACAGTCCACGGACCGTGTCCATGGCCTCCAGCAGCACCTTGCGCCGCTCGGCGAAGTCGTTCGGCGCGAACACGAAGTCCTGCGGCGCCCAGCCGGAGGCGAACGCGATGCCGGCCCGCCCGCCGGACAGGTTGTCGATCACCGACCACTCCTCGGCGACCCGGACCGGGTGGTTCAGCGGTAGGACGACACTGCCGGCGCGCAACGCCACCCGCTCGGTCACTGTGGACAGTGCTGCCGCGGTCACCGCGGGGCTCGGGAACCGGCCGCCGAACGGTTGGAAATGCCGCTCCGGTGTCCACACCGCGGCGAAGCCGTGCTGATCCGCGAACTTCGCGCCGTCCAGCAGCAGGCGGTAGCCGTCGGCGTCACCGTCGTCGCTGGCGAAGTAGAAGAGGCTGAGGTCGAGCGTCCGGGTCGCCTCGGCGCCCGCGCCCAGCAGCTCGTCGGCGCGGCCGTCCGCGACGACCACGTGCCATCCACGGGTCAAGGTCCAGAACAGCTCCAGGACGGAGATGTCGAAGGACACGCTGGTCACCGCGAGCCAGGTGCCGGCACCGTCGGCGCCGAAGCGCCGGTCCAGGGCGGTGAACAGGTTGGTGAGCTGGGCGTGCTCGACCTGCACTCCCTTGGGGCGGCCGGTGGAGCCGGAGGTGTAGATGACGTAGGCGAGGTCGTGCTCACGGACCCCGGACTCGGGCGCGGTGTCCGGCAGCCCGGCCGGCTCCCGGGCGGACAAGTCGACCACGGCGGCGGCGGTGGGCGGGATCGACGCCCGGCTGTGCGCGTCGACCAGGACGGCGAGCGGCTCCGCGCTGTCCAGCACGAGTTCCAGTCGCGCGGCCGGATAGCCGGGGTCCAGCGGCACGTACGCCGCACCCGCCTTGAGCACAGCGAGCAGGCCGACGATCAGGTCCGGCGAACGGTGCAGGCAGACGCCGACCAGATCACCCGGACCGACGCCGAGGCGGCGCAGCCGGTGTGCGAGCCGGTTCGCCCGTCGATCGAGCTCGGCGTAGTCCAGCGTGGTGCCGCGGTGCGAGAGCGCCGGAGCGTCCGGGGCCGCCGCGACCCGGGCCGCGAATGCGTCGAGCAGAGTGCCGGGCGGGAGCGGCGTCGCGGTGTCATTCTCACCGGACACCAGCCGGTCGCGCTCGTCCGCCGCCAGCAGATCCAGCGCCCCGATCGGGGTGTCCGGGTCGTCCATCGCGGACTCCAACAGCCGGACCAGGTGGGCCAGGAGACGGTTCATGCGGTCAGCGTCGAACATGTCGGTGGCGTACTCGGCGGACAACTCGATGCCGCCCGCGTCGGGCCGCTCGGCAACAGCGATCGTGCAGTCGAACCGGGCCTGGCCCGCGTGCGACTCCACCGGAACCAGCTCGGCGTCGCCCATCGTCAGGTGCGCCGGCCGCGGCTCGGCAGAGTGCAGGGCAACCTGGAACAGCGGGTTGCGGCCGGGTCGCCGCGGGGGAGCCAGCGCCGCCACCACCTGCTCGAACGGGACGTCCTGGTGGGCGTGCGCCCGGGACAGCACAGCCTGGGCGTGGTCGACGAGGTCGCGGAATGCCGGGTCGCCGGCGGTGCGCAGCCGCAACACGGCGGTCGTGGCGAAGAAGCCGATCAGCGGCTCGATCTCGGTCCGGTCGCGACCCGAGAACACCGTGCCGAGAGGGATGTCGTCCTGGCCGGTGAGCGCGGTAAGCAGGGCGGCGTACGCGGCGGTGACCACGGGCAGGACCCGGGTGCCCGCCGAGGTGGCAAATTTCTGGATCCGGCGGTGCAGGTCGGCGGGAAGGAGGGTCGAGGCGACCGCGCCGGCGCCGGTAGGCGCGGCTGGGGCGGCCCGATCGGCGGGGAAGTCCAGTTCGGGTAGACCCGCGAGTTCCTCGCGCCAGTAGGTCAGGCCCGGCGTGCCCTCGCGGTCGCGCTGCCAGCGGGCGAAATCGGCGTACTGAATGGGGAGTGCGGCCAGCTCCGGCGCCCGGCCGTCCCGGGCGGCCGTGTAGCACTCGGTCAGCTCCCGCACCAGCAGGCCCGTCGACCAGGCGTCGGTGGCGATGTGATGCATCGCCAGCACGAGCAGGTGGTCGTCGGCGGCGAACCGGACGAGGCTCGCCCGCAGCACCGGACCGGTACGCAGGTCGATCGGGCGGCGGGCCTCGGCCTGCGCCTGCTCGCGGGCGAACGCGTCCCGCTCGTCCGGGCCAAGACCAGGCACCTCGGTGACGAGCACCAGGTCATCCGGGGGAGCGGCGTGCACGACCTGACGCGGTCCGTCCGGTCCCTGCTCGTACGTCGTGCGCAGCACCTCGTGCCGATCAACCACCGTGCCCAGCGCCCGGCGCAGCAGGTCCGCGTCGAACCCGCCTCGCACCCGCAGCGCCAGCGGCGTGTTGTACGTGGTATCGCCCTCGCTCCACTGGGACAGCAACCAGACGCTCTGCTGCGCGGCGGACAGCGGCAGCGGCTCGTCACGGCGTGCGGGCGGGATCCGGTCGGTCGGCTGCGCGGCCCGGGTCGCGCGTACCCGGCGCAGCAGTCGCTCCCGCTGATCGTCCGACAGAGTGGCCAGGTGCGGCCCGGCTGAGTGCGGCATGTCGACTCCCGCTACAGATGTGTCCGGTTCGGTTCCTCGCAGCATCGGCCGCGGCCGCCGGCGCGGGGCAGTCGGGGGAATGCCGGACTGTGTGCGCACAGACCGCGCCCGCGAAGGTCGTCGCATGGTTGGACCGGTCCTGCGGTCCGGCCACATCCGACAACGCTCCCGGCCGGGCCGGCGCCTCCCTGCGGGTCCCACCGGAATCCCACCGGGACTGCCGTGGAGAGGGGCAACGATGACCATCAGTATCAGCACGCCGGTCGACGCCGGCGTGACCGCACACGCGGGCCGGGCCGAGCGGGACGGCTTCGCCGTGCTGCGCCGCGCCGACCTGGCCGGACTGCTGTCCGAACCGGACCTCGAGGAGTTCCGCAAGGCCTGGGAGGACCTGCCGGTGGACACCGAGCTTGCCGGTGGGGGCACCTACCGCGAGCGGCGGTACGGCAAGCTTCGCGTCCGGGTCGGCGCCGGCGGCGTCACATTCGAGGCGCTGCCGCACGCGACGTTCCGCCAGGACGTCATCCCGCTGTGGGCGGGCCGGAACCGGGTGTTCGCGCCGATCACCCCCGAGGTGCTGGAGCACCCGGGCATGACGGCGCTGGTCGGCTTCGACGCGCGGCTCGCGACGGCGCTGTCCGGTCGTACGGAGTGGGAGATCGGCGTCCACCTGGTGCGGATCATCGCCCGCCGGGGCGCCGAGGGACTGCCGACCCCCGAGGGCCGGCACCGCGACGGGCACGCGTACGTGGGCATGCACCTGGTGCGCCGCGACGGGGTCACCGGCGGCCGGTCCACCATCTATCCGAACGACGGCGGCGAGCCGGTCAGCACCACGCTGACCGACCCGCTCGACTCCGTCTTCGTCGACGACGCGGCGGTTACCCACGAGGTGACGCCGACCGTGCCCGCGGCCGCGACCGGCGTGCGCGACATGCTGCTCGTCGATGTCAACCCGCCCGCCGGGACCTGACGCCATGGACCGGTCGAACGAGGCCGACCTGCTGCACGACATGGTCCGGATCCCGTCGGTCTCCGGCTTCGAGGCCGAGCTGGCCGGCTTCCTGGCCGCCCGGATGGCCCGGCTCGGGTTCGCCACCTCGGTGGACGCGGTCGGGAACGTGCGCGGCGAGATCGGCGATCCCGCCGGGCCCGAACTGCTGCTGCTCGGGCACGCCGACACGGTGCCGGGAGCGCTGCCGGTCCGGCTCAGCGACGGCATTCTGTACGGCCGGGGCGCAGTCGACGCCAAAGGCCCGCTGGCGGCGATGATCTGCGCGGCCGCCCGGCTCGGACCGGCGTTCCCGGCCCGGATCGTGGTGATCGGCGCCGTGGACGAGGAACGCACCTCGCGCGGCGCCCGCCACCTTGTGGACCGGATGCGCCCGGACGCCGTGGTCATCGGTGAGCCGAGCGGCGCCACCAGCGTCGGCCTCGGCTACAAGGGCGTGCTCCGGTTCCGCATCGACGTCACCGTGCCGCCGGCGCACACCAGCTCCCCCGATCCCGGAGCCGTGGAGGTCGCCGCCGGGCTGTGGAACGCGGTCGGCGTGGCCGCGCAGCAGTGGAACGCAGCCGACGCGTCGTTGTTCGACCGGGTGATCCCGTCCCTGATCGGGCTCTCCGGCGACCTGCGGCAAGCAGTCGCCGAGATTTCCTGCCGGGTGCCCACCGGTTTCGATGCCGACCGGTTCCTCGGCGGCCTACCGCTCGGCACCCATGCGCTGACCGTGGTCGAGCAGGTGCCGGCCGTCCGGTCACCCCGGACCGACCCGGTGGTGCGCGCACTGAGCGCGGCGATCCGGGACACCGGTGCCCGACCCACGCCGAAGCTCAAGCTCGGCACCGCGGACTGGAACGTGGTCGGACCCGCCTGGGGCGTGCCGACCGCCGCGTACGGGCCGGGCGACTCGCACCTGTGTCACACCGAGCAGGAGCACATCGCTCTATCCGAATACTGGACCGCCATCGACGTGCTGGCCGCGGCTCTCCCGCGGCTGGCCGCGACAGTTTCCGCGGCCGCGCCGGCCGGTGGCGTTCCGAGCAGAACTGGAGGCATGTCGTGACGCAGTCCGGCGACCCGCGGCCGTTGGCCGTCCTCACCTCGCGGATCCGGCTGGAGGAACGCCTGATCCTGCGCGAACTGACCCGGCGCGAGGTGAACTTCGCACAGGTCGACACCCGTCAGCTGGTGGTGCCGCTGGACGGCCCGCTGGAGCTGCCCTATCGCGGCGCCCTGAGCCGGGAGATCTCGCACACCCGCAACTCGTACGCGTGCAAGCTGTTCGAGCATGCCGGCGTCCCGGTGGTCAACGACTCCCGGATCGTCGACCTGTGCGGCGACAAGCTGCTCACCACGCTTGCGCTGCGCGACGGCGGTCTGCCCACCCCGCGGGCGATGGTCGGCCTGGTGCCGGACTCAGCGCTCGAGGCATTGGCTGGGTTCGGCTATCCGGCCGTGGTCAAGCCGCTGACCGGATCCTGGGGCCGGCTGGCCGCGCGACTGCGTGATCACGAGACCGCCGAGGCGGTGCTGGAGCACAGGGCGGCGTTCCCCGGGCCGCAGCACCGGATCACCTTCGTGCAGGAGTACATCGACAAGCCCGGCCGGGACATCAAGGCGTACGTGTTCGGCGGGGAGGTGGTCGGCGCGATCTACAAGGTGGCCGACCACTGGCGCACGAACACCGCGCGGGGTGGCCGCGCCGAGCCGTGTCCGCTCACCGACGACCTGGTGCAGCTGCTCAGCACGGCCGCCAAGTCGATCGGCGACGGCATCCTCGGCATCGACGTCATCGAGCACAAGGACGGCCGCATGTTCGTCAACGAGGTCAACCACACACCCGAGTTCCACGGCGCGGTGGAGGTGCTCGGCCTGGACCTGGTCGGCGCCTACGTCGACTACGTGCTGGGCCGGCTCGACCAGGAGGTGCCGGCATGAGCGCCGCGCTCACTCCCGACCTGGACCTGCACCCGGTCGCCGACGCGCCTGGCTCCCGCACTGCGCGGGCCGTACCCGACAGCCCGGTGCCGCTGGCCGGACAGCTGCTCGGCGTGCCCGCCGGGTCCTACGACTGGGTGCACGTGGAGCTGGACGCCACCGCGCCGGGCGAGGCCGACTGGTGGCTGTACTACGCAGACGGTCTGGACCCGGAGCCGTTGTCGTGGGCGGCCGGTGTGCGGACCGTCCGCCTGCCGGTCACCCGCCGGTCGACGCTGACCGCGGTCCGGTTGCCCGTCGCCGAGGGCGTGGCTCTGCACTCGCTCACCCTGGTCGCGCCGGTGGCGGTGACCGCATGAGCCGGCTCGCGATGGTCGGCGGTGAGCGCACCGTACGGCCGCAGGACACCGGTGCCGCCGTCGCCTGGCCGGTGATCACCGAAGCCGAGCACGCCGCCGTCCAGGGCGTGCTCGACGGCGGCCTGTTCACCTCCAACGACGGCGGCCGCGGCGAGGTGTCCGGCCTGCAGCGCGACTGGGCGGCGTACGTGGGTACCCGGCACTGCGCCGCCGTCGTCAACGGCACTGCCGCCCTCGAGCTCGCCCTGGCCGCCCTGGACCTCGCACCCGGCGACGAGGTGCTGGTCCCGGCGCTGACGTTCATCGGCACGGCGATTCCGGTGGTGCAGCGCATGCTCGTCCCGGTGTTCGTCGACGTCGACCCGGTCACGTACACGATGGACCCGGTCCGGGCCGAGGCCGCGGTGACGCCGCGGACCAGGGCGATCCTGGTGGTGCACCTGCACGGTCTGCCGGCCGACATGGCCGCGCTGCGAGCGGTGGCGGACCGGCACGGGTTGGCGCTGATCGAGGACGCCGCGCAGGCGCAGGGCGCCACCTACCGAGGGCGGCGGGCGGGTGCCCTCGCGGACATCGCCGCGACCAGCCTCAACGTGGTGAAGAACCTGCCGACGTGCGGTGAGGGCGGCCTGGTCACCACCGACGACGACACGCTCTTCGAGCGCGTGGTCCTCCGGCGCCAGTTCGGCGAGGACCTGCGGGCTGGCGCCGAACGCGACTATCTCTCCCGCGTGCTGGCCGGCAACGCGAAGCTGAGCGCCGTGCAGGCCGCATTCACCCGCGCCCAACTGGCCCGGCTGCCGGAGTACGCCGCGGCCCGCAACGCCAACGTGACCGCGTTCCTGGACCGGCTCGCCGCACTGCCCGGCATCGGAGTGCCGATGTGCCCGCCGGACCGGACCCACGCATGGCACATCGTGCGGCTGCGGTTCGACCCGGCCGCGCTGGGCCGCCCGGACATCGCCCCGGGCGCGTTGCGTACGGTGCTGAAGCGCGCGCTGCGGGCCGAGGGCGTGCCGATGCAGCAGTACCAGGTGCTGCCGCTGCCGCTGCAGCCGGCGTTCCAGCGCCGCGAAGGTTACGGCGGGTTGCCGTGGACACTGCCCGGTGTCCCCGCGGTCCGGAACTCCACGGAGGACCATCCGGTGACGCTCGCCGTGCTGGAGGACTCGCTGACCTTGCAGCGCTGGCACCTCAACCCGGCGGCCGGACCGGTGCTGCAGCGGTCCGCCGACGCTTTCGACAAGGTGTGGTCCCAGCTCGACACCATCCTTGCGATCGCCGCTCGAACCGAGTACCGGCCGCTGTGGCAGCGCACTGCCGAGGCGGTGCCGGCATGACCGACGAGTTGGCGGAGAAGGCGTACCGGGTGCGGGAGCGGGTGCTGCGCATGGGCACCTCGCCGCACGGGGCGCACCTCGGCGGGAGCCTGTCGCTCGCCGAAATCCTCACGGTCCTGTACGCGGAAGTGCTGCGGGTCTCCCCGGCCGATCCGCAGCACCCGGACCGGGACCGGTTCGTGCTCAGCAAAGGGCACGCCAGCGCGGCCCTCTACGCGACGCTGGCCGAGCACGGCTTCCTCGATCCGGCGGAACTGGAGACGTACGCGCTGCCCGGCGGGCGCCTCGCCGGTCATCCGCTGCGCCGGGTGCCCGGCGTCGAGTTCCCCACCGGTTCGCTCGGGCACGGGCTCTCGCTCGGCGCCGGCGTCGCCCTGGCCGCCCGGTGCACCGGCCGGGACCTGCGCGCTTTCGTGCTGCTCGGCGACGGCGAGTTGCAGGAGGGATCGGTGTGGGAAGCGGCGATGAGTGCCGGACACCACCGCCTGAACAACCTCATCGCGATCGTGGACCGCAACAAGCTGCAGATCACCGGCGACACCGAAGACACCCTCGCGCTGGAACCGCTCGCTGACCGCTGGCGGGCCTTCGGCTGGGCGGTAGCCGAGGTGGACGGGCACGACCTTTCCGCGCTGCGCGAGACGTTCGGCGCACTGCCGGATCCCGGCGGCCGGCCGACGGTGGTCATCGCGCACACCGTCAAAGGCCGGGGTGTGCCGCTGTTCGAGGGGCAGAAGAAGGCACACGCGGTGCAGCTCAGCCCCCGCCTCTATCAACGAGCCCTTGCGGGCCTGCGAGCAGGGAAACCGACATGACCGCAGCCATGGCCGAACGGGCTGACACCTTCGCCGAGCACTACGCCGGCTCGGGCCGCGAGATTCACCGGCGGGCGTTGATCGAGCTGGCTCGTACCGATCCTCGGGTGTTCTGTGTGGACACTGACACCGGTGGGTTGGAGACGACGTTCGCGGTCGAGTTCCCGGAGCGATACGTGAACCTGGGCATCGCCGAGGCCAACCTGATGGGGGTGGCCGCAGGCATGGCGTCAGCGGGTCTGCGGCCGTACGCGCACACACTGTCGGGCTTCGCGGCAGCGCGGGCCTGCGAGCAGATCAAGATCGACATTGCCTACAACGATCTGCCGGTCCGGATCGTGGTCACCCACGGCGGGCTGTCGTCCGGGCACTACGGGCCGACCCACCACGCCGTGGAGGACCTGGCAATTCTGCGGACGTTGCCGAACCTGACCGTGGTGGTGCCGGCCGACGCCGCCGAGGTGGAACAGGCCGTCCTCGCCACGGCCGGGTTGCCCGGGCCGGTGGTGATCCGGCTCGGCCGGGCGGCGACACCGCTGATCCACGACACCACGCCGGAGCTGGTGCCCGGCCGGGCCGCGCGGCTGCGCGACGGCACCGACGTCACGATCGTGGCGACCGGGCCGTGGCCGGTGCTCATGGCCCTGCAGGCACACGTGGAGTTGGCGGCACTCGGCATCCGGGCCCGGGTGCTGAACATGCACACGATCAAACCGCTGGACCGGGCCGCCGTCATCGCGGCGGCCCGGGAGACGGCGGGCCTGGTGACGGTCGAGGACCATCTGGTGATCGGCGGCCTCGGCGGCGCGGTCTGCGAGGTCGTCACCGAGACCCGGCCTTGCCCGGTACGCCGAATCGGAGTGCCGGATCGCTTCGGTGACGAGGTGGGTGACGAGCATGATCTGCTCGTCGCCGCCGGGGTGAGTCCTGAGCGGATCGTCGCGGCCGCCCGGGAGATTGTCGGCCGCGCAGGCTGATCGGCTACCGGCAGGAGCCGCGCGACAAGGTTCGCGGCTCCTGGCGCAGTAGTCGGGTCCGCCCCAGGCCGGTGGCCGGCCCAGCCGGCGGGCGGCGGGTCAGCGGTGTCGGCGGCAGAGGATCAGCGGTGCCGGCGGGCGGTGGGGGAGCGCCACCAGGCCAGCAGGGCCGGGTCGAGGTGTCGGGGCTGCACGAAGGCGGGCACGCGGCCGGCGGGCCGGTCGAACCGCAGATCCGGCCCGGTAGCGGCGTCGGCGCCGGCGGCGAGCACGGTCCGCAGGGCATCGGGATCGCCGCCGGGCAGGCAGTCCAGCCCCAGCGGTTCGCCCGGCACCTCGGCGGCGCTGTCGCCGATCCGGCACCAGGTCTGGTCGTCGTCAGCCCACCAGGAGACGGTGGCACCGCGCGGGGGTTCGTCATCCGGAGCCGGGTAGGGCAGCGGGGAGCCCGGCAAGCGGGGGTCGCGGGTCATCTGGACCTCGGACAGCGGCTTGTCGGCGGCGGGGAAGTGGCGGACGGTCCGGAAGCCGACCCGGGCGTAGAAGGCCGGGTTGCCGCGCTCCACCACCGCGTCGAGGACGACCAGGGCGGCACCGGCCGCCGCTGCGTCAGCACAGAGCTGGTCGAGGAGGGCTCGCCCGATGCCGCCGTGGCGGGTCGCCGGATCGACGGCGAGACGCTGCACCTCCCAGGAGCCGTCCGGCAGGAGCTGCGCTCGGACACCACCGGCGATCTCGCCGTCGGCCTCGGCCACCCAGAGCAGGCGGCCGGTCGACACGGCGGCGCGCACGTGGGCGCCGGTCTCGCCGACGCCATCCGCCACCGGTAGGCCGGGGACCAGGTCACCGGCTCGGTAGGCGGCGGAGACCACATCGGACAACCGGTCGCATGCGGCCGGGGACGGGGCGTCGTCGCGGTGGACACGGACCACTGATTGAGTGACGTACATATACGAAAAAGTACCGGAAAGGCGGACAGTGCAACAGTCACGGATCGACCTGAGATCGTTCTTCGACAACCGGGGGCTCCAACCGCCGGAGACGGCCGGGGACTACGGCTTCAACGTCTGGAGCAACACCTTCCCCGCAGAGGAGCTCCCCCCGCCCGGTACGGCCGTCGAGGTCGCCGGGATAACGTTCGCCTTCCCCACCGCACCGGCCCCGGGCGGCGACAACATCCGCTGCCGGGGCCAGCTCGTGCCGGTGACCGCCGGCCGCTGGGACTGGGTCTACCTGATCGGCGCGGCCGAACGGCGTACCGAAGACCGGGTCGAGCTGCACTACGCCGACGGCAGCATCCGTGCCGCATGGCTGCGGATGTCCGACTTCTGGCCGGAGACGCCGGCCGGGTTCGGCGAGCCGCTGGCGTTCCGCACCCAGGCGTTGCGCTATCCGCGGCACACCCACCGCGACCACGCGCCCGCGATCTGGCAACAGCGCGTTCCGGTCACCGAGCCGGATCCCCTGACCGCCGTACGCCTGCCCGACAACCCCGCCATGCACGTCTTCGCGATCACCATGGTCGCCGACGAGGAGGCCCGCTGTGCGCGTTGAGCCGCGTCCGTCGCCGTACTGGCGGCACGATCTGACCCACTGCCTGCACACCGCCGCCGGAGCGCTGCTCAGCGCGCACGGCCTCGATCCGCTGACGGTGCTCGGCGCGGGCTGGGGCTTCCGCTACGTGCCGGGGGAGGTACGCCGGGAGGAGTACTACTTTCCGGGGCACGAGGACGACCTGTTCGCCGGGCTGGCGCCGTACCATCCGGTGTCGTCGCGCTGGCACCAGCCGGCGGATGCGGTCGAGGGCTGGCGGCAGGTCCGGGCCGCGTTGCTGCGCGGCAGCCCGGTCGCGGTGGCGGCCGACAACTTCCATCTACCGTTCCGGCCGGCCTACCGGGACGTGCACACCAACCACCTTCTCGTCGTCGACGGCTTCGACGACGAGACCGGCGAGGTGTTCGTCACGGATCCGGTGCCGCCGTCCTTCCGCGGACCGATCCCGCTGGCCGCGTTGACGGCCGCCCGTGACTCGGGCAACCCGGTCGCCCACGACCGGGACCTGTTCTTCACCGCCAATCCGATCGGCAACCGCTGGCTGGAGGCGACCATCGGCCCCGGTGTGCCGCGCTTCGACCCGGACTTCGTGCACCACGTCATCGCCGAGAACACCAGACGCTTCACCGATCCGGCGCCCTCCGGCGTCCACAGTGGTCTAGCCGGCCTGCACCGCTTCCTGACCGACGCCGTCGACCGGTTCGCCGACGACCCGGACGCGGTGGACGAACTGTTCGTGGTCGGCGGACCGATGCTCGCCGTGACCGGGCTGCACGCCGCATTCCTGACCCGGGCCGGCCGCGAGTTCGATCTGCCCCGGCTCTGCGAGCGGGGCCGCGAGGTCGACCGGGTGGCGCACCACTGGTCGGCCCTGCGGATCGCCGCGGCCACCGCCCGCGCGGACCGGGTCGCCGCGGTCGACGGCCTGCGCCGCCGAGTGTCCGCCCTGCTCGACGACCTGGAGCGCGCCGTCGGGAACCTGCGGCCCGTGCCGGCGTGAGCGGCCGCAGCACCACCGGTGCCCGCTGTGGGCGCCGGTCACCGAGCCCTGGGGACACGAGCGAAGAAGGAGCAGTCACATGACCGTGCAAGCCCTCCCGGTGGCGGCCGGCCCGACGGTCCCGTCCGCACCGGGCGATCCGGCGCCATCCGAAGTCGCCGCCAACCTCGCAGTGCTCAGCTCGCTTGACGTGTGGCACGCGGTATCCCGCAACCCGCCCGTGCGGAGCTGCGCCGAGGCAGCGAGCCGCCGCAACCGGCTGGGCAGCGTCGGCATCCCGCTGCGCGACGAGCTGAAATCGACAGTAGCCCGACTGGACGGACCGGGTCCGGCGCGTTACGTCGCCCTGCACACCAGGGGGCATCAACGGCTGGCGCCGGAGAAGGTCGCGACGGTGCTGCAGGCGTCGGTTCACCGAATCGACGAGGACGAGCTTCGACGGCGCTTCGGATTGAGTTATGGCACGGTCACCCCGTTCGCGCTGTCCCGGCACGGCGTCACCCAGATCTTCGACGCGGGCGTGCTCGATCGGCATTTCGCGCCGTACACGATGATGACGAACCTGGGACATCTCGAGTACGCCGTCGAATTTCAGCCCGGCCAGTTCGTGGCCGCGTGCCCCGGCAGCCGGGTCGAAGACATCGCCGAAGGCAAGCGCCGGGCGCGGTCGCGCGGACTGACTATCGGCATCCTGACCGGCAATTCCCCGGAGTCCGGGATGCTGCTGTGGGAGAAGCTCAACCACCGGATCCGGGCCAGCCCCCGCATCACGTTCCGCGGCGACATCAGCTTTCCGCGGGTGCTCGTGGAGTCCGTACCCGAGCTGGGGCTGTCCATGGAACTGTCCGAACGGACCGACGAGGTCCGCGAGGCCGTGACCGGTGCCGTCCACCGGCTGTGCGCGAACGGCGCTACGGTCGTCGCGGTCGCCTGCAACACCACCCACTACTTCGCCGCCGAGATCCGGCGGATCTGCGCGGAATACCGGGTCACCTTTGTCTCCATGGTGGACGAGACGACCCGGTTCCTGCGCGCGGAGGGCATCCACCGGTTCGACCTGCTCGCCATCCCCGCGGTCGCCGGCTCCGCACGGTGGAGCGAGTTCCGGACACTCGCCGCCGAGTTCGAGGCCCACGTGCCGGCCCGCCGCCACCTGGACGCGCTCACCAGCCTGGCGTTCTCGGTGAAACGCGAGGTCGTCACCAGCGCCACGCTGAACAAGCTGCGTGACCTCATCGGGCAGGCGGCGACCACGGACACCGTCGTGCTGGCCCTCACCGAGCTGTCCATCCTCTTCGCCGCCCAGCGGCAACGGCAGAAATCGGCGCGCCGGTTCGTCGACACCCTGGACCTGCTGGCTGACCGGCTCGCCGCGCTCTACGAGGACGACCGGCTCGCGTACGGGATGAACTGACCGGCCCGCGTAGGGGGTTTCACCGACTCCACCCCGCAGCCGAGACACCGGAACATCGACGCCAACGGGGTCACCGCCCCGGGCACCCATCGACAAGGAGCAGTGATGAGCGTTCAAGCCTGTCCGGAGTGCGCAGCGGACGTGACGTTCGCGGCCGCACCGGAGCCGAACTCCCTCTTCGAGTGCGGCGAGTGCCGCGGGGAACTGGAGGTCCTCTCGGTCGACCCGCTGATCATCGCCGTAGCCCCCGAGGTCGAGGAGGACTGGGGCGAGTAGGTCCGGTCCGCGAGCATCCGGGAGACATCGACATGATCAGCGTTGCCATCGCCGGAGGTGCCGGCTACATCGGTGGCGAGCTCCTCCGCATCCTTCTCGACCACCCCTCGGTGGAGCTGGCGGCCGTCAGCTCCACCCGGCTCGCCGGCCGCCGCATCGACGGCGACCACCCCAATCTGCGGGGTCGGACCGGGCTCACCTATGTGCGCCCGGACGAGATCCCCGACTGCGATGCCCTGTTCCTCACCAGCTCGGGGCTGGACGACGTGCCGGCGCGTGCCGAGCTGCGCAACCGGGGCAAGGTCGTGTTCGACCTCAGCGCGGACCTGCGGCTCAGCGACCCCGCGGCGTACGAACAGCACTACGGGCGGCCACATCCGGAGCCCGAGCTGCTGGGCACGGCGATCCCGGGACTGCCCGAGGTGCACCGTGACCTGCTGCGGACCGCGGACCTGATCAGTGTGCCGGGCTGCATGGCGACCGCCGCGTCGCTGGCTCTGCGGCCACTGGCTACGGCCGGGCTGATCGAGCCGGACGTGACCGTGGACGGCCGGGTCGGCTCCAGCGGCTCCGGCGCCTCGGCCGGGGAGATGAACCTGCACGCCGAACGCAGCGGCGTGCTCCGGCTCTTCGCTCCGGTGCAGCACCGACATCAGGCGGAGATCTCGGCATGCACCGGCCTGCAGGTGGCGATGACCGCCACCGGGATCGACGCGGTCCGGGGTGTGCAGGTGGTGTGCCGGGCCACCGCGGTGGCCGGTACGGATGAGCGGGCGATCCGCGCTGCGTACCGCTCGGCGTACGCCGACGAGCCGTTCGTCCGCTTGGTGGCCCAGAAGCGCGGCAACTATCGGCTACCCGAGCCGAAGATCCTGCTCGGCAGCAACTACTGCGATGTCGGTTTCGCCCTGGGGCCGAACCGGCAACTGGTCGCCGTCGGCGCCCTGGACAACCTGGTCAAGGGCGGTGCGGGCAACGCCGTGCAGTGCCTCAACATCCGCATGGGCTGGCCCGAGAACACCGGGCTGACCTTCCCCGGCCTGCACCCGATCTAGGAGCACCCTGATGGCTCACGACATCACCGTCGTCAAGTGCGGCGGCAGTCCGCTGATCGACCGGGCCGCCCTCTGCGCCGACATCGCCGCCGTGACCCGCGCTGGGCACCGGGTGGTGCTGGTGCACGGCGGCGCCGCCGAGGTCGACACCCTGGCGGCGCAGCTCGGGGTGCCGCAGCGGCGGCTGACCACGCCTCGCGGCACCTCCAGCCGCTACACCGATCCGGCCACCCTGGACGTGCTCACCATGGCACTGACCGGCCGGATCAAGCCTGAGCTGGTGGCCGCGCTGGCCGGGCACGGTGTCCGGGCGGCCGGCCTGACCGGGCTGGACGGCGCGCTGATCCGGGCCCGCCGGCCCGCCGCCCACCGGGCGGTGATCGACGGCCGGACCGTCGTGGTCCGCGACGACCGCAGCGGCCGCATCGACCACGTCGAACCGACCGTCCTGCGGATCCTGTTGGCCCACGGCATTGTCCCGGTGGTGTCGCCGCCGGCGCTGGATGCGGACGGCGGCCCGGTTAACGTGGACGCCGACCGGGCTGCCGCCGCCCTTGCGGTAGCCCTCGGCGCCGGGCGGCTCGTCCTGCTCACCGGCGCGCCCGGAGTGCTCACCGACCCCGCCGACGAGACCACCGTCCTGCCCGCGGCTGACGTCGATGCCGATGGGCGCAGCCACCTGCCGGGCGTCGGAGGCGGCATGACCGTGAAGCTCGCCGCCGCGCACACCGCGCTGACCGGGGGCGTCGGCTCCGTCAGGATCGCCGACGGCCGCCGTTCTGCTCCGCTCACCGCCGCCCTGGCCGGGTCCGGCACCGCTGTGCGGATCGCCGCCCGCCCGCAGCACCTCGTGGAGATCTGATGTCTGAACCTCGTACGCCGTCCGGCGCCCGCTCCCTGGCCGACACCCGCCGTGCTCTGCTCGCGGTCCGGGAACGGCAGCGGGCGTCGGCTCGGGGCACCGGCGACACCGTGACCCCCGTAGGACGGGACCGGCCGTTGCCGCTGTCCTTCAGCCAGCAGCGATTGTGGTTCCTCGCCGAGTGGATGCGCGACCAGCCCGTCTACAACGCTCCCGTGGTGCTGCGGCTCAGCGGGCGACTCGACCGTGCCGGGCTGAACCGGGCGGTGTCCGTCGTGGCCGACCGGCACGAGGTCCTGCGAACCCGGTTCCCGGTGCGGGACGGGGTCGCGTACCAGGACATCACCCCGGCAGGACAGCACGCCGAGCTTGCGGTGACCGACGTTTCCGCGGCGGCGGATCCGCAGGCGGCTGCGGCCACCGCGGTTGCCGCAGCCGTACGCCGGCCGTTCGACCTGACCGCCGAGCACGCCTTCCGGCCCAGTTTGGTCCTGGTGGGCGCGGAGGAACACCTGCTGGTGCTCGCCATGCATCACATCGCCACCGACGGCTGGTCGTCGGCGCTGCTGCTGCGCGAGCTGGTCGAGGCCTACCGCGCCGAGCAAGGCGGAACCGATCTCGCCCTGCCCTCGCTCCCCGTGCAGTACGCCGACTTCGCCGTGTGGCAGCGCGGCCACCTGACCGGGGAGGTGCTGGACAAGCAGGTCGCGTACTGGCGGGACCGCCTCACCGCCCTGCCCACGCTGGATCTGCCGGCGGACCGCCCGCGCCCGGCCGATCCGACCCGGGCCGGCGCCACCCTGGAGCGCACCCTGCCGCTGGACCTCCAGTCAGCCGTGCACGCGACCGCACGCGCCGAACGGGTCACCGCGCTGTCGGTGGTCCTGGCGGCGTTCACCGCGTTGATGACGCGGTACACCGGGCAGGACGACATCGTCGTCGGCTCGATCCTGTCCGGGCGGACCCGGGCTGAGTTGGAGCCGCTGATCGGCTTCTTCGCGAACACGGTGGTGCTCCGAACGTCCACCGACGGTGACCCGGACTTCCGGGAGCTGCTGGCCCGGACCAACGAGACGGTGCTCGGCGCGCACTTCCACCAGGACGTGCCGTTCGGCCACCTGGTCGACGAGTTGGCTCCGGAGCGGGACCCGAGCCGCAACCCCCTGTTCCAGGTCTGTTTCACGCTGCAGACCGGCGGGCCGGACTCGGGCACGGTCGGCGACCTGCGGATCGACCCGTACCCGGCGGAGGCCGGCACGGCCCGGTTCGACCTCGCGGTGCAGTTGCTCGACGTGCCGGGCGCCGGGTTGCGGCTCTGGATGGAGTATTCGACGGAGCTGTTCGACGCCGACCGGATGCACCGACTGCTCGACCACTACCAGCTGCTGCTCACCGCCGCCCTGGCCGATCCCGGCCTGCGGCTCAGCGAGCTGCCACTGCTCACCTCGGACGAGGCTGCGGACCTCATCCGCCACGGCACCGGCCCCGTCCCCGACCTCGGTACGGCGACCAGCACCCTGCCTCAACTCTTCGAGGCG
This sequence comes from Actinoplanes sp. NPDC051859, assembly GCF_044452725.1. Lineage (NCBI taxonomy): Bacteria > Bacillati > Actinomycetota > Actinomycetes > Micromonosporales > Micromonosporaceae > Actinoplanes > Actinoplanes sp. NPDC051859. Next base: position 96,890 of record NZ_JBITBX010000013.1, on the reverse strand, counting down.
GTCGCCGACCAGCACCCCGACATTGTGGCGCTCCGTTTCGCGGGGGCCGACGTCACCTATGCCGAACTGGACGCGCGGGCCAACCGGCTGGCGCACCGGCTGCGCGCCGCAGGCGTTCGGCCCGAGACGGTGGTGGGCGTCCTCGCCGAGCGCGGACCGGTCCTGCCGGAGGGCTTCCTCGGCGTCCTCAAGGCCGGTGGCGCCTATCTCGCCCTGGACCCGGATCATCCGCCCGCCCGGCGGGAGCAGATCCTCGCCAAGGCCGGGGCGACGCTCGTGGTGACCACCCGGGCACTGGCGGGCGAGTTACCGGACGGCGTCACCGCGGTCCTTGCCGATGACAGCGCCGAGTCCGTGCCGGATTCCCGGCCGGAGCCACTCGCGCTGCGCCCAAACCTGGCCTACGTGGTCTTCACCTCCGGGTCGACCGGGCAGCCCAAGGGCGTGCAGGTGGAGCACCGCAGCATCGTGGACTTCGTGGCGGGCATCATCGGCGAGTTCCGCCTCGGCCCGGGGGACCGGATCCTGCAGTACGCCAACCCGTGCTTCGACGTCAGCCTCTTCGACTTCTTCGCCGCCCTGTGCAGCGGCGCGACGCTGGTGCAGGCTTCCCGGGAGATCCTCCTCGATGTCGGCGCGCTCGGCGCACTGCTGCGAGACGAGCGAGTCACCGTCGCTGACCTGCCACCCGCCGTGCTCGGGCTGCTCGACCCGTCCGGCCTGCCCGACCTACGCGCGCTGTTCGTCGGTCTGGAGGCGTTCTCCGGCGCGCTGGTGAACGACTGGATGGCCGGCGGCCGCGAGTTCCACAACGGCTACGGGCCGACCGAGGCCACCGTCGCCTGCGTCGATCACCGCTGTTCGCCGGTGCACCACGACGCCATGCCCCCGATCGGTCGGCCGCTGCCGCACTACCGAGCGCACGTGGTCGACCGGTCCGACAACCTCGTCCCGGTCGGCGTACCCGGCGAACTGCTGGTCGGCGGCGGGCTCGCCCGAGGTTATGCAAGCGATCCGCGGGCCACCGCGCTCAAGTTCGTGCCGGACCCGTTCGGCGGGGACCGGCTCTACCGCACCGGCGACCTGGTGTGCCGCCGCGCGGACGGCAACCTCGAATTCCTCGGCCGGGTGGACGACCAGATCTCGCTGCGCGGCCTGCGAGTCGAGCCGGCCGAGATCGAACAGGCGGTCCTCGGGTACGCGGACACGACCGAATGCGTCGTGGTGCTGGACGGCCACGGCGAACAGGCCCGACTGGTGGCTTACGTGGTGCCTGCGGCGGGTGCCCGGCTGGACGAGGCGGGGCTGCGGGCATTCCTGGGGACGCGACTGCCGGCGTACCTGGTGCCCGCGGTCGTCGTGGAGTTGCCGGAGCTGCCCCGCGGTGCGAGCGGGAAGCTGGACCGTAGGCGGCTGCCCGCGCCGGGCGGCGTCGCGGTCGCCGTGGTGCACCAGGCGCCGGGCACGGACACCCAGCGGCGACTCGCCGGGGTGTGGACTGAGCTGCTCGGTGTGGCCGAACCCGGCATCCACGACAGCTTCTTCGCGGCGGGGGGCAACTCTCTCAAGATCACTCAGTTGGGCTCCCGGATCCGGGACGCCTTCGGTGTCGAGCTGGAGTTGCGCGAGCTGTTCACGCACACCACGATCGCCCAGCTCGCCGATCTGATCGAGGCGCGCGAACTGGCGGGGCTGGACGCAGGCGACCTGGCTGCGCTGCTGGCCGAGGACGACGCCGGCGAGGTCCGAGCATGACGACGTCGACGCCCGTGGGGCTCACCGCAGAGCAGGAGACGTTTCGGCGCGAGCTGCGCGATTTCCTGGCCGGCGCCGATGTCCGCCGGGAGGTGGCCGAGATCGCCGCCTACCCACCCCGGCACGAGGCCAGCCACCTCGCGGTCTACCGGCGTCTGGGCGAGCGCGGCTGGCTCGCGCCGAGCTGGCCGGAACGCTTCGGTGGCCTGGGTCTCGGTGCCGTGGAGGCCGCGCTGGTCACCGAGGAGCTGACCCTGGCCGGGATCCCCGACGACGTGCACGTGCTCAGCATCGACATCGTCGGGATGTTCCTGCTGCGCGCCGGAACCGAGGCACAGCAGCAGCGGCACCTGCCGCACCTGGCCCGCGGTGAGCGGATCGCCACGGTGTTGTTCACCGAACCCGGCTGCGGCTCCGACCTGTCCGCCCTGAGCACCGCTGCGCGGCGGGACGGCGACGGCTGGCGACTGCGGGGCGGCAAGATCTACAACCAGAAGTCCCAGTTCGGCGACGTCGCCCTGTGCGCCGCCCGGACCACTGCCGGACCGGTCGCCCTGCACGGCATCACGCTCTTCCTGGTGCCGCTGCGCTCGCCCGCCGTGCACATCGAACCCGTGCCCAGCATGGGCAACGACCGCTTCAACCTGGTCGTGCTCGACGACCTGCGGGTCGGCCCCGAGGACGTGGTCGGTCAGGTGGACGACGGCTGGCGGCTGCTGAACGACCTGCTGCAGCTGGAGCGGACCGGCATCGACTTCCACGGCAAGGGCCGCCGGCTCCTGGACGCCGCGATCGGCCGGGCGACCGCGACGGGCCGCATCGACGACCCGTCCTGGGCGGGAGACCTCGCTGAGCTCGACGCCGCCCAGCACGCCGCGCACGCCCTCGCCTGGGAGCAGGTGCATGCCCTCGCCGACGGGCGGCCGGACCCGGTGCGCTCGGCGATGTCCAAGTGGTTCGCCTCCGAGCGGATCTCTCCGGTGCTGGCCGCGGGCGCGGACCTCGACGGCCTCGCCACCGCACTGTCCGCCTGGGACGGCGGTGCACCGGACGACGGCCTGTGGGAGGCCGCCACCCGGACCGGCCCGGCGCACCGGCTCGCCTCCGGCACCTCCGAAGTGATGCTGTACCTCGTCGCGGGCAACGGATTGGGGCTGTTGTGACGCTGTCCATCAGGGATCTTCGCGAGTCCTGTGCCGAACTGTTCGCCACCGACCTGGCCCCGATGCTGCGCCGCCTCGGTGAGCGCGCTCCCGGTGACGGGACGCTGGATCCCGACGACGCCGCGATCCGCGCGAGCGTCTGGGACACCCTCGCCGACCTCGGTGCCCTCCGACCCGGTCCGCTCGCCGAGACGACCGAGGTGGCCGAGCTGATCGGCGGGGCGCTCTACCAGTCGCCCTGGGCCGGCACGCACTTCGCCGCCGACTTGCTCCCGGACCACGCCGGGGTCGGCGGCACGGCGGCGGTAGCGGTCCGCGACAACGCCCGCGCCGAACCGGGCGAGCCGGGTCCGCTGCGCTGCCGCCCCGACGGCACCCTCGACGGCACCCGTTCCCTGGTGGCGTTCGCGGCGGACGTCGACCGGCTCGTGGTGGTAAGCGCAGACGGCGACCGGCTGGTGGCCGCCGTCATCGACCCCCGCGGGCCCAGCGTCCGGTTGCGCCGGCACGACGACATCGCCCGCGGCGACCTGTACGAGGTCACCCTCACCGGCGCACCGATCGCCGGTGAGCCGCTGGACGTCACCCGGGCGTACCCGGCCGCGCTCGCCCGGGCCCGGGTTCGGCAGGCCGCGTATCTGGCCGGATCGGTACGCGGGGCGATCGAGGTGGCCGTGGCGCACCTGCGGGAGCGGGCCGCATTCGGTCAGCCGCTCGCCCGGATGCAGGCGCTCGCGTACCGGTTCGCGGCGCTGACCGCGCGCAATGCTGCCGTGCTGAGTTTCGCCCGGGCTTCGGCACGACGCGCGGACGACGGCGTGGACGTCCGCCTCAGCGCCGCCCAGGTGCTGTTGCTCGCGTCCCGGTTGGCGCGGGAGACCGCCGCCGAGGTTGTCCACGCGCACGGCGCGTACGGCATGACGGAGGCCTGCGACGCCCAGCTCTTCTATCGCCGGGCCGCGGTGGACACCGCCTGGCTCGGCACACCCACCGCGTTGCGCCGGGAGGCCGGGCACCTGCTCGCGACCGCCGTGCGCGACCGGTCCGAGTGAAAGGACGGTTCGGATGTCGTCGCCGACGGGTCTCGACCCGGTGCCGCTGCTCCAGCGTCTGATCAGGATCGACACCACCAACCCGCCCGGCGGTGAGGGCGCCTGCGCGGAACTGGTCCGCGACGTGCTTGCCGAGGTCGGGGTCGCCAGCCGGTTGCTCGGCTCGCACCCGGGCCGGCCCAACCTGGTCGCCCGCTTCCCGGGCCGGGGCCAGGCACCGCCGCTGCTGTTGCACGCGCACTCCGACGTCGTACCGGTGACCGGGCAGACGTGGACGCACCCGCCGTTCGAGGGGCGGCTGGTCGACGGGCACGTCTGGGGCCGCGGCGCGATCGACATGAAGGGCGGGCTGGCGATGATGGTCGCCGCCCTGCTGCGCCTGCACACGGCGGGGGAGCGCCCGGCCGGCGACGTGATCCTCGCGGTGGTGCCCGACGAGGAGGACGGTAGCCGGGCCGGGGCGGGCTATCTGGTCCGTGAGCATCCCGAGCTGTTCGACGGGGTCCGCTACGCGATCGGCGAGGAGGGCGGTGCCGGCGTCGAGCTGGGCGGCGTCCGCCTGCACCCGATCGTGGTGGGGGAGAAGCGCGCCTGCTGGCTGCGGGTCACGCTGCGCGGTCCGGGCGGCCACGGCTCGCGGCTCAGTCCGCCCGGCACGCCGATGGGCCAGCTCGCGCATGTGCTGAGCGCCCTGACCGGCGCCCGACTTCCCCGGCACCTCACCCCGGCCGTGGACCGCATGCTGGCCGCGCTGGCCGGGGCGCTGCCGGATCCCCTCGCGGGCAGTGTCGCCGCGCTGCGCGCAGGCCGGGACGACGCGCCGCCCGCGGGGTTGCCGCAGAGCGAGGCGCTGCTGCTCGACTCCCTGCTGCGCCACACTGTCAACCCGACCATCGTGCGGACCACCGAGAAGATCAACGTGCTGCCGGCCGAGATCACCGTGGACCTCGACGGGCGGGTGCTGCCCGGCGCGTACACCAAGGAAGATTTTCTCGGCGAAGTGCGGGACCGGATCGGTGCCGACGCCGAGATCACGCTGCTCCTGGAGGGCTCGCGGGTCGACCCCGACCGGATACCGGAACCCGAGTTCGGTGCCTTCTACGACACCATGGCCGACATCCTGCGCAAGGCCGACCCGGACGCCACCCCGGTGCCGATGGTCAGCCCGGCCTCGACCGACGCCCGGCTCTTCGCCCAGCTCGGCATTCGCTGCTACGGCTGGCTGCCGATGAAGGTGCCGGCGGGAAGCGACTACCGGCGGTTGTTGCACTGCGCCGACGAGCGCATTCCGGTCGAGTCGGTGCGCTTCGGCACGGACTGTCTGACCGAGCTGCTGCGCACCTATCCCCCCGCCACGACCCGAGACTCCGGAGGCTGATTCCCCGTGACCCTGACCCCGGAACGCAGGGCGCTGCTGCGCCGGCTGCGCACCGACACCGACGCTGGCGCTCCCCGTGCGATCACCCGCCGGTCCGGCACCGGGCCGGTGCCGCTGTCGCCCGGCCAGCGCCGGCTGTGGTTCCTCGACCAGTTCAAACCGGGCGACCCGGCCTACGTCATCGCGGCCGGGGCCTGGCTGCGCGGTCCGCTGGACCACGACCGCCTCGCCCGCGCGCTCGGCACGGTGGTCCGCCGGCACGAGGCTTTGCGTACGGTGCTGCGCGCGGACACCGACGGCGACGGCATCGGCATCGTCCAGCCCTGGACACCGCTGGCGATGCCCGTCGTCGACGTGGCGGGCGAACCGGAGGCGCTGGCCCGTGCCGAGCAGCTCGCCGCCGAGCCGATGAACCTGGCCGAGGGCCCGTTGCTGCGGGTGGCCTGCCTGCGCGCCGGCCCGGACAACCACCTGCTCGTACTCGCCGTGCACCATGCGGTTGCCGACGGCTGGTCGCTCGAAGTGATTCTCGGCGAGGGCATCCAGCTCTACGCGGGCGCGGACCTGCCACCCCTCGACGTCCAGTACGCCGACTACGCCGCCTGGATGCACGACTGGCTCGCCACCCCGGCCGCGCGCGCCCAAGAGGACTACTGGCGGGATCGGCTGGCCGGTGCGGGACTGCTCGACCTGCCCACCGACCGCCCCCGCCCGGCGCAGGCGGGATTCGCCGGCGCGCACGCCGAGTTCGTGGTCCCGGCCGCCGTTGCCGCGCAGGTCAACCGGCTCGCCGAGCGGGAACACACCACCCCGTTCGTGGTCGGGCTCGCCGCGTTCGCCGCGGTCCTGCACCGCTGGAGCGGACAGGACGACCTGGTCATCGGTACGCCAGTCGCGGGCCGCACCCGAGCCGAGGCGGCGCCGCTGGCCGGTTTCTTCGTCAACACCCTGGCCCTGCGGCTCGATGTGAGCGCCGACCCCGACCTGCCCGCCCTGGTCCGCCGGGCCCGCGACACGGTCCTGGACGCCCAGAGCCATGCGGACCTGCCGTTCGATCGGCTGGTCGAGGTGCTCAAGCCGGACCGCGACGCGACCGGGCGGACCCCGCTGCTGCGCCACCTCTTCCAGTTCTACGAGCACCCCCGGGTGCCGGTGCCGATGGCCGACGTGGCGCTGACCCCGGTCAAGGTCGGCCGACACACCTCGAAGTTCGACCTGACGGTCGAGCTGGTGCCGCGCGCGGACGGCGGCCTCGACGGGTGCGTCGAATACAGCACCGACCTTTACGACGACGCGTCGGTGCGGCGGCTGGCGGCGGCCCTGGTCGACGTGTTGAGCCAGCTCGACTCCGGGAGCACGCTCGCCGACCTGACCGTGCTCGGCGCCGTCGACCGGGCGCGGCTGCTCGACGACCACAGCGGCGCCGCGGTCCCGGCCCTTGACCGGGGACCGGCCACGGTGCACGGTCACATCGAGGCGCAGGCCGCGCGGACGCCGGACGCGGTGGCGGTGACCTTCGGGGACACCACGCTGACGTACGCCGACCTCGACGCGCGCGCCAACCGGCTGGCTCGGGTGCTGCAAGAGCACGGCGCCGGGCCGGGCCGGATCGTCGGCGTGGCCCAGCCGCGCAGCGCCGAGCTGATGGTGACTTTGCTGGCCGTTCTGAAGGCGGGTGCCGCGTACCTGCCGCTGGAGACCGACTATCCGCCGTCGCGGATCGCGCTGATGCTCGAGGACTCGGGTGCGGCCGTCGTCGTCACCGACACCACTGCAGTCCCGACTGCCCTGCAGGACACCATGCGTACGGCCGGGCCGGTGGTGCTGTGCCCGCACCGGGATGCGGACCTGATCGCCGCCCAGCCGGTCACCGCGCCTGAGGTTACGGTGACCGGGCGGGATCTCGCGTACGTGATCTTTACTTCCGGTTCCACCGGGCGGCCCAAGGGCGCGATGAACGAGCATCGTGCGGTGCTCAACCGACTGCTCTGGCACCACGACACCCTGGGTCTCGCGCCGGGCGAGCGGGTGCTGCAGAAGACCCCGATCGGCTTCGACGTGTCGGTGTGGGAGCTCTTCTGGCCGCTCCTCGTCGGCGGCACGGTCAGCTTGGCCGCACCCGGCGCCCACCGCGACCCGGACCGGCTGGTCGAGGCGATCACCCACGCCGGCGCCACGATCATCCACTTCGTACCGTCGATGCTGGCCCTGTTCCTCACTGCTCGCGACCTTGCGTCGTGCACCTCGCTGACCCGCATCGTGTGCAGCGGCGAGGAGTTACCCGCCACCCTCGTCCGCGAGTGCGAACGTCTGCTGCCGGGCGTACCCGTGCACAACCTGTACGGACCCACCGAAGCGGCCGTCGACGTGACCTGGTACCCGAGCACCGAGGGCGTCGGTGCCCGCGTGCCGATCGGCCGCCCGATCGCCGGGGCCCGCCTCTACGTGGTGGACCGCGGTGGCGCACTGGCGCCGTACGGCCTGCCCGGTGAGCTGCTCATCGGCGGCACCCCGGTGGCCCGTGGCTACTGGAACCGGCCCGCGCTGACCGCGGAGCGGTTCGTGCCCGACCCGTACGGCCACGGCGAACGCCTCTACCGCACCGGCGACCTGGCCCGCTGGCGCGACGACGGCTGCCTGGAATACCTGGGCCGGATCGACCACCAGGTCAAGCTCAACGGCGTCCGGATCGAGCTGGGCGAGATCGAGGCCGTGCTGGCCGGGCACCCGGCGGTCGACTCGGCTGTCCTCGGCGTACGGTCCGGCGGCGCGGGCTCGTCGCTGACCGCCTGGGTGCTGCCGGTGGCCGATGCCGCCCCCGCGGCCGAGCTGTGGCCGGAGCTGCGGGAGTTTCTGCGCGAACGGCTGCCCGCACCGATGGTGCCCGGCGTCTTCGTCGCCGTGGACGCCTGGCCGTTGAGCCCCAACGGCAAGTTGGACCGCAAACAGCTGCCCGACCCGGCAGCGCCCGCCGTTGCCTATGAGCCACCGGCCACGGAGCTGGAAATAGCGGTGGCGAAAGTGTGGGCGCAGGCCCTGGGCCGCGACGGCATCGGCGCCACCGACGACTTCTTCGCCCTCGGCGGCCACTCGCTGGTCGCGATCCGCATCGTCACCCGTCTGCGAGCCGAGCACCACGTCGAGCTTCCGCTGAGCGAGCTGTTCGCCGCGCCGACGGTGCGCGGCGTCGCGGCGGCGATCACCGCGGCGGCCCGCCGCACGCCGGCGCCCGCGCTGCGCCGCGCCGACCGCAGCCGTTACCGCATCACCCCGACCGACCAGGCAGGAGTGCGACCGACATGACCGAGGAGTTGTACCAGCTACCGGCGTCGTACGGCCAGCAACGGCTGTGGCTGCTGGAGCAGACCGACCCGAACAGCTCGATCTACAGCATGAACGTGGCCTTGCGACTGCGCGGCCCGATCCGGCCGGACCTGCTCGCCACCGCGCTGACCCGGGTCGTCGAACGGCATGAGGTGTTGCGGACCGTGATCCGGCTGCACGGCGGGGAGGTCGTCCAGGTGGTCCGCGCCCCCGAGCCGGTGCCGCTGCCGGTGCTCGACGTGGACGGCGGCTTGCCCGGCGCCACCGCCCGCGCACAGCAGTGGTGTGCCGAGCCGTTCGACCTCGGGCAGGGACCGCTGCTGCGGTGTGCGCTGCTGCGCCTGGACGCCGACGACCACATCCTGATCACCTCCATGCACCACAGCATCACCGACGGGCTGTCCCTGACCGTCATGCTCAAAGACATCACCACCAGCTATGCGTCTCTCGTCGTCGGCGGCGACGGCGAGCTGCCGGAACTACCCCTCCAGTACGCCGATTACGCCCTCTGGCAGCAGGAGCACCTGGCCTCCGGCGCCCTGGACCCGCAGCTCGACTTCTGGACCGAGCGGCTGGCCGACCTGCCGCCGCTGCGCCTGCCCCGGGACCACCCCGCACCGGCCCGGCCGACGTTTGACGCCGTGACGGCCGCCGTCGAGCTGAAAGGACCTCTGATCGCCGCGTTGCGGGAAGCGGCACCCGGTGGCGGCGGTACGCCGTTCATGGCGACGCTGGCTGCGTACGCCGCCGTTCTGGCACGGTGGAGCCGGCAGACCGACCTGGTGGTCGCACTGCCCATCGCCGGGCGGCCCGAGCCGGACCTGGAGGAGCTGGTCGGCTTCTTCGTGAACTCGCTGCCGGTCCGGCTGGAGGTCCGGCCGGAAATGACCTTCACCGAGCTGCTCGGGCACGTCCGCGACCGATGTGTGGCGGCGTACTCGCATCCGGACGTCCCGTTCGAGCTGCTGGTCGAACGGCTGCGCCCGGTCCGGCGGGCCGGGCGGACCCCGCTGGTCCAGGCGTGGCTGGCGGTGCTGCCCGAGCTGCCGCTGGCCCTGGGCGACATTCCCGGCGTCGCGCTGGACCCGGTGCTGCTGAACCACGCCCAGGCCCCGTTCGACCTGGTCGCCGACCTGCTCGAGGACGGGGATCTGGTGCACGGTCAACTGCTCGGTCGCGCCGACCTGTTCACTGCGCAGACCGTGGAGCTGGTCGCCCGCTCGCTTGCCGAGGTGCTGTCCGCGGCTGCCGCCGATCCCGGCGTCACCGTGGCGGACCTGCCGGTGGTGGTCGCCGACGAGCGGGTGCCGTCGCCGTACGACACCGACGAGGAGCCCGAGCTGCCTCCGCCGCCGTCCACCGCAGTGGTGGTGGACGACGCCGCTGAGGCGTTGCTGCGCCGCTTGTGGAGTGAGGTGCTGGACCGGCCGGACGTCGGCCCCGACGAGGAGTTCTACGCCCTGGGCGGGACGTCGCTCAGCGCCGTACGGGTGGTGATGGAGGCCCGCCGGCACGGGCTGGAGCTGCCGCTGGAGGTGATGCTCGGCGAGCACACCGTTCGGCACCTGCTGAATGCGCTGCCGCAGCCGGTGCCGCACAGCTGAGGAACGGACGAGGCCCCGCATACCACTTGGCGTGCGGGGCCTCGTCGTGCCGGCGTGTTCCTAGTCCAACTGCCCGACCCTTCGCACCGTGCGGTGCAGCACCGGCAGGACGGAGACGATCAGGACCAGCGGGGCGCACCACAGCACGGCCCGGGCGCCGAACGTGTCGGCGAGGATCCCCGCCGCGGCCGAGGAAACCGCCATCGCGCCGAAAGCGACGAGCCGGTAGCTGGCGGTCATTCGGGCCAGGACATTCGCGGCGGTGAGGCGCTGGCGCAGGGTCGTCGCCACGACGCTGCCTGCGGCGGCCCCTGCCGAGCCGAGGAAGAAGCCCAGCGCACAGCGCAGGAAGCCGGTATCACTCGCGTCGGCGCCGGGCAGCAGCAGGTACGGCACCGTGCTGAACGGTGCCGCCACGGCGAACATGCGGCCGAATCCGAGGCGACGCACCACGATCGGGGTGAGCAACGCACCGGTTACCGCGCCCAGCCCGCCGGCGACCATGACGAGGCCGTACCGGGCGCTGCCCAGGCCGAGGTCGCGGACGAAGAAAAGGAGGAAGGCGACCGCGATCAGCGCGTACCCGGCGTTGTAGAGGCCGGCGTGGGTCATCACCAGTCGAATCACCGGCTGCCGGAACACCGCGCGCAGCCCCTCCGCCACTTGACCCCGTAACGCGGGGCGAGGCCCGCGCTCCGGTGCTTCCTCCCGGTGCCGGATCAGGATCAGCGCGCTCGCCGAGACCAGATACGACAACCCGTCCAACACCAGTGCCCCGGCCGGTCCGAACGCGCTCGCCGCCCAGCCTGCCACGGCTGGTCCTGCGGTGCCGCCGACCGCCTGGTTCGCGGTGAGCATGCTGTTCGCGTGGGGCAGCCGACCGGGCGGCACCAGCCGCGGCACGTACGCCGCCACGGCGATGTCGTGCACCACGGCTGCGGTCCCGCCCAACGCGGCGACCAGGAACACCTGCTCCACGGTCAGCGAGCCGGTCAGCGCGAGCACCGGTACGGCGAGCACCAGCACCAGCCGGAGCAGGTCGGCGCCGATGAGGACGGGTCGCCGGGCCCGCCGCTCGACCCACACCCCGGCCAGCAGCGGCAGCAGGACGAACGGCGCGGTGTAGCAGGCCTGCAACAGCCCGGCCTGCGTGCCGGTGCCGTCCAGGGTGGACACCACGAGCAGCGGCAACACCACGGTGGTGAGCTGGGAGCCGGTCTGGGACACCAGGTCCCCGGCCCACAGGGCCCGAAAGTCGTGCGCGCGCGGGGCGGCGGTCGTCAGCGTCATGCGCGCACGATGGCACCGCCCCGGACCGGGCGGCATTAGGGGATTCTCCCGATCCCACCGCGAGCGCCGGCCGCACCACGATGGTGCGGCGAAGGACTCCGATCGAGGTGAGGCGTTGCGATGAATTGGCGTGAGGTGCTATCCACGGCTGCGCGGCAGCAGAGCGCCAAACGGGCGTTCAGCTTTCACACTGAGCGCCCCGGCGAGGCGGTCGTGCTGGACTATGCCGCACTGGACCGCCGCGCGCGGGCGATCGCCGCTGACCTGCTCGACCGGGGGCTGCACGGCCGTACCGCCCTGTTGTTGTTCCCGGCCGGACTGGAATACGTCGCTACCTTCTTCGGCTGCCTCTACGCCGGGGTGATCGCGGTGCCGGCGTACCCGCCGGCCCGCCATCCGCGCAGCCTGGAGCGGCTGTTCGCCGTTTTGAAGGACTGCGGCGCCGACACCGCGTTGACCACGTCCGCGCTGCGGCACCGGCTGGTCGAGCGGCTGGCCGCCGTCCCGGTCGCGGCCGGACTGACGGTGTGCTCCACCGACGACGTGCCCGACGCCGCCGCGGACGACTTCGTCGAGCCGGCGCTCACCGGCGACGACGTCGCGTTTCTGCAGTACACCTCGGGATCCACCGCCACGCCGCGCGGCGTCGTGTTGAGCCACGCCAACCTGCTCGCCAACACGGCGATGATCCAGCGGGTGTTCGACCTCGGCACGGACATGCGCGGCGTCTCCTGGCTGCCCGTCTACCACGACATGGGCCTGATCGGCTCGGTGCTGACCACCGTGCACCGCCGCGGGGAGATGTCGCTGCTGGCCCCGGCCACTTTCGCGCAGGACCCGTACCGGTGGCTGGAGATCGTGACCCGGGAGCGGGCCACTGTGACCGGTGGCCCGAACTTCGCGTACGACCTGGCCGCGGAGCGGATCACCGACGAGCAGCTGCACCAGCTCGACCTCAGCTCGTGGCGGACCGCCTACAACGGGGCTGAGCCGATCCGGGCGCGGTCGCTGACCGCCTTCGCCGACCGGTTCGCGCCCGCCGGGTTCCGGCGCGAAGCGTTCCTGCCCTGCTACGGACTCGCCGAGGGATCCCTGCTCGTCACCGGTGGCCCGGCGGGGCACGGCTTCGTGACCACCCCGGCGCCGCCGGAATCCGGGGCCACCGGCGACCTGGTGGGTTCCGGAGCGCTGCCGCACGAGCAGGCGTTGCGGATCGTCGACCCGGACAGCCGGGAACCGTGCGAGCCCGGTGTGGTCGGCGAGATCTGGATCAGCGGCGGCAGCGTCGCGCGCGGCTACTGGAACCGGACCGACGCGGTCGCCGACACGTTCGGCGCCCGGCTGGCCGGCGGCACCGTGCCGTTCCTGCGTACCGGAGACCTCGGTTTTGTCCGGGACGGTCAGCTGTTCGTGACCGGCCGGCGCAAGGACCTGATCGTCATCCGCGGGCGCAACCACTACCCGCAGGACATCGAGCAGACCGTCGAGACCGTGTCGCCGATCCTGAGGACCAACGGGGGAGCGGCGTTCGCCGTCGAGCAGGACGACGAGGAACGGCTGGTGATCGTGCACGAGGTCGCCCGCGACCACGACGAGGACCTGGCCGCGCTGGCCGGGCGGATCCGGCAGGCCGTCGCCGCGCGGCACGAGGTGCGGCCCGCCGCGGTAGTGCTGATCCGGGCCGCGTCGCTGCCCCGGACCTCCAGCGGCAAGGTGGCCCGGCACGCCTGCCGTCGCGACTACCTGGATGGCAAGCTCACCGAGGTCGGCAGCCGTGCCCGCCGGACCGCGGCGACGGCCGGCGCCGACGACATCGCCGGCTTCCTGCGAACGGGCGTCGCCACCCTGCTCGGCACCGAGCCGGGCGACGTGCCGCTGGACCAGCCGCTCGGCGACCTCGGTCTGGACTCACTCGACCTGTTGCGGCTGCGGCACAGCGTGCAGACGCGGCTGTACGTCGACATCGGTGCGGACGGCGCCGATCTCAGCATCTCCGCCCTGGCCGAGTCCATCGGGTCCCGCCCCCGCGCGCTGCCCTGGCAGGCGGACGACGACGCCGCCGGCGACCTGCCACCGTCGGCCGGACAGCGGGCCATGTGGTTCCTCGCCCAACTCGCCCCGCACAGCACGGCCCACCACATCAGCACGGCTGCCCGGGTGACCGGCGACCTGGACCCGGCCACCCTGCACCGGGCGCTGGGTCAGGTCGTGGACCGGCACTCCGCGCTGCGTACCACCTTTCCCGCCGTCGACGCCGAACCGGTGCAGCGGGTGCATGCCGCGCTGGCACCGGAGTTCGCCCGGCACGACGCCACGGGATGGACCGCGGACGAACTGGCCGCACGGGTGAACGAGGCCGCTTACCGGCCCTTCGACCTGACCGCCGGGCCGCTCATCCGGGCCGAGGTGTTCACCACCGGGCCGGGCGAGCACCGCCTCGTGTTCGCGATGCACCACCTGGTCGCCGACATGTGGTCGATGCAGATTCTGCTGGCCGAGCTCGACGCGGCCTACCGGGACGGGGTCGCTGGCCGGCCCGGCGGCCCGCTGCCACCCGTGCCCGGCTTCGGTACGGTCGAACGCTTCCGCGCCGCACGCCTCGACGCCACGGAGACCGGACGACTGTGGCAGTTCTGGCGTACCGAGCTGGACGGCGCCCCCCACGAGCTGGAATTGCGCACCGACCGGCCGTCCGGTGCCCGGCGCGGCCATCGCGGCGGAGCGCGGCGCTTCCACCTCGACGCCGCGACGTCGGCCCGGCTGACGGCGCTCGCCCGGGACCACGCGACGACGCCGTACGTGGTGCTGCTCAGCGCGTACCAGATCTTCCTGTCCCGGCACACCGGCAAGCGTGACCTGCTGGTCGGCTCCTACACGCACGGCCGGGACCGGGCCGAAGCGGCCGGGACGGTCGGCATGTTCGTCAACACGGCCGTCCTGCGCGGCCGGATCGACCCGCGGGAGAGTTTCACCGCCCTGGTCCGGCGCAACGCCGCCGAGGTGTCCCGCGCCCTCGACCACGCCGCGTTGCCGTTCGCGGAAATCGTCGAGCGGCTGCGGGTCCGCCGCGAGCCCGGCCGTCCGCCGCTGGTGCAAGCCCTGTTCTCGTGGCAGCGCCCGCACGGCGCGCAGGGTGCGGCGACGGCCGGTTTCCTGGTCGGGCACCGTGACGCGCGGCTCGACCTGGGCGGCCTGACCCTGCGCCCGGAGCCGCTCGAACCGGCGACCTGCCCGGCCGACGTGCAGCTCACCGTCGCCGAGGTGGACGGCGTCCTGGGCGGCCTGCTGCAGTACGACGCCGACCTGTTCGACGCCGCATCCGCGGACCGGTTCGCGGTGCAACTGCGCACCCTGCTGACCGCCGTCGCGGAGACGCCGGACAGCGCGGTCGGTGAACTCCCGCTGCTCACCCCGGACCAGCGGGCCCGGCTGCTGCGGCTGGGCAACGACACCGGTACGGCGTACGACGCTGCCAGGCACGTCCACCTGCAGGTGGCTGAGCAAGCGGCCCGGACGCCGGATGCCCCGGCGGTCGAGGACGGCGCCGGCGAGACGGTGCGGACGCTGACGTACCGGGAGCTGGACCGGGCCGCGAACGGGCTGGCCCATCAGCTCGCCGCCCGCGGCGTCACGCCCGGCAGCCTGGTGGGGCTGCGCCTGCCCCGGTGCGCCGAGGCGGTCGTCGCGATGCTGGCTGTGCTGAAGGCCGGCGCTGCGTACCTGCCGCTCGATCCCGACCTGCCGGCCGGACGGCTGGACTACGTCGTCGCTGATTCGGGCGCCACCCCGGTGCTCAGCCTCGAAGACGTGCGCTTGGACGCCGGCGCCGACCTGCCGCCACCGGTGACCACCACACCGGGAGCCGCAGCATATGTTCTCTACACCTCCGGGTCGACCGGGCGGCCGAAGGGCGTTCGCATCCCGCACCGCGCCTTCACCAACTTCCTGACCGGAATGCGGGAGCTGCTGCGCCCGGCGCCCGGCGACCGGTTGCTGGCCGTCACCACCTTCTCGTTCGACATCTCCGGGCTGGAGCTGTTTCTGCCGCTGACCACGGGCGGTGTCACGCACATCGCCTCCCGGGAGACCGCGCAGAGCGGGACGGCCCTGCGCGAACTGCTGGACTCCGGGGCGTACGCGGCGATGCAGGCGACCCCGGCGACCTGGCAGGCGCTGCTCGATGCGGGCTGGACCAACCCGGCGGCGACGACCGTGATCAGCGGCGGCGAGGCGCTGCCCCCGGCGATGGTCGCGCGGCTCCTCGAATCCGGCGCTCCGCTGTGGAACTTCTACGGCCCGACGGAAACGACGGTCTGGTCGACGGGCACCCGGATCAACCGGGTTCCCGAACGCTGCACGCCCCTCGGACCGCCGATTGCCAACACGACCGTGCACGTCCTGGACGAGCACCTCGAACCGGTTCCCGCCGGAGTGACCGGCGAGGTGCTGATCGGCGGCGACGGGCTCGGCGACGGCTACCTCGGTCGGCCCGCCCTGACCGCCGAGCGGTTCGTCCCGGACCCGTACGCGGACACCCCGGGCGCCCGCCTCTACCGCACCGGCGACCTCGGCCTGCGCGGCGCCGACGGTGGCATCGAACTCCTCGGCCGGGTCGACGACCAGGTGAAGGTGAACGGGCACCGGATCGAGCTGGGCGAGATCGACGCCGTTCTCGGCCGGCACCCGCTGCTTGCCCGGGCGGTCACCGCGGTGCAGCAGGTCGGCGGCGCGCCTGCACTGGTGGCCCACGTCCAGGCGCGGCACCGGGTCGCCCAAGCTGCCTTCGACCGGGCCGAGGCGGAACGGCAGCTACGGGCGGCGCTGCGGGACACGCTGCCCGCGTACATGGTGCCGGCCCGGTTCGTCTGGGTGACCGACTATCCGTTGACCGCCAACGGCAAGGTGGACCGGTCCGCGCTGCGGCCGCCGGAGCCCGGGCCGGCCACGACCGGGGAGCCGCCGCGGACGCCCACCGAGCGGCGGGTGGCCGCGATCGTCGGTGACCTGCTCGGCCTGCCCGGCTTGGGTCGCGACGACAACCTGTTCGACCACGGCGCACATTCGTTGATGCTGTCGCGTTTCCAGGCCCGCGTCGACGAGTCGTTCGGCGTCCGGGTGCCGATGAGCGCCGTCTTCGAAAGCCCGACCGTGGCTGCGCTCGCCACGCTGGTCGAAGGGTCCGCACGCCCGGGTACGGCCACCGCGGCGTCCCTGATCACCCGGATCGACCGCAGCCGGCACGCCCGCCGCGTCGCGGACTCGGAGGAGAAGTGATGGCGGAGTTGTTCCCGGTCACCAGCTCGCAGGAGCGACTGGTCGTCATCGAGCGGCTGTTCCCCGGCAGCGCCGCCTACCACCTGCCGTTCGCCTTGCGGCTGCGCGGGACGGTCGACGCCGCTGCCCTGGTCGCGGCGGTGCACGACGTGGTCCGTCGGCACGAGGCGTTGCGGACGGTCATCCGGACGGTCCACGGCGAGATCCTGCAGGAGATCCGCGACGACCACCGGATCGACGTGCCGGTCCGCGACATCCGCGGCGCCGACGAGGCGCAGGTCCTGCAAGCCGGGGCTCGGGAGCCGTTCGACCTCACTGCCGGCCTGATCCGGGTGAGCCTGCTGCGCACCGGCGACGACGAGCACGTGCTGGCCGTGACCATCCACCACCTGGCCGGTGACATGTGGTCCTGCGGGATCTTCGTCCGCGAGGTGGCGGAGGCCTACCGGTCCCGGCTGGCCGGCGACGAGGCCCAGCTCCCGGAGCTGCCGGTGCAGTACGTCGACTACACCGTGTGGCAACGCGAGCGGCTCACTCCCGAGGTCGTCGCCCGGGAGGCCGCGTACTGGCGGGAGGAACTGCGGGACGCGCCGCCGCTGCTGGAGCTGCCCGGCGACCGCCCGCGCCCGGCGACGCAGACGTTCCGCGGCGCGACAGCTCCGGTCATGTTGTCGCCGGAGCTGTCGCGGCAGGTCGACCGGGTGAGCCGGCGGCTCGGTGTCACGCCGTTCATGACTTTGCTGGCTGCGTACCAGGCGGTGTTGGGCCGGTGGACCGGCGGCGACGACATCGTCGTGTCCAGTGGGCTGTCCGCGCGGACACCGCAGGTGGAGGAACTGATCGGCTACTTCGCGGACCTGGTGGTGTTCCGCACCTCACTGGCCGGCGATCCCACCTTCACCGAGCTGGTGGGCCGGGTTCGCCGGACCGTCCTGGGTGGTTTCGAACACCAGGAGCTGCCGTTCGAGCGACTGGTCGAGGAGGTGGCCCCGCGCCGCGACCTCAGCCACCAACCGCTGACCCAGGTGATGTTCCTGCTGCAGAACGCGCCGATGCCGGTGCCGGTGCTGACCGGCCTGGAGGTGTCGTCGGTGCCGGTCGACCGCGCGGCCACCCAGGTCGACGTGAGCCTGCAGCTGTGGGCGGCGCCGGACCGGTACGAGGGCCACCTCGAGTACAGCACCGACCTGTTCGACGCGGCCACCATGGCACGGCTGTCCGCCTGGCTGGAAACGTTTCTGACCGCCGCCCTCGACGACCCGGAGACCCGCCTGTCCGCCCTGCCGATCCTGCGGGACGACCAGGTCAACATGGCGGTCGAGGACTGGAACCGGACTGCGGCGCCGGTGACCGAGGCGACCTTTCCTGACCTGTTCCACCGGCAGGCACGCGCTACCCCGGCCGCGATCGCCGTGGTCCACTCCGGCGGGGAGACCACGTACGCGGAACTGGCCGCCCAGGTCGACGCGCTGTCCCGGCGGCTGCGCGCGGCCGGCGCCGGCCCCGGCACCGTGGTCGGCAGTTGTCTGCGCCCAGGACCGGACCGGCTGGTCGCGTTCCTCGGCATCATGGACGCGGGGGCCGCCTACCTGCCGCTGGACCCCGATTTCCCGCCGGACCGGCTGTCCTTCCTGCTCGCCGACGCGGCCCCGGTCCTTCTCGTCGCGCCGGAGGGCTCCGACCTGCCGGGTGGGGTCCCGGTGCTCCCGCCGGCCGGGCCGGATGTGCCCGATCCCGGCCGGGTGCGCGCGCTCACCCCGGCCGATCTGGCGTACCTGATGTTCACGTCGGGTTCGACCGGACAGCCCAAGGGCATCCTGCTGACCCACCGCGGCGTGGTGAACAACGTGCTCGACACCAACCGCCGGGCCGGGTTCACGCCGGCGGACCGGGTGCTGGCGGTCTCCGCTGTCACGTTCGACATGTCGGTCTACGAGATGCTCGGCCCGCTGCTCGCCGGGGGCGCCGTCGTGTGGGGCGAACCGGACCGCGCCAAGGATCCGCGGCACTGGGCCGACCGGATCCGCGCGCACCGGGTCACCGTCTGGAACTCGGCGCCGTCCTTGCTGGAAGCGCTGCTCGAGCACGCCCCGCCGGGGGCACTCGCCGGCCTGCGGGTGGCGATGGTCGGCGGCGACTGGGTGGCCGTGTCCTTGCCCGAGCGGGCCCGCAAGCACGCCCCCGGCCTGACGTTCCTGGTCAACAGCGGGGTCACCGAGGTGTCGATCCAGTCGGTCAGTTTCGCGGTCACCGACGCCGATCCCGGGTGGGCCAGCATTCCGTACGGTCGCCCGATGGAGAACCAGACGGCCCTGATCCTGGACCCGTGCGGCCGGGTCGTGCCGCCCGGCGTGGTCGGCGAGATCCACTTCGGCGGCATCGGCCTGGCCTGGGGCTACCACCGTCGTCCCGGCCTGACCGCGGAACGGTTCGTGCCGCATCCGTACGCGGGCACCAGCCCCGGCGTGCCGTCCGGCGCACGGCTCTACCGCACCGGCGACCTCGGCCGGTACGGCCCGGACGGCCTGATCGAGCTGCTCGGCCGGGTCGACCACCAGGTCAAGATCCGGGGGTTCCGGATCGAGCTGGGCGAGGTCGAGACCGCTCTGCGCAGCCATCCGGGCGTCGCCGAGGGCGTGGTGACCGTGCACCGCGACGGTATGGACCAGCACCTGGCAGCGTTCTACGTCGCTGCGGGCTCGCCGACCACGGTGGCGGATCTGCGCGCACACCTGAAGCGCACACTGCCCGACTACATGGTGCCTGCCAGCTTCACCGTGCTGCCGAAGCTGCCGCTGTCGGCCGCGGGCAAGGTGGACCGCAAGGCGCTGCCCGCTCCCGGCGCGATCAGCCGCGAGGCGGCCGCCGTCACCTTCGAGGCGCCGCGTGATGAGGTGGAGTCCGTCCTGGCGGGGCTGTGGTCCGAGGTGTTGCCCGTCGACAAGGTCGGGGTGCACGACGACTTCTTCGCGCTGGGTGGCTATTCGCTGGCGGCGATCCGGATCGTGGCGTTGGCCGGCGAGGTGTTCGGGGTGGACGTACCGCTGCGGGCGGTGTTCGACGCGCCGACCGTGGCCGGGCAGGCCGCGGTGCTGCGCGAACAGTGCCGGGCGCAGGGCATCGACCTTGACCGGACGGTGCAACTGCTCGCCGACCTGGAACAGCTCAGCGACGACGAGGTCACCGCCCGGTTGGCCGGCTGACTCGCCCCAGGGCCGGGACCTCCACGGAGGTCCCGGCCCTTCGTCACACCGCGATCAGGCGCTGCGCGTGCAGGTCCTGGTAGTACGGCTCGTGGAAGGCGCTGAACGCCGCCAGCCGAGGATTGTTCTCCGTCGTGTCGGCGTACCGTGATGCGGCCGCGGCGAACCCGGTGCTGGCGCTGACCTCGGCGTGCCAGCGGCCGGACCGCTCCCACTCGGTGCGCGCGCCAGCCGGCCAGCTCAGTGCCTCGGGCCGAAACGGCAGGCCGACGGCCGCGCAGTAGCCGGCCAGCACCGCGGCCGGGTCGGCCATCAAATCGGCGGCGTCCACGATGGCCGCCGCGTCGCCGCCGGCCGCGCGGATCGTCTCCAGCAGCTCGTGCTGGTGGGCGATGCCGATGTCGGCCAGGCGCATGTCCGGCTTGAGGGCGAAGAACGAGGAAGCCACCTCGGTGGGGCGCCGGATCAGGAACGTGTGCCGGACCTCGCGCAGGAACGTGGCATCGCCGAGCACCGCCGGACAGCGCTGATCGGTGGTGTCCTTGAGAAACACCGTCCGGGTCCGGGCCAGCTCGCGGATCGCGGCGATCAGCTCGGCGGGGGAGTGGATGGCCCGGCCGTCGACCGTGGTCTCGCCGAAGTCGGCCAGATTGCAGAACGGCTCGTGCAGCGCGACGACCCCGCCGTGCTCGACCATGTAGCGCAGAAACGCCGTGGAGCGGGACCGGGGCGCGGACCAGAGCGCGATGACGCCGGGTGCGGGACTGCGAACCATTGCCAGAACCTCTTCTCGGGTACGGGGACATCTCCCGCGCACGATTCAGCCCGTCCCGCCGGCGGCGCATGTCAGGGATCTCCCCGGCTGCCATCCGCCGCCGCCCCGCGCGACGGTGTGCGTATGACTGAGCTGATCGCCGCCGAGCCGGTCGCTGCCGGGGTCGGTACGCCCGAGCCGCAGATCGTGCCCGCACCGCCCCCGCGTCGCCGGCTGCGGCGGACCGTCCGCCTGGTCGCCTGGTTCACCCTCGCCACCGTCCTCGCCGTGACCGCCGGCGCCGGCCTGACTGCCACCTGGCTGGTCCGCCGCTCGTTTCCGCAGCGCGAAGGCACGATCGCGGTGCCCGGCGTCAGCGCGCCCGTCCGGGTCCTGCGCGACGGACTGGGCGTGCCGCAGATTTACGCGAGCACCCCGCACGACCTGTTCCTCGCCCAGGGCTACGTGCACGCTCAGGACCGCTTCTGGGAGATGGACGTGCGGCGGCACCTCACCGCGGGCCGGCTGTCCGAGCTGTTCGGCGAAAGCCAGGTCGAGTTCGACGCGACGATCCGCACGATGGGCTGGCGGCGGGTCGCCGAGCAGGAGGTCGCGCTGCTCAACCCGGAAAGCCGGGCGCACCTGCGGGCGTACGCCGACGGCGTCAACGCCTACCTACGCGACCACCGCGGCTGGGAGCTGAGCGCCGAGTACGGCCTGCTCGCCCTCACCGGGCCGGTGCGCGACCCCGAGCCGTGGACCGAGGCCGACTCGGTGGCCTGGCTGAAGGCGATGGCCTGGAACCTCAACGGCAGCCTGGCGGACCAGCTCCGCCGGTCGTTGCTGAACGCCTCGCTGCCCTCGGCGCGCGTCGACCAGCTTTTTCCGGCGTACGACTTCGACCGCTGGCCGGCAATCGTCGCCGATCCGGCACCCTCCGGTGGCACCGGGGGCGGCGCCGGGGCGCGTGAACCGTCGTCCGAGGTGGCCGCCGGCCCAGGTCCCGACGAACACCGGGCGTTGCTCGGCGCGGCGACGGCCAGCTCGGCCCTGGATGCCGTGCTCGGGCCGCGCAGTCGCAACATCGGGTCCAACTCGTGGGTGGTGGCCGGGTCCCGGACCACGACCGGCAAGCCGCTGCTCGCCAACGACCCGCACCTGACACCGTCGCAGCCCGGAGTCTGGTACCAGACCGGGCTGCACTGCGAGACGGTCAGCTCGGCCTGCCCGTACGACGTGAGCGGGTTCGGCTTCGCGGGCATGCCGGGCGTCGTCATCGGCCACAACGCCCGGGTCGCCTGGGCGTTCACCAATCTCGGCCCGGCGGACACCGACCTCTACCTGGAAAAGATCACCGGCGACACGTACGAGTACCGCGGTGCGCAGGTGCCGCTGGCGACGCGTACGGAAACCATCGAGGTCGCGGGTGCACCCAGCCGGACCATCACCGTGCGCGCGACCCGGCACGGACCGGTGATCTCCGACGCCCACGATCGAGCCCGCCTCGCCGGGGAAGCGGGGCGCACCTCCGGCGTGCCCGCCCGACCCGGTGGGTACGCGGTGGCGCTGCGGTGGACCGCGCTGGAACCACGGCCCACGCTGGACGCCGTCTTCGGCCTGAACACCGCGCGGGACTGGCCGTCGTTCCGGGCGGCAGCCGCGAAGTTTGCCGCGCCCGCCCAGAACATGCTGTACGCCGACGTCGACGGGCACATCGGCTACCAGGCGCCCGGCCTCATCCCGGTGCGGGCCAAGGGCGCCGGCACCGCCCCGGTGCCCGGCTGGACCGGCGAGTACGAGTGGACCGGCTTCGTCCCGTTCGAGGATCTGCCCCGCAGCTACGACCCGGCGGCGGGCTACCTCGTCACCGCCAACAACGCGGCTGCCGGCCCGACCGCACCGCACCAGCTCACCACGAACTGGAACGACGGCTACCGGGCCCGGCGGATCACCGACCTGATCGAGGGGGCCGGCAAGCTCGACGCCGCCGCCATGACCAGGATCCAGAGCGACACCCGCAACCCGAGCGCCGAGGTCGTCGTGCCGTACCTGCTTGCGGTCAGTCCCGGGGCGGATGCGCGCGGCGCGCAGGACCTGCTGCGCGGCTGGGACTTCGGGCAACCCGCGGATTCTGCCCCCGCCGCCTACTTCAACGCCGTCTGGGACCGCATCCTCGAACTGACCATCGAACCCGCCTTCGCGGGCACCCCGGCGGGCATCCGCCCGGACGGCGGTGGGCAATGGTACGAGATCATGCGCGGCATGCTCGCGCGCCCGGACGATCCGTGGTGGCGGAACGCGGCTGACCCGCGCGGCCTGCGGACCAGGGACGACGTGCTGCGCGCGGCACTGGACGACGCCGCGGCGGAGCTGACCGGGCGGCTGGGCGACGATCCCCGCGAGTGGCGGTGGGGTGACCTGCACACCTTGACGCTGCGCAACGAGACGCTCGGCACCGGCGGCCCCGCACCCGTGCAGTGGCTGCTCAACCGGGGACCGTATCCGGTGGGCGGCGGCAACGCCGCGGTGGACGCGACCGGCTGGGACGCCAAGTTCTCCTACGAGGTGACCTGGGTGCCGTCCATGCGGATGGTGGTCGACCTCAGCGACCTGGACGCCTCGCGCTGGGTCAACCTCACTGGTCAGTCCGGGCACGCCTTCGACGACCACTACGACGATCAACAGCAGCTATGGCGTGCGGGCCAGACCGCGCCGTGGCCGTTCCACCCGCCCGCCGTCGCCGCGGCCACCCGCGCCGACCTCACGCTCACCCCGGCCGCATGACCGCCGCGGCCACCAGCGGCATCGATCAGGCGGACTTTCGGGCGGTGCTGGGCGGCTTCTGCTCCGGGGTCACCGCCGTCACCACCATCGGCCCGGACGGCCCGGCCGGCATGACCTGCCAGGCGTTTCTCAGTCTCTCGCTGGATCCGCCGCTGGTGGCGTTCGCGCCGTCGCTGCGCTCGGGCACCTACGCCAGGATCCGGGCCTCCGGGGTGTTCTGTGTGAACATTCTGGCCGCCGACCAGCAGTGGCTCAGCGACCGGTTCGCCCGTGCGGGAGCCGACAAGTTTCGCGAGGTCAGCTGGCGTCCCGGGGTCACCGGGAGCCCGGTGCTGGACGGTGTCGTGGCTTCCGTGGACTGCCGGCTGGAGGCGGACCATCCGGCCGGCGACCACCGGCTGATGGTGGGGCGGGTGGCCGCACTGCACCGCGCGCAAGACCGACAACCGCTGCTCTTCCTCGATGGACGCTACACGCTGCCCGTCCGCACCGGACAACTGTCCGATTCTACTCTCCAGGCCTCCTGAGCTCGACTGTCCGACCTGGTAGGTCGGTAGGCTCGAAACGATGTTGATCATCGTCGACGGCGTCCGGTCGCTGCCGTCGCGGCGTGGTGAAGAGGAGCGGGGTGTGACCGCAACGGGTTCGGAGCTGCCTTCCGGCGACGTCGCTGGGGGACTTGCCCTCGGCGGCGTCCGTGAAGAGTCCGTCAAGCTCTACAAGTACGCCATCGTGCATCCGCAGTGGACGACGGAGTCCGCGGCCGCCGCGCTGGACATCCCCGCCGACGAGATCGTCCGGTCGACCCGGGAACTGATCGACATGTCGCTGCTGCGGCACTCGCTCGACCCGGCGCGCACGTACGACGCGGTGAGCCCCGAATCGGCGGCCGCGGCGCTGCTCCAGGACGAGGAGCGCCTCCTGCACGAGCGACAGGCTCAGCTCGCCTCAGTCCGCGCCGAGATGCTCGCTCTGCTGCCCACCTACTACGACGCCCGGCAGCGGCGGCGCCGGGTTGAAGCGGTTGACGTGATCGAGGACAAGGACCTCGTCCGGCGGCATTTGAGCAGCGAGGCGAACCAGGCCGAGCGGGAGGTGTGCATCGCGCACCCCGGCGGTGGCCTGCCGGAGGAGAACCTCGACCGCAGCATTGCCCTCGACATTCCCGTGCTCCAGCGCGGGGTGGTGATGCGGTCGCTGCTGCAGCACTCCACCCGCTACCATCGGCCGACCGCCCGCTACGTCACCGAGGTCGCCCAGTTCGGCGCCCTGGTCCGTACGGTGCCTATCGTGCCGCGCCGGGTCCTCATCTTCGACCGCCGGACGGCGTTCATCCCGGTCGAGGTCGATGCCGCGGGCGCCGGCGGCGGGGCGGTGCTGGTGCGAGAGCCCGCCGTCGTCGGTCACCTGCTGTCCGGCTTCGAGCTGATGTGGAACAACGGTCGGCCGTACCCGATCGGCGAGGCGGGCCTGGGGCCCGTGGTGCTCGACGAGGTGGAGCGCGCGATCCTGCAGGAGATGGCGGGCGGTGCCAAGGATGAGCTGATCGCCCGCCGCATGGCGCTGTCGCTGCGCACCTGTCGGCGTTACATTGCCGGCATCCTGAGCAGCCTGGGCGCGCAGAGCCGCTTCCAGGCCGGGGTACTGGCACAGCGGCAGGGGTTGCTGGACTGATCAGTGTTCCGGTGGCTGGGAACTTGTTGCCAGGCCACTTCTTGCGACCTCCGCGCCGCTGACTTCCGGCGCCGGCCTCGAAATACTCGAAGCCGGCGGGGATGAGATCCCCGGCCGACTTCTTCCTCCCCACGGAAACAGGTGATCGTCATGCATGGGTGCGCCAAGGTTTTGAGCGGTGCCTTCCTGCTCGCCGCCCTCGCCGGACCGGCCGTCCCGGCCCTCGCCCACCTGACGCCGGCCACCCCGGCACCCGTCAGCGCCTCGGGCACTCCGCCGACGCCGCCCGTGCCCACCGAGGACGTGCCGCCGCCGGCGCGGGGTGACAACGGCGGCATCGAGTGGCCGGCCCCGCCCGCCCGCCCGCTGACGTGATCTCGGACCGGGCGGCCCCGCCCACCCGCCGCCCGGCGACCCGGCTGTTCGCCGTGCTCGCCACCGGGCACGGCATCTCGCTGGCCGGCAACTATCTCAGCCTCATCGCGGTCAACCTCTACGCGTACGCGACGACCGGCAGCGCCACCACCACCGGGCTGTTGATGGCCGCCCGGCTGGGAAGCGGATTCCTGGCCGGTCCGGTGGCCGGCCGGCTCGTGGCGCGCGCCGACCGGCGGACCGTCATGATCTGGTGCGACGTCGCGCAGGCGGCCGCGGTGGCGGCGCTGGCGCTGGTCGGCGGGGTGCCACTGCTCTGGGTGGTGGCGGTCGTGACCGGCGCCGGACACACCGTGTTCACGGTCGCCTTGCGCACCAGCATCCCCGATCTGGTCGGGGCGGAGGACCGGGTCCGCGGCAACGGCTACCTGGTCACCGCCAAGGCGTTCGGCAGCGTGGTGGGCTTCGCGAGCGCGGGCCCGCTCATCGACCTGTTCGGCTACCGCCCCGCGTTCGCCGTGAACGTCGCCAGTTTCCTCGTGTCGGCCGCGGTGCTGAGCTGGCTGCCCCTGCACTTTGGTCGTCCTGCGGTGCGATCGGACAACGACGGCGCCGCGGCGGCCGGCGGCCGGGGTGTGCCGGCGATGCTCAGCGCCGTGTGGCTCACGGTCCCCGCGATCGTCGTGGTCCGCGGCCTGGAGGGCTGGGGGTCCGCCGCGCACAATGTCGCGCTGCCGGTAGCCGGCGATCCGTCGCTGGTGAGCCGATTCTGGACGGCGTGGGCGATCGGCAGCCTCTTCGCCTACCAGCTCGTCCGTCGTCGTGGCCGGCAACCGGGCGAGCGCACCTACGCGGTGCTGGCGGTGGTGGCCTCGCTCGCCTTCATCGCGGCCTTCGCCGGCGGTCCGAGCGCCCTGACCATCGTCGCCGCGCTGGTGGCCGGCCTCGCCGACGGTGTGGCCGAGCTGGCGTACGTCACCACGCTGCAGGCACGCGACGACCGGGCCCGGATCTTCGGCGTGTCAGCGGCCGCCGAGACGCTGGGCCTGTCGGCCGGAATGCTCGGCTCCGCACTCCTGCTCGACCTCCTTCCCGCACTGCCGGTGGTGGCCCTGTTTCACGGCGTCACCATCGCCGCTGCGCTGATGTTGCTCGGTCGCCGGCGTACGGCCAAGGACCGCGCCGCCGCGGCGACGGCCACGAGAAGCTCCCTAGCCCCCGAGAAAGGGACCTGAACGATGACCCGCCCCGCGCACTACACGAGCCCTCCGCCGATTCCTGGCCCGGAGTTCCCGCACGACCTCGCCGACGCCCTTCGTCGAGCCGCCGAGCGGTTCCCGGCCGCCCGGCTGGTCGCGGCCACCGCGGACGGCGAAACGCGGGCGGACACATACCCGGAGCTCCTCGACCGGGCCCGGCGGATCACCTCCGGGCTTCGGCGGCGTGGCCTGGGAGCCGGGGACTACGCGGTCGTGTGCGGCTTCGACAACGCGGTGGACTATCTGACGGCATTCTGGGCCTGCGTGCTCGGCGGCATCCGGCCGCTGATCACGCACCCTGAGGCCGAGGCGATGCGCGGAGCCGCCGCCCGGTCCCTGGTGGCCGGCGCGGCCCGTCTGCTCGACGACGCACCGGTGCTCACCAGCGCCACAGTGGACGAGCTCCTGCGGGGCGACACCGTGTCGATCTCGGTCGTAGACGTCACCGCGCTGGTCGACGAGCCTCCCGCCACCGACCTGCACCGGGCCGCCCTCGACGACGTAGCGCTGCTGATGATGTCGTCGGGCAGCACCGGCACCCCTAAACTCATTCCGCTGACCCACCGTGGTGTGCGGGACTTCGCCGCCGGAACGCCCGACGTACTGCCCGTGCACCCCGGCGACACCCTGCTCAACTGGATGCCCCTCGACCACAGCGGCGCATTCCTGCTCTATCACGTCCTCGGCGTCGTCCACGGCTGCACCACCGTGCACGTGCCCACCGCGGCAGTGCTCGCCGACCCGCTGCTCTGGTTCGATCTGACCGAGCGCTACCGGGTCGCGCACACCTGGGCGCCCAACTTCGCCTACCGCCTGGTCAGTGCCGCGCTCGCCGCCCGACCGGACCGGCGCTGGGACCTGTCCGCCGTACGCTCGCTGGTGAGCGGCGGCGAGATGATCACCGTGCCGGTGATGACGGAGTTCCTGCAGGCGGCCGGCGCTTTCGGCCTGCGCCCCGAAACGTTCCGCCCGGTGTGGGGGATGACCGAGACGGTCACCGCGATCACGTACGCCCGCCCCGGCCTCATCCCCAACATCCAGCGGCACGACGAGCTCAACGACGTCCCGTACGTCGCGGTCGGCGTGCCCGCACCCGGCGCCGAAGTGCGCATCGTTGGTGACGACGGCGCCGTCCTGCCCGAGGACCGGATCGGGCGCCTGCAGGTGCGGTCCTCCCGGGTGACCCGCGGCTATTTCCGGGACCCGGCGGCGAACGCGCGGGCGTTCACCCCCGACGATGCCGCGGGCCCGTGGCTGCACACCAACGACCTGGCGTTCGGTCACGACGGCCAGATCGTCATGGTCGGCCGGGAGAGCGACCGGATCGTCCTGCGCGGCCGGAACTTCTTCGCCACCGAGATCGAAACCGTGGCCGCCGGGGTCGAGGGAGTCCGGCCCGACCTGGTCGGCGCGTGCGGGCTGCCCGACCCGGCAACCGGCACCGAAACGCTGCTCGTGGTTGTCGGCACCGACGACCCCGGCCGGGCTGCCGCGGTGCGCGCCGAGTTGTTCCAACGGTTGGGTCTGACGGCGCGGGTCGAGACCGTGCAGCCCGCCGACTTCCCGCGTACGGCCAGCGGCAAGGTGCGCCGGGGCATGCTGCGGGAACGGCTCGCGGCGGGCCGGCGTACCGCCGCCGAGGTGATCCGGTCGGTGCTGGGTGACGCGGCGCCGGACACGCCGTTCTACGACAGCGGCGCCGACTCGGTCACGCTGGCGCGGCTGCACGCGGCGCTGCAGCGCGAGCTCGGCGTCACCTTTTCGCGTACGGCGATGTTCGAGCACCCGACACCTGCCGCCCTGGCCCGGCACCTCGCCACACCGGCCGGCGCTCCGGTCCCGGCCGTACCCGCCGCGGTGCCGGCCGCTGGCCAGCGGATCGCCGTCATCGGCATGGCCCTGCGTTTTCCTGGCGCGAACTCGCCCGAGGAATTCTGGTCCGATCTGGAGTGCGGCACCTCCCGCGTCCGTCGATTCAGTGTCGCGGAACTGGCCGCAGCCGGCGTTCCCGCCGCCGACTACACCAGCGACGACTACGTGCCAGCGGCCGGCCCGCTCGACGGCATCGACGAGTTCGACGCGGACTTCTTCGGGATCGCCCCGGCGGAAGCGGCACGCATCGACCCAGCCCACCGGTTGTTCCTGCAGGTCTGTCAGCATGCCCTCGAGGACGCGGGCTATGCGGGTGCCGAACGCGGCACCCGCACCGGCGTCTTCGCGGGATCCGGTGCCTACCTGTACGGCCGCCGCCCGGATCCGCTCGACGGCGCCGCGGACCCCGTCACGGAAATGCAGGCGGCGATCGGCGGGCAGCCCGACTTCCTGGCTACCCGGGTCGCGTACCGTCTGGGGCTGACCGGGCCGGCCATCGGCGTGCAGACCGCCTGCTCAACCTCTCTGGTCGCCGTACACCTTGCCAGTCAGGCCCTGCTCGCCGGCGACGCCGACCTCGCCATCGCGGGCGCGGCGGCGGTGCACCGACCGGCGGTCACCGGCTACCGCCACTATCCGGGCTCGATCCTGTCGCCGAGCGGCACTCTCCGCGCCTTCGACGCCGCCGCTGACGGTACGGTCGGCGGCAGCGGCACGGCCGCGGTGGTGCTCAAGCGGCTGGACCGGGCGATCGCCGACGGTGACACCGTCCACGCGGTCATCCTCGGCTCGGCAGTCAACAACGACGGCGCCGGCAAGGTCGGGTTCACCGCCCCCGGACTGGCCGGCCAGGCTGACGTGATCGGCCGCGCCATCGACCGGGCCGGCGTTCCGGCCGAGACGATCACCTATCTGGAGGCCCACGGGACGGGAACGGCGCTCGGCGATCCGATCGAGCTGCGCGCGGCGTCCCGGGCACTGGCCGACCGCACCGGCGCGACCGGGTTCTGTGCGGTGGGCTCGGTCAAGCCCAACGTCGGCCACCTGGATAGCTGCGCCGGCATGGCCGGGCTGATCAAGACGATCCTGATGCTGCGCCACGGTCGCCTGGTGCCGCTGCCACACTTCGCGCAGCCCCACCCCGACCTCGAGCTGGACGGCGGACCACTGCGCCTGCAAGCCACCGGCGGACCATGGGAGACCGGCGGCGGCCCCCGCCGGGCCGGCGTCACCGCGCTGGGGGTCGGGGGTACGAACGCCCACGTGATCCTGGAGGAACCGCCGCTGTCCGAGCCGCTCGTGCCCGGTGCCGCACCGCCCGTCGCCGCCACCAGCGGGCGGCGTACCGTTTCCGCCGCCGGTGCCTCGTCGGCCGTTTCCGCCGCCGGCGAGCCCCGAGCCGGTGTCCTCTCGTTGTCCGCCGGCGAGCCCCGAGCCGGTGTCTTCCCGTTGTCCGCCGGCGAGCCGCGAGCCGGTGTCCTCCCGTTGTCCGCCGCGAACCGCGACGCGCTGGCCGAGCTGGTCGGGGCGATGCGCGACCATCTACGGGCCCACCCCGGACTGCGCGTCGCCGACCTGCAGACCACCCTGGGTGCGGGACGGTCCCATCGTGCCTACCGGACGGCGGTCGTCGGTGACACCGCGACTGAGCTTGCCGACGCGCTCGACCAGGTGGCGTTACCGCAGACCGCGATCACCCGCGCTCCCGCCGTCACCTTCGCCTTCGCCGGGCAGGGCTCCGCCCGGCCGGGCATGGCAGCCGGCCACTATGCCGAGTTTGCGCCTTTCCGCGCGGTGCTCGACGAATGCGACCGGGTTTACCGCGACGAGACCGGCGCGAGCCTGCTCACCCTGCTGTGCGAGCAGCGTGCGGACCAGCGAGTGTGGTCCACCGACGAGGCGCAACCGGCCCTGTTCGCCTTCCAGGTCGCGCACGCCGCACTGTGGCGCTCATTCGGCATCACCCCCGCCATGGCGATCGGCCACAGCGTCGGTGAGTACGCGGCCCTGTGCGTCGCAGGTGCGCTGCCCCTAACGGCCGGTCTGCGCGCGGTGATTGCTCGGGGCCGCTTGATGCACGGCACCGCACCAGGCGGGATGTTGAGCGTGCAGGCTCCCCGCACCCTGATCGACGACCTGTGCACGCGGACCGGGGTCGAGGCGGCCGCCGAGAACGGCCCGGCCGATTTCGTGATCGGCGGACCGGCGGCGGCCGTCGCCGCTGCCGCCCGGTGGCTCGACGAGCATCGGATCACCTGGCAGGCGCTCGACGTGGACCGCGCGTTCCACACGTCCCTGATCGATCCGATCCTGACCGCCCTCCCGGCCCCGGCCCTGGCCCTGGCACCCCTTCGCATCCCGGTCGCCAGTACGGT
Organism: Actinoplanes sp. NPDC051859; assembly: GCF_044452725.1. Taxonomy (NCBI): domain Bacteria; kingdom Bacillati; phylum Actinomycetota; class Actinomycetes; order Micromonosporales; family Micromonosporaceae; genus Actinoplanes; species Actinoplanes sp. NPDC051859. The sequence continues at coordinate 65,754 of NZ_JBITBX010000013.1, read as the reverse complement.
CACCGGCCAGATCCTGCCCGCCGGCACCCTGCTGGACCCGGACTACCTGCGCCGGCAGGCCCGCCAGCCGGTAAGTTGCGCCGAAGCCGTCGGCACCCTCGACGGCGTGGTGCTGGATCTCGGCCCGTCGGCGGTTATGACCGGCATCGGCCGCCGTGCCGCGGCCGGCTCCTGGATTCCGGCGTCTCGCGGCGTGCCCACGGCGATGGCCGAGCTCTACCGGGCCGGCGTCGATCTGGACTGGCCCGTGGCCAGCCGGCGCATCCCCCTGCCGCGCTACCCGTTCCGCCGCGACCGCCACAGCCTGCCAACCGCTGCCTTCCCCGACCCGGCCGCCATTCCCGAGCCGGCCGCCTTCTCCGTGCCTGCCGCCTTTAACGAGCCGGCCGCTACTACCGAGCCGGCCGCTACTACCGAGTCGGCCGCCTTCCCCGAGCCAGCCGCTAGCGCTGAGCCGGCTGCGGATACGCAGGTCCTCGACGCCATTTGTCGGGTCGCCGCCGAGCGGCTCGGCCGGGACGTCGGCCCCGATGACGTTTTCCTCGACCTCGGTGCCGACTCGCTGGTCCTCCTCGCCGTCGTCAATTACCTCCGCCGCGAGCACGCCACCGAGATCCCCGTCCGTCGCCTCTTCGGCGACGCCGAAACGCCCCGGCTCCTCGCGACTCTCGTCACCGGCCCTTCTGCCGCCGCCCCTGCCCCTGCCGCTGCCGCCGCTGCCGCCGCCCCTGCCGCCGCTGCCGCCGCCCCTGCCGCCGCCGTCGCCGCCGATGTGTTCGCGGTCGACATCACCCAAGAGCCCGCGCCCACGGAGAAAGCCCCATCCGCCGGCGATCGGCACGTCGACTTCAGCCTCTACTTCTTCGGTGACTATCCCGACCAGGACGACACGGACAAGTACCGGACCGTGCTGGCCGCGACCACCTTCGCCGACGAACACGACTTCTACGCGGTGTGGTTCCCCGAACGGCACTTCCACTCGTTCGGCGGCCTCTTCCCCAACCCGGTGGTGCTCGCGGCGACCCTCGCCGGCCGGACCGAGCGGATCCGCCTGCACGCCGGTTCGGTCGTCCTCCCGCTGCACCATCCGGTGCGGGTAGCCGAGGACTGGTCCATGGTCGACAACGTGTCCGGCGGCCGGGTGGGGTTGTGTGTAGCCAGCGGGTGGCACCCCAACGATTTCGCGCTGAACCCCGAGGCGTACGCCCGGAACCGCGACCTGGTCCACGAGCACCTCGCCACGATCCGTACCCTGTGGGCGGGTGGTGCCGTGCCCGCCACCTCCGGCAAGGGTGAGCCGTTCGACCTGCGGATCTATCCGCGTCCTCGGCAGGAGATGCCACCGCTGGCGATCGCGGTGCTGTCCCGTCCGGAGAGCTGGCAGGCGGCAGCCGCGGCGGACCTCGGCGTGATCACCAACCTGATGGTGCAGTCGGTCGATCAGCTCACGGCAAACATCGCCCTGTACCGCCGGACCCGCGCCGAGCACGGCCTCGATCCGGACGCTGGGCGGGTCACCGTGCTGGTGCACACTTACCTGGGCACTGATCTCGACCAGGTCCGCGAGGAAGCGTTCGCGCCGTTCTGCGCGTACCTGAAATCTTCGTTGTCCCTGCTCGGTCAGACGATGGGCAGCCTCGGTGTGGCTATCGGTCCGGACACCCCACCCGCCGACGTCGAGTTCCTGCTGGAGCAGGCATACCGCCGCTACTGTGCCGACCGGGCGCTGATCGGCACAGTGGAGAGCAGCCGCGCGGTCGTGGACCGGCTGGTGGCGGCCGGCGCCGACGAGATCGCGTGCTTCGTCGACTTCGGCGTGTCCGGCGACCAGATCTTGCGCTCGCTCCCGATCGTCGACGAGTTGCGCCGCAGTGCGCCGGCCGTGCCGGTGCCGGAAGGCGCACCGATGTCGCCCGCGCAGGAGGGCATGTGGTTCCTGGAGCAGGCCTATCCGGGCACGCTCAACTACCACGAGCCCAAGGTGGTCCGACTGGACGGCCCGCTGGACGCTGACCGGTTGCGCACCGCGCTCGGTCGGGTCGTCGAGCGGCATGCACCGCTGCGGACGGTCTTTCGGGCCGGAACTGGTCCGGTGCATCAGATCGTGCTGCCGCGCGTCGAGGTGCCCTGCCCCCTGCACGACATGACGGGAACCCCGGAGCGGGATGCCGTGCGGGTCGTCTTGGCGGAGCTGAATGCGACGCCGTTCGACCTCGCCGCAGGCCCGTTGCTGCGCGCCGCTTTGGTCCGGCTCGGCGACGACCGCCACCTGCTCGTGCTGTCCGTGCACCACATCATCTTCGACTCGTTCTCGGCCGCGGTCCTCCTCCGTGATCTCGGCGCCTACTACCGTGGTGCCGTCCCGCCGCCGTTGCCGACGAGCTTCGCCCAGTACGTTGCCGGTCGCCGCTCGCGTGGCGAGGACGTCGAGTTCTGGCAGCGGACCCTGGCCGGGGCGCCGGTGTCGTCGCTCGCCGGCAACCGCTCGGGCGCCGGCACGGTCCGGGGTGCCGCGCTGACCCGCAACTGGGACGCCGCATTCGTGGCTCAGGTCCGGCAGCTCAGCGCAGCGCATCGGGTCACTCCGTTCATGACGCTGACCGGCGCGTTCGCCCGCGCCCTCGGCCGCCGGTGCGGTCAGGACGAGGTGGTGATCGGTACGGCCCTCACCGATCGACCGGCCGGCACCGAGGACCTCGTCGGGATGTTCGTCGACGCGGTGCCGTTGCGCATCGACGTTTCCGGTGCTCCGTCGCCGGGTGTCTTGGCGCAGCGGGTCCGCGACGTCAGCACGGCCGCCTTCGCGCATGCGGGCCTCGGTTTCCGGGAGATCGTCGCGGCGGTCAACCCGGAGCGTGAGCCGGGCCGCAACCCCTTCTTCCAGGTCCTCGTGGAGTACGAGAACCACACCGACACCGACTTCGACCCGCCCACCCTGCGCGCTTCCGCCGTCGATGTACCGCTGGACCGCGCCCCACTGGACCTGACCGTCTACCTGTCCGCGGCCGAGGACGGCCTGCAGTGCCACCTGGAGTACGACGCCGGCATCCTCGATCGGTCCACGGTGGAGGCGCTGCTCGACGAGGTGGAACAGGCGTTGTGCCCGCCGGTCACGCTGCACGGGTTGGTGGAGGCCCAGGTCCGACGGACGCCCGGTGCAGTTGCGCTGATGTCCGGGGACGAGTCAGTCACCTACCGCGACCTCGACCGCCGCGCTAACGCCGTGGCGTGGCGGCTGCGCGACCGCGGTGTGGCGCCGGGGGACTTCGTCGGTGTACGGCTGCCCCGCGGCGTACCCCTCATCGTCGCCCTGCTCGGCGTGCTCAAAGCGGGCGCCGCCTACGTGCCGTTGGACCCGGCCCTGCCGGACTCTCGGCAACGACTGATGACCGACGATTGCGCGGTGCGGATCGTCGTCGACGAGGGCACCGCGACGACGCTGCTCGCCGGGGACGACCCGCGCGCCGACCGGGCACCGGTGGCTGGCGCTGATCCGGACCGGCTCGCCTACTGCATCTACACCTCCGGCTCTACCGGTCGGCCGAAGGGTGTGGCGGTTCCGCACCGCGGGCCGGTCAACGTGGTGTCGTGGTACCTGCGCACCCGGGCGCCGCTTCGGACGCTGCAGTGGACCTCGGCCGGCTTCGACGTGAGCGTGCTGGAGATCTTCACGACTCTGGCCGCAGGTGCGGCCCTGGTGCTCATCCCGGACGGAGCGCGCTACGAGCCGGCAGCGGTCACTCGTACCCTGCGGCAGTTCGGGGTGCAGCGGCTCTTCATGACCTTCACCGCGCTGAAGTACCTCGTCGAGACCGGACCGGACCTACCGGCGTTGGAGGAAGTGGTGGCGGCCGGTGAACCGATGACGCTCACCCCGGCGCTGCGGCGCTTCCTGGCTGAGCGACCCGGGCGCCGGCTCTACAACGAGTACGGCCCGACCGAAGCCTCGATCATCGCGACCAGCCATCTCGTCGACCCGACGGCGGGCGACCGGCCGCCGATCGGGCGGCCGATCGACAACGTGGAGGTGGTGCTCCGCGACGGCCAGATTCACCTCGGCGGTGTCTGCCTGGCGCACGGCTATGTCGGGCAGCCCGAGGCGACCCGCTCAGTGTTCGCCGAGCATCCGTCCGGGCGCCTCTACCGCACCGGCGACCTCGGCCGGTGGAACACCGACGGCGAGCTGGAGTTCGTCGGCCGGGCAGACGACCAGGTCAAAATCAGAGGGTTCCGGGTCGAGCCAGGGGAGACGACGCAGGCTCTCCTGCACCTTTCCGGCGTACGCGACGCAGTGGTCGTTGCCGGCGCCGACCCCAGCGGGGAGAACTGCCTGATCGGTTACGTGGTGCCAGCCACCGGAGCCACAGCTCCGACCGGCACGCAGCTGTCCCGGCAGCTGGCCGAGTCGTTGCCGAGCTATCTGATCCCCACCGCCTGGGTTTTCCTCGACCAACTGCCGTTGACCACGAGCGGCAAACTCGACCGCAACGCGCTGCCCCCACCGCCCTGGGCGGCCAGCGTCCCACCCGCCCCAGCCACCGCGTCCACCTTGGTTTCTCCGACGCTGGACGCGGAGGAGAAGCTGCGCTCGCTGTGGGCGGCTGAGCTGGGCATCGCCGACGTACCCGCCGACGGGTCGTTCTTTGCCCTCGGCGGTCACTCGCTGACAGCCGTCCGGCTCGCCGGACGAATCCGCGACGTGTTCGGCGGCGACCCGCGGGTGACCGATCTGTTCCGCGCGCCGACACCCCGGCAGATGGCCGCCCTGTTACGACCCAGCGCGGTGCCGGCGTCCAGCGTCCAGGAGCGAATGTGGGCTGCACATCAAGCTCATCGCCGGCCGGCGGTCTTGAACGTGGCACACCGCGTGGATCTCGACGGCCCGGTCGACCCGGCCGCACTGCGCGTCGCCCTGACCTCCCTGGCTGTCCGACACCCGGCGTTGCGGACCCGGTTTGTCCTGCACGATGCCGTGGTGCGGCAGGTGGTCGAGGACGACTTCCGCGCCGAGCTGCCGGTGACCGACCTGCGCGGCGACCCCGACACGGTGGACGACTGGTGCCAGGATCACGCCGACGCGCCGTTCAGGCTGGACGGCCCACCGCCGTGGCGGGCCTCGCTGGCCCGTACCGGTGCCGACGCCTGGACCCTGATGCTCGTTCTGCACCACTCGATCTGCGATGGTTGGTCGCTGGCGGTGCTGTGGCGCGAGCTTTCCCTCCCCGCACCCGCGTCGGACCGGCCAGTGCCGTACGCCGACTACGTGACCTGGCGAGCGGCGGAGATCGAGCGGGATCGCGAGCGACTGACCGGCTTCTGGCGGCGGCAGCTGGCGGGGGTGCCCCTGCAAGCTTCGCTGCCCCTGGACCGCCCCCGGCCGCAGCAGCCCTCCGGGCGCGGTGCCCTGCACCACGCGGAGCTGCCCGCCGCGACCGTGCAGCGGGTGAAGGCACTGGCTGAGGAGTGCGGCACGACACCGTCGGCGGTGCTCACCGCAGGCTTCGGCGTCTGGCTGGCCCGCACCTGCGACCAGCGCGACGTCGTGGTCCCATTGTCCAGCGCAAGCCGCATCCGCCCCGAGCACGACCGCACCTTCGGACCGGTCGGCGAGGCACTCCTGGTGCGGGTCACCCTCGCCGACGACATGCGCTTCGCCGACCTGGTACGCCAGGTGACTCAACGCACCTTCGCGGCCCTGGACCACCACGCGTTGGCATTGCGGGAGGTCAGCCGCGAACTGGGCGTTGAGATCCGTACGCCGCATGTGCTCTTCACCGTCGTCACCAATCCGCCACCACAGCTGTCTCTGCCCGACGTGACCGCCCGGATCGCCGGTGTCGCCGTCTCCGGTGTGGCCCGGACCGATCTCTACGTGGTGCTGGTGCCCTCGGCGGAGGGAATCTCCTTGACGATCGAGTACGCCACCGACCTCTTCGAGGACCGCACGATCAAACACTGGGCCGAGGAACTGATCGACATCCTCGACCAAGGCGCGGTGAGCGGCACGATCTGATCCGCGTGCCGGGTGGGCGACCACCCGGCACCGCGGCGAAAGCACCCCTGCGCTGCCCCGGGCCTACCGGCGGGGCCGTAGCGTGGAAGCGTTGTGATCATCCGTCGGCTGAGCCGTCCCCGACACCCTCTGGAGCTGCCCGCATGCTGCACGTCCGGGTCATCGCCCCAGCCACGGTCAGCGAGCGGGTGCGCCAACTGCTCATCGACGACGAGGCCGTCACCCACCTCATCGTCTTTCCTGGCGCGGCGCAGGCACCGCCCGGCGACGTCGTGGAGTTCGATGTCGTCCGCGAGGGCGCCAGCCACATCCTGGACGGCCTGCGCGGCCTCGGCATCGACCGGGACGGCGCGGTGGTCATCGACCGGGTGGACACCGCCCTGTCCGCCGCCGCCGACCGCGCTGCCCGCAAGACTCCCGGCCTCGGCGTGGACGCGGTGGTCTGGGAGGAGATCGAGCACCAGACCGGCGAGGAAGCCGCGCTGTCCGCCTCGTACCTGACGTTCATGAGCGTCGCCACCGTCATCGCCGCGGTCGGCGTCCTGCTGGACCAGCCGATCCTGATCGTCGGCTCGATGGTCGTCGGCCCGGAGTTCGGCCCGCTCGCTGCCCTCTGCGTCGGCCTCGTGAAACGCAAATCCCTTTTGGTACGCCGCTCAGCTCTGGCCCTGGCGGTCGGCTTTCCGGTCGGCATGGCCGTCACCGTGGCAGCCGTGTGGCTGCTCACTGCCGCCGGCCTGATCGACAAGTCGATGCTGCTGGCGAACCGGCCCCTCACCGACTTCATCTGGCGGCCCGACGCCCTGTCCTGGGTCATCGGCTTCCTCGGCGGCGTCGCCGGCATCCTGTCGCTGACCTCCGCCAAGGCCGGCACCCTCGTCGGCGTCCTCATCTCCGTCACCACCGTCCCGGCCGCCGCCAACGCCGCCGTCGCGCTGGCCTACGGCGTCGAGGAGGAAGCGTACGGCTCCGCGCTGCAGCTGCTCATCAACGTCGCCGCCATCATCCTCGCCGGCGTCCTGACCCTGCTCGTCCAGCAACTCGCCTGGAAACGACCACCGCGGACCCGCCGGTAGGACCGGCGGGCGACGTGCCGCCCGCGAGGATTGATCGACCGCTCGTCGGGTAGTTGCTGCGCGTGTTGATCGAGTCGCCTGAGCTGCCACTTCCTGGCCGGGGAGCCACGGGGGAGCGCCTTCGTGGTTTGACGGCGTGGGGCCGTGCCGATCTGGTCTCCTGCCGGCTTGCGGAGGGGCACGTGGATGCGGTGGCGATCCGTACGGAGCTCGGCGACATCGGCACGGATGACGGCACCGGAACGCGGCGGTGGGGTGTGTGGGCGGCGGTGCCGCCGTCCGTACGGGCGCAGCGTCACCCCGACGGCTGGCGCCTGACGGGGGAGCGGCCGTGGTGTTCCGGGGCAGCCTGGTGTACGGATGCGCTGGTCACGGCGGTTGCGGACGACGGGATCCGGCTCTTTGCGGTGCGCAATGAGGCCCCGTACCTGCTGCCGCTGGACGGCACCTGGCCGGCGATCGGCATGGCGGGCAGCGACAGTCGGACCGTCCGGTTCACCGACGCGCCGGCCCGGCCGGTTGGCGGCGTAGGCGCTTACGTGAACCGGCCCGGCTTCTGGCATGGTGGCGTGGGCGTTGCGGCGTGCTGGTTCGGCGGCGCCTTGGGTGTCGCCGACACTCTGCTGTCGGCCGCGCACCGCAAGGCTCTGGGCCCGCACGCCCTTGCGCACCTGGGCGCTGTGGACGTCGCGTTGGGCGCTGCGAGAGCAGTGCTCGAAGCGGCCGCCCAGCAGATCGACACCAGCCCCGAAGCCGACGCCCACCGTCTCGCCCTCCGGGTACGGTCGACAGTGGAAAGGGCAGCCTCCGAGGTCATCGACCGGGTCGGTCGTGCGCTCGGAGCTGGACCGCTCGCCCACAATGGCGCTCACGCCCGGCGGGTCGCCGATCTGACCGTGTATCTCCGGCAGAGCCACGCCGAAGCCGATCTGGAACAACTCGGCCAGCTCCTCGTCGAGGACGACCCGCGGTGGTGAGGCCGATCGTGGGCGAAGGCACAGCCGAGGACGAATGGCTCTCCTGGCCCACGATCGGGCAATGGCCGCAGCTGCCACTCGACGTTCCTGGACGACCCCTGGTGGTCGCCCCGCACCCGGATGACGAGATTCTGGGCGTGGCCGGCTTGATGGCGGTCTGGGGGACCGCGGACCTTGCCGCCGTCACGGACGGGGAGGCGTCCCACCCCGGATCAACCGTGCACAGCCAGGTCGAGCTGGCGGCTATTCGGCGGGCTGAGACTGACGAGGCACTGCGCCGACTCGGCATCGATCCGATCGCGGTGCATCGACTCGGTCACGCCGACGGTGGGATCGATGAGGCGCTCTTGACCGAGCAGCTGACCGGACTGCTCACGCCGGGCCGGTGGTGCCTGGTCACCTGGCGGGGCGACGGGCACCCCGATCATGAGAAGGCCGGCCGGGCTGCCGCTCGGGCTTGCGCCGTGACGGGGGCGCGGCTGCTCGAATACCCGATCTGGACGTGGCACTGGGCGTACCCAGATGATCCGAGCGTGCCGTGGCAGCGGGCCCGCCGGATCGACCTGCCGCCCGCAGCCCGAGCGGCCAAGGCCGCGGCCATCCAGGCGTTCCGGAGCCAGATCGCGCCACTCGGCCCGGCCGAGGCGGACGCGGCGATCCTGCCGCCGCACGTCGTCGCCCGGTTCCTTCGTCCTTTCGAGGTGGTCTTCGAGTGAGCACGCCGGACTCCTACTTCCAGCGGTTGTACGCCGACAGCCCCGATCCGTGGGACTTTGCGAACCGGTGGTACGACGCGCGGAAGCACGCGCTGACCGTCGCCGCGTTACCCGCACGCCGGTATCGGTCCGGATTCGAACCGGGATGCTCGACGGGAATGCTCACCCGCCTGTTGGCTGAACGGTGTGACCAGCTGCTGGCGGTGGATGTGGTCGACTCTGCGGCACGGGCTACGGCGGAGCGGATCGCCGGCCACCCACACGTGACGGTGGAGGTGGCCCGGATGCCGCAGGAATGGCCGGAAGGCACCTTCGACCTCATCGTGCTGTCGGAACTGGGTTACTACTTCGACGACGAGGAGCTGGCCGACCTGCTCAGTCGGGCGGTCGGCTCGCTGCACCCGGGCGGCGACCTGGTTGCGGCGCATTGGCGCTGGCCGGTGCCCGAGCACGTCCGCACCGGCGACGACGTGCACGCCGCACTGGCCGCGTTGCCTGACCTGTATCGGCTGTCCAGCCATCGGGAGTGCGACTTCCTGCTCGAGGTCTTCACCCGGGACCCCGCAGCCGCGTCGGTCGCCCGCCGCGAGGGCTTGGTGTGACCGTACGCCGCATCTCCGTGGTCGTTCCCGCACACAACGAATTCCCGCTGGTGCAGGGCTGCCTGGACGCGCTGCACGTCGCCGCGGCTCGGGTGCGGGTCCCGGTGCGCATTGTTGTCGTCGCCGACGCCTGCTCCGACCGGACCGCAGCCCTGGCACACGCCCATGGCGCAGAGGTCATCGAGGTGGCGGAGCGAAATGTCGGCCGGGCCCGGGGCGCGGGGATGGCGTATGCCCTGCGCGACGGCCCGGACGGGCTGTGGCTCGCCACCACCGATGCAGACAGCAGAGTGCCGGCCAACTGGTTCCGGCGCCACCTCCGGCATGCCAACCGAGGCGCCGACCTGATCGCCGGCACGGGCCGTAGGACGAGCCCCGTACGGCTTCGCGGCCCACCTCACCGCGCTCGGCGCCGAAGTTGCCGCTGGTGATCGGCACTGCTGGCACGCTTCCGGGCCGATCGGCCGGGTATCCAGCGGTCGGCCGTCAGGAGAGCGCAGCGGGACGCGCTGAGAGTTGGCATTGCTGGTGCAGGTGCTCGAGCAACTCCGCTAGCGGTCCGGGCTTGGCAAAGTGGTAGCCCTGGGCGAGGGCGCAGCCGAGCCCGCGCAGCCGGGCGGCCTGCGTGTCGGTCTCCACGGCCTCAGCGATCGTGACGAGGTCGAGACTCCGGCCGAGTTCGACGATCGTCCGGATGAAAGCGACCTCCCGCGGTCCGCCGTGCTCGATCTGGCGAGCGGTGAAGGATCCGTCCATCTTCAGGATGTCGACAGGCAGTTCACGCAGGTACGCCAGGGACGAGTAGCCGGTGCCGAAGTCGTCGATCGCGATGCGGACGCCGTGGTCGCGCAGCCGTTGCAGCTGGGCGGCGACGGTGGCCGCGTCGCTGACGGAGGTGACCAGGACGGTCTCGGTGATTTCCACGATGAGGGCATGTCCGGGCACGTCGCCCGCGGCGAGCAGGGTCAGGACCCGGTCGGCGAACGCCGGATCCCGCAGCTGGTGAGCTGACACGTTGACCGTGACCGACAGGCGATGTGCCGACCACAGCCCGGCCAGGTCGGCGCACACCTGCGCGAGGACCCAGTCGCCGATGGCGACGATGGCGCCGCTCTGCTCGGCGAGCGGGATGAAACGGTCCGGCGGGACCCGGGTGCCGTCGGGCCGGGTCCATCGCAACAGCGCCTCGGCCGCGACGATCCGCTCGGTGGCGAGGTCGACGATGGGCTGGTAGTTCATGGTGAACTCGTCGGCGGCCAACGCGTCGTGCAGCTGGGTGATCAGCTCACTGTTCGCTCGCCGCTCGGCGTGGATCCCCGGATCGAACGCGGCCGATCTGTTGCCGCCTTGCCCGCGGGCGCTGGCCAGAGCTAGGTCGGCGTCGCGCAGGGCGGTGGTGTGCGCGCCGCCGGCGGGCAGTTCCAGGATGCCGATGCTGGCACGGAACGTCCGGGAGATTTCCTCGCGAATCCGGACCGGGCGCCGGGTCGCCGCGAGGATCCGTTCGGCGAGCTCATGCCCGTCGCCGGCGGTGAGGATGGCGTAGTCGTCGGCGCCGAGCCGCGCGACGATCGCGTCGCTGGGCACCGCGGCGCGGATCCGGTGCCCGATCTCGACCAGCACGGCGTCCCCGTCCTGGTGGCCGAATGCCTCGTTGAAGTCCCGGAAGCCGTCCAGGTCGACGAGCAGCAGCACCTCGTCGCGCGGCGCCCCGCGGTCGAGCCGGTCCTGGACGACGATCCGGTTGGCCAGGCCGGTGAGCGTATCCACCTGTACACGGCGGGTGAGCAGGCCGGCGAGCTGGGACAGTCGGAGTATGAGCATCACCGAGGTCGCGCAGCTCACGACCACCAGCACGATCAGCCGTACCAGGCGGTCATGGGGCAGGTCGGGTTCGACGGCGACGACGATCAGCATGGAGATCATGGCCGTGAGCACGGCGTAGGTCCACAACCGGCTGCGCGACGACTGCACCGCGTTGGTCGGCATAGCGCCGACGCTGCGCGCCATGGACGGGTGCAGGGCAGCACCACCGATCAACATGTACGCCCCGAGCCAGCCGATCGCGGTCGTCCGGTCCAGCCGGACGTTGTCGGACAGCAGCACGGCGTAGTAGACGGTGTCGGTGAGCACGAACAGGCCAGCCGCGGCGACGACGAGACGGTGGGCCACCGTACGGACCCGCGACACGACGACGACCCGGACGGTCAGCGCCAGGATGATGAGGTCCACCAGCGAATAGCTCAGGTAGGTGCCCAGACGCAGCCCGGTGAACGGCGCGTCGTACATCAGCGGGGCCACCACGAGCACCCACAGCACCGCGGCCCCACCCAACGAGACGATCGCCGCGTCGATGAGGCCCCGGTCGTGGGCACCGGGCCGCACCCACAGGTAGACGCTCGTGGTCAGCAGGATCAGCGTGGCGGCGTAACACAGGTCGCCCCACGAGGGGAACAGCGGCACACCCGTCGGCGTCATCGCTGCGGCCCAGCCCACGTTGGCTAGTAGGGACATGCCGATGGCACCGGTCGTCAGCCACCAGGGCCGCGACCACACCGGGCGGTAGCGGCGGATGCCCACCACGATCGCTGCCAGCGCCGAGGCTGCTACCGCCAGGTAGGCCCAGACCCGTATGCCGGGAGACGCCATGACGCCAGCTGCCAGGACCAGACCGTTCGCCGCGAAATACCACCGGTGGTACCAAGGAAGCTCGGTGGCCTGTTGTCGAGTGGTCGGCCGGCGCTGCTTCACATTGACCATGATCGGTCATCGCGGAAGCGGGCTAAGTTGCACCGTGGGTGCAGATCTCACCGAAGGCGCGTTTCCGGGTCGATCCTGTGTAGAGCGTCATGGCCCAGTACTCGGGGGATCCGGGTCATCGGCTGCCCACTGCTGATAGATAGCGGTGGCGCCGGTCAGGTAACGCAGCACCGCCGAGCGGTCGGCCGGGGTCATTTCGGCGGCGAGGCCGTCGAATGCGGCGATGAGGGGTCTGAGGTGCTGGTGGACCTCGCGAACAGCGGATTGCGTCGGTTGCAGCCGGATGCGTCGCCGATCGGCGAGGTCGCGGCGCCGCTCCACGTGGCCGGCTCGTTCCAGCCGGTCGACGAGTTCCGTTGTCGCCGCTGGTGAGATGCCCAGCCGGGTTGCGAGGTCGCCGGGGCCGAGCGGGAGCGGGGAGAAGGCGAGGTGCTCGATCGCGCTGAGGTCGGTGGAGTGCAGGTTCATCCGCCGGCCAAGGGTCAGGCCGAAGTCGAGCATGACTGTTCGCAGGTCTCGCAGGGCGGTGGTTTCGGGCTCAACGCGTAGCGGTTCTCCCGGTCGAGCCTGGTCGGTCACGCCCTGATGCTAGCAACGGCCCCGGACGGGCTACAGTACTTCGGCAGCCGAAATATAAGCTGACCGGAGGATTCATGGAAGCGTTAGCCAAGATCATGTCCGGGAGGGTGAGCGCGCGAATCGTTCTCGCGGTGGGGCTGGCTGTCCTCGTCGCACTCTTCGGTCTGCTTCCTTCGGCCGGCGAAGCCCCGCCGCCGACCGCCGGGCTGCCGGCTGCCAGCGAGGCCCGGCAGGTGTCGGAGCTGCTGGAGAGCTTTCCCGGAGCGGATCAGACCACGGCGGTGGTGCTCTTCCACCGCGATGCCGGTCTTACGCCCGCCGACCGGGCCGCCATCACCGAGCGCGCGCAGAATCTCGCCGCACGTGCCACCACACCGCAGGCCGTCCGCCCGCAGTTCAGCGACGACGCCAAAGCCGCTCTGGTCCCGCTACCTCTCGACGCTGCGGCGGTGGACGCCGATATTGCCGGCACCGCTGACCAGCTTCGGCGCGACGCCGGGGCCAACCTGCCCGACGGCCTCACCGCCCAGCTGACCGGCCCGGTCGGATTCCGTGCGGACACCGCCGGTGCGTTCGCCGGCACGGACGTCAAGCTGCTGCTGGTCACCGTGCTCGTCGTCGCCCTCCTGCTCATCGTCACCTACCGCAGCCCGGTGCTGTGGATCGTGCCGCTCGCCGTAGTCGGCGCCGCCGACGGCCTCGCCCGTCTCGTGGTGGCGGCGCTGGCGGCCCGATTCGACATCGCCGTCGACGCGTCCACCTTCGGCATCCAGTCGGTCCTGGTGTTCGGCGCCGGCACCAACTACGCCATGCTGTTGATCGCCCGCTACCGCGAGGAACTCCTGCGTCACGAGGACCGCCACGCCGCCATGCGCGTCGCCGTACGGTCAGCAGGTCCGACGATCGCCGCCAGCGGTGGCACCGTCGCACTCAGCTTGCTGACCCTGTTGTTCGCCGAGCTTGCCGGCAGCCGTGCCCTGGGCTTCGCCTGCGCCCTCGGGGTGGTGATCGCGATCCTCGTCGCGGTGCTCCTGTTGCCGGCCGCCCTGGTGATCTTCGGTCGAGGCCTCTTCTGGCCGTTCGTGCCCCGGCATGACGGGGCGCCGGGCACGGGTCGGGGTGGAGGGTGGCAGCGCATCGGCCGCGGCGTCGCCCGTCGTCCGAAGACGGTCATCGCGGTCTGCCTCGCTGTCCTGGCGGTGTCCACCCTGGGACTGACCGGCGTTCGTTTCGGGTTGTCCCAGACCGAGCAACTGCTCGGGAATCCCGAAAGCGTCCAGGCGCAGCGAGTTCTTGACCAGTCCTTCTCCGCGGGCTTCTCGAGTCAGACAACCGTGCTCGCGCCGGCCGCGTCAGCGGCGCAGGCTGCCGCCATCGCCACCGGCACGGCCGGTGTGCAAGCCGTCCGCACCGGCCCCACCGCGCGCGAACGGACCAGGATCGACGTCACCCTCAGCGCCGCACCCGGCACCGACGACGCGTTTGCCACCATCACCGCCTTGCGGGCGGCCTATGAACGCGCGGGAGAGCCGCTCCGGTCCACTCTGGTCGGCGGCACCGACGCCACCACCCTCGACCAGCGCGACTCGATGCGCCGCGACCAGTGGATCGTGATTCCCGCAATCCTTGCCATCGTGTTCGTGATCCTGACCCTGCTGCTGCGATCCCTGCTGGCGCCGGTCCTGCTGTTGCTCAGCGTGCTCGCCACCTACGGCGCCAGCCTCGGACTGGGCAATCTGCTCTTCCGCTACGTCTTCGACTTCCCGGCGCTTGACACCCCGGTGCCGCTGTACTCGTTCCTGTTCCTCGTCGCTCTCGGTGTCGACTACAACATCTTCCTCGCCGCCCGCGCCCGCGAGGAACGGACCCAGCACGGCGCCCGGGAAGGCATGATCGTGGCACTCGGCGCGACCGGCGGAGTGATCACGAGCGCCGGGATCCTGCTCGCTGCCGTCTTCGTGGTGCTCGGCGTCCTGCCGGTCGTCGCGCTCGCCCAGAACGGCACCCTCGTCTGTATCGGCGTTCTCCTCGACACGCTGATGGTCCGCACCCTGCTCGTACCGGCACTCGCCTTCCTCACCGGCGACGCCTTCTGGTGGCCCGCACGCCGATCAGCGGTGCAGGCCCAGAGCGCTCTCCCATGATCCGGCCGCGTACGTGCACGTGTGCACAGACATCGGCGGGTGTGACCGCTTTCCTGGTCACATGACGACCTTTCGGATCAGACGTGAGCCGCTTGACGCTCTCAGCCAGGACATCGCCGTCGGCCTGCACACCGTGACGGAGATCAACCAGTCGATCCGCTACGCCGACACCAAGGCCGCCGGACTCGCCACAGTGCAGGCACTGGCGGTGACGGTGCTCGCGGCCAAGCGGGACAGTGCCGGAGGCATCCCCCTGGTGATCGTGGGCAGCCTTTGTCTCTGCGGGGTACTCGTCTCCGTCCTGCTCCTAGCCGCTGGACAGGTACCTCGGCTGACGAGCTCCGGGCGAGGTGCGGGCAGCCGGATCGCGTTCCCCGCACTCGCCGCCCTTCCCCTGGACGAGGTGTTGCAGCAGTCGCCGCCGGCGCAGCTGCACGAGCAGGTGTGGCTCCAGGCCGCGGAACTGGCCACTATCGCGGTGTCCAAGTTTCGCTGGTTGCGCCGGGCGCTGGTCAGCACCGTGCTGACACTGACCGCGGTGTTGCTCTGGCTCATCAGCACCACCTGGATCAGCTAGCGGAGAGGCTGGCGCCGTCAGCGGCCTCGGCGATCACCATCTTGTCGCCGTCGCGCATGGCGACCCGGGTGGCGCCGCCCGTATCGATCTTGATGCCGCCCTGGGGCGCCCTGACGTTCAGCGCCGAACTGAGCTGCTCGACCACGTTTTGTCGCAGCGACTCGACGTCGGCGGCGTGCACCATCTCCTGCTGCAACAGGTCCTGCATGATCTTCCGAGATCGGTCGTAGGAGATCTCTGTCCCGGAGTTCAGCATCTCGACGACCGCGCCAATGTCCTCCGGGTGCTCGATGAGCTGGAGCACCAGAACGTCGGAGCTGTTCCCCTCGAGGGCGTTGCGGTAGAACGTCAGGCGCTGCTTCTTGAGAGCGAGGTCCTTGCTAGTGAGGAGCTCGTCCACGATCCGCGAGTGTTTGGCGTTCGCCAGCTCGAGCTCGGCCAGGTGTCGAGACCGTACGCTCTCCATGTCCCGCTCGTGCTGAGCCTGTGCCCGCTCCAGCTGGCCGCGCATCCGGGCCTCGGCGAGTGTGTGCTGCTCACGAAGCACATGCAATTCGTGCTCGTCGCGGGCGAGTTCGGTGGCGCGCCGGGATTCGACTCGACTTGCCAGGTGTTGTTGCGCTGCTGCGTCCAGGTGCAGGTTGACGGTGATCATCGACAAGCGCAGTCCGTAATCGAGGTCGCCGGGTTCCTTCTGCAGCCGACGGTTCATCTCCTCCTCAGCGGGACCGCTGTCCTCGATGCCGTACTGGCGACTGACCCCGCGCAACAGCTGGTCCAGGTAACGCCAGATGATCGCCTTGGTGTCCCGGATGCCGAACCGTACGACTGCCGCGGGATCCGCTACCGTCCAGGTGAAGCACACCTTCGCGGTGAAGGAGAAGGCCTCCTCTGCGGCCGGAAGGTCCAGGGTCACCCAGGTGGTGCGGTGCGCCAGATCCACTTCGTATCGCCAGAACCGGCGCTGCAACCGCTGCATGAACGTCGGCACTTCGTCGATGAGGACGCCAGTCGGAACGCGGGCCGCGACATCCGGAAGGAAGACCAGCGCGGTGTGGCCGCTGCTGCGACCGCTCGCGCCGGGGAGGTCGAACACCGACATGGGGCTCTCGCTGAGTATCGGATCGAAGGACTCACGCTGATTCATCGGGCCACCTCAATGCGACGAAGACGGTCGTGCAGACGATCGAGGATCCCCGGGTGCGATTCCTCCTCGCTCCAGATTCGGACCTCATAGGTGAGCGTCCGGATCTCCCGGGGTGTCTGCGGAACTGCGCAGATCAGGTTCACGAAGACGTCGGAGTCGGCGTCGGCCGTATTCTCGGCCAGGTTGCGGAGCGCCTGAGTGGCGATCTTGGTCGTGGTCCGGTAACCGAGGGCCAGCCGCCACAGTGCGGCGATCGACTTGAGACATTCCGCGTCGGCACCAGCCGCCCGCAGCACGGGTGGCATCCGCCGGCCGGCCGCGTCCTGCTGAACCGGCCGTCCGACGATGCCGATCAGCGTCATGATGGCGACATTCACCCGCGTGAGCCGGGTGGTCCCGGCCCATTCGAGCAATCGGCTGACGATCGCCGTGCTCTGCGCCGCACCCCCGTCGGCGAACAGTTCGACGACCGCACGGCTGATGGTCAGCCAGTATCGGTAGGACGCGTGGTATTCGAACAGGTGGTCTTCGATCAGGTCGAGCGCGCGCTCGTAGTCCAGGATGCCGACCGGGCCACCGAGTGCCGCCGCCGCGGTCATCCTGCGGAGCTTGTCGTCGTCGGTCTCGATCCGGTCCTTACGCTCGGTGGCCCAGGATTCGAGCATTTTCCACACGATGTCGCCGAGGTCGGTGTTCTGCGCCGGCACCCGCAGCGCGACCCCGGCAGCCCGGCGGATCTCCGGCCTCGCATTGCACGCCCAGTCGTCCAGGACGCGGCCGCGGACGAAGTCGAAGTCGCCCTCCGCCAAGATGCCCGTCGCGACCGCGGCGCGTTCCCGCACGTACGGATCATTGTCATTCACCAGATCCCCCAGCCATCCCAGGTAGACCTCCTGGAGGTAGGGGAAGTCGAACCACATCGTGGTGAGCATGTCCCGCGGAAAATTCTCGCGCTGCGACGCGATCCGCGTGATCGGCACCTCGCCGTAGCTGGTTTCCAGCATCGTCTTGGAGGTGCCCGCCTGCACCGCCTCGAACAGCGGACGGGCGGGACGCGCGAACGGCCGGATGGACGACCGGCCCTTGGGGTGCTCCGCCCGCTGGATGCGTTCGTCGAGGTCCCGTGCGCCAGCCATGACGGTCGGCAGGGACAGCCCATCGAGTGCAGCCAGTGCCAAGGCCAGCGCGCGGTCCTCCCGTTGAGCGAGAGCGGCGAACCACTCTGCGGTCGACTCGCGGACGGCGCCGGCCCGCCGGATGGCGTCCTCCGGGGAGATCTGCTCTGCGAGCACCTCGCGCAGCGCCGACCCGAGCCGGGCCGCCTGCTCCGCCCCGCCCAGGCGCTCGCGAGCCGCCACCACCACAGGGGAGGTGAGCAGCCCCGCCGAGCGGTCTTCGGGTGCGTCCAGATGCAGGCGGAGGACGGCGTCCAGGCTCGGCGGGCAGGTGAGATCGCACCGGTGCTCTTCGACCATGAAGGACCACGCCGCGCCCGGCGGCGCAACAATGATCATGCGGGACCCGCGGGATTCCAATGTCTCGGCGAGGCGGTCCAACTGGTGGGGTCCGCGCGGATCGTCATCCGTGGGGTCCAGGTCGGTCCACAAGTAGCCGGTGTTCGCGGCGACGTCTGTGGTCGTAAGGTCGGTGATCGATCCCGAGGTGAGGTGCTGGACCCGGCCGTCGCAGAGTGCGTCCAGAATCCGCGTAGCCGCGTGGTGTGTCCCGTAGCCGCGGCCGCCGGTGGTGATGACCAGCATGCGCTCCTCAACCCGATTCCATAGCTCGAGATAGCCTCCAGGCGCCGCCCAGAGGGAGCGTACGCGTCCCAGGGATCGCTCGGAAACCGCCATCCGATGCGGAAGTGGCCCGGACCGGCCCACCCCGTCGAAGTTGTTGATCTGCAGGTTCGTCTGGAGACCGAACGTCTGCATGGCGGCGTCGAACGCGCGGGACACGGTCGCCTGCTTGCTCGCGTCGTCGAGCATTTCGACGGCGATTTTTCCGCTGCCGTGCTCCTCCTGGCTCTCCGTGGAGTCGTCTGACGCACGCTTGGGGTGAACCTCGGCCTGCTCCGCTGTCGCCTTCGGCGCACTCCCGGGACTTGGTGGTTTCTCCGGTTCCGCCATCACTGCTCACCGGGTCGGGGCACCCCGACGACGAAGTCGCGGCCCACCGACCCGTTGACGCCGTAGTTGTCCCGCTGCGAGACGTTGTACATCGTCCCGGGCGGGGGACCTTCGCGCGGGCGTTCGGGCTCGGGCTCGGGTGCGGCGACCGGCTGCTCCGCGGTCCCAGTCACCGTGACGTAGGTTCGCATCTCGCCGTACTTGGTCCGCAGCAGCCGCATCCGGAACGACGTCGGATCGGGCATGTCATGGCCGCGGATGGCGTCGCGGTAGATGTCGTTGGATACCACCAGCGCCATCCGGCCGGTTGGCGATTGTTGTAGCGCCTCACGGAGCTGTGGCGCGTCCACCATGGCGAACGCCAGATCGATAGCGCTTCCGCTGGATCCCTTGGGGTCGGCGTTGACCGCGCCCTGATGAACCACCGCCCGCAGCCGCAATCGCAGGTCACCGACCCGGCGGTCATGCAACGCGGCGTCGATTGCGGTCAGAAACGGATCGATGATGTGGCGGATCGACACGTCGGCCCCGATCAGGAGGAAGACCCCGTCACCCCGGTCTTCCTCCGTGACCGTCGTGGACGGGATACTGGCGGCCTCCTGGGCAGCGGAGATAATGCGATAGAGGTCGGACCGGGCTGCCACCTTCTGCGGGCCGTCGAGGCGGCCCGACGATTCGATGTCGAGGACGACGATCGAACGATGCACTGGCTCAAGCACTTCGGCTCCTTCGGCTAGAACGATGCAACGTGTCTATCGCCGGTGGCGCCGCGGCGTCTGTGGATAAATACCCGTTCAGCTCAGGCCGGGTAGCAGCGCCTCCGGTCTGAGCACCACGATGCGCTGCCGGGCAGTGTTCACGATGCCTTGCTCGCGCAGGTTTCGCAGAGCCTTCGCCACGGCCTCCCGGGAGGCGCCGGTCGCACCCGCGACCTCCTCCTGCGACAGCCGGAGCCCGATCGTCACACTGCCATCGGACGCGGGTTCGCCGTGCGTTCGCGCCAGCTCGGCGAGCAGGATGGAAACGCGCTCCTGGACGTCCGAGCCGGTGAACTCGAGGCGCCGCCGATCGGACTCGCGGAGGCGCCCGATAACCGCCTCCAACAATGCGAAGAGTGCGTCCGGATGCTCCCGCAACCGCTGTCGGAAACTTGACGCGCTGACGAGCCTGGCCTGGACGTGATCCAGAGCGCGGACGGTCGCCGACCGCGGGCTGCCG
This sequence comes from Actinoplanes sp. NPDC051859, assembly GCF_044452725.1. Lineage (NCBI taxonomy): Bacteria > Bacillati > Actinomycetota > Actinomycetes > Micromonosporales > Micromonosporaceae > Actinoplanes > Actinoplanes sp. NPDC051859. Next base: position 45,816 of record NZ_JBITBX010000013.1, on the reverse strand, counting down.
TAAAGGGCAGCGAGCTCGCCAACGATCTCGCCGGCACCGCGCAGTCCGAGCAAAGCCTCCCGGCCGCTCGACGTAGAAACGGTGATCTTCACGATGCCGCCGAGAATGATCGCGATATGGTCAGACTCTTCGCCCTCGCCGAACAGCTGTTCCCGCGGCAGGAAGTCCACCCTGCGGCCGGTCGGCAACAACTCCGACATCCGGCGGCGCAAGTCGGGTGGTAGCAAAGACTGTGTCAGACCTGTCGTCACCGGAACCCTTCGGAGTGGCTTCCGGTGACAATATCATCACGCTCCGATATGTCGGCGTCGACTGTGCTCCGGAGAACAACCGAGCTGACCTGGTCATGAAGCGGGTCTCGAATGGGGTCGGCCGAACTCCGGTGTGGATCGCCGGTCCGCTGGGCCGCGCCACCTGCCACAGCGGCGGGTGGTGCCGACCGGCCGCGCCGGGGGCACGAATGGGAGGTAGATCCGGCCGTCCAGCGGTGATCCGTTATGTCGGACAGCGCCAAGAATGGAACGATGCCACCGACAATCTTCCGTCGCATTCTGGCCTGGCGGCGTGCCCTCGTCAGCACCGCTGCGTTCATGGTGGTCGTAGCCGGTGCCGTAGCACTGGCGGCCACGTTCTCCCGTACGCCGAAACAGGCCGGCGACCCAGTCCCGCCGGTCACGGTGCGGATGCAGGACGGCTGGACCGAGGTGGGAACCAGTCCGGACGGATTGGAAGGCGCATCCGGACAGGCCCGGACGGCTGGGCGCGGCGCCGTTGCCGACACGCTGGCGTTCGACGCTGACGCCGGCCGCCACTTTGCGGACGTGGTGTTGGTGGTGACGGGCCGCGACCACCGCGCCGTCCTGACTGTCCGCAGACAGGATGGTCGGTTCGAGCGCCTCGACGACACCGTCGCCAGGATGGCGGACGAGGTCACGGACCAGGGCACGGCCGTGACCGTCACCAAGACGACGGTGGGCCGGGTCCCCGGCTGGGAACTGCGGTACACCGCGACACCGGCCGACCTGCGCAGCGTCGAGTATCTGTTCGAAACCGCATCCGGCCGGTACTCCGCTGACGTCGTGGGCACACCGGATGAGGTCGCCCTGCTGGTCACCGCCATCGAGGTGCACTGAGCCATGGATCGTACCGCGCCGCGCTCGTTCGGCATCGCCGTCCTGACGCTGCTCCTGGCTACGACGTTCGTCGTGATCGGCGATGTGCCGGCAGCTTGGGCCGCGCCGAATCCTGGCGCTGACTGGATCGGCGGTGACACCCACGTCCATGCCGCCGGCGACAGCGGGATCGGCACCCACGTGCGCTGTCCCAGCAAGCTCGATGAGCGGGCTTGCGCGGAGCTGCTGGTCCGCCAGACGCTGGAGAAAGCGAAGGCCAACGGTGCGCGCTGGATCATTCTGACCGAGCACGTTCCGTGGCTCAGCATGCACACCCTCGTCAGTACGAAGGTGTGCTTCCTGTGGAGCTGCCGGACGGTCTCGATGCCGAAGATCGACCATGACCAGGGACGCCGCCAGTATCGACTGATCCGCGACGCGGCCGCCCGGCTCCAGGCCGACTTCCCGGAGGTACGGGTACTGATGGGCCAGGAGCTCGGCACGGCGGGCGAAGTGGCCGGCGCGCTCGACAGCCTGCGTCACCTCAAGGTGAGTCCCGGTCCGGAGAGCAAGCTGCAGAAGTGGGTCGTCAAACAGCTGGACACCATCGCCCCGGGTAACTGCACCGGCGTCGCGGCCGGCCATCTCGCGCTGTACTACACCCCTGACGCGGTCGACGACAGCGTGTTCGACTGCCACGAGACGGCCTACCTCCAGAAGGCCGAACGGGCGTCAGCCTGGGGCGGCGTGAATCATCCGGACAACGAGAACATGGGTAGCCGCTGGTACTGCTGGACGACCGGTGAGTATCAGCCACCGTTCAGCGAACGTCACCAACCACCGGGGCTATCCGGCCGTCGGTGTGAGGCGAGCGCTACCGACACCGAGGCAGTGCGGACGGTGGAGATCGTCAACGAGACGAACATGCCGACCATTGCCGCGCTGCAGCAGGTCGACACGTTGCTGTTGCGGGGCAGGCGGATAGCGCTGGTCGGCGGGGGCGACTCCCACACGTCGCGGCCCGCCTCCGGAGACCTCATCGAGTTCGACAACTTCCGTATCGCCCCGGCCACCTCGATTCGGCTGCCGCAGTGGAAGAAATTCGCACAGCAGGACGGTGACGATGAGCGGATCGGCCTCGTCGGACGGACGTACATCCCCGGCGCCGGTGTGGAGCCGGCCGCCGGACACGACCCCGCCCGGCCCGACGATCCGGTCCGTACGGCGATCGCAGCCGGGCGGACCGTCGCGTCCACCGGTCCGCTGGCGATCCCCTCGATCGACGGCAAGCTTCCCGGCGACACGGCCGCTTTCATCGGCACGACCGTGCGGGTCCGAGTCGACTTCCACGAGAACGTCGCGTTCGACCGCCCGGCCGAACCCGACGCCATCGGTCGCCGCCGGACGGTTCACATCGCCGGCAAACAGGGCGATCAGGTGGCAGCGGTGAACGTCGTCGTCGGTCGAATCGGCGCCTGCGCTCGGCGTGCCAGCGAGTTCGCCGAGCTCTGTGACCATCCGGCCAAGGTGCGCCGCGAGTTCGCCGTGACCGACGAGGACCGGGAGCGCGGTTACCTCGTGACGGACGTGGAGGTGCCACGCGGGTTCCAGAATGGATACCTGCGGACCGAGACACTCTGGGGTCCGACGACACCGTCAGAACCCGAGCAGGTGGAGCGCTACGGTCCGCTCCGGTACGCGCACGGCGCCTTCTCCAGCCCGATCTACCTGCGTGATGTGCAGGCCGACCTGGCCGCCGCGCTGCCGGAAGCCGGCGGGATCTTCGGCACCGTCACCGGCGACCCGACCACCGAGTGCTGCCACGGCGTCTTCGGAGTGCCGGAGATCGCCTGCAGCTCGGTTCCCGACCGCCCCTACTATCAGCCCCCGGACCGGTCGCCACTGGCCGAGGTCGCCCGGTCGTACCTGGGTAGCACTCCCGGCGGCAACCCGCTGCGCATTGACATCGAGCTCCAGCCGATCACCCCGGCCACCGCGCCCGTCCTGACGGACTACCTACGCCTCACCGACCGCGGATGCGACGTGCAGAACGAGGAGAGCCCGGTACAGACCGACGGCAGATACACCCTGCGCCAACTCCCCAACACCGCCGGCGAGGTTGCTGTTGCGATCGACTATTACCCGGAGGACGTGGCGGGAACGTACGGAAGGATCTGGATCTATGGCAGTGGGGTGCTGGTCTCGATCGTGACAGGCACCGAAGGAAGCGCGCCGGCGGCCGACCGTAATGCGGTCGAAGACGAGATCGTCGCCACCGTCGTGCGGCACCTCCGCGACCTCGGTTGGAGCGGCTGACCCGCCGCGGGAGGGCGGCTGATCTCGGGGTCACGCTGGTTCGCGTACGCCGCTGGTTCCGTCGTCGGGCGGATTCTCGATGGGCGCCGCCGGCAGGGTGTCGGGCGTATCCGGCAGCAGCTCGGCGGGATCTTCCGGCGCCGCCTCGCGCGGGTCCAGGGGCGGGTACTGGTCGGGGTCGAGTTCGGGTTGACTCATGGACCATATATGCCCACTCTTGTCAGATTTGATCCTCAGAACGAGCGATCTCCTGATGCGGCTGTCACTTCTGGGTACGGTGCGAGAATGTCAGCCAGCGCCGCCACGATGCCTCCCACTGAGGCCGAGGCGTTGCACGTCTGGGTGCTGGAAAGCCAGGCGGAGCTGCCGCACCTGAAGGCCTCGATGCTGGAGGTCGTGACGCAGCTGCGGCCCTCGGCCAAGTTCACGGTGGGCGGGATTGCCGACAAGATGATCCTGGTCGCCAGCGAATTGGCGGTGCACGCGCTGACGCTCGGGCTGCCTCCCACCATCGTGCGGCTGCTCACCGATGGCCCGTGCCTCATCCTGGACATCGCTGATCACGACCCTGAGGTACCCCCCGAGTTTGCGGGTGACACGCCTCCTGGCGGCGGCGGCCGTGGCCTTCGCCTCGCTCATAAGCTCGCCCTGGATGTCGGCTGGTACGTCGATGACACCACCAAGCACGTCTGGGCACGCTTCCCCTTCGACGACTCCGCTCAGCCACCGGTGCCGGACTTTCGGTGAACCTCAGCATCGCTGATGTGCGCGACATTGCAGTGGAGCCACCCGCAAGAGGAGTGCGATCTGTCAGGGGCAGTTGACTCTCTGTCGAAATGGTGCTGATAATGCTAGCACTATGAGGTGGGTAATCGATCACACGTCGCGGGAGCTGCTTCCGTACCAGGTCGCCCGCTGCGTCCGGCAAGGAGTGGCCTCGGGTGAGCTGGCGGTCGGCGAGCAGCTGCCGCCGGCCGCCGAGTTGGCTGAGGCGCTGGCAGTGGACCGCAACACCGTGCTGGCCGCCTATCGCCAGCTTCGTGACGAGGGCCTGCTCGAATTCCGCCGGGGCCGTGGTGCACGGGTGGCGTCGGCAGTGCCCGAGCCGTCGCCGGTGCTCCACGCCGCCCACGCCCTGGTGGCCGAGGCGCGCCGGCATGGCCTTGGCCGCAGTGATCTGATCCGACTGATCGAGCGGCTGACGTAGCCGGCGGGACGAGAGAGGACAGCCTGATGACGACATCCGCCTTCGCCGGTTCCGGCCGGCATTCGGCCTATACCGGACGGGTTACGAACTGGCCCATGGTGGCGCTGAGCGTCGCCTTGGTCGTGCCGCTGGTGGCCCTGAGCGCCATGACGGCGGCTGGCCGCAGCGAACTCGTGCTCCTGCTGCTGCTTATCGTCGTGGGGGTGCTGTTGGAGGTGCTGACCGGCTCCAGCGTGCGCACTGCGGCGGGCCCCCACGGCGTGACGGTCCGCTTCGGTGTCCTCGGCTGGCCGCGCTGCACATACCGGATCGCGCAGATCGCCCACGCCGAGGTCATCAACCTGAAAGCCTGGTCCGTCGTGTACGGCTTCTGGTGGACTCCGCGCCGCACCTGCTGCACGCTGCGCTCCGGGCCGACGCTGCGCCTGACGCTGCACTCCGGTCGTACCGTAACCGTCACGGTGCCGGACGCCCCGGCGGCCGTCACCGTCATCCGCGACGCCGCCGGACACTGATCATGAAGGCGATAGTCGCAGTTCTCGCCACCGCCGCCACGCTGTTGCTCGGTTCGGCCGCGGCGGCCGAACCGCCGCCTCGGTGGCCCTCCCGGACGCACGCCGAATCTGACATCCGGCTGACATTGCCTCGGCCGACCGGGCCGGAGCGGATCGGCACCGTCTCGCTGCATCTGGTGGATTGGTCCCGGACCGATCCGTGGGTGCTGGCCGTGAAGGCCCGCGAGCTGATCGTGCAGATCTGGTATCCGGCGCGCAGTGTCCACGGCCACCCGCGCGCGGATTGGGTGTCGCCGGGCGTGGCGGCCCTCGTCAACCCGCCGGGAAGCGGCTTTGCGCTGCCGACCACGCACGGACACCTCGGCGCGCCAGCCGCCCCCGGCCGCCGGCCGGTCGTGCTGTACTCACCGGGCTACGGCGGACTGCGCACCGGGAGCACAGCGCTCGTCGAGGATCTGGTCAGCCACGGTCTTGTCGTCGTGACGATCGACCACACCCATGACGCTCAGTTCGTCGAATTCCCGGACGGACGGATCGCGACCCACGCGATCCCGCCACTGGCCGATGACGAGGCGGCGGCGCTGGACCGGGTGCTCAACGTGCGGGTGGCCGACACGCGTTTCGTACTCGACAAGCTGACCGCAGTCAGTCGCGGGCGCAATCCCGACGCTTCGGGCCGGGCGTTGCCGAGAGGACTCGCGCGCGCCCTGGACCTGTCCCGGGTCGGGATGTTCGGGGCGTCGTTCGGCGGTGCCACATCGGCCGAGACGATGCTGGCGGACCGGCGGGTCAAGGCCGGGCTCAATCTGGACGGTTCTTTCTTCGGCCGAGTCCTTGTCACCGGCCTGGACCGGCCGTTGCTGATGATGAGCTCCGACACCGGGGATCCGGCGGACACCACCTGGGAGCAGATGTGGTCTCGGCTGCGCGGCCCGAGGTATTGGATCCAGCTCAAGAACGCCGGACATCTGTCCTTCACTGACTCCCAGGTCCTGCTGCCGCAGGTCGGAACGCCTGCACAGGACAGCGAACCGCTGATCGGCAGCATCGACGGCGAACGGTCCATCGCCGTCCAGCGCCCGTACGTGCGGGCGTTCTTCGACAAGCACCTGCGCCACCGCGGCGGCCGCCTGCTGGCTGGTCCGTCAGCTCGGTACCCGGAGATGCGGTTCCTGCCGGATGATCGCCGTGGCCGGTGACGCGTAGGCCGGCCACGGCGATCGGGGAGACCTGGGTCAGCGGCCGTTCTGCATGTGCAGGGGGCCGCAGATCGCCGGGGACGTGGCTTCCAGCGGCAGCTTCGGGTCGAGGTCGCTCTTGCCGGCGCCGAAGTCGTACTTGCCGTTGCCGTTGCGGTCGATGCCGTGCACGACGATCACCGCGTTGTTCATCCGGATTTGCTTCGCCACCGCGGCGCTGACCTTGACGTCGCGCTTGTAGGTGAAGCTGCCCTTGGGGGCGGTGGGGAACCGGTCCACGGCGAGGCCGCTGGCCGGGGTGGTGTCGCCGGAGGTGGTCAGCGAGACGGCGATGTCGCCGTACGCGTGGTGTCCTTCGGTGGTGTTGATGATCTTGTCTTTGTTCATGTCGGCGGCCATGGTCGGGCACGTGCCGTGCCCACCGGTGTGAATGTGCATGGCGTGCGGCATTTTCGCCAGGACGCCCTTGGCGGTTACCCAGACGGTGGCGGTCTTGCCGTGCAGCTCGACGCGTGCGGTGCCGCTGGCGCCGGAGGCGTTGAGAGCCTTCAGCTTGCCTGTGGCAACCGTGCCGTATCCGCTGTGGCTGGCGTGGCTGTCGTTGTTGGTCCCGGCCACGGCGGCGGTGCCGAGCGCGGCGACGGCGCTGACCGCTACGAGAGAGCCGAAGATGGTCGTGCGTGTAGTCATGATGTCCCAAATTCCTGCACTGATGATTCTCGGCAGCCTCCTCCCGTAGAGGCCCTGTCCGCGCCAGTAGATCACCTGAAAAGGATTTAAAGCTTCAAAACGCCCAGAGCGGAATAAACCTTTCGGCGCCATGCTGAAATCCCTGCCCCGGTGTTTCTCAACCGGTGTGGCTGGCTGCCGATCCAAGTGCCACCCGTCGTGGGTCGGCACCCGTGCTACCGGACGGCACCCGTTCAGGTCCTTGGGGTGCACCCCGCGACCGTGAATCTTCTTCCCATGCCCGGCCGACAACGGCTGGACAAACGCGGGGGAGAACACGATTTTGCGTCGCTCGGCCATCTCGAAGACCGTCCTGTCGCTGACCGCCCTGTTCGCTGGTGCCGCCGCCGCTCTGGCCGGCCCGACCTCTGCCGCTCAGGCAGCCCCCACCGCCGGGTGCACGACTGACGCCAAGCTGGTTCCCTCGTGTGGCGTCCTGTGGGGTGCCGCCGCCGGTGGCTTCACCACGGCCCCGCGGGACAAGGCGTTGCAGGACTGGGAGAAGCTGTCCGGTCGTACGGCCAGCATTTTCCACACGTACCACAAGGGTGACGAGCCGTTCCCGACCAAGTCGGAGATGGCGATGGCCCGTGACAAGGCTCGTCCGCGGGTGCTTCTGATGAACTGGAAGATCGCGTACGGCTCGTCCTGGGCGAAGGTCGCCAAGGGTGAGCAGGATGCCCGGATCGACAAGTTCGCCGCCCGTGTGAAGGCCAGCTTCCCGGAAAAGTTCTTCCTGGTGCTCAACCACGAGCCGGAGAACGATGTGAAGGCGCGCAAGGGTTCGGGCTGGGAGGCCAAGGACTTCGCCGCGATGTACCGGCACACCATCCAACGCCTGCGCGCGCAGGGTGTGGATAACGCGATCAACGTGATGGCGTACATGGGTAACGAGAAGTGGATGGCCCAGTCCTGGTGGAAGGACCTGTACCCGGGCGACGACGTCGTCGACTGGATGGGTCTCGACTCCTACGTGTCCGCCGAGAAGGGTGCGTACCACCACGGGACCTTCTCGCACCTGCTGGACCGTAAGGCGAAGAACGGGCCGACGTTCTACGACTGGGCCGCCACGCAGCACGCCAGCAAGCCGTTGATGATCGCCGAGTGGGGTGTCTACCACCGGGTCGGCAAGCGTGCTGACAAGACCGCCGGGTTCAACAGCGTCCTGCCGGAGCTGGCGAAGCGCCCGCAGATCAAGGCCATCGTCTACTTCGACACCGCCAAAGACGACCAAGGCGACCGCGACATCAGCATCAACTCCACCCCGGCCAACCTGACCGCATTCCGCACGCTGGCCGCCAACCCGCTGTTCAACGTCACCATCTCCTGACCCGTACGTGCATCGAGCCGCCCGGCAGCTGCCGGGCGGCTCGACGCCGTTTGCGGCGGTGGAAACCCCGGTCCGCCGCGACCCCCGATAACCGTTTGCCGGCGGCAAACTTGCCGTTTTGATGTCGATCTTGCGGGAACGCTGCGCACATGCCAACCCAGCCGGAGTACGCACCACCGCCGACACCACCTGCGCCGGCGCGCCGAGTCGCAGCGAGGCCTCGATGGCTGGTGCCCGCGCTGATCGCTGTTCTGGCGCTGTTTGCCGTGTCGTTGCTGTTGGCGCGTTGCGGTGCCGATGACGCCGCCCAGCTCGCCCGATCTCGTCCCCCTGCACCGGCCGACAGACCCGCCGCCGATCCCGCACCGCAAAGCGGCACCGTCATCGCCGGCGACGCTGATGTCCTCGGCGCCGAGAACCTCGAGAAACTGCGCGCCAGCAACAACGTCGCCGCCAACGGGCGCAGTGTCCGGGTCCAGTCTGTGCCTGCGGATGAAGGATTTTGGGTTGGCCCGGACGACCGTGACCGGTTGTGGGTGCAGCTGACGGGAACACACGGCGAGTCGGTGTTCAAGGTGGAACGCGGCGACACGATCAGCTTCAAAGGCGCCGTACGCCGCGTGACGACGGACTACCTCAAGATCTCCGGCGTCACGGGGGTAGAAGGCATCCACCAGTTGAAGGAGCAGGGCTATTACCTATCCGTACCGGCATCGAGTGTCAAACTCTTCTGACGGTAACGATCCATCGGGCAAGATCGGTGGCACGATCCGTCTCGTCTGCATGGGCGGATCTGTGTGGGGACTACGAACTGCGTACCCGTGGATGTCCCCTGGACGCTTCTCGATCCTGCACCCGTCTTCATCTCTGCGACCCCGAAGAACGGACAGTTGATCATTCATTACGGGTACGACGCCGGCTCCTGATCGGACTGGGGCGGTTGGCGATGGTGTCGGACCGGTGTGCGGGCGTACGATGCTCCAACGGAGTGCCGGGAAGCCTGGTCGGCGGTAGGTCGACCTATGGAGGCGTGATGAGTGCCCCGCCCGTGCTCCTTCCTTCACCGCGGTACGCCCCGCACTGGGCTGCGGTCCGTGCGTACCGTCGGTTCCGCGCGATGTGCCGCTGGGAGCTGCGATGAGCGTGTCGACCGATGCCGCGATCTCGATCCGCGGTCTGATCAAGAGGTTCGGGCCGGTCGCCGCGCTCGACGGGCTCGATCTGCGGGTGCGGGCCGGGGAGGTGCACGGCTTCCTCGGCCCGAACGGCAGCGGCAAGACCACCACCATCCGGGTGCTGCTGGGGTTGCTCCGCACTGACGGCGGCGAGGTGACGATGCTCGGTGGTGATCCCTGGCGGGATGCGGTCGCGCTGCACCGGCGAATCGCGTACGTGCCGGGCGACGTGACGTTGTGGCCGGGGGTCAGCGGCGGTGAGGTCATCGACCTGCTCGGCCGGATGCGCGGCGGCATCGACCGGCACCGCCGCGACGAGCTGTTGGACCGTTTCGACCTGGATCCCCGCAAGAAGGCCCGAACGTATTCGAAGGGCAACCGGCAGAAGGTCGCGCTGATCGCGGCGCTGGCCTCGGACGCCGAGCTGTTGCTGTTGGACGAGCCGACCTCCGGGCTGGATCCGCTGATGGAGTCGGTGTTCCAGCAGTGTGTGCACGACCTGAAACGGCAGGGCCGCACGGTGTTGCTGTCGAGCCACATCCTGGCCGAGGTCGAGGCGCTGTGCGATCGCGTGAGCATCATCCGGGCGGGCCGGACGGTGGAGGCGGGCACACTTGCCGAGTTGCGGCATCTGACCCGAACGTCGATCGCCGTGCAGACGGCCCGGCCGCCGACGGGGATCGACGCCCTGCCCGGGGTGCACGACCTGGTGGTGGACGACCATCAGGCCCGGTTTGATGTGGACACCGCGCAGCTGGAGCCGGTGCTGCAGCACCTGGCTGCGCTGGGTGTGCGCGGCTTGAGCAGTTCGGCGCCGACGCTGGAGGAGTTGTTCCTGCGGCACTACGGCAACGGAGCGGCGTCGTGACCGGCGCGGGACTGCTGCTGCGGTTCCTGCTGCGGCGGGAACGGTACCGACTGCCGTGGTGGCTGCTCGGGGCGACGCTGCTGGTGCTGATCCAGTCGGTGCAGAGCCAGAACCTGTACGACACTCCGGAGGACCTGCAGCGGTTGCGGGCCACGATCGGCGGCAACGCCGCGGTGCTTGCCATGAGCGGACCGCGCGAACTGCTCACCTCGATCGGCGGGGAGATTGTCTTCGAGATTTTCGGGTTCGCGGCGATCGTGGTCGCGCTGATGAACATGTTCCTGATCGGCCGGCACTCCCGCGCGGACGAGGAGTCGGGCCGCGCCGAGCTGATCCGCTCGGGATGCACCGGCCGGCATGCCCCGCTGGCGGCTGCGCTCGCGCTGGCCGTCCTGGCCGACATTACCGTCGGGGTGTTGGTGTTCGCCGTGGCTGCGGGGACCGGGCTGCCGGCTGGCGGTTCCGTGCTGTTCGGTGCCGCACTCGCCGGGGTGGGACTGACTTTTGCCGCGCTTACGGCCGCATTTGCCCAGGTCTTCGAGAACACCCGCACGGTGTACGGCACGACGGCGGCGCTCCTCGGTGCCGCGTTCATGCTGCGCGCCGCCGGGGACGTCGGTGCTGGCACCTTGTCGTGGGCGTCGTCGATCGGCTGGGGGCAGCGCACGTTCCCGTACGCCGCGGATCGCTGGTGGCCGCTGCTGCTGCCACTGGCCGCGTCGGGGATGCTCGGCGGGCTCGCTGTGCTGGTGGCGAACCGTCGGGACTTCGGTGCGGGCCTGATTCGGGCGCGACTGGGCCGGGCCGACGGTTCCCGAGCCTTCCGGAACGCGTACGCCCTGGCCTGGCGCCTGCAACGAGGGACGCTGATCGGCTGGGCGGGCGGCCTGTTCCTGCTCGGCGTCGCGTACGGCTCGATCGGCGACACCATGGAGCAGTACGTGCGCGACAACCCCGAGATCGCCAGGCTGTTGCCGGGTGGCGGGACAGCGATCGTCGACTCGTATCTCGCGTTGACGACCGGCTTCTCGGTGCTGCTCGGGGCCGCGTACGGGGTCGTCGTCGTGCTGCGCGCCCGGGCTGAGGAGACCGAGGGGCGGGCGGAGCCCGTACTGGCGACGGCGACCAGCCGCGCCACCTGGCTGGGCGGGCACCTCAGCGTCGCGGCGGCCGGCACCGCTCTGGTGCTGCTGGCCTACGGCGTGGGCGCGGGCGTCTCCTACGCGCTGACGGTCGGCGACGCCGGCCAGGTGCCGCGCCTGATCGGCATCGCGGTGGCGTACCTGCCCGCGGTGTGGGCGATCGTCGCTGCCACGACGCTGCTGGCCGGCTGGGCGCCGCGATACGCAGGGGCGCTGATGTGGACGGTCGTCGGATACTGCGTGGTGATCACCTTGTTCGCGGACTCGTTCGACCTGCCCGGCTGGACTCGCACCCTGTCACCGTTCGCGCACACGCCGAAGGTGCCGCTGGACGACCTCACACCGACTCCGCTGCTGGTGACCACGGTGTTCGCCGCCGCGGTGACGGCCGTCGGATTGTCCGGGATCCGCCGCCGCGACATCGGCTACTGACCGCACCCTAAGGCCGGAAGCGGTAGCCCATGCCGGGTTCGGTGAGCAGGTGCCGCGGATGCGACGGGTCGGTTTCGAGTTTGCGGCGCAGCCGGGCCATGTACTGGCGCAGGTAGTTCGTCTCGGTGGCGTACTGCGGCCCCCAGACGTCCTTGAGCAGGGCGGTGCGGCTCAGCAGCCGGTCGGGGTGGCGCAGCAGATGTTCCAGCAGTTGCCATTCGGTGGGGCTCAGGTGCACATCGGTGGCGCCGCCGGTGACGCTGCGGGCGGCGAGGTCGATGGTGTGTACGCCGATCGTCGCGGTCGGCGGGGTCTGGTCGGTGGGTTGGACGCGGCGGGTGACCGCGCGGATGCGGGCGAGCAGTTCGTCGACGCTGAACGGTTTGGTGATGTAGTCGTCGGCGCCGGCGTCCAGGGCGGCGACCTTGTCCTCGTTGCCGGCGCGGCCGGACAGCACGATGATCGGCACGGTGGTCCAGCCGCGCAGGCCGCGGATGACGTCGTCGCCGTCCATGTCGGGCAGCCCGAGGTCGAGCACGATCAGGTCGGGGCGGTGCCGGGTCGCGGCGTGCAGGGCGCTGCGGCCGTCGGGTGCGGAGTCGACCTCGTAGTTGCGGGCGCGCAGGTTGATGCTCAGGGCGCGCACGATCTGGGGTTCGTCGTCGACGACGAGAATCCTGGTCATGCGGCGTCCGCCACCGGCAGCGAGACGATCATGGTGAGGCCACCTCCGGGAGTGTGGTCGGGGGTCAGGGTGCCGCCCATCGCCTCGGTGAGGCCACGCGCCAAGGCGAGGCCGAGACCGACACCGGTGTGATTGTCGCGGTCGCCGAGCCGCTGGAACGGCAGGAACACGTCGTCCCAGCGGTCTTCGGGAATGCCCGGGCCGTGGTCCACCACCCGGATCTCCACGTACGCGGCGAGCGCGCTGGCCGTGATCACCGGCGGCCGCTCGGGTGGGCTGTGCCGCAGGGCGTTCGCGGCGAGGTTGACGATGACGCGTTCGAGCAGGCCGGGGTCGGCCCGCAGGTCGGGGAGATCGTCGGGGACATGCAGGCGGATGATGCGCGCCTCCGGGCCGAGGTCGTCGAGCGCGTGCGGCAGGATCTCGTCGGCGCCGATGTCGGTGGCGGCCACGCCGAGCGCGCCGGCTTGCAGGCGGCTCATGTCGAGCAGGTTGGTGACCAGCCGGGTGAGCCGGTCGAGGGATTCGTCGGCGGTTTCCAGCAGGGCGGCGCGGTCGGCGTCGTCGAAGTGCACATCTTCGGCGCGCAGGCCGGCGACGGCGGCCTTCGCGGAGGCCAGTGGGGTGCGCAGGTCGTGGCTGACGGCGGCGAGCAGTGCGGTGCGCATCCGGTCGGCCTCGGCGAGCGGCTTCGCAGTGGCGGCCTCGGCGGCCAGCTTCTCCTGGCGCAGCGCCAGGGTGGCCTGGGCGGCGAACGCTTCGACGATGCGCCGGTCGCTGGCCCGCAGCGGTCTACCTTTGAGCAGCATGGTGAGGTTGTCGTCGGCGCTGACTTCCGCGTCCGCGTCGGCCGCGCGCAGGCAGGCGGGCTGCCCGGCCTGGGCGGCGACCGTCCCGTGGTCGAGCAGAGTCACCGAGTCGAGGGTGAAGATCTCCCGGAGCCGTTCCAACAGGGCGGGCAGCGGCCGTTGTCCGCGCAGGACGCTGCCCGCGACGGTGGCGAGGGTCTGCGCCTCGGCGGCGGCATGGGCGGCGTGCCGGGTCTGCCGGGCGGCGGTGTCCACGACCCAGCTCACCGCGGCGGCGATGATGACGAAGATGGCCAGGGCGAGCAGATTCTCGCCTGCCGCGATGGTGAATCGGCCCACCGGCGGGGTGAAGAACCAGTTGAGCAGCAGGGAGCCGGTCACCGCGGCGAGCAGCGCCGGCCACAGTCCGCCGATCAGCGCCACGCCGACGATGGCGGCGAGGAAGACCAGGATGTCGTTGGTCAGCGACAACCCGGTGCCGATCTTCAGCAGCGCGGTCAGGGCCGGAAATCCGATGAGTACGGCCAGGAAGCCGGCGAGTCGGCGCCGACGCGACAACGCCGCCGAGGACTGCCGATCCCGGCGGCCACGTCCGGCGCGTTCGTGGGTGACCAGGTGCACGTCGATGGAGCCGGACAGGGCGGTGGTGGTGACCCCGACGCCGGCGGAGAACAGTTGGGCGAAGCGGCCGCGGCTGGAGGCGCCGAGCACGATCTGCGTGGCGTTGACGCCGCGGGCGAAGTCGAGCAGCGCGCGGGGCACGTCGGCGCCGACAACCTGGTGGTAGCTGCCGCCGAGGTCCTCGAGCAGGACCCGTTGCCGGGCCAGGGCGGCCGGGTCGGCGCCGGCGAGTCCGTCGTTGCGGGCCACGTGCACGGCCAGCAGGTCGGCGCCCTTGGTGCGGGCGGCGATCCGCGCGGCCCGCCGGATCAGCGTCTCGCCCTCGGGACCGCCGGTGAGCGCGACGACGACCCGTTCCCGGGTCTCCCAGGTGGTGTCGATGCGGTGGTCGGCGCGGTACTTGCCGAGTTGTTGCTCGACCTTGTCGGCGAGCCACAGTAGGGCCAGCTCGCGCAGGGCGGTGAGGTTGCCGGTCCGGAAGTAGTTGCCCAGTGCGGCGTCGATCTTCTCGGGCCGGTAGATGTTGCCGTGCGCCATCCGGCGGCGCAGCGCCTCGGGGGTCATGTCGACGAGCTCGACCTGCTCGGCGGCGCGGACCACCGCATCCGGGACGGTTTCGCGCTGCTCGACGCCGGTGATCCGGGCGACCACGTCGTTGAGCGAGGCGAGGTGCTGAACGTTGACCGTGGTCAGCACCGAGATCCCGGCGTCGAGCAGGTCGTGCACGTCCTGCCAGCGTTTGGCGTGCCGGCTGCCCGGCACGTTCGTGTGGGCGAGCTCGTCGACGATGGCGACCTCGGGCTGACGGGCGAGCACCGCCGCCAGGTCCATCTCGGTGAACCCGGCTCCCCGGTACTGCACCTCGGCCCGAGGGATCACCTCCAGGCCACCGATCATCGCCGCGGTGTGCTCCCGGCCGTGCGTCTCCACGAAGGCGACGACGACATCGGTGCCGCGTCCGGCGCGCCGGTGCGCCTCTTCGAGCATCGTGTACGTCTTACCGACGCCCGGAGCGGCGCCGAGATAGATGCGCAGTTCTCCACGTGCCACCGCCGCGCCGTCTCCTTCCTACTTGCCGTCTAGCGCCAGGTTCAGGGTCAGCACGTTGACTCCGGGCTCGCCGAGGAACCCGAGCGCCCGGTCGTCGGTGTGCTCCTCGATCAAGGCTCGCACCCGGTCGGGGCTCAGCGCACGTTCCCGCGCGATCCGGGCCACTTGCAGATCGGCGTACGCGGGGCTGATGTGCGGGTCGAGTCCGCTGCCGCTGGCGGTGACCGCGTCCGCAGGGACGGCCGGCACAGCCGGTACGTCGCCGCGGATCGGGGTGATCACCGCGCCCAGCGCTTGGTAGTCGTCGCCGACCTTGGCCGGCTCGACGGTAACTCCTTGATAGCTGGCGAGGAACGGGGTGCCGGTCTGGTTGACCGACACGACCCGGGTGGCCGGCCCGGTCAGGCCGTCGCGGTGGAAGACGGCCAGGACGGCGCCGACGCCGTCCGCCGTGCAGTACGGCCGGCGACCGTCGACGCCCTCGAGCGAGCCGACCGCGGCACTGCGGGCGCAGACCTGGGTGAGCAGGCTCTGGGCGGCCTCGTCGGGATTGTCGGCGAGGGTGTCGACGATGCTCTCCGGACCGAGGTTGCTGGCGGCGGTCGCGGTGGGGTCGTAGCCGTCGCCGGCCGCGGACGGGCGGCTCTGGAAATACCGGGGCTCGGCGGTGCCGTCGGGGCGGGTGAACGCCTGCCCGATCAGGCGGCTGCCGACCGGGGTGCCGCCGGCGGTGACCAGAGAGCCGTCGGTGCGGTCGGCGAGGCCGGGAACCCGGCCGACTGCGACCATGGCGAGCGGGTAGGCGAGGCCGAGCAGGACGGTGAAGACGAGCAGCGCGCGCAGCGCCGCTAGATGATGGGTGAGCCAGGCAGGTAGTCGCATGTCATATCCCGGGAATGAGCTGGATGAGCAGGTCGATGAGCTTGATCCCGACGAACGGGGCGATGACCCCGCCGAGACCGTAGATCAGCAGGTTGCGGCGCAACAGTGCGCTCGCGCCGGCCGGGGCGTAGCGCACACCGCGCAGGGCGAGGGGGATCAGCGCGACGATGACGAGCGCGTTGAAGATGACCGCAGACAGGATCGCCGAGCCGGGGGAGTGCAGCCGCATCACGTTGAGCGTGTCCAGGCCCGGGTACACCGCGGCGAACATGGCCGGGATGATCGCGAAGTACTTGGCGATGTCGTTGGCGATCGAGAACGTGGTCAACGCCCCCCGGGTGATCAGGAGCTGCTTGCCGATCTCGACGATCTCGATCAGCTTGGTCGGGTCGCTGTCGAGGTCGACCATGTTGCCGGCCTCCTTCGCGGCCGACGTGCCCGTGTTCATCGCCACGCCGACGTCGGCCTGAGCCAGCGCCGGCGCATCGTTCGTACCGTCGCCGGTCATCGCGACCAGCCGCCCACCCTGCTGTTCGCGTCTGATGTAGGCCAGCTTGTCCTCGGGCGTGGCCTCGGCGAGGAAGTCGTCGACGCCGGCTTCGGCGGCGATCGCCGCCGCCGTGCGCGGGTTGTCGCCGGTGATCATCACCGTCCGGATGCCCATCCGGCGCATGGCGTCGAAGCGTTCGCGCATCCCGGACTTCACGACGTCCTTGAGGTGGATGACGCCGAGTGCCCGCGCGGGTTGCCCGGCGACCTGCTCGGCCACGACCAGGGGCGTGCCACCGCTGGCACTGACGGTGTCGACGATCTCGCCGACCTCCTCGGTGGGATGCCCGCCGTGGGCACGCACCCACTTCATCACCGCGGCGGCGGCGCCCTTGCGGATCTGGCGGGCCGGGTGCTCAGCGTCGCCGGTCAGGTCGACGCCGCTCATCCGGGTCTGTGCGGTGAACGGCACGAAGGTGGCCTGCGGGATCAGTCCGGGTTCGCGTTCGCGCAGCCCGAAGTCGTTCTTGGCGAGGACGACCACCGAGCGCCCTTCGGGCGTCTCGTCGGCAAGGCTGGACAGCTGTGCGGCCTCGGCGAGGGTCGCGGCGGTGACCCCGTCCACGGGTACGAACTCAGCGGCCTGCCGGTTCCCCAGCGTGATCGTGCCGGTCTTGTCGAGCAGCAAGGTGCTGACGTCCCCGGCTGCTTCCACCGCGCGACCGCTCATGGCGAGCACGTTGCGTTGCACGAGGCGGTCCATGCCGGCGATGCCGATCGCGGACAGCAGCGCCCCGATCGTGGTGGGGATCAGGCAGACGATCAGGGAGACGAGCACGATGCCGGTGACGCCGTCGCCGGTGATCGCCGCCGTGTCCGGCGCCGCCACCTGCCACGCCTTCGAGAAGATCGCCAGCGGTTGCAGCGTGACGACTGACAGCAGGAAGACCAGGGTGAGCGCGGCGAGCAGGATGTTCAACGCGATCTCATTCGGGGTCTTCTGCCGGTTCGCCCCCTCGACCAGGGCGATCATCCGATCGACGAAGCTCTCACCGGGCTGCTGGGTGATCCGCACGACGATCCGGTCGGACAGCACTTTGGTGCCGCCGGTGACGGCGCAGCGGTCGCCGCCGGACTCGCGGATCACCGGCGCGGACTCACCGGTAATGGCGGATTCGTCGACGCTGGCGATGCCTTCGATCACGTCACCGTCGCCGGGGATGACCTGACCGGCCTCGACCACCACCACGTCCCCCTGCTGGAGGTCAGCGGCGGCGGTCGTGCGGCCGTCGGCGAGGTGCGCGACGGTGTCCTGCTTGGCAGCGCGCAGCGTAGCGGCCTGGGCCTTGCCGCGGCCCTCGGCGACGGCTTCGGCCAGGTTGGCGAAAATGACGGTCAGCCACAGCCAGACCGTGACGGCCCAGGCGAGCACGCTCGGATCGGCAACGGCCAGAACCGTGGTAAAGGCAGCGCCGACCTCGACGATCAGCATGACCGGGTTACGCCACAGGGTGCGCGGGTCTAATTTGGACAGGGCGCCGGGCAGGGACTGCCACAGTTGGGCGGGGTCGAGCAGTCCCGCGCCCACCGGGCGTTGCCGTACGGCCGGGCTCGGCTGCTCGACGGGTGGCTTGTCGAGGGTGGGGATGGTCATGACAGGCCCTCCGCGAGGGGTCCGAGAGCGAGAGCGGGCAGGAAGGTCAAAGCGACCAGCACCACGGTGACGCCGGCGACCATGCCGACGAACAGCGGCTGGTGGGTGGGCAGCGTGCCCGCCGACTCGGGCACCGGCTGCTGCCGGGCCAGCGAGCCAGCCAGCGCCAGCACCAGCACGATCGGCAGGAAGCGACCGAGCAGCATCGCCAGACCGAGGGCGGTGTCCCACCACGGCGTGTTGACGGTGATGCCGGCGAACGCGGATCCGTTGTTGTTGCCTGCGCTTGTGAACGCGTACAGCACCTCGGACAGACCGTGCGGGCCCGTGTTGAGGGCGGTCGTGTTGTTGCCGGTGGCGAACGCCAGCGCCGTACCCGTCAGCACGATCGTCGGGGTGACCAGGAAGGAGAGCGAGGCGAGCTTGATCTCCCGCGCCCCGATCTTCTTGCCCAGATATTCCGGGGTCCGGCCGACCATCAGTCCGGCCACGAACACGGTGATGACCGCGAGGATCAGCAGGCCGTACAGGCCCGCGCCGACCCCGCCGGGGGCAACCTCGCCGAGCATCATGTTGACCATCGGCATCATGCCGCCCAGCGACGTGTACGAGTCGTGGAACGAGTTCACCGACCCGGTCGAGGTCAGTGTCGTGACGGCGGCGTAGGCGGCCGAGTTTGCGACGCCGAATCGGGTCTCCTTGCCCTCCATGGCGGCGCCGACCGCCTGCGGGAGGGTGCCCGCTCCGCCGGTCTCGAAGGCGACGGTCAGGGCGAGGCTACCCAGAGCCAGCAGCGCCATGACCGCAGCGATGGCGTAGCCCTGCCGGTTCTGCCCGAGCATGCGGCCGAACACCCGGGGCAGGCTGAACGGGATCAGCAGAATCAGGAACAGCTGCAGCCAGTTCGTCCAGGTGGTGGGGTTCTCGTACGGGTGCGCGGCGTTCACGTTGTAGAAGCCGCCGCCGTTCGTACCCAGTTCCTTGATGGCCTCCTGGGAGGCGACCGGCCCGCCGGTGATGTGCTGGGTGGCGCCGGTCAATGTGGTGACGTCGGTGCCGCCGGACAGGTTCTGCACCATCCCCGCGGCCATGAACACGATCGCGGCCAGGACGCTGATCGGCAGGAGGACTCGCAGGGTGAGCCGGGTCAGGTCGACCCAGAAGTTGCCGAGCGCGTCGGTGCCCCGCGCGGCGAACCCGCGCACCAGGGCGACCGCGACCGCGATGCCGACGGCGGCAGACACGAAGTTCTGCACCGCCAGCCCGGCCATCTGCACCAGGTGACCCATGGTGGACTCACCCGAGTACGCCTGCCAGTTGGTGTTGGTCACGAAGCTGACCGCGGTGTTCCACGCCAGGTGATCCGGCAGCGCATCGAAACCGAGCGACAGCCACAGCTTGTCCTGCACCCGCAGGAACAGATAGAGGAACAGGATCGACACGGCGGAGAACGCCAGGACGCTGCGGGCATAGACGCCCCAGCCTTGCGGGGCACCCGCGTCGACGCCGACCAGGCGATAGACGCCACGTTCCACGGCGTGGTGCCGGGTGCCCGACACGACGCGGTACAGGTAGTCGCCGAACGGCCGGTACACCGCGATCAGCGCGAGCACCAGCGTGGCGACGAACAGCCAGCCGGCCATCAGAACTTCTCCGGGAACAACAGGGCGGCCACCATGAAGGCGCCGAGCAGCACGGCCACGATCAGGCCGGCGAGGTTGACGGCGCTCACTGGCGTTCGACCGCCCGGGTCAGCACGGTCAGCGCGGCGAACAGCGCCACCGTGAGCCCGACGAACACGAGATCAGCCACGGGTTACTCCTTGACGAGGGGTTGCCATCGGTTCTGGGAAAAGCACACACCGCCCGGCGATCTTTGGTAACCGTCGTTAACGCGTCGTCTACGGCCACCCGCCGATCGTTAACGGATCTTTGACGCCGTACCCGCGAAGAAAGTGAACAGCGCCACACCTGCCCCGTCCCGGCCCGCAGGACCGGCCCTTCCGGGCAGCGGCCGAACGGCAACCGGATTCCTCATCCCGCAGGGGTGAGGAACCGCGCGCTGGACATCGCTGCCGCGTCCGTGCTGCACGTCCGCCTGCGGAGCCCCCTCCGCCCCGATGACGAGCGTGGATGACAATCAGCCCGCAGGGATGAGCCGGGTCGGCCGCCTGCACGGGCAGTCGGTCAGCGTTAGTGCACGGTCGAAGGCCGGCCAGCGCAGCGCTGAGCGCGGCCTCGTGATCATGACTTCGACATCCGTCTGTCACCCATTCGGCGCTCTGTCGGCCGGTCGCCCGGAGAACCCCTGACCAAGGGCAGGATCGCATTGGTGGCTCTGCGGCCGGGGTTGGCGCGAGGGCTGCCATCGATGGGTGGAAGACCGTCAGGTACGGGCCGTCAACCGTAACCATCCGATCAGGGCATCCTGCGGCCACGCGACACCACACCCCGGTCCAGCGGCACTACCGTCACCTCACGCCCACCGCAGTCCGCGGAAATGCCGGCCGTTCCGGCATCTCGGGCAACCCGTTCACGCCCTGCCACAGGGTCGCTTTGCCATGCGCACGTTTCGAAGGAGATCGATCGGGTGAGCACTTCCATCGACCGCCCCACCGCTACCGCCGACATTCCCCGCCAACCTGACGGTGACACCGACTTCGTGCTGCCGGAGCTGCGGCCGATCTGGTGGGACACCGGGGTACGGGCCCGCGCCGAAGCGGGCATCCTCGGCGTGTTCGCCGAACTGCCCGGCTTGGCGACTCGGGCGGTCAAGGTCGCCTGGCGCGCCGACCGGCTGCGCACGCTGATCGTGGCCGCGGTGACCGTCGCCGCGGGGGCGATGGCCACGTTCGGCCTGCTCGCCACCCAGCGGGTCCTGGTCGAGTTGTTCGCCGGCGGCCCGACCACCGACCGGGTCGAGGCGGCCCTGCCCGCGTTGCTGCTGCTCGGTGCCGCCACCGCCATCCGCGGTGCATTCGGCATCGCCACCGGGTACGCGCTCAACGGCCTGACTCCGCGGGTCAACCAGGAGGTGGAACGGCGTCTGTTCGAGCACACCACTGCCGTACGCCTGGAAGCCTTCGATGACGACGAGTTCTCCGAAGGCATGGAACGTGCCACCCGTGGCTCGGAAGCGGCGATGGAGCTGGTGGAGAACACCATGAACCTGTTCGCCGGCGTGGTCAGTCTGCTCGCCGTCACCGTCGCCGTGGTGGTGATCCACCCGCTGTTGCTGATCGCGCTGCTGGTCGCGACTGTCCCGACTGCCTATGCGGCGTTGCGGGCCGGGCATGAGCGGTTCAAGTCGTACCTGGCCGGGTCGACGCGGCGGCGCCGCAAATGGGTGTTGCAGCAGCTCATGGCCGAACGGGTATCGGCGCCTGAGCTGCGCTCGTACGGGCTGCGCACCTTTCTGCTGGGCCAGCACGACAAGGTGATGGGCGCACAGACCGACGTCGATCTGGCCCTGGCGCGGCGGGTCACCACGACCACCGCGCTCGGCTCGGCTACCGGCGGCTTGGCCCTGGCCGGTGTCTACACCCTGCTCGGCATGCTGCTGATCGACGGCCGCATCCCCCTCGCCGCTGCTGCGACGTGTGTTGTTGCGGTGCAGGCTGCGCAGCGGGCTTTGACGCAGACTGCGTTCCAGATCGACCGGGTGTTCGCCTCCGGCCAGTTCTTCAACGAATACGTACGCTTCCTCACCCGAGCCGACGCCTACCTGCCTTCCCCGCCCGTCACCGCGGCGCCGGCGCCGGAAGCCCTGCGAGAGATCACCGTGCGGGGAGTCAGCCTGACCTACCCCGACCGGGACCGGCCCGCCGTCGACGACGTGACGGTCACCATCCGCGCCGGCGAGACGATCGCTCTGGTCGGGGAGAACGGCTCCGGCAAGTCGTCACTCGCCGCCATGATCGCCGGGCTGCGGGAACCCAGCAGCGGCACCATCGCCTGGAACGAGCGTGCGCTGCCGCTGTGGGACACCGACGCGCTGCGCGCCCGGATCGGCGTGGTCCTGCAGGAAAGCCACAAGTGGCCGTTCACCGCGGCCACGAACATCGCCATGGGCGACCTCTCGACACCCGCAGACCGCGGCCGCATCGAACGGGCCGCGACGCTGGCCGCCGCGCACGACATGATCCTCGAGCTGCCGCACGGCTACGACACCCTGCTGGACCGTACGTTCAAAGACGGCCAAGACCTGTCCGGCGGCCAGTGGCAACGCATCACCGCCGCCCGAGGCTTCCTGCGCGACGCCGACCTGCTCATCATGGACGAACCATCGTCCGCGCTCGACCCTCGCGCCGAGGATCAGCTGTTCCAGTCGCTGCGCAGTCGGCAAGGGCAACGCACCACCATCCTGATCACCCACCGCCTCGCCAACGTGACCCACGCCGACCGCATCCTCGTCATGCACGACGGTGTCCTCGTCGAAGCCGGCACCCACAACGAACTGATGCGCGCGAAGGGTCGCTTCGCTGAGCTGTTCACTTTGCAGTCCCGCGGCTACCAGCCCAGTGCCGAGCAATGACTAGCGTCCGCCCACACCCGCGTAGCGACGACCCGGGCCTGACAGCGACAGCAGAGCAGTTCTTGTCGGATGTGGCCGCTATCGTCGCGACCAATCCAGTCCGGCGACAGCCGACGGGTGGGGAGCTTAGGAGGCGAGAGTTGACTCATCGTGTCGACCGGGCGGGCCCGCTGCTCGCTCGGTCGGAAATCGGCGAAGACTCAACGCAAGCTCAGACCGTCGCCACGATCCTGCATACCAGCAGCCTTACCGACCACGCCCCGACAACCGCGTGCCCGACCCGGTGCACACGCTGCACCGACGAGGAGAAGCCATGACCGAACGCCACCGCAGCATCGTGGACGTGCACCTCGTCCTGCGCCGTTCAGGAAGGATCGTCATGCTGCGCCGGGCGAATACCGGTTACGGCGACGGCATGCTGCACCTACCGAGTGGGCACCTGGAACGGGGCGAGTCGGTCATCGAGGGGATCGTCCGCGAAGCCTCCGAGGAAATCGGGGTGGCCCTCGAGCCGACGGCAATACGGTGCGTGCACGTCATGCACCGTGGCGCTCCGGGTGAGACCGACCGGGTCGGGTTCTTCTTCGAAGCCGATCGGTGGGCCGGTGAGCCCAGCAACGCTGAGCCGGGGAAGTGCTCGGAGCTGTTGTGGGTGGACCCGGCCACCTTGCCCGAGGACACGATCGCTTATCCGGCTGCAGGTATCAGGCACATCGAGGCGGGGGTGCCCTTCTCG
This sequence comes from Actinoplanes sp. NPDC051859, assembly GCF_044452725.1. Taxonomy (NCBI): domain Bacteria; kingdom Bacillati; phylum Actinomycetota; class Actinomycetes; order Micromonosporales; family Micromonosporaceae; genus Actinoplanes; species Actinoplanes sp. NPDC051859. The sequence continues at coordinate 22,332 of NZ_JBITBX010000013.1, read as the reverse complement.
GTGTTCGGCTGGAGTGACACCGGGATCTAAGGCAACGACCGGGTGGGGCGGCGCCGACCGCCTCGTCGGGCCGGGCTGACTGACTGCATGTGGCCGGCCCGGAAATTCCCGCTGTTATTCGCTGGCGCGCAACACGTCGGTTAGACCAAACTTCAGACCAACGCCGGCGGAGCTGAAGCCCAGCTCACAAAAGCGTTGACGAATACAGTAGGCGTCGGTCATCCTGATTGCCGACACCGCACCAGAGCCTTCGAGGGGAGTTGAACCGTCATGTCTTTGCAGTCGAACTGTGTGATCGCCCAACCGTGGGCGATGTATGGCTTCGCCAAGCGCAACGTGGCGGTGAAGCTGCACATCCGAGGGAGCGAACCCAGTCGTGACCTGGAGCGGTGGAGCGGGTAGCGCAGAAATATCTGCGTTCACGCCGCCCACCTTGCAGCGCCGAGGACCGGGCGGCTTTTTGTTTTTCCAAATCCGTTTACGGGTGTAGCTCAACGGTAGAGCACCGGTCTCCAAAACCGAAGGTTGCAGGTTCGAATCCTGCTTCCCGTGCGTGCCCTGAATGCGTTCAGTGGAATTGTTCTCTCTCAACTCAACAGTGGATGGCATGTATATTCGGCAGCCCCTTTCGGTGGGGTTGTCGGCGATCCGGCGTGGCTGCGGAAGGTTCGTGGCCGCGCCGGGTGTGACCGGACCTCGGGAGACGGCAAACCTCCTCATTCTCCGAGTAGGAGACTCGCGGGGTCCGGACACAACTTGGGCTTGTGGCGCGGTGGAAGCGCACCGGTGCGGCAGACCGGAGGTCGGCGGTTCGAATCCGTCCAGGTCCACGTGGCAGGCACCGCCCATTCGGGCGGGCTTGACCCCTGTCGACCTCCGGGCGGGCGACGCGCCGCCTTGAATCCTGCACCGCCAGCGCCCAGTGCGGGTTCGACTCCCGCTCGCGGTACGTCTTGCCTTCGCCCGACGGGACGGGCCTCGCCCTGGTACGGCGGGCATCGCGGGTTCGAGCCCCGCCGAAGGCTCTACGCCCCCTGAAGGGCGTGATCTGTGGCTGTAGCACAACGGTCAGTGCGCCGCCTTGCCATGGCGGAGACCGGGGTTCGACTCCCCGTAGCCGCTCGTGTCCAGCAACGACGATGACGATGACATAGGAAGGAGGTGGACCCGGTGACCGCGGTCCTCGTGCTCAACGCCGACCTCGGCCCTTTACACCGGGTCTCCCTCAAGCACGCGATTCGGATGCTGTGCCGCCAGGTCGCCGAGATCCACGATTCGGAACCGGACCGGCTCATCGGCGTCTACCCGATGCCGAAGGTCGTGCGGCTGGTCGCGTACGTGGTGACCCGATGGCGGCATGGTCGCGGCCCGGCATGGTCGCGGACCGGCGTTCTGGCCCGCGACGGCCGGCGCTGCGCCTACTGCGGCAAGCCGGGCACCACCATCGATCACGTCCTGCCGCGTTCGCGCGGCGGGTCGAACTCCTGGCTGAACACCGTGGCGGCCTGTGGCCGCTGCAATCAGCGCAAGGGTGACCGGACCCCGGCCGAGGCCGGGATGCCGCTGCGGACCGCTCCCTGGGTTCCCAGCTGGTCCGAGTTCACCGCGCGCTGACGAGCCTGGCCGGCGGGATCCGCTACCCCCGCCGGCCGGGCACTCTGCGAGCTGGTGCAACCGGCAGCACACCCGGCTCTGACCCGGACGATGGAGGTTCGAATCCTCCGCTCGCAGCTTTGCCCTCGTAGCCCAACGGCAGAGGCGGCGGTCTGAGGGACCGTCTAGTGCGCGTTCGAATCGCGCCGAGGGCACGACACCAACCTGCCCGGGTAGCCCAATGGTAGGAGGCGGCTGGCTTAGAACCAGCACAGTGCGCGTTCGAATCGCGTCCCGGGTACGAAGCACGATTGGGCCTGTAGCTCAGCGGGGAGAGCGTCCGTTTTGCACGCGGAAGGTGGTCGGTTCGAGTCCGATCAGGTCCACGCATGTCGATGTAGCTTTTCCGTCATCGACGTACTGGAGGGTTGGCCGAGAGGTAAGGCTGCGGCTTGCTAAGCCGTCGACAGGGCTCCGGTCCTGCGCAGGTTCGATCCCTGCACCCTCCGCACCGTCTCGCCGTGGCCTAGTGGGTAGGGGCGCCTCGCTGATAACGAGGAGGACGCAGGTTCGATCCCTGCCGGCGAGACCAATGCCCCTGTAGCTCAGCGGATAGAGCACCGGATTACGGATCCGGGGGTCCGAGGTTCGAATCCTCGTGGGGGCGCGCATGTTTCATCGGGATGTGGCGCAGCTTGGTAGCGCACCGGTCTGGGGGACCGGGGGTCGTCGGTTCAAATCCGGCCGTCCCGACGCAGGGGGTTCGCACGAGCCCGCACCTGGAGGAGCCAGCCGATGTGGTGACGGCACCCCGTTCGAAGCGGGACGAGCTCAACAGCCTTGGGGGTTCAACTCCCTCCTCCTCCGCGTACCAATAAAAGACGCAGGCCGATCGGTGCCGGCCGCGGCCTTGAAAGCCGTCGTCTCCGCTATGCGCCGTTAGCTCAGTCTGGTCAGAGCAGGGGCCTCTTAAGCCTCGGGTCCACAGTTCGAATCTGTGACGGCGCACGTCTTTATCTGTTCCCTTAGCTCAGCTGGTAGAGCACCGCCTCGACAAGACGGGGGCCCCTGGTTCGAGTCCAGGAGGGAACACGCAGCACCTTGGCGCGGTGGACGAACAGGTAGAGTCACCCGGTTTTCACCCGGGAATGTGCGGGTTCGAGTCCCGTCCGCGCTGCGATGCCCTGGTAGCTCAGTGGATGGAGCGGCCGAATCCCACCCAGGGCATTTTGATCCGGCGTCGCCCAATTGGCAGGGCAGCGGACTGTTGATCCGTACGGTGGTGGTTCGAGTCCACTCGCCGGAGTGCTTCCGTTCACGCCGCGGTTTCGCGGTTCCGCCTGTGTAGCTCAATCCGGGAGAGCGCCGTCCTTACAAGACGGATGTTGGGGGTTCGAATCCCTCCGCAGGCACGTTACCTGTTGGCCTTGTGACGTTCCCGGTGGAGCGCCCCGCCTGCAAAGCGGGTGACTTCCGGTTCAACTCCGGGCGAGGCCTCGACACATGCCATCCGCTGTTGAGCGTACGCAGACGGGCGCTGGAGCCCGCCGCCTCTCATATGGGCGGGTCGCTCGGTTCGAGCCCGAGGTCTGCGACCGAAAGGCGCTGGTAGCCGCGACCGTAACGCGTGCCCCTTGACTAGTCACTTGCATTTTGCAAGCATGGGCTGCATGAGCCTCTTCATCACCTGCCCGGTCGAAAACGTCGAGCGCGCAACCGCCTTCTACACCGCCCTCGGCTGGACCCTCAACGCCGAGATGTCCGACCACAACGTTTCCTGCTTCGCGATCGCGCCCGAGCAATACGTCATGCTCGGCAGCCGTGAGATGTATGCGAGCGTCGGCGGAGTCGAGGAACTGATCGGCGGGCCTCAGACGCCTTCGAAGGTCACGGTCTCGTTCGATCTGGGCAGCCGCGAGGCGGTCGACGAACTCGTCGAGCGCGCCGGCGCCGCCGGCGGGCGGATCGGTGACACCGACGACTACCCGTTCATGTACCAGCGCCAGTTCGACGACCCCGACGGCTACCACTACTCACCGTTCTGGATGAAGGCGGACGCCGACCCGGCCGCGTGAGCGACCTCGCCGCGGCCCTCGACGTCGTCGGAGCACGGTGGGCGCTGCTCATCGTGGAACGGCTGCTCGACGGGCCACAACGCTATGGCGATCTGCAACGCGACCTCGGCGCACCGACGAACATGCTCGCGACACGCCTCCGTGAGCTCGAAGCGGCGGGCGTGCTGGTCCGCCTACCGCTTCGACATAACACTCGGGCCTATGCGCTGACCGAGCGCGGGCTTGCCTTGCGCGAAGCGATCGTCGCACTCGGCAACTGGGGCAAGAGCGACGCCTAGGAACCGGCTCTCACGTCGTTCAGTGATGTCAGAGCACCCGTGGCGGGGTGTTGCCCGCGGCGACGATGGCCCGGCGCATCGGTACCGCCGCCAACAGGGCGAACCCGATCACGAAGAAGATCAACAGGGAGACCAGGCCCACCCGGTAGCTGGCGGTGAGTTGGAAGACCAGCCCGAATGCCAACGGCCCCAACCAACTGGTGCCCTTGTCGCTGATCTCGTAGAAGCCGTAGTATTCGCCCTCTTTGCCGGCCGGGATCAGCTGGGCGAACAGTGACCGGCTCAGCGCCTGACTGCCGCCGAGCACCAGCCCGATCGCCGCGCCGAGCACCATGAACGGTACCGGCGCCTCGGCCGGCAGCCGGAACGCCGCCACGACGACCGCCGTCCACAGGACGAGGCTCAGCAGCACCGTCTTGCGTGCCCCGATCCGTGCGGCCAACCCGCCGAGCAGCAGCGCCCCGCCGAAGGCCAGGAACTGCACGAGCAGGATCGTGATGATCAGCGTGGTCTGGTCCAGGCGCAATTCCTCGGTACCGTACTGACTGGCCAGCGCGATCACCGTCTGGATGCCGTCGTTGTAAACCAGGAACGCCAGCAGGAAGAACAGCGTCAGCGGGTACGCCCGCATCGCACGCATGGTGCCCCGCAACTGCCGGAACCCGTCGACCAGTACGTTGTCGCGCCGTTCGGTGGCCTCCGCACCCGGACGTTCCCGCAGCCAGCGCAGCGGCACCAGGGTGAACAGCGCCCACCAGATCCCGGCCGACACGATCGACCAGCGGGCCACGTCGAGGGTGCGTTGTGCGTCGCCGTCCACGGCGAACGCGCTCACCGCGACCAGGTTGCCCAGCAGCAACAGCCCGCCGCCCAGGTAGCCGAGCGCCCAACCGCGGCTGGAGATGGCGTCGCGCTCGTCCGGGCCGCCGAGCTGCGGCAGGAACGAGTTGTACACCACCACCGCGGCGCCGAACGCGATGTTCGCCACCACGAACAGTGCGCCGCCCAGCAGATACCGCTCGCCGGTAACGAACACCATCGCTACCGTCGCCCCGGCGCCGGTGTACGCCGCGGCAGCGAGCAGCCGCTTCTTGTGCAGCGACCGGTCGGCGACCGCCCCCATGATCGGCAGCACGAACACGGTCAGGAAAACCGACAGCGACACCAGATAGGGAAAGTACGAGCCGGCGGCCACCGTGATGCCCAGCGGATGGACCGACCCGGCGCAGTCGTCGGCGCCGAGCGGGCAGCCGGCCGCCTGCTCGGCAACGCTGGTGAGGAACGGACCCAGGAACACGGTGATCACCGTGGTGGAGAACGCCGACATCGCCCAGTCATAGAAGTACCAGCCAGTGCGTTCGGCGCGGGTGCTGCGGCCCGGGGTGGCGTCGGTGATGGACGCGGCCATGCGAGTCCTCGTCTTCGGACGGCCGGCGCGGCCGGCAGGGGGCGGTGGGTCAGCTGGGCCAGTGTCCACGCTCGGCATACACGTCGCGCAGCACCTCCAGGTGATCGGTCATGATGCCATCCACGCCGAGATCCAGTAACCGTCGGATGGTCGCGGCGTCGTCCACCGTCCAGACGTGTACCTGCACACCGAGCCGGTGCGCGGCGCGCACAAAGCGTCGGTCGACCACCGGCACCCCGGCGTGTCGCAGCGGCACCTGCGCTGCCACCGCCCCGACCGGCACTCGCATCGGCAGGCCGGTCAGCGACGTCACCCGCAGCCGGGCCACCTCCCGCATGCCGAGCGACGTAGCCACCTGCGGGCCGGCCAGGGCACGCAGTCGCGCCAACCGGGCGTCGCCGAACGAGGTCAGCAGGACCCGCCGCTCGGCACCGGCGCGGCGCACCACCTGCACGGTGGCCTCTTCGGCCCCGTCGGCCTTGACATCGATGTTGAACCGTACGTCGGGCCACGCAGCCAGGATTTCCGCCAGGCGTGGCACCGCGGCGGCGCCTCCGACGCGTACGGTGGCCAGGTCCGCCATGCGCAACGCGGCCACCCGCGCCGACTGTCCGGCAACGCGGGTGAGGGTGGCATCGTGCATCACCACCGGCACCCCGTCGGCGGTGGTGTGCACGTCGGTCTCGATGTACCGGTACCCCATCGCCACGGCTCGGGCGAACGCCTCGGCGGTGTTCTCGTCCCCGGCGGCGGCCCCACCTCGGTGGGCGAACGCCAACGGCGTCGGGGCGTCCAGGTACGGGCACGGCTGCGACATGCGGGCACCCTACGCCGCTGAGGCCGTGCTGCACTCAGCCGGTCGGACTGGAATGGATCTTCTGGTAGGGAAAGCGGTGCTACGGGGTCGGACTCCGCCGCGGTTCCGCCCGCCGACTCGGGCCGGGCACTGCGCTCGTCAGCTGCGCTGCCGGTGCGGAATGTGGCTTTCGCTGCACTGATCCGTATATCTCGGCAGGATTCTGAAGCGCGGTGGTCGGCCACCCGGTACGCCCGGACGGCGTGGCTCTGGGTGTGCCCGAAGGGCCGTGACCGGCGCGGCCTTCTCACCAATGAGGGCCGCGAGCCAGGCGAACCGGCCCCACCGAAACCGCGATGTCGACAGCAGCGCCGCGCTGGCGCACGGCGAGGACGCCGTCTCGGGACAACTCGGCACCCACCTCCCGCGCCGCATCCATCAGGTCGCGCCAGGACTCACCGCCCACCACCCGGGCGGCGTCGCTGGGGCAGATGGTCGCGTCGGGGCGGCGATGTCGCAGCAGTGCGCACATCGCCGCCGCGAGCCGTTTACGCTGCCCTGCGGGCGTCGGTTTCCACCATGGTTCGCCGCGCTCGCCCAGCGCCACCTCTGCGTCCTGCAGGCGGTGACGGGCCACGTCCGGATCGGTAACAGCCTGCTGGCGGGCGTCGCTGAGCTCGCTGACCAATTCGCGGCGCAACGACTCCGGAATGGCCGGATCCGCAGCCCGCAGCCGTCGACCGGACACGATCAGGTATCGGCCGTCCGCCGTCCGGGTGCCACCCCCACCAGCACTCATCCCGCCATTGTGCTCGACGGGGCCGTTCTCCGAAGCGGACTCAATGGTCAAGTGCGGCCCGGGAGCATCTCCCGGGCCGCACTTTGCTTTCAGGATTCGGTGATGGCCGACGCCCGGGTGGTGGAGCCTTCGACGGTGTCGCGTCGGGGTGTGCCGGTGTTGATGGTGATGCGGCGCGGCTTGGCGGCTTCGGCGACGGGGATGGTCAGGGTGAGCACCCCGTCCTGCCAGGTCGCGGTGATCTTCGCCAGGTCGAGCCCGTTGCCCAGAGTGATCCGTCGCTCGAAGGTGCCCGTCGCACGCTCCCGGCGGACCCACTGCACGTCCTCGTCGGTGGTGGCGGTGCGCTCGGCGCGGATCGTCAGCACGTTCTGATCGACGTCGACCTGCACGGAACCGGGATCGATGCCCGCCAGATCACAGCGCAGCACGAAGTGGTCACCGGAGCGGTACAGGTCCATCGGCATCGCCAGATTGGCGGCGCCGGCAACGGCGGGACCGGTGGCGAACATCTGACCGGCGAGGCGGTCGATCTCGCGGAAAGGATCGAAAGTCAGCACCACGAACCTCCTTCTCATCGTCCGCCGGCCGGTCCGGCGGACGCGTGGCACTCGGCTAGCAATCAGTTCTGCCGAGCCGCTGCGAGGGAGTTTCCCGTGGTGCATCACCACGAGTGACCAGCAGCGACACCTCATTTCTTAGCACTCGATGGCGGGGAGTGCAAAGGGATCCGGGCAAATTTTTCCGGTGCGTTCGTCACGGTGGTGCGCTGATCAGCTCACGAAGGAAGTCGTTAGGCACCGCGTGGACTGCGCGGCATACTGCACTGTCGACGTGGTGACCATGAGCCCCCTTCCGATAGCGACAGGATGGCCCCGATGATCCCGCACAACGTCTTCGTGCAGCGGTTTCGCGCCGCTACCGCCCGGGGGAGCTTGCCCACCACGCTCGTCGCTGCTTGGGAGCAGATCGTCGAGTCGTGTGAAGAGGGTTACGGTGATGAGCTAGCCGAGTACCGATTCGATCTCCAAGCGCGGGACGTCATCGAACAGGTCTTCCACTACGGGCCGCTTCAGGAGTGTCCGCAAATGGGGTGGGTGCGGGAACAGGTCGCGGCGTTGGATCTGCGGTTCCGGGCGCTGCTGCAGCAAGACGTCGTCGAGCCAGGGCCGCAGGATGAGCCGTGGTGGCGCCGGCACCCGCTGCGGTACGCCGGAGCGAAGCCAGCAGCCGAGTATGCCCGGTACGGCGTTCACGTCGAGGTCCGAGAAGTTTAAGCGGTGGACTCCCTTTCCGGCCATGGATGCCCCGCTCGTTGTCTTCGATAGCCAGCGGGTTTTGTGTGCTGCGGCCCGTATGTGTATGAGAGCGTGTAGTTCAGGGTCGCGTCGCCGTGCCGGGCGGAGGTCAGCACCGCCGCCGGACTCAGGCGCAGCAGGACGGGTGCGCCCTCGCGGTCGGTGAATGCGTACGTCCTCGAGCGGTACTCGTGCAGGGTCTTGGTGCCCGCGTGGTGGACATCCTCGGTGAGTTCGGAAGCGGGCGGCAGGAGAAACTCTTCGATGTGGGCGTCGAGACTCACTGCCTTCGGCGTGAAGGCGCGACTCTTGGAACTCCGGGACGTCGACGTCGACGTCGACGGCGCCGAGAGCGCCGATGCGCAGATCTTGCGCAGGCCGGGGGAGTCCACCGAGCACGTCTTCCCCTGCAACCGGCCTGCACCTGTCCTGCACCCTGCCGCGAACCGATCTGCACCGGAATCCAGCTGATACTGGCAGGCAAGTCCGGCCGAACGGGGGAGTGCGTATGAACGTTAACGAGGTTCTGGTCCGGGTTGCCCAGCTCCAGGCGCAGGCAGTGCCGAGCTACGGTACGTCGACGTCGGGCACCCAGTTTGCCGCGGTGCTCAACCAGCTCCAGACCGGTGAGCAGAACCGGACCATGACAGCCGGGTCGAGCCTGGCAGGCCTGCTGGGCGACAGCGCGCTGGCGCCCACCCTCCTGCCGGCCGGGCTGCGCGCCGCGATCGACGCCGGTCCCGCCATGCTGGCGGCCTCGGACTCGACGGCGCCGGAGGCGGCCACTGCGGCCGCCGCCACCGCATCGCCGGCATCGGCCGGTGGGTGCCGCTGCGAGACGCCGCACTGACCCGGACGCCTTACGGCCGGACCGGGACGTCGCTAGGACGTCCCGGTCCGGCTCATGCCGTTTCCTGACTGGCGGCAGGGTGCTCTCTCTCCGTCAACAACGGGCGAACGGCGCGATGCCGAGCCGCGCATGTGTCGCGCAGGCATCGAATGAGATTGCTGCTGTATCTGTCGCCGGGAGGCCGCCGGGAAGCGAATTCGCAGGCCCCGTGACTTGGTGCAGTGGCAACACGCTCGTATCGGCTGGAAGTTTCCGGGATCAGTCCAGTATCCGAGCCATTCCGACTGAATTCGGTGCGGTATTGCGGAATCCGTGACGGTGGTACAGGCGGCGTCCGGGAGCATCGGCCAGCAGATTGACGTAGGCGCCGGGCGGAGCGCCGCGGCGGATGGCAGCCAGCAATGCCCGCGAGCCGAGCCATCGACTCACGGGCAGTCGCTTCGTCAGCGGATGGTGACCAGGTCCCGCAACTCGGTCCGGGCCTCGTCGTGCGCCGCGCTCAGCCGCTTGGCCTTGGCGGACGCTGGCGGGTCCGGCACGGGGACCGGCTCGCACTGCTTGTCGGAACGACTGCCGGACACCCGCGTCGGCAGGGCGCCGGTGTCCAGGTACGCGGCGATGGTGTCATCGGTGCACGCGATCCCGCTGAGCGAACCGGAGTGCGTCGTACCCCCGACGCCCTCCACCAGCACCGACGGCGGGAAGCGCTTGCGGACTTCCAGGCTGGGAGACTAGCCATCCGCACATGCAGATGCATCACCATCATCGAGGTGTCGGAGGTCGACGACCCGGTCGGCCCAGCGGTCCATGAGGGCGGGGTCGTGGGTGACGAGCAGGACTCCGGCTCCGGTGTCGTTCTGGTAGCGGGTGATGACGGCGGCGACGAGGGCTTGGGTGGCGGCGTCGAGCATGGTGGTCGCTTCGTCGCAGAGCAGGTAGTCCGGGCGGTGGACCAGGGCTCGTGCCAGGCAGGCCCGTTGCAGTTGTCCGTCGCTGACGGCGTGCGGGCGGCGGGTCAGCAGGTCTGCGGTGAGTCCGACCGTGTCGGCGAGGTCTGCGACCCGCGCCGCGATGGTGTCCCGGGGCGCTCGGGTGGCGCGCAGGGGTTCGGCGATGAGGTCGGCGAGGGTGAGCCGCGGGTCGGCGGCAGCGCGGGGACTCTGAAACAAAACCGCGATTCGGGTACGGACGTCCACGGGCACCTGGTATCGGATGCCACTGATCGGTGTGCCGTCGAGCAGGACCTGTCCCGTCTCCGGGCGGTGCAGCAGGGCGAGGACGCGGACCAGGGTGGACTTGCCGCACCCGGACGGGCCGCGCAGTCCCACTGTCTCGCCGCGGTCGACGTGCAGGTTCATCCGGTCGAGGACGGTCTGCCGGCCGTAGGCGACGGTGACTTGGTCGGCGGTGAGGCGGCCGGTCATGCCGGTGCTCCGATCGGGTGGTGGCAGGCGACCCGGTCCGCACCCAGTTCCGGCGGGGTGGCGCAGTCGTCGGCCGCGTACCGGCAGCGGGGTGCGAACGCGCATCCCGGCGGCAGCGCGGTCAGCATCGGTGGATGGCCGGGGATCGGGGCGAACGCCCGGTCCGGCAGCGCATCAAGCAGCGCATGCGCATAGGGGTGCCGCGGTCCGGCGAAGAATGCGGTGGCGGGCCGGTGTTCGACGATGCGGCTGGCGTACATGACGGCGACGGTGTCGGCGACGCGTTCGGCGGCGGCGAGGTCATGGGTGATCAGGATGACCGATCCGCCCGCGTCGCAGCGCTGCCGGAGCAGGTCGAGGGTGGCGTCGACCAGTGGCCGGTCGAGTCCGGAGGTCGGTTCGTCGGCGAGGAGCACCTGCGGTTCGGGGGCCAGCGCCAGCGCGGTGACGAGGCGCTGGGCCATGCCACCGGACAGCTCGTGCGGGTACCGGTCGAGGTCGGCCGCGGTGAGGCCGACGGATGCGGCGACCGCCTCGGCCGTCGCCGGCTGGCGCCCGTGTGCCTGCAGGGTTTCCTCGAGCAGTCGTCGCCCGGTCCGGACCGGCGTGAGGGCGGTGGCCGGGCTCTGCGGCACGAGCCCGACCCGGCGGCCCCGCACCGAGCGGGCGAGGGTGCGTTCATCGGCGCCGAGCAGACCGACTGGGTCGCCGTCGCCGTGCAGCAGCGCGGTGCCGGTGACCTCGGCATTGCCGGGCAGCAGCCCGAGCAGGGCATGGGCGAGGACGGACTTGCCGCACCCGGACTCGCCGACCACGGCGAGCAGTTCGCCCGGCCGCAGGGTGAGGTCGAGATCGGTGACGGCCTGCACGACGGCGCCGCGCATCCGGAACCGGACGGTCAGCCCGGACACCGTCAACCGCAGGTCGGTGCGGGTGCGGGGATCGGCGGTGGTGGTCACAGTTGCAGCTCCGCTCGTACCCGGGGATCGAGGCGGTCGCGCCAGCGGGCGACGACCGCGGCCAGCGCGAGGGTGACGATCACGATGACCAGGCCGGGCATGATGCTGGCCCACCACGCCCCGGTCAGCAGCGACCCCTGCCCGTCGTTGATCATGTTGCCGAGCGAAGCCAGGTGTGGTGGCAGCCCGAGGCCGAGGAACGACAGCGCGGTCTCGTGCCACACCGCGTGCGGCACCATCAGCGTCGTCGCCAGCGCCAGCTTCGGCAGCACGTGCGGCAGCAGGTGCCGGGTCAGTACCCGGGCCCGGGACGCGCCGCCGGAGATGGCGGCGTCGATGAACGGCCGCGAGCGCAGGCTGAGCACCTCGGAGCGGACGATTCGGGCGGTGGACAGCCAGTGGGTCAACCCGACGGACAGGATGACCGCGCCGAGGCTGGGCCGCAGCATCGCCACGATGAAGATCCCCAGCAGCAGGTGCGGCAGCGCCGCGACGGTGTCGACCACCCGCATCAGCACCCGGTCGACGACGCCGCCGAACGTTCCGGCGATCCCGCCGACGACACCCCCGATGACGGTGGCGACCAGGGCCGCGACGGCGCCGACGAGCAGCGAGACCCGCAGCCCGTAGAGGGTGCGGTGCGCGACGTCGCGCCCCAGGTCGTCGGTGCCGGCGAGATGCGCGAACGACGGCGGCAGGCGGGTCTGGTCGAGGGCGATCGCGCTCTGGTCCAGCGGCCACAGTACGGGGGCTAGCAGGCACGCCCCGATCGCGACGACCAGCACCGCCACCGCGACGGTCGTGCCGGTCTGTCCGGGGCGCAGCCGCAACACCGGGCGGCGGCGCAGGGTGAGGTCAGCCATCGAGGCGCACCCGCGGGTCGGCCGCCGCGTAGGCGAGGTCGGTGAGCAGGTTCGCGGTCAGCACCACCACGGTGGTGACCAGGGTGATTGCCGCGAGCAGCGGGAAGTCGCTGCCCAGGGCGGCCTGCACGGTCACCGCACCCAGACCCGGCAGCGAGAACACCGTCTCGACCAGGACCGCCCCACCCACCAACTCGGGCAGATGGGTGCCGATCAGCGTGAGGAACGGCAGCAGCGCGGTGCGTAACGCGTGGCCGAACAGGACGGTCCGGCCGGGCAGCCCACGAGCCTTGGCCGCGAGGACGTGGTCGTCGCGCAGGCTCTCCGCCACCGAGTCGCGGACGAACAGCAGGAACCACGGCGCCTGCGACACCGCGAGCACGGCGATCGGCAGGACCAGGTGCCATGCCACGTCCGTGAACGACGTCCCGGTCGCGGTCACCTCGGTCAGCCCGCCGGCCGGCAGCCACCCCAAGGTGAGCGCGAACAGGGCGATCGCGGCCAGCGCGATCCAGAACACCGGCATCGCCTCGACCGCATAGGCCACGGCCCGCAACCCACGATCAAAGACACCACCGCGACGGTACGCGGCCAGGGTCCCCACCAACAGACTGACGATCAGCACCCCGGCGAGCGCCGCGCCCACCAGCAGCAACGTCCATCCCGCCCGCGCGCCGAGCACCTCGGTCACGGGCTCGTGCCGGCTCGTCGACCAGCCCAGGTCGCCGCGCAGCAGGTTGCCGACCCAGCGCAGGTACTGCACCGGCAGCGGGTCGTCGACACCCCAGTTGGCACGGATCTGCGCCAGGTTCTCCTCCGTCGCGGTGAACGCGGCCGCGCCGGCGTACTGCTTCGCCGGGTCGATCGGCGACGCCGCACCGAGCAGGAACATGCCGATGCTCGTGGCGATCAACACCGGCACCGCCACCAGGAGCCGGCGCCGGATCACCGCACCCGCACCCGCTATGCCCCGCCGCTTTGCCGGGGCCTCAGGTGCTGCGGTCACTTGCGGGTCCAGGTGTTGATGTTCCACCACAGGCTGTTCTCGACGCCGTGCTCGTGCGGCTCCACCCGCGGACTCACTCCGGCGACGCTCGACTTCACCACGTACGTGTGCTTCAGGTAGGTGAGGAACACCCACGGGGCGTCCGCGGCGAGCTGCTTCTGCACGGTCGCGTACGCCGCCTTGCGCTTCGCCGGGTCGGCCTGGTCGCGGCCGTCCTGCAACGCCTTGTCGGTGACCGCGGACTTGTACGAGCCCGGGTTGAAGAAGCCCTGCCCGGCGAAAGGCGACGCGAACAGCTTGTAGGTGATGAAGTCCGGGTCGTACGGCGTGCCCCAGCCCATGATCAGCGCATCGGACTTCATCCGCGGCTCGATCGCGTCCCACGTCAGGCCCTCCGGGCTGACCGAGATACCGATCTTCTTCGCGTCGGCGGTGACCGCGAGGGCAAGCTCCTTGCGCAGGCTGTCACCCGCCGGGTACATCAGCGTGAACGCCGCCGCCTGGCCGCCCTTCGCCCGCATACCGTCCGGCCCAGTGGCCCACCCGGCACCGTCGAGCAGCGCCGTCGCGGCCGCCGTGTCCGCGGTGGCCTTTCCGGCGCTGGACGCGTCGAAGTACTCCGACGAGGGGGCGACCGGCCCGAAGGCGGGCTCGCCCGCACCGGCGAGGACGCCGGTCACCATCGCCGACCGGTCGAGGCCCAGCGACAACGCCCGCCGAATCGCCACGTCACCGGTCACCGGGTTGCTGAACGGCAACATGACGCCGCGGTAGTCGCCGGTCGGGACCCGCTGGACCCCGTACCCGTTGGCGGTGTCGAACCCGGCCGCGAGCTTCGGTGCCAGCTCGGCCGCGTCGAATTCGCCTGCGCGCATCCGCTGCGCGCGCACGTTGTCGTCGCCGACGAACGCCACGACGACCTTGTTGTTGGCCGGCTTGCCGCCCCAGTAGGTGGCGTTCGCGGCCAGCACGAGGCGGTCACCGGCGGTCCAGGACTCCACCTTGTACGGCCCGGTGCCGACCGGCTTACGGTTGAACGCGGCCTTGTTGATGTCCTGCCCGCTCAGCGCCTTCGCCGGGACGACGCCCAGGGTGAGCCGCTGCAGGAACGGCGCGTACGCGTACTTCAACGCGAACACCACCGTGGCCGGGTCGGACGCGGTGACTGAGGTCAGCATCTCGAGGTCGGAGCGCAGCGTCGAGTCGATCTTCGGGTCGAGCACCGACTGGTACGTGAACACGACGTCCTGAGCGGTCAGCGGCGTGCCGTCGTGGAAGGTGACCCCCGGGCGGATCTTCGCCGTCACCGTCTTGCCGTCGGCGGACACCGCCGGCAGTTCGGCGGCCAGCGCCGGGACCAGGGCGTTGCTGACGTCCCGCGCGACGAGGCCGTCGAAGATCAGCGAGGCGCCGTCGACGCCGTAGTTCAGCACCGGGTTCAGCGTGTCCGGCTCACCGGAGGTCGCCACCACGAACGTGTCCGGGGCGGCCGACGAGCCGGTGCTGGAAGGCGATGAGCACGCCGACAGGGCGAGCATCCCGGCCACGACGAACGCCGCCGACCGCAACGAGAACAGGGGGGACCGAACCATCAACGACAACTCCACGCTCAGGATCGGACGACCATCCCGCCGATCTGGCACCATGCTGTCGCAGTTGCCTCAAACTTGCAATAAGAGAGGCGCACTACCGGGTGGAGCCCTGACGCCTACCTCCTGATTGCGGGTCGTTCGTCCAGTGGTTGCCCGTCCTGCGTTATTGCATCACGGTGGCAACTGCCCAATAATGGCGTTGGATCGGTGCTGCCCGCCGGTCCGTGGCAAGGGCGTTCCGGCCCGCGATGATCCAGCAGCCGGGGCGCCCTTGTGCGCTCGCTTCCCGGTTGCGGGCCGGGACGGGGTTTGGCTGTCGCTTCTACCGTGCAGACGCCGGGAGGTCCGGGGTTGACCGGGTGGAGGGGAGTGTGGCGTGCCGGTGACGTTCGCCGCGGGGTCGGCCGGTGTGGAGCAGATCATGGATCGGGCAGCACAAGCCGGAATGCGCCGTACCCGGGCGTGCCGGGCAGTCGTGACGGTGTTGGCACGCGATGCGGGGCTGAGCGCGGCGGCGGTGCATCGCCGCTTGGCGGATGAAGGCGTAGCGGTGGACCTGTCGACGGCGCACCGGGTGCTGGCTCGGCTGGAACGCGCCGGGGTGGTACAGGCGGTTTCCGCCGGTGGCTCTATCGGCTATCGCCTGGTCCGGCGCGACGTCCACAGCCTGGTGTGCCGGCGGTGTGACCGGGAGGTGTCGGTGCCAGCGGCGGTAATAGCGTCGCTTCTCGCGCATGCCCGGCGGTCCGGCTTCGAGGTGTCCGACACCGCCCTTCTGACGTTCGGGTCATGTCAGGACTGCGAGCCGTGACAACTCGGAGCCCATTGCTGTGCTTCATCCGCAGGAGGATGAGATATGCCCGCTGAGACCCCATACGCCGATGACCTGAACTCGTTGCCGTCGCTGGCCTCGCGCTATGTGGACGTGGACGGGCTGCCGTGGAAGCCGATCGGTTTTCCGGGCATCGAGATGAAGGTGCTGCTGCGCGAGCCGGAAACGGGTCTGTTGACGGCGTTGTTCCGCTGGCAGCCGGGTGCGGTGCTGCCCTTGCACGAGCACGTCGAGATCGAGCAGACGTACGTGCTGGAAGGCAGCATCGTCGACGCCGAGGGCGAGACCACCGCAGGGAACTACTCGTGGCGCCCGAAGGGCAACCAGCACCGCGCCACCGCCCCCCACGGCGCACTGGTCATCGCGTTCTTCCTGAAGCCCAACGTCTTCCTCGAAGGCCCGACCGCAGGGTCCACGCTGGAATGAGCCGGACGCAGCGCGCCTGCTGGATGCGTCAGCCGTGAAGATCGCAGGCTTCCGGCTGGGCGGCCGCGAGTCGTGGGGCCTGGTGGAGGACGACGCAGTGCTCGACTTGACCCACACGCCGGGCTTGCCGTACGCGGATGCCTCCGAGGCGTTGGCCGCGGAGACGGTCATGGACCTCGCGATGGCCGCCTGCGGCCGTAAACCCGATCACCGGCTGAGCGACGTCACGCTCTTGGCCCCGCTGTCCCGGCCGCGACGGCTGCTGTGGATTGCGCCGGCAACGCGGGAACCGAGCAACCTGATGGGTGCGCTCGCTGCCTCCGGTCACGAGGTTGCCGAGTCCGGAACGCCGCTTGCCGCGTCGGCCGGGTTCGCCGTAGTCATAGGCAGCCCCACCCGGCGGATTGCCGTCGAACGCGCCAGCGAGCACATCCTCGGCTACTCCTGCTTCACCCGCGTCACTACCGGCGCGGACGACGAGCGGGCGGTGGCCCGGGTGTTCGGGCCGTGGGTGGTCACCCGCGACGACCTGCCCCGCCTGACCGGCCAGGCCCTCGTCGTCACGGTGAATGGGGAGGTCACCGACCGTACGGACCTCGGCCGGATCGCCGACCCGATCGCTCAGACGATCGCGTCGGTCTCGCACGACGCGGCGTGGGGCCCGGGAGACGTTCTCGTTTTCGGTACGGCCGGCAGCCGGCGACTACGACCCGGCGACGTGCACACGGTGCGTGTCCCCGGGGTTGGTGAGTTGGTGAGCCGGGTTACGGCGGCGGGTGTGGCTGCTCCCGGCGTTGCTGGACCTTTCCACGTTCGCTGCGCGATGAAGGGGACCGCGAGATGATCTTCACTCAGTACTACCTGGACTGTCTGTCGCAGGCTTCGTACCTGGTCGGCGACGAGACCACGGGGCGGGCGGTGCTGGTGGACCCGCGCCGCGACATCGCCGAGTATCTCGCCGACGCCCGCACCCAGGGCCTCACTATCGTCGGTGTGATCAACACTCACTTCCACGCTGACTTCGTCGCTGGGCACCTGGAGGTGGCCGCCGCGACCGGCGCCTGGATCGGCTACGGGCACCGCGCGCAGACCGACTACCCGATCCGGCACCTCACCGACGGCGAGCGGATCAGCCTGGGGGACGTCACCCTGGAGGTCATGGAAACCCCGGGGCACACCCCGGAGTCGATCAGCGTGTTGATTCACGAGCGCGCCGACGATGCTGTCGCGTACGGGGTGCTGACCGGCGACGCCCTGTTCATCGGCGATGTCGGGCGCCCCGACCTGCTCGCCTCCGCCGGGGTCACGGCCGAGGAGTTGGGCCGGATGCTGCATGACAGTGTGCAGCGCAAACTGATGGGCCTGCCCGATGAGGTGCGGGTCTTTCCCGCCCACGGGGCCGGGTCGGCGTGCGGCAAGAACCTGTCCACCGAGCGGCAGTCGACCATCGGGGAGCAGCGCCGCACCAACTACGCCTGCGCACCGATGCCCGTCGAGCAGTTCCTGAGCCTGGTCACGGGCGGGCAGCCGATCACGCCGGGCTATTTCGCGTACGACGCGGACCTCAACCGTCGGACCCGGGCCCTCTTCGATCAGAGCGCGGTGGCGGCGCTGACTGTTGCCGAGTTTGCTGCGGCCCGCGCTGCCGGTGCCCTGGTCGTGGACGTTCGGGATCCTCAGGAGTTCGCCGCCGGGCACCTGCGGGGCGCGGTCAACGTGCCGTTCGACGGGCGTTTCGCCGAGACCGCCGGCACGGTGATCGCGCCGGACCGCACGCTCCTGGTGATCGCCCCTGCTGAACGAGCCGCCGACACGGTCCTGCGGTTGTCCCGGATCGGCTTCGACCGGGTCACCGGCTTCCTGCACGACTCACAGATCGCCCGGCTGGAGTCAGTGGGGGAGTTGGTCGCACCCGGCCGGGTCAGCGTGGATGACCTGCTTGCCGCGCTCGTACGGGCCGATCCGCCGCTGGTGCTCGATGTCCGTAATCCCGGCGAACTCGGGATCGGTGTCATCGGCGGCGCCCAGCACATCCCCCTCGCTCAACTGTCCGGCCGCCTCGACGAGATCGGCGGGGACCGGCCGATCGTCGTGCACTGCGCCGGGGGATACCGTTCGTCGGTCGCGGCCAGCCTGCTGCGTGCCGCCGGCCACCAGGACGTCCGCGACCTGATCGGCGGTTTCCACGCGTGGCAGGAATTCGAGCTGTCCCGCGCCTAGAGCCTGCGCCGCCCGGCCCGCGCAGACACGGTGTCGATCAGGCAGCGGTGCAGTTCTGGCAGATGCCGGCCAGCGTGATGCTCGCGCTGTCGAAGCGGAAGCCGGTCGCGGTTGCCGCTGCGGCCAGTGCGGGTGAGATCAGGGCTGCCGGGATTTCGACCTCGATGCCGCACCGTGCGCAGACGGCGTGGTGGTGGGCTTCGTCGGCCATGCCGTAGCGGGCTTCGCCCTGGCGGCCGAGGATGTGCACGACATGCTCGTCGGCCAGGGTGAGCAGGACGCGGTGCACGGTGGACCGGTCGATCTGCGGGAACCGGCTGCTGACAGTGTCATAGACCTGCTGGGCCGACAGATGCCCCGCGGCGCCGATCAGGACCTCCACCACGGCCGACTTGGCCACGGTCCATCGGCGTCCCCGGGCTCGGACATGCTCGCGGACCGCGTTCAGCCTGTGGTGCTGCTGTGCCGCTGTCACCCGCATCTCCCTCCGACCGTCCATCACTGTAGCCAGGTCCGGCACGAGATCGCCGGCTGGCATGCGGACGATCCACAGGTCCGTACCCGCCCAGGCCGGCACTGCATCGTGATTGCAATAGCCGCTAGAGTGCAGCAATGCCTGCGCGACCGATCACCTACTACGGCAATCCGGTGCTGCACCGTCGCTGCACCGATGTCACCGTCTTCGACAAAGCGCTCCAGGACCTGATCGAGGACATGTTCGACTCGATGTACGCCGCGCAGGGCGTCGGGCTGGCTGCCAACCAGATCGGCGTCGATCTGCAGGTGTTCGTATACGACTGCCCGGACGACGACGGCGTCCGCCACTGCGGGCACCTCATCAACCCGGTCCTTGAAGCCGCCTCCGCCCTGGCCGGAGAGGTAACGGCAGGGGAGGGCTGCCTGTCGGTGCCGGGCCCACGCGCCGAACTGCCCCGCGCGGCGCTGGCGTCGGTGACCGGCCTCGACCGGCTCGCCCGACCCGTCACGGTCTCCGGCACCGGCTACTTCGCCCGCTGCCTGCAACACGAGACCGACCACCTCAACGGCACCCTCTACGTCGACCGGCTGCCCCGGGCGCAACGCGACGCGCTGCTGCGCGAGGCCGGGCTGCGCTGAACCATGCCGCTGATTCTGGGGATCGAGACCTCGTGTGACGAGACTGGTGCCGGGCTGGTCCGTGACGGGGTCCTGCTCGGCGACGCGCTCGCGTCCAGCATGGACGAGCACGCTCGATTCGGCGGGGTGGTGCCGGAGATCGCCGCCCGCGCCCACCTGGAGGCCCTGCCGTCGATCGTACGAGCGGCCTTCGACCGGGCCGGGGTGGGCTTCGCCGACGTGGACGCGGTCGCCGTCACCGCCGGCCCCGGCCTGTCTACCGCCGTCCAGGTCGGGCTCGCCGCCGGCAAGGCGTACGCCCTCGCACTGGGTGTTCCGCTTTACGGGGTGCACCACCTCGCCGGGCACGCGGCGGTCGACGTCCTCGACCATGGACCGCTGCCGCAGCGTTGTGTCGCGCTGATCGTGTCCGGCGGGCACACCTCGCTGCTCGTGCTCAACGACCTGGTCCGCGACGAGATCGTGCACCTGGGCGACACCTGCGACGATGCCGCGGGGGAGGCCTTCGACAAGGTCGCCCGGCTGCTCGGCCTGCCCTACCCGGGTGGCCCGGCGATCGACCGCGCGGCCCGCGACGGAGACCCGCGGGCGATCGCATTCCCGAGGCCGCTGACCGGCCCCCGCGACGCCGCGTACGGGTTCTCGTTCTCGGGGTTGAAGACAGCGGTCGCCCGCTGGGTCGAGCGCCATGACGGGCCGCTGCCGGTTGCCGACGTCGCCGCTTCGTTCCAGGAAGCCGTGGCCGACACCCTGTCCCGCAAAGCCGTCGCCGCCTGCCGGGCGCACCAGGCTGACACCCTGCTGATGGTCGGCGGGGTCGCCGCGAACAGCCGCGTCCGCGCCTTGACCGCCCAGCGGTGTGCCGAGGCCGGAATCACGCTCCGGGTGCCCGCACCGCGGCTGTGCACCGACAACGGCGCCATGATCGCCGCAGTCGGCGACCTGCTGGTCCGGGCCGGGCTGCCACCCAGTCCCCTGGACATCGGCATGCAGCCCGTCGTGACCCTCACCCGCGCCCTGATCAGCTGAAACAGCAATCCAGCGCAAGGAAGGGTTACCTCACTGATCTGCTATTCCCTGGCTGTTGCAAGATGAAGGCAATAGCCCAGTCAATGCAGATTTGAGGTAGCGATGGCGATCTACACGCTTCCCGACATGCCCTACGACTACGGCGCGCTCGAGCCGGCGATGAGTGGGCAGATCCTGGAGCTGCACCACAGCAAGCACCACGCCGCGTACGTGAAGGGCAGCAACGACACCCTCGACCAGCTCGCCGAGGCCCGCGACAAGGGCGATTACTCGGCGCTGGTGGGTCTGGAGAAGACCCTGGCGTTCAACCTGTCCGGGCACGTGCTGCACTCGATCTTCTGGAACAACCTGTCCCCGGACGGCGGCGACCGCCCCGACGGCGAGCTGGCCGCGGCCATCGACGAGCACTTCGGCTCGTTCGAGGCGTTCTCCGGGCAGCTGTCCACGGCGACCAAGGGTGTGCAGGGTTCCGGTTGGGGCGTGCTCGCGTGGGAGCCGCTGTCGCAGCGGTTGATCGTGGAGCAGATCTACGACCACCACGGCAACGTCGGGCAGGGTTCCACGCCGATCCTGGCGTTCGATGCCTGGGAGCACGCGTACTACCTGCAGTACAAGAACGTCCGTCCGGACTACGTGGACCAGTTGTGGAAGCTCGTGAACTGGGCTGACGTGATCAAGCGGTTCGACGCTGCCCGCGCTGCGGGCAACCCTTTGATCGTCGCGCCGTGAGCGGGGCCGACGCGTCGTCGGCCTTTCACGCAGCGCAGCGCGCCGCCGGGGTCATCGCCGCGAAGCACCGCGGTGACCTCGACGGCGCGCACGCGCTGCTCGCCGCGTTCCCGGATGAGCAGACCCGCACCCGCGGCTTCCAACTGCTCGCCGAACTGGCCCTCACCCTCGTCAAAGACGCCACCGGGCAGAGCATGGACGAGCTCATCCGCGAGCTGTCATTGCATCTCGCCGCCGCCACCCTGCCGGACGAGCCCAGCACCGGATCCTGATCAGCAGCCTGTGCTGCCACGGTCGCGTCGTCGGGACGTCAGCCGGCGGCGGTCCGGGGCTGCGGGTGGACGGCGTCCAGAGCAGAGATCAGATCTTCGCGGGCGCGCGCCACCCGGGACCGGATCGTGCCGACCGGGCAGCCGCACGCTTCGGCGGCCTCGGCATATGACAGATCGGCAAGCTGGGTGAGCAGGAACGCCTCGCGCCGCTGCGGGTCGAGCCGCTCCGGCAGGTCGGTCAGGGCGTGGTGCTCGTCGAAGCGGTGACTGCCCTGCGGCGCCACCACGTCCGCGGTCTGCTGCCAATCCGGCAGCACGGCGACGCGGGGCCGGCGCCCGGCCCGCCGGACGTGGTCGGCAGCAACCCGGCGGGCGATGGTGTGCCCCGTCGGCACGTCCGGCGCCACCTGATCGACGAAAGGGCCGAACTTGCCCGGCGCCGCGAACCGCACCATCGATTATTCGGTGGCGGCGGACAGGGTGGCGATGCGCAGGGACAGGTCCCCGACGACGGTCCGCATGTCCTGTCCGGTGCCGTCGGCGACGATGGTCAGGGCGAGCTCGGTGAGCAGCAGGAATGCGTGCGCCCGCGCCGCGTCGTCGGTGAACGCCCCGGTCAGCTCCTGTGCGCCGGCGAGATCGCCGCGGTGGCGGGCCGCGACGATCCCTAGCTGTTCTGCCCAGAGAGGTTGGGAACGCGGCTGGCGGGTGGTCCGCCGATGGCGGTGTGGTGGCGGTGGTGATTGTAGGTGTGCAGGAATCGGGGT